>NZ_JBHUBS010000049.1:272-1019 GCF_042788835.1 Streptomyces sp. NPDC056883 | reverse complement strand
GTCTAATCAGTAGAAAAGATTTGGAGGAATCATACATTGCACGTTATTACTTCACAAGTACTGTTTATCTTCTGTTTTCTGCTGCTGATACATTCGATTGAAACGCTTGCCTATGCAACACGCCTTTCCGGCGCGAGAGTCGGTTTTATCGCGTCAGCGCTGTCATTATTTAATGTCATGGTCATCGTGTCGCGCATGTCAAACATGGTTCAGCAGCCGTTTACCGGACATCTGATTGATGCCGCCGGATCAAACGCCCTGTCTCTTGTGGGCGCCCAGTTTCGATTTTTAATATTCGGCTCCACGGTCGGAACGATACTCGGCATCTGTCTTTTGCCGACATTCGTCGCGTTATTCACCCGGGCGATTATACACTTGGCGGACGGAGGAGGCTCCGTTATGCAGGTATTTAAAAAAGGATTTTCACTGAACGGGCTGAAGCATGCGCGTTCTTATATCAGACTGCCGTCAGTCTCCTATTTAAAGGGGCTTCAATTCCGAATGATCCCGAAACGCTTGTTTGTCATTAATATGGTCATTACGTCTATTTACACGATCGGTGTTCTGTCCGCTCTGTACGCCGGCCTTCTGGCGCCTGAGCACAGCACGACGGCCGTGATGGCATCAGGCTTAATCAACGGAGTTGCGACTATGCTGTTGGCTGTGTTTGTTGATCCGAAAGTTTCCGTACTGGCAGACGATGTGGCGAAGGGCAAGCGCAGCTACGTCTACTTAAAATGGACATCA
>NZ_JBHUBS010000049.1:0-260 GCF_042788835.1 Streptomyces sp. NPDC056883 | reverse complement strand
GCAGGATTTCCGCCTGTTGTTCTCGTCATTCTTCGGATTTCTCTTGATAATATAGCCAAAAGGGTAAGGAAGGACTACAGTCATGAAACTAGATAATGTTGATCTGAGCATCATTAAAGAGCTGCAGCGGGACAGCCGCCTGTCCATGCGGGAGCTTGGCAGAAAAATCAAATTGTCAGCCCCGTCCGTCACAGAGCGTGTCAGACAGCTTGAATCCTTCGGTGTTATTAAGCGCTATACATTGGACATTGATCAAAAAA
>NZ_JBHUBS010000048.1:703-1157 GCF_042788835.1 Streptomyces sp. NPDC056883 | reverse complement strand
ATAATAATTCGTGTCCCGCGCCTTTTCTGCTGATCTTCCACATACTCACCCTCTCTATATTCTCCTGAACCCTAAATACGGATAAAGCTTTTTCCATGTCTCTACGCTCGAATATTCAAGGCCTGCGTCATTTGAATTAATGAATTTTCCATCACCGACATACATTCCAACATGAGTCGGCCCGGGCGCATATGTGCTAAAAAAGACCAAGTCGCCCGGCTCTGCCTCATCATCGGGAACAGGCTTTGTTTTCTCATACTGTGTCGCAGCATTACCATTGAGATCAACACCAATTTGCCCGAAAGCATATTCCATGAGGCCGCTACAATCAAAACCTCCAGCCGATGGAGACCGGCCTCCCCACACATAAGGCGTGCCTAAATACTCTTTCATAATATTGTGTACTTGAGCATAATCGAATTTTTGATTTTTTCCTCCGCCTTTTCCTCCTGTG
>NZ_JBHUBS010000048.1:0-693 GCF_042788835.1 Streptomyces sp. NPDC056883 | reverse complement strand
CTCCTGTGTCTAGGTATCTCAGCACATGATCGACATAAAGCGGATCTCCATAACTCGACCAACCTACCTTTGCGGCCTGTTCTTTGCTGAACGAGAGAGCAAGCTCTTTCGAATACTTGCCGCCATTTTTTTTAACGTAGTCAATGAACCCGCCGCCGTAGTTATAGGCTTGGAGTGTCAATTTAATGTCGCCACCTGCTTTATCTAAGACGCTTTTAAAATGCTTCATTCCAACATCTATACTGACCTCGGGATCAGTAATTGTGTTAGGCGGCAATCCCATTGATTCTGATGACTGCATGACGTCTAAGTGTCGGCCGCCGCTCTCTTGCATGACAAGCGCCATAATTACGTCTATATGCTTTGTGAGATCATACTTTTCAGCATATTTTTCAAATAAGGGGCGATAACGTTCAACATCCTGACTGATTTTCGCTTTACCTGCTATGTTACTGTCTATACCGCCTCGGCCGCCTTCGTCTCCTCCGTCACCAAACAGCAGGATAAACCCCATAAGGGCGGCATACCCTGCCGCAGCCACGATGAGGCTGATGACAAGAATCTTTTTCATGCTTTATTCACCTCGTGCCCGATTAGGGTTTTCAGGTAGATGTTTCTCGGAGACGTTCTGTGCTTGACGTTCGCCTTGTCTCTCCCCTCGGTCTTTTGGCTGAGCGCGATTAGGTCTTACAT
>NZ_JBHUBS010000047.1:0-1343 GCF_042788835.1 Streptomyces sp. NPDC056883 | reverse complement strand
CCTTCTGGATACAAGTCATATTCATCGTTCTTTTGTTTTTCATAAGTCATTCTAATTGTGTCGCCATCTCGAATTTTAAAATCTAATGAAATATACTTCCCATCTTGATAAACACGAATTTCGGCATCTTCACGGTTTAATTTATCTATGTCTTTATCTACTCCGTCCTTCTGTAACCTTTGATTTTGTATGCTTACTACTTGATCTATGGCTTCATCATATTTCGCCTTTGTACCGCCACAACCGGCCATGCCGGTTATGGCTGCCAAAAGAGCAAAAGATAAAACAAGTTTTTTTATCATGCCAGTTCCTCCTCTGCTCTAGCGGAGTGTGATTTTTCAACTGTCTTAAATGCTTCTCTCCATTCCTCGAATAAGCAATCTATCGACAGCTTTCCAACACGTCCGTAAAAATCCATAAACAACGCCTGACCTTTTACCATATTCGCAAGCATCTCCTCATTTTGTTTTGTTTGCGGAAGGTTCATCGTCTTTAAAATGTCTGGACGGTCAACATCGTTATCGAAAGCAAAACGCGCACCGAAATTCCCCTTATCATCATCTGTTTCGGAGTCGGCCATATTTTGAGAAACAAGATATAGCTGATTTTTAAAGGAACGTCCTACACGCTTCATATCCTGAACTAATCGCTTACCGCCGCGGGCTTTAGTCAACGTCCAAGCTTCATCGAAAATGATTGCTGTCGGATCATCATGACTGCGGCGACCAAATTTTTCACAGAATTTTGCAAGGCCAATCATAATGCTAAGGCTTTTCCTGTCGCTGTCACTGTAATAACGTGGGTCATCATCTTCATTCGGTAAGTCTAAACCGGCAATTTCTAAAATAGTTACTTTGCGATTCAAGTTAATGGCATCAGCATCCCCATAGCTGAAAACTAATTGAAGAATGCTATTCTGAACCATTTGGACAAGAAGCTCGCCTGCACTCTTAATTGTTGGGTCCTCACTATTCGCTAGATGATCTACAACATGCATAAGCCCAACGGTTTCTCCCTTTGCTTTTCGCTCAATAACCGCATCTAAAGTTTTCAGAACTTCGGTTTTTACAGCATCTTTCCCATGCAAATCATAAATTTGCTCAATGATGTTTTGAGCAGTCTCTTTCGCTTCAAATCCATCAAGGAAGATAATTGGGTCTAAAACGCCAAAATTCTTTTTATCAGAGGCATCAAGCGTGACGTAGTGGAATGAGCGAATCAATTCTACAAACATCGGATACTTAACCCGTACATCTGGATCACTAATCGCTTTCGTAAACCACTTTCGTACCTCCACCTTTGGGTCAGTCATTAATACCTGACAATCCAAGAAAGAGAGATAT
>NZ_JBHUBS010000046.1:0-3214 GCF_042788835.1 Streptomyces sp. NPDC056883 | reverse complement strand
GGGGTGATGGGTGACTGGTCGTTGCTTGAGAACTACACAGTGGACGCGAGCATCTGTAGGCCAAGTTTTTAAGGGCGCACGGTGGATGCCTTGGCACCAGGAACCGATGAAGGACGTGAGAGGCCGCGATAGGCCCCGGGGAGCTGCCAACTGAGCTTTGATCCGGGGGTGTCCGAATGGGGAAACCCGGCAGTCGTCATGGGCTGTCACCCACTGCTGAACACATAGGCAGTGTGGAGGGAACGCGGGGAAGTGAAACATCTCAGTACCCGCAGGAAGAGAAAACAACCGTGATTCCGGGAGTAGTGGCGAGCGAAACCGGATGAGGCCAAACCGTATGCGTGTGATACCCGGCAGGGGTTGCGCATGCGGGGTTGTGGGAATTCTTTTGATCGGTCTGCCGGCCGGTCGGCGAGTCAGAAACCGTTGATGTAGTCGAAGGACATGCGAAAGGTCCGGCGTAGAGGGTAAGACCCCCGTAGACGAAACATCAGCGGCTTGCTTAAGAATCTCCCAAGTAGCACGGGGCCCGAGAAATCCCGTGTGAATCTGGCGGGACCACCCGCTAAGCCTAAATATTCCCTGGTGACCGATAGCGGATAGTACCGTGAGGGAATGGTGAAAAGTACCGCGGGAGCGGAGTGAAATAGTACCTGAAACCGTGTGCCTACAAGCCGTGGGAGCGTCGCTGTATGTGCTTGCACATACAGTCGTGACTGCGTGCCTTTTGAAGAATGAGCCTGCGAGTTAGCGGTGTGTAGCGAGGTTAACCCGTGTGGGGAAGCCGTAGCGAAAGCGAGTCCGAATAGGGCGATTGAGTTGCACGCTCTAGACCCGAAGCGGAGTGATCTAGCCATGGGCAGGTTGAAGCGGAGGTAAGACTTCGTGGAGGACCGAACCCACCAGGGTTGAAAACCTGGGGGATGACCTGTGGTTAGGGGTGAAAGGCCAATCAAACTCCGTGATAGCTGGTTCTCCCCGAAATGCATTTAGGTGCAGCGTCACGTGTTTCTTGCCGGAGGTAGAGCACTGGATAGGCGATGGGCCCTACCGGGTTACTGACCTTAGCCAAACTCCGAATGCCGGTAAGTGAGAGCGTGGCAGTGAGACTGTGGGGGATAAGCTCCATGGTCGAGAGGGAAACAGCCCAGAGCATCGACTAAGGCCCCTAAGCGTACGCTAAGTGGGAAAGGATGTGGAGTCGCAGAGACAACCAGGAGGTTGGCTTAGAAGCAGCCACCCTTGAAAGAGTGCGTAATAGCTCACTGGTCAAGTGATTCCGCGCCGACAATGTAGCGGGGCTCAAGCGTACCGCCGAAGTCGTGTCATTGCAGCAATAGGGCCAACGCCCGCTGTGATGGGTAGGGGAGCGTCGTGTGCCGGGTGAAGCAGCAGCGGAAGCTAGTTGTGGACGGTTCACGAGTGAGAATGCAGGCATGAGTAGCGATACACACGTGAGAAACGTGTGCGCCGATTGACTAAGGGTTCCTGGGTCAAGCTGATCTGCCCAGGGTAAGTCGGGACCTAAGGCGAGGCCGACAGGCGTAGTCGATGGACAACCGGTTGATATTCCGGTACCCGCTTTGAAACGCCCAATATCGAATCAGGCGATGCTAAGCCCGTGAAGCCGTTCCGGACCCTTCGGGGAAAGGAAAGTGGTGGAGCCGGCGAACCAGACTTGTAGTAGGTAAGCGATGGGGTGACGCAGGAAGGTAGTCCAGCCCGGGCGGTGGTAGTCCCGGGGTAAGGGTGTAGGCCGAGGGGTAGGCAAATCCGTCCCTCATATAAGGCTGAGACCTGATGCCGAGCCGATTGTGGTGAAGTGGATGATCCTATGCTGTCGAGAAAAGCCTCTAGCGAGTTTCATGGCGGCCCGTACCCTAAACCGACTCAGGTGGTCAGGTAGAGAATACCGAGGCGTTCGGGTGAACTATGGTTAAGGAACTCGGCAAAATGCCCCCGTAACTTCGGGAGAAGGGGGGCCAGTCCTGGTGATCGGATTTACTCCGTGAGCTGGGGGTGGCCGCAGAGACCAGCGAGAAGCGACTGTTTACTAAAAACACAGGTCCGTGCGAAGCCGTAAGGCGATGTATACGGACTGACGCCTGCCCGGTGCTGGAACGTTAAGGGGACCGGTTAGTCACATTTCGGTGTGGCGAAGCTGAGAACTTAAGCGCCAGTAAACGGCGGTGGTAACTATAACCATCCTAAGGTAGCGAAATTCCTTGTCGGGTAAGTTCCGACCTGCACGAATGGCGTAACGACTTCTCGACTGTCTCAACCATAGGCCCGGTGAAATTGCACTACGAGTAAAGATGCTCGTTTCGCGCAGCAGGACGGAAAGACCCCGGGACCTTTACTATAGTTTGATATTGGTGTTCGGTTCGGCTTGTGTAGGATAGGTGGGAGACTTTGAAGCGGCCACGCCAGTGGTTGTGGAGTCGTCGTTGAAATACCACTCTGGTCGTGCTGGATGTCTAACCTCGGTCCGTGATCCGGATCAGGGACAGTGTCTGATGGGTAGTTTAACTGGGGCGGTTGCCTCCCAAAAAGTAACGGAGGCGCCCAAAGGTTCCCTCAGCCTGGTTGGCAATCAGGTGTTGAGTGTAAGTGCACAAGGGAGCTTGACTGTGAGACCGACGGGTCGAGCAGGGACGAAAGTCGGGACTAGTGATCCGGCGGTGGCTTGTGGAAGCGCCGTCGCTCAACGGATAAAAGGTACCCCGGGGATAACAGGCTGATCTTCCCCAAGAGTCCATATCGACGGGATGGTTTGGCACCTCGATGTCGGCTCGTCGCATCCTGGGGCTGGAGTCGGTCCCAAGGGTTGGGCTGTTCGCCCATTAAAGCGGTACGCGAGCTGGGTTTAGAACGTCGTGAGACAGTTCGGTCCCTATCCGCTGTGCGCGTAGGAATATTGAGAAGGGCTGTCCCTAGTACGAGAGGACCGGGACGGACGAACCTCTGGTGTGCCAGTTGTCCTGCCAAGGGCATGGCTGGTTGGCTACGTTCGGGAGGGATAACCGCTGAAAGCATCTAAGCGGGAAGCCTGCTTCAAGATGAGTATTCCCACCTCCTTGAGAGGGTAAGGCTCCCAGTAGACGACTGGGTTGATAGGCCAGATGTGGAAGCCCGGTAACGGGTGGAGCTGACTGGTACTAATAGGCCGAGGGCTTGTCCTCAGTTGCTCGCGTCCACTGTGTTAGTTCTGAAG
>NZ_JBHUBS010000045.1:0-5270 GCF_042788835.1 Streptomyces sp. NPDC056883 | reverse complement strand
TCCGGGCGCAGCCCGGTACCCCTTCCCAGCCCGTCCGGCGCTTGAGGACCGGGTCAGGGCCGGCCCTGGGAACGGTGGAAGGGCGGGTAGGGGACTTCGCCCGCGCAGCGGCACCCCCGCAGCCGGCCCCACGGGCCACCGGGTAAGAACCCGGTAAACGCCACAACCCATCCGGCCCCGACCCCCCGCATACTCGGGGAATGACCTACGACGCCATCGTCCTGGCAGGCGGCGCCGCAAGGCGACTGGGCGGAGCCGACAAACCAGGCCTCCTGGTCGGCGGCCGCCCCCTCCTCGACCGCGTCCTGGACGCCTGCGCAGACGCCCGCACCACCGTCGTGGTGGCCGGCCGCAGGCCCACCGCCCGGCCCGTGCAGTGGGCCCGGGAGGACCCCCCCGGCGGCGGCCCCCTCGCCGCGCTGGACGCCGGGCTGCGGCACACCACCGCCCCGCTGGTCCTCGTACTCTCCGCCGATCTGCCGTTCCTGGACCGGGACACCGTCGGCTCCCTGCTGCGAACCCTCGACGCGCCCGAGCACCACACCCGGGACGGAGCCCTGCTCCGGGACCCGGGCGGCCGCGACCAGCCCCTGGTCGCCGCCTACCGCGCCGAGCCCCTGCGCAGGGAAATCGCCCTGCTGGCCACCGAACACGGCTCGGTGAACGGCCTCCCCCTGCGCGCCCTCACCACCGAACTCGACCTCACCCCGGTCACCGCGGCTGCGCCACTCGCCTCCTTCGACTGCGACACCTGGGACGATCTCGCCGCCGCCCGCGCCCGAATCAGAGAGCATGGAACCGTGCTGGAGCAATGGATCACCGCCGTCAAGAACGAGCTGGGCATCGACGTCGCCGTCGACACCAAGACCCTGCTCGACCTCGCCCGTGACGCCGCGCACGGCGTCGCCCGGCCCGCCGCCCCGCTGACGACCTTCCTCGTCGGCTACGCGGCGGCCCACGCCGAAGCCACCGGGGCGGACCCCGCGCAGGCCGTGGCCGAGGCCTCCCGCAAGGCCGCCGAGCTGGCCCTGCGCTGGGCCGCGGAGGGCGAGTCCGCCGAAGGCGAAGCCCCGGAAGCCACCGGCCCCGAAGCGACCGGCTCCGGATGACCGCCGACCCCGGCACCGACGCCGACGCCGACGCCGACCGCGCCCTCGACCAGGCCCTCGCCCTGGTCAGCCGCGCCCCCCGTTCCGACGCCGCAGGCGGCACCGGTGGCTCCGGCGGAACCGGCGGCGGTCACCGCGCCGCGCCCTGGCACCGGGCCCGGGAGACCTCCGCCCGTGCCGGTTCCGCCGTCCGCGGCCGCACCCACCGGGTCCCCCTGGCGGCCGCCCTCGGCGAGGTGCTGGACACGCCCCTCGACGCCCTGGGCGACCTGCCGTCCTTCGACACCTCCGCGATGGACGGCTGGGCAGTCGCCGGGCCCGGCCCCTGGACCATCCGCCCCGGCGAGGGCGCACTGGCCGGGAGCGAGCGCCCCGCGCCCCTCGCGGACGGCGAGGCCGTACGGATCGCCACCGGTGCCCGGATCCCCGCGGACACCACCGCCGTGATCCGCAGCGAGCACTCCCGCGAGGCCGGCACCCTGCTGTACGCCGAACGCCCCGTCGCCACCGGCCAGGACATCCGCCCGCGCGGCCAGGAATGCCGCTCCGGCGACCTGTTGCTGCCGGCGGGCTCCCTGGTGACCCCGGCCGTCCTCGGCCTCGCCGCGGCCGCCGGGTACGACGAGCTCTCCACCCGCCCCCGGCCGCGCGTGGAGATCCTGGTCCTCGGCGACGAACTGCTCACCGAGGGGCCCCCGCACGACGGGCTCATCCGCGATGCCCTGAGCCCCATGCTGGGCCCCTGGCTGACCCGGCTCGGCGCCGAGGTCATCGCCGTCCGGCGGCTCGGCGACGATCCGGCGGGCGCCGAAGCACTGCTGGAGGCCGTCACCGGATCCGCCGCCGACGTGGTCATCACCACCGGCGGCACCGCCTCCGGCCCCGTCGACCACGTCCACCCCGTGCTCGCCAAGGCCGGCGCCGACCTGCTCGTCGACGGGGTGGCCGTACGCCCCGGGCACCCGATGCTGCTGGCCCGCATCGGCGGCGGGGCCGCCGGGCCGGACCCGGTCCGTCACCTGGTGGGGCTGCCCGGCAATCCGCTGGCCGCCGTCTCCGGACTCCTCACCCTCGCCGAACCGCTGCTGCGGGCCCTCGCCGGACGGCGCCCGCGCCCCCGGTACGTGGTGCCGGTGGAGGGCGACGTACCGGGTCACCCGCACGACACCCGGCTCGTACCGGTCCTGCTGACCGAGGACCACGCCGTACCGCTGCGCTACAACGGGCCGGCGATGCTGCGCGGGGTGGCCGCCGCGGACGCGCTGGCCGTCGTACCGCCGAACGGGGCGCGGTCCGGCCAGGAGTTGGAGATCCTCGATCTCCCGTGGGCTTCGGGGGGATGTTTCACGTGAAACTTCACGGCTCCGACGCGATGGCACGCGGCGCCGACGAGAAACTCGTCTCGCGCCGCATCAAACTGCCCAAGCGCGTCGTCGAAAAACCGCTCCGTCAGGTCACGCGCCGCCTGCTGATGGCCCTGTTCGTCATGGCCCTGACGGTCCTGATCGTGTGGATCGACCGCGCGGGCTACCACGACAACGCCAACAACAAGGTCGACTTCCTCGACTGCGTCTACTACGCGACCGTCACCCTGTCGACCACCGGCTACGGCGACATCGTCCCGTACAGCGACAGCGCGCGGCTGGTCAACGTCCTGCTGATCACCCCGCTGCGCGTGCTGTTCCTGATCATCCTGGTCGGCACCACCCTGGAAGTCCTCACCGAACGCACCAGGGAAGAGTGGCGGCTCAGCCGCTGGAGGAAGAACTTGCGTGAGCACACCGTCGTCGTCGGCTTCGGCACGAAGGGCCGCTCCGCCCTGCAGACCCTGCTGGCCACCGGCCTCAGCAAGGAGCAGGTGGTCATCGTCGACCCCAGTGCCAAGGTGATCGACATCGCCAACGCGGAGGGGTTCACGGGGGTCGTCGGCGATGCCACGCGCTCCGACGTCCTGCTGCGCGCCGAGATCCAGAAGGCCCGTCAGATCGTCATCGCCACCCAGCGCGACGATACGGCGGTCCTGGTCACCCTGACGGCCCGCCAGCTCAACCGCGGCGCGAAGATCGTGGCGGCCGTCCGGGAAGAGGAGAACGCACCGCTGCTGAAGCAGTCGGGCGCCGACGCGGTCATCACGAGCGCGAGCGCGGCGGGCCGGCTGCTCGGCCTCTCGGTGCTCAGCCCGAGCGCGGGCACGGTGATGGAGGACCTCATCCAGCAGGGCAGCGGGCTCGACCTGATCGAGCGTCCGGTGAACCGCGGGGAGGTCGGGAAATCGGTCCGGGACACCGACGACCTGGTCGTCAGCGTCCTGCGCGGCCACCGCCTGCTCCCGTACGACGATCCGCACGCGAGCCCCTTGCAACTGACGGACCGCGTCATCACCATCGTCCGCGCGACCCCGTCGTCCACGCCGCCGGTGGTCCTGGGTTCGGCGGACTAGGCCGTCCCTAACGCGCCCCCAGCAAGGTGACCTTGAGGACCACGAAGCCGCCCTCGCTTCCGTCCTTCGGGACCTCCACCAGGGCGAGGGCTCCCTTGCCGGTCTCGAAGCAGAACCGCGTGCCCGTCTGCAGCGACGCGATCGGGACCTTCACGATGAAACGGGTGATCGCCCTGCAGGTGTCCAGGGTTCCGGGCTCCTGGGGTTCCAGGGCGACGATCCGCCCCCCGTTGTCCGCCCACACCGTGCTGGAGTCGCGGTAGAAGTCCAGGGCATCGGAGCGGCGTTCGACGGTCGGCGCGGCCTCCCGCAGGCGGAACCCGTAGTCCCTGGGCAGGGTGAGCGTGGTGGCGCCGCCCGGGGCCTGGGGCGGCGGCGTGCTCGACCCGCTCGGTGAGGAGCCCGGGGCCGGGCTCGCACCGGGGCCGGGGGCCGAGGCGGCGGGCGCGGTCGGGGTAACCGTGACGTACACGGTCTCGATCGGGGCGGGCCGCGCCGTCGGCGACTTGACGAGCGCGGGCAGTCACACAGCCCGACGAATGGCGATCCCCACCGTTTCACCAGCCCGTGATGTTCCACTTGGCGGGCGATCCGCGCGGTAGCCTCCGGCCATGCATGCGATCACCATCGAACAGCCCGGCGGCCCCGAGGCCCTGGTGTGGGCCGACGCACCCGACCCGGTGGCAGGCGACGGAGAGGTCCTCGTCGAGGTGGCGGCGAGCGCCGTGAACCGCGCCGACGTCCTGCAGCGGCAGGGTTTCTACAACCCTCCGCCCGGCGCCTCGCCCCATCCCGGCCTGGAGTGCTCCGGACGGATCTCCGCGATCGGGGCCGGGGTGTCCGGCTGGTCCGTCGGCGACGAGGTGTGCGCGCTGCTCTCCGGCGGCGGGTACGCGCAGCGGGTGGCCGTCCCGGCGGGCCAGCTCCTGCCGGTCCCGGCGGGTGTGGACCTGGTGACGGCGGGGGCCCTGCCGGAGGTCGTCTCCACGGTCTGGTCGAACGTGTTCATGGTGGCCGGCCTGCGCCCGGGCGAAACCCTGCTGGTGCACGGCGGATCGAGCGGCATCGGCACGATGGCGATCCAGCTGGCGAAGGCCGTGGGCGCGCGGGTCGCGGTCACCGCGGGCGGCAAGGAGAAGCTGGCGCGCTGCGCCGAGCTGGGCGCCGACATCCTGATCGACTACCGCGAACAGGACTTCGTCGAGGAGATCCGTGCGGCCACGGGCGGCGCCGGGGCGGACGTGATCCTGGACATCATGGGCGCGAAGTACCTGACCCGGAACGTGGACGCGCTGGCCGTGAACGGCCGCCTCGCGATCATCGGGCTCCAGGGCGGGGTCAAGGCGGAGCTCAACCTGGCCGCGCTGCTGGCGAAGCGGGCGGCGATCACCGCCACCACCCTCCGGGCGCGCCCCCTGGAGGAGAAGGCCGCCATCGTCGCGGCCGTACGCGAACACGTATGGCCCCTGATCACGGCGGGCCGCATCCACCCGGTGGTGCACGGCACCTTCCCCATGCGGGAGGCAGCCGAGGCCCACCGCGTCCTGGAATCCAGCACCCACGTAGGCAAACTCCTACTGACCACCTGAGCCAACCGGGGCGACCTGCTGCCGCTGCGCGGGGCAAGTCCCCTACCCGCCCTTCCACCGTTCCCCGGGGCTCCGCCCCGGACCCCGCTCCTCAAACGCCGGAGAGGCTGGATGTGGCTGGCGCTGGATTGC
>NZ_JBHUBS010000044.1:0-5495 GCF_042788835.1 Streptomyces sp. NPDC056883 | reverse complement strand
GCTTTGACACATAGCGATGATACTGATATAATTCTTTTTGTTGTCTTTTTAATAGAAAGGCAAGCCTAGCGAAAATATTTTTAAAAAAAGTATTGACCTAGCAAACTGAAAATGTTATGATTAAGAGGTCGCTTCGAGAGAAGCAACAAAGTTCTTTGAAAACTAAACAAGACAAAACGTACCTGTTAATTCAAAGTTTTAAATAAATCGCACAGCGATGTGCGTAGTCAGTCAAACTACTTTATCGGAGAGTTTGATCCTGGCTCAGGACGAACGCTGGCGGCGTGCCTAATACATGCAAGTCGAGCGGACAGATGGGAGCTTGCTCCCTGATGTTAGCGGCGGACGGGTGAGTAACACGTGGGTAACCTGCCTGTAAGACTGGGATAACTCCGGGAAACCGGGGCTAATACCGGATGGTTGTTTGAACCGCATGGTTCAGACATAAAAGGTGGCTTCGGCTACCACTTACAGATGGACCCGCGGCGCATTAGCTAGTTGGTGAGGTAACGGCTCACCAAGGCAACGATGCGTAGCCGACCTGAGAGGGTGATCGGCCACACTGGGACTGAGACACGGCCCAGACTCCTACGGGAGGCAGCAGTAGGGAATCTTCCGCAATGGACGAAAGTCTGACGGAGCAACGCCGCGTGAGTGATGAAGGTTTTCGGATCGTAAAGCTCTGTTGTTAGGGAAGAACAAGTGCCGTTCAAATAGGGCGGCACCTTGACGGTACCTAACCAGAAAGCCACGGCTAACTACGTGCCAGCAGCCGCGGTAATACGTAGGTGGCAAGCGTTGTCCGGAATTATTGGGCGTAAAGGGCTCGCAGGCGGTTTCTTAAGTCTGATGTGAAAGCCCCCGGCTCAACCGGGGAGGGTCATTGGAAACTGGGGAACTTGAGTGCAGAAGAGGAGAGTGGAATTCCACGTGTAGCGGTGAAATGCGTAGAGATGTGGAGGAACACCAGTGGCGAAGGCGACTCTCTGGTCTGTAACTGACGCTGAGGAGCGAAAGCGTGGGGAGCGAACAGGATTAGATACCCTGGTAGTCCACGCCGTAAACGATGAGTGCTAAGTGTTAGGGGGTTTCCGCCCCTTAGTGCTGCAGCTAACGCATTAAGCACTCCGCCTGGGGAGTACGGTCGCAAGACTGAAACTCAAAGGAATTGACGGGGGCCCGCACAAGCGGTGGAGCATGTGGTTTAATTCGAAGCAACGCGAAGAACCTTACCAGGTCTTGACATCCTCTGACAATCCTAGAGATAGGACGTCCCCTTCGGGGGCAGAGTGACAGGTGGTGCATGGTTGTCGTCAGCTCGTGTCGTGAGATGTTGGGTTAAGTCCCGCAACGAGCGCAACCCTTGATCTTAGTTGCCAGCATTCAGTTGGGCACTCTAAGGTGACTGCCGGTGACAAACCGGAGGAAGGTGGGGATGACGTCAAATCATCATGCCCCTTATGACCTGGGCTACACACGTGCTACAATGGACAGAACAAAGGGCAGCGAAACCGCGAGGTTAAGCCAATCCCACAAATCTGTTCTCAGTTCGGATCGCAGTCTGCAACTCGACTGCGTGAAGCTGGAATCGCTAGTAATCGCGGATCAGCATGCCGCGGTGAATACGTTCCCGGGCCTTGTACACACCGCCCGTCACACCACGAGAGTTTGTAACACCCGAAGTCGGTGAGGTAACCTTTTAGGAGCCAGCCGCCGAAGGTGGGACAGATGATTGGGGTGAAGTCGTAACAAGGTAGCCGTATCGGAAGGTGCGGCTGGATCACCTCCTTTCTAAGGATATTAACGGAATATAAGACCTTGGGTCTTATAAACAGAACGTTCCCTGTCTTGTTTAGTTTTGAAGGATCATTCGATTCTTCGAGATGTTGTTCTTTGAAAACTAGATAACAGAAGTAATTCACATTCAATTAGTAATGCAAGATATCACGTAGTGATTCTTTTTAACGGTTAAGTTAGAAAGGGCGCACGGTGGATGCCTTGGCACTAGGAGCCGATGAAGGACGGGACGAACACCGATATGCTTCGGGGAGCTGTAAGCAAGCTTTGATCCGGAGATTTCCGAATGGGGAAACCCACCACTCGTAATGGAGTGGTATCCATATCTGAATACATAGGATATGAGAAGGCAGACCCGGGGAACTGAAACATCTAAGTACCCGGAGGAAGAGAAAGCAAATGCGATTCCCTGAGTAGCGGCGAGCGAAACGGGACCAGCCCAAACCAAGAGGCTTGCCTCTTGGGGTTGTAGGACACTCTGTACGGAGTTACAAAGGAACGAGGTAGATGAAGAGGTCTGGAAAGGCCCGCCATAGGAGGTAACAGCCCTGTAGTCAAAACTTCGTTCTCTCCTGAGTGGATCCTGAGTACGGCGGAACACGTGAAATTCCGTCGGAATCCGGGAGGACCATCTCCCAAGGCTAAATACTCCCTAGTGACCGATAGTGAACCAGTACCGTGAGGGAAAGGTGAAAAGCACCCCGGAAGGGGAGTGAAAGAGATCCTGAAACCGTGTGCCTACAAGTAGTCAGAGCCCGTTAACGGGTGATGGCGTGCCTTTTGTAGAATGAACCGGCGAGTTACGATCCCGTGCAAGGTTAAGCAGAAGATGCGGAGCCGCAGCGAAAGCGAGTCTGAATAGGGCGAATTGAGTACGTGGTCGTAGACCCGAAACCAGGTGATCTACCCATGTCCAGGGTGAAGTTCAGGTAACACTGAATGGAGGCCCGAACCCACGCACGTTGAAAAGTGCGGGGATGAGGTGTGGGTAGGGGTGAAATGCCAATCGAACCTGGAGATAGCTGGTTCTCTCCGAAATAGCTTTAGGGCTAGCCTCAAGGTAAGAGTCTCGGAGGTAGAGCACTGATTGGACTAGGGGCCCCTACCGGGTTACCGAATTCAGTCAAACTCCGAATGCCGATGACTTATCCTTGGGAGTCAGACTGCGAGTGATAAGATCCGTAGTCGAAAGGGAAACAGCCCAGACCGCCAGCTAAGGTCCCAAAGTATACGTTAAGTGGAAAAGGATGTGGAGTTGCTTAGACAACCAGGATGTTGGCTTAGAAGCAGCCACCATTTAAAGAGTGCGTAATAGCTCACTGGTCGAGTGACTCTGCGCCGAAAATGTACCGGGGCTAAACGTATCACCGAAGCTGCGGACTGTTCTTCGAACAGTGGTAGGAGAGCGTTCTAAGGGCTGTGAAGCAAGACCGGAAGGACTTGTGGAGCGCTTAGAAGTGAGAATGCCGGTATGAGTAGCGAAAGAGGGGTGAGAATCCCCTCCACCGAATGCCTAAGGTTTCCTGAGGAAGGCTCGTCCGCTCAGGGTTAGTCGGGACCTAAGCCGAGGCCGAAAGGCGTAGGCGATGGATAACAGGTTGATATTCCTGTACCACCTCCTCACCATTTGAGCAATGGGGGGACGCAGGAGGATAGGGTAAGCGCGGTATTGGATATCCGCGTCCAAGCAGTTAGGCTGGGAAATAGGCAAATCCGTTTCCCGTGAAGGCTGAGCTGTGATGGCGAGCGAATTATAGTAGCGAAGTTCCTGATTCCACACTGCCAAGAAAAGCCTCTAGCGAGGTGAGAGGTGCCCGTACCGCAAACCGACACAGGTAGGCGAGGAGAGAATCCTAAGGTGATCGAGAGAACTCTCGTTAAGGAACTCGGCAAAATGACCCCGTAACTTCGGGAGAAGGGGTGCTCTGTTAGGGTGCAAGCCCGAGAGAGCCGCAGTGAATAGGCCCAGGCGACTGTTTAGCAAAAACACAGGTCTCTGCGAAGCCGTAAGGCGAAGTATAGGGGCTGACGCCTGCCCGGTGCTGGAAGGTTAAGAGGAGCGCTTAGCGTAAGCGAAGGTGCGAATTGAAGCCCCAGTAAACGGCGGCCGTAACTATAACGGTCCTAAGGTAGCGAAATTCCTTGTCGGGTAAGTTCCGACCCGCACGAAAGGCGCAACGATCTGGGCACTGTCTCAACGAGAGACTCGGTGAAATTATAGTACCTGTGAAGATGCAGGTTACCCGCGACAGGACGGAAAGACCCCGTGGAGCTTTACTGCAGCCTGATATTGAATGTTGGTACAGCTTGTACAGGATAGGTAGGAGCCTTGGAAACCGGAGCGCCAGCTTCGGTGGAGGCATCGGTGGGATACTACCCTGGCTGTATTGACCTTCTAACCCGCCGCCCTTATCGGGCGGGGAGACAGTGTCAGGTGGGCAGTTTGACTGGGGCGGTCGCCTCCTAAAAGGTAACGGAGGCGCCCAAAGGTTCCCTCAGAATGGTTGGAAATCATTCGCAGAGTGTAAAGGCACAAGGGAGCTTGACTGCGAGACCTACAAGTCGAGCAGGGACGAAAGTCGGGCTTAGTGATCCGGTGGTTCCGCATGGAAGGGCCATCGCTCAACGGATAAAAGCTACCCCGGGGATAACAGGCTTATCTCCCCCAAGAGTCCACATCGACGGGGAGGTTTGGCACCTCGATGTCGGCTCATCGCATCCTGGGGCTGTAGTCGGTCCCAAGGGTTGGGCTGTTCGCCCATTAAAGCGGTACGCGAGCTGGGTTCAGAACGTCGTGAGACAGTTCGGTCCCTATCCGTCGCGGGCGCAGGAAATTTGAGAGGAGCTGTCCTTAGTACGAGAGGACCGGGATGGACGCACCGCTGGTGTACCAGTTGTCTTGCCAAAGGCATAGCTGGGTAGCTACGTGCGGACGGGATAAGTGCTGAAAGCATCTAAGCATGAAGCCCCCCTCGAGATGAGATTTCCCATTCCGCAAGGAAGTAAGATCCCTGAAAGATGATCAGGTTGATAGGTCAGAGGTGGAAGCGTGGCGACATGTGGAGCTGACTGATACTAATCGATCGAGGACTTAACCAATTTGAATGTATGCTTACTGTTATCTAGTTTTGAGAGAACACTCTCAATGGTTTGGTGGCGATAGCGAAGAGGTCACACCCGTTCCCATGCCGAACACGGAAGTTAAGCTCTTCAGCGCCGATGGTAGTCGGGGGTTTCCCCCTGTGAGAGTAGGACGCCGCCAAGCTATTACACGTAAGTGTAATATATGGAGGATTAGCTCAGCTGGGAGAGCATCTGCCTTACAAGCAGAGGGTCGGCGGTTCGAGCCCGTCATCCTCCACCATTATTATCGCGGGGTGGAGCAGTTCGGTAGCTCGTCGGGCTCATAACCCGAAGGTCGCAGGTTCAAATCCTGCCCCCGCAACCAAAAAATGGTCCGGTAGTTCAGTTGGTTAGAATGCCTGCCTGTCACGCAGGAGGTCGCGGGTTCGAGTCCCGTCCGGACCGCCATTTTACTTTACTTTATAGTATAGAAAAGAAACATCTGGCTCGGTAGCTCAGTTGGTAGAGCAACGGACTGAAAATCCGTGTGTCGGCGGTTCGATTCCGTCCCGAGCCACTTACCCAAACGCATCTGCAATAGTAGGTGCGTTTTTTCTTTTGTTATAAAAAAAGGG
>NZ_JBHUBS010000043.1:0-9804 GCF_042788835.1 Streptomyces sp. NPDC056883 | reverse complement strand
CCCCGCGAGCTTTCCAGCCGGACAATCTCAGCCTCGCCGGCGTTTGAGGCGCGGGGTCTGGGGCGGAGCCCCAGGGGGTCCGGGCGCAGCCCGGGGCCCTCTTCTTTTAGCCCGTCCGGCGTTTGAGGACCGGGTCAGGGCTGGCCCTGGGAACGGTGGAAGGGCGGGTAGGGGACTTCGCCCCGCAGGGTCGCCCCGCCTGCGGCGGCAGAGGGACCCCGGCCGGGGGGCAGGACCGGGGGTCAGGCCAGGGCCTCTGGGAGGGGGGTGGTGTGGAGGAGGGTGAGGCCGGAGACGGCTCGGGTGAGGCAGACGTAGAGGCGGCGCAGGCCCGTGCGTTCGTCGGGCTCGCCCGCGACCACGTCCGCCGGCTCGTGGAGGACCACGTAGTCGTACTCCAGGCCCTTGGCCAGGGAGGCCGGCACCAGGGTCAGGCGGGACTCCGCGGTCGTCTCCTCGCCGGGAGAGAGGTAGGGCAGGCCCGCCGCCAGGAGGGACGAGGCCAGTTCCGGGATCCGCGCGTCCGCGGCGATGAGGCCGATCGAGCCCTCGTGCACGAGCGAGGCCCGGCAGGCATCGATCACCGCCGGGGTGAGGTCGGAGGGCGAGTCGACCGGGGTGACGATCAGTGAGCCCGGGGTCTCGCGGACCGAGGAGACCGGCGACAGGCCGGGCGAGATCGCCGGCAGCAGCCGCGAGGCGTAGGCGATCACCTCGCGCGGCACGCGGAAGCCCGCCGTCAGTTCCTCCAGCACCGCACCCGGCTTGCCCAGATGCCCCAGCGCCTCGTCCCAGCTACGCGTCGCCCAGGGGGTCGTGCCCTGCGCGAGGTCCCCGAGGACCGTCGCCGAGCCGGTCGTGCAGCGGCGGCCGACCGCCCGGTACTGCATCGGGGACAGGTCCTGCGCCTCGTCGATGACGACGTGGCCGAGCGAGTGCGTGCGCTCCACCAGGTCCGTCGCCTCGTCGATGAGGACCAGGTCCGCCGCCGACCACTTCGCCGACTTCGCGCTGCGCGCGGGCTTGGGGGAGATGAGCAGCGATTGTTCGTGGGAAGACAGGATCCCGTCCGCGTGCGCCGCGAGGAACGCCGGGTCGGAGAGGAGGCGCAGGACCAGCTTGGCCGGTTCCACCAGCGGCCACACCGTTTTGACCACGGCCTTCACGGCGGGGTTGCGC
The DNA here is from genome assembly GCF_042788835.1 of Streptomyces sp. NPDC056883. Lineage (NCBI taxonomy): Bacteria > Bacillati > Actinomycetota > Actinomycetes > Kitasatosporales > Streptomycetaceae > Streptomyces > Streptomyces sp. NPDC056883. The sequence continues at coordinate 8,625 of NZ_JBHUBS010000043.1, read as the reverse complement.
GCCACCGCGTCCTGGACCCGGTCGTCGGGCGCCTCGCCCGCCTGCTCCATGCGGACGAGGACCGCGTGCGCGATCCGCTGCGGGAGGGCGTCGCGGGCGGCCCCGTAGCGGATGTCGCGGTTCTGGAGCTCGGCGACGATCTCGGCGATCTCGTACGCGGGCACCCGCCAGCGGCGCGATCCGCGGACCACCATCAGGGGTTCGACCGGCTCGGACACGTGTGACTGGACCGCGCGGCGCAGGACCTCCGCCATTCGGGCGTCGCCCTTGACCACGGCGGTTTCGGCGGCGTCCGTGCCGCGTACCTCCAGGTCCGCGCGGGCGACCAGGTCGTCGACCGTGGCCTGCTTGACCTCCAGCTCGCCGAGGGCGGGCAGCACCTGCTCGATGTAGTGCAGGAAGGAACGGTTCGGCCCGATGACCAGGGTGCCGGTGCGGGCGAGGCGGTCGCGGTGCGCGTAGAGGAGGTACGCGACGCGGTGCAGGCCGACGGCCGTCTTGCCGGTGCCGGGGCCGCCCTGCACGCAGACGGAGCCGGAGAGGCCGGAGCGGACGATCTCGTCCTGCTCGGGCTGGATCGTCGCCACGATGTCGCGCATGGGGCCGACGCGCGGGCGCTCGATCTCCTGCTGGAGCAGCTTGCTGACGGCCGCCGCCTCGGCGGGGTCGGAGAGGTGCTCGTCCTCGTACGCGGTCAGCTCGCCGCCCGTGTAACCGAAGCGGCGGCGCAGCCCGATGTCCTGCGGGTCGTTCTTGGAGGCCCGGTAGAATGGCTGGGAGACCGGCGCGCGCCAGTCGATCACCATCGGATCGCCGCCGGCGTCGTGGACGTGGCGGCGGCCGATGTAGAACTGCTCGCCCTCCGCGCCCTCGGCGAGATCCGCGCCGGGCGCGTGCAGGTAGTTGAGGCGGCCGAAGAAGAGGGGGGTGTGGGCGAGGTCGGCGAGGGCCTTGATCCGGTCGTCGATCTGCGCCTGGAGGACGATCGCGTTGACCCAGTTCGCGGTGACGTCGCGGATGTCGAGGTTCTGCACGTCCTCGCGCATCGCGCGGAGCGCGGACCGGGAGGCGGCGAGGTGGGCCCGCTCGCGGCCCAGGGGGTCGGTGGCGGCTGCGTCGGCTGCTGATGCGGCGTCGGAGTCTGTGACGTGGGCGTGCGCGGGCACGGAACTGCCTCCATCTGCTGAGGACCTGCGTGATGCGGGCGGACGGGCCCGCCGGTTTCCGAGCGGCGGGCGGCGCTCCCGATGACGCGGCGGGAGGCGGCAAGAGCGGAGATTCTAGTCCGCGTGGAGGTGCTGCGCGAATGGATAAAGGGGGCCGGAAGTCCTTCGGGCCGGTGACCCCGTACGGGGGGTGTTCGGGCCGTGTCCTCCTTCGGACAGAGCCCGTAGGGGGAGGCATGGGTCGGGAGGAGGATGCCGGGGAGGCCGAGGTTCAGCCCTCAGGGCGATGTGACAAGGGGGTCGAAAACCGACCATGGATACATGAGCACCGCAACCTACACCCCGGTCCAGGGTCGCCGCCCTCGCGGCGCCACCGCCACCTCCGACGCCCGCCGCCCCCGCCACAGCGCCGGCAGCGTCCTGCGCGCCGCCAAGGTCTTCGCGGCGACCGCCGTGAGCGTCGTCGTCCTCGGTGAGTACGCCGACAACGCGGCGGACGCGGGCGTCATACGCCGCTGAGGCCCCGTTCACGGCGCGCAGGCTCGGTGAACGGGACCTCGTGGGGTTCGGTCGTCTTGTCCGTCAGTCGTCGGCCAGCAGCTCGTCGGCGTCCATGATCCGGTAGGCGTAGCCCTGTTCGGCCAGGAAGCGCTGGCGGTGCGCGGCGAAGTCCTGGTCGATGGTGTCGCGCGCGACGACCGAGTAGAAGCGCGCCTCGTGGCCGTCCGCCTTCGGGCGCAGCACGCGGCCCAGTCGCTGGGCCTCTTCCTGGCGGGAGCCGAAGGTGCCGGACACCTGGATGGCGACCGTGGCCTCGGGCAGGTCGATGGAGAAGTTCGCGACCTTCGAGACGACCAGCACGTTGATCTCGCCCTCGCGGAAGGCGTTGAAGAGCTTCTCGCGCTGCGCGTTGGAGGTCTCGCCCTTGATGACGGGCGCGTCGAGGTGTTCGCCGAGCTCGTCGAGCTGGTCGATGTACTGACCGATGACCAGCGTCTGCTCGCCCGCGTGCTTGGCGACGAGCGCCTCGGTGACCTTCCGCTTGGTGGCGGTGGTCGCGCAGAAGCGGTACTTCTCCTCCGTCTCGGCGGTCGCGTAGGCGAGCCGCTCCGACTCGGTCAGATTGACCCGTACCTCGACGCAGTCGGCCGGCGCGATGTAGCCCTGCGCCTCGATCTCCTTCCACGGGGCGTCGAACCGCTTGGGCCCGATGAGGGAGAAGACGTCCGACTCGCGGCCGTCCTCGCGCACCAGCGTCGCGGTCAGGCCGAGGCGGCGGCGTGCCTGGAGGTCGGCGGTGAACTTGAAGACCGGGGCCGGCAGCAGGTGCACCTCGTCGTAGAGGATCAGGCCCCAGTCCCGGGAGTCGAAGAGCTCCAGGTGCGGGTAGATGCCCTTCCGCTTCGTCGTCAGGACCTGGTACGTGGCGATCGTGACGGGCCGGATCTCCTTGCGCGTACCGGAGTACTCGCCGATCTCCTCCTCCGTCAGCGAGGTCCGCTTGATCAGCTCGTGCTTCCACTGGCGGGCGGAGACGGTGTTCGTGACGAGGATCAGCGTGGTCGCCTTGGCCTTCGCCATCGCACCGGCGCCGACCAGCGTCTTGCCGGCGCCACAGGGCAGCACGACCACGCCGGAGCCGCCGTGCCAGAAGCCCTCGACGGCCTGCTGCTGGTAGGGGCGCAGCGCCCAGCCGGTCTCGTCGAGCTCGATCGGGTGCGCTTCGCCGTCCACGTACCCGGCGAGGTCCTCCGCGGGCCAGCCCAGCTTGAGCAGGGTCTGCTTGATCTGTCCGCGCTCGGAGGGGTGCACGGCGACGGTGTCGGCGTCGAGGCGCGCGCCGACCAGCGGGGCGATCCGCTTCGACCGCAGGATCTCCTCCAGCACCGGCCGGTCGGTGCTGGTCAGGACCAGCCCGTGGACGGGGTGCTTGGAGAGGGTGAGCCGGCCGTACCGGGCCATGGTCTCGGCGACGTCGACGAGCAGCGCGTGCGGGACGGGGTAGCGGGAGAACTCCACGAGCGCGTCGACGACCTGCTCGGCGTCGTGCCCGGCGGCGCGGGCGTTCCACAGCCCGAGCGGCGTGATCCGGTACGTGTGGATGTGCTCGGGAGCGCGCTCCAGCTCGGCGAAGGGCGCGATGGCGCGCCGCGCGGCCGCGGACAGCTCGTGGTCGATCTCGAGGAGCAGTGTTTTGTCGCTCTGGACGATCAGTGGACCATTCACGCGCAGCGCCCCGTTTCACTCTGGCCAAACCTCCAGTGTGCCGCATCCCCGCATGTTCAGGAACATGGCGCTCGGAGAGCCCCAGGTGGTGCGGGGTCCACGGGGGTCAGGCCGTTTCCCCGGCGCGGGTGGTGAGGCGGCCGGCCGCCGCACGTCGGCGCAGGCGCTCGTGTTCCCGGTCGGCCCACCGGCGGACCCGGTCGGGTTCCAGCGGGGAGCCGTGGCCGACGTGGAGTCGCGTGGGGTTGAGGGCGAGCATCTCGCGGAGGCTGGCGAGGTTGCGCTGCGGGTCGTCGTGGAACGGCGGATTGGCCGGCTTGCCCGGGACGAGGCCCATGAAGGAGTTGGCGACCAGGTCGCCCGCGACGAGGTCCCCGTCGTCGGTGAGGACGGAGATCGATCCGGCGGTGTGTCCGGGGGTGGGCATGATGCGGGCGGCGATCCCGAAGTCCTCCAGGGAGGTCTCGCCGCGGATCAGTACATCGGGATCGACGGGTTCGGCCTGGACGTGCAGCTCCTTGTTCCGGTCCATGACGCGGCCCATGGGGCCGGTGGGCAGGTACGGCTCGCGGACCCGGCCGGAGCGGTACGGTCCGAGGTCCGCGATGTGGCCGGCGACGGGCGCGCCGGTGAGCCGGTGCAGTTCGGCGGCGGAGCCGAAGTGGTCGATGTGCCCGTGGGTGATGACGATCAGCGACACGTCGCGGGGGTCCACTCCGTGCTCGGTGATCCGGTCGTGGATCTTCCGGCCGCTGCCGGGTGTCCCGGCGTCGACGATCACGGGCCGGCGGCCCAGGAGCAGGTACGCGTTGATGGCCGTGCGGCCCATGACGGGGAGGGGGATGACCTTCGTGCGGGACATGGCGTCCTCCATGAGGTGACGGACGGCTGCTGCCCGTGCGGGCATGCCGGGGATCCGCCGGGCTGCCGGCGGATGGTCGGGGGTGTGGGGCGTGGTGTGGGTCGGGGTGTGGGCGTGCCGGGGTGAGGCGGGTACTAGCGGAAGCGGCGCCGGTATTCGGCGGGCGTGGTCCCCAGTCGGCGCTGGAAGGAGCGGTGCAAGGTCTCCACGGAGCCGAGGCCGCTGGCCGCGGCGATGTCCGGCAGGCTGCCGTCGCTCTCCTCCAGCAGCCGGCGGGCGGCTTCGAGGCGGGCGGATTCCACGTAGGCGGCGGGAGTGCCGTGGGTGCGCTGCCGGAACAGCCGGGAGAAGTGGCGCACGCTCAGGTGCAGCCGTGCGGCCAGGGCCTCCGCGGTGAGGTCCTCGGTGAGGTGGTCGGCGATCCACACGCGCAGGTCGTCGATGCGGTCGCCCGATGTGGCCGGGGCGGAGAGCGGAACGCTGAACTGGCTCTGCCCGCCGGAGCGCTTGACGTACATGACCATCATCCGTGCGGTGGCCAGGGCGAGGGCCTGGCCGTGGTCCTCGGCGACCATCGCCAGTGCCATGTCCAGCCCCGAGGTGACACCGGCGCAGGTCCACACGCTCCCGGACCGGATGAAGATCGGGTCCGGGTCGACGGCGACCCGGGGATGGTCGGCCGCCAGCCGCGCGGCGGTGAGCCAGTGGGTGGTGGCGGACAGGCCGTCGAGCAGGCCCGCCGCGGCCAGCAGGTGCGCTCCCGCGCAGATCGACCCGGTCCTGCGCGCCGTCGGCGCCGCTTCGCGCAGCCAGTCGGTGACCGCGCGGTCGACGACGGGCTCCACGCCGTCGCCGACCAGGTCGACGGCGCCGGCCACGAGCAGGGTGTCGACCCTGCCCCGCACCTCGTCGAGGGCCAGGTCCGCCAGCAGCCGGACGCCGCTGGAGGTGGTCACCGGACCGCCGTCGGCCGTGGCGATCCGGACGAGATAGCCGGGGTGACTGGGGTGGCCGGAGTGGCTCGTACCGGCGACCCGGGTGGCGACCGAGAAGACCTCGGCCGGGCCGGTGACGTCGAGCAGTTCCACACCGGCGAAGGCCACGATGACGACTCTGTGCGGTGCGGATGCGGGCATGTGCAGATCCTTTCGCCCTGCCCCGACGGCCGCAATGACGAGGTTCTGTCAGATCCGGCCACCCCGGGCCCGCCCGGCGGCGCGGCCAGGCACGCGTGCGGGTCCAGTCCGTGGCGGGCGGCCCGGGTCGCCCAGACCCGGCGCTGATTGGCGACGGCGTCGACGAGGGTGACGTCGACGTCGACGTCGAACAGGACGTACCGGAGGGGCGCGGCATGCGCTACCGGCGGATCACGCCAGGCCGCGCAGGAGCAGCTGCAGGCCGCCCTCGAACTCCCGGTCCGGGGTGACCGCGCGGGCGTCACGCGCGGTGGCCGACATGTACGGGAACTCGTGCGGGGGGAGACCGGCGATCGCGGTGGTTCCGGGACCGGCCAGCGGGCCGAGGTGTTCCAGCTGCGTGGCGCCGATCACGTAGGCGACGAGCGCGCGCAGCGCGATCACCCGCTCCTCGGCCTCGATGCCGGCCTCGGTGAGGACGCCGAGCACGGTTTCGGACCAGCGCAGCCCGCTCGGCGAGCGGTGCCGGTGCGTCAGGGAGAGCGGCAGGGCGGCCGGGTGGGCGCCCAGGGTGTCGCGGAAGCGGTGGGCCAGGACCGTGATCCGGCCGTGCCAGGGTCCCGGGGGCGGTGGGGTGGTGTCGACGCGGCTGAGGACGAGTTCGACGACGAGCACTTCGAGTTCCTCGCGGCCCGGGACGTAGCGGTACAGGGCCATGGGGCTGGTGCCGAGCTCGGTGGCGACGGCGCGCATGGTGAGGCCGGGGAGCCCGTCGCGGTCGATGACGGCGAGGGCGGCGGCGGCCAGTTGGTCCGGGGTGTGTGAGCGGGGGCGCGGCATGACGGTTGACAGCGTACGGCATACGCCTACGCTGGGGAGGTAGGCATACGGCATACGCCTACGCCCGTCGAGGGAGGGTTTCCCATGCTCGAACCCGGTTCCGTGGTGCCCGTACACCTGCTCACGCCCGTCACGTCGCTCACGCCCGGCACGCCCGCCGAGTCCATCGCGGGAGGGGCCGGCGGGGCCGTCCCCGTGCCCGACCCGGATCGGCTCGTCCATCTGCAGTTCCGGCGCTTCGCCGGCTGCCCCGTCTGCCACCTCCACCTGCGGTCCGTCGTCCGGCGCCACGCGGAGATCGAGGCCGCCGGGATCCGCGAGGTCGTGCTCTTCCACTCCTCCGCGGAGGAACTGCGCCCACACACCGCCGACTTCCCCTTCGCCGTGATCGCCGATCCGAAGCAGCGGCTGTACCGGGAGTTCGGCGTCGAGTCCTCTCCGCGCTCCCTGCTGGACCCGCGCGCCTGGGGCCCGGTGCTGTGGGCGATCGCCCGGTCGGCCGTCGAGGTGGCGCGCGGGCGGGAGCGGCTGCCCGCCCCACGGCAGCCGGGCGGACGGCTCGGGCTGCCCGCAGACCTGCTGATCGGGCCGGACGGCAGGGTGCTGGCCGCCAAGTACGGGGAGCACGTCTACGACCAGTGGTCCGTGGACGAGCTGCTCCGGCTGGCGACGGCGGCCCGAAACTCCGTGGGCGCCCCGGGAACCCCTGCGTAGGGTCACCGCATGAGCAGCGATCAGCAGACTTTCGTACCGTCGGCCGAGGTGTTCGAGGTGCCCGTCCGGCTCGTCGGGGAGGGCTTCCGCCTGGAGCCCCTCGGGCCCGAGCACAACGAGGGGGACCTCGCCGCCTGGAGCGGGAGCATCGAGCACGTGCGCGCGACGCCCGGCTTCCTGGGCGACTGGCCGCCGGAGGAGGGGATGAGCCTCGAAGCCAACCTCGCCGACCTGGTGCGCCACGCAAAGGACTTCGCCGAGCGGCGCGGATTCACGTACAGCATCGTGGAAGGGGAGAGCGAGGTCATCGGGTGCCTCTACATCTACCCCGCGAAGGCGGACCCGGAGCGCGTGCACGTCACCTCCTGGGTGCGCGCCGACCGGGCCGCGTTCGACAAGACGGTGTACGAGACCGTCGCGCGCTGGCTCGCCGAGGTCTGGCCGTTCGACGCGGAGCGCATCGACTACGCGGCGAGGTGAGCCCGGCCGGGCGAGCAAGGCCGAAGGGGCCCGGCCCACGCGGTGCGTGGACCGGGCCCCTTCGGGCCGTCGTACGAGGCGACTAGCCGCGGACGGTGCGCCGATGGCGGGCGAACCAGGCGACCGCTCCGCCGAGGCCGATGAGAGCGGCGGCCAGGCCGGAGTACAGGGCGGTGTTGGAGTCCGAGCCGGTGTGCGCGAGGGAGCCGGTGGGCTTCGGGGTGTTGCTCGTGGCCGGGGTCGTGGTGGCCGCCGGGGCGGTGGTTACCGGAGCGGTGGTCGCGGAGCCGGTCGGGGCGGGGGTGGTGGGCGCGGGGGAGGTCGGGGCCGGGGAGGTGGGCGCCGGCGTGGTGGGCGGGGTCGTGGCGGTCTTCGGGGAGAGGTCGATCGTCGTCTCGGTGCCCGCGAACGGGCGGTCGTTGCCCTCGGCGTAGCCGACCGAGGCGTGCACGCCGACCTTGGCGGCCTTCTGGGGCGACGTCGAACCGATGGCGATCTGGAGGCGGACGACGTGCTCGCCGGAGGCGTTTCCGAAGCCCTTCGGGATGACCGGCAGCATGAAGTTGCTGACCTCGCCCAGGTCCTTCCACGCACCGTTGACCTTGACGCGTGCCTGGTAGGGGGTGACCGCGTTCGGGAAGTTCAGCTCGACCCGGGTGGCGAGGCCGTAGTCGAAGGTGTTCGTGCCGTTGACCCGGTAGTGCAGCTCCATCTCCCGGCAGTCGGAACCCTTGCTGCCCTCGCAGTCACCCACGTTGGTGAACGAGGTCTCCAGCTTCCACGGGTTGACGGCCGGGGAGGTCTTGAAGGTCAGGGTGGACTCGCCGTTCTCGGCGATTTCGCCGGCGTAGGACGCGGCGCGCAGCGTGAAGTCACCGGTGTTGGTCGGGTAGCTCTTGCCCAGGCCCATCGTGACCTTCCAGGTCAGCTTCCCGCCGGCCGGGATCTCGAAGCCGTCCGCGGGCTTGCCGGCCGGGTAGAACAGGCCCTGCCACTCGCCGTCCTGCTGGCCGATCTTGGACTCGGTCGCGGGGGCGTTGACCGCTTCGACCTTGTAGACCACGTCGCTCTGCTGGAGCGTCATCGTGCTGCCGGGCGTGTTGAGGAGCATCCAGGGGTGGTAGGAGGAGACCTTGTCCGTGGTGTTGGCGACCGTCAGCTCGAAGGTCTCCGTCGCACCGCCGCGGGTCAGCGGGCCGCT
>NZ_JBHUBS010000042.1:0-10717 GCF_042788835.1 Streptomyces sp. NPDC056883 | reverse complement strand
GCCCCGGCGTCGGCGGCGGCCCGGGCGCCGGTTACCCCGCACCGCCCGGCGGTCCCGGCGGTCCCGGCGGCCCCGGCGTCGGCGGCGGCCCGGGCGCCGGTTACCCCGCACCGCCCGGCGGTCCCGGCGGTCCCGGCGGCCCCGGTACGGGTGCCCCCGCGGGCCCCGCGCAGGGACCCGGTCCCGCCGGACCGTCCGCGCCGCAGGCCGGCGTCGACTACGGCTCCGGCCCCACCACCGGTCCCGTCGCCAAGGCCCTGATCGCCCCCGTTCCGCCCGCCCCGGCCTGGCCCGGCAGCGGCCGCGGTCCCGACGGGCCGACCGGCGGGCCCGCGCTGGGCTCCGTACCGGTGGGCGGGGCGCAGGAGCCGAGCTGGCCCGGCCCCGAGCTGGACGCGGCCGGATACCCGCAGCCCGCGCCCGCCCCGGCGGCCGCGAACAAGGCCAAGCCCAAGCCCAAGGCAGCCGCGCCCGCCCCGGCCCGGCCCGCCAAGAAGGGCCGCAACAAGGTGGTCCTCCTCGGCGGAGCCGTCTTCCTGCTGTGCGGCGTGGCCTACGGAGCCGGTCTGCTCCTCAACCACTCCGACGTCCCCAAGGGCACCACCGTCATGGGCGTCGACATCAGCGGCAGCCGCGACGAAGCCGTCGCCAAGCTCCAGACCTCCTTCGGCAACCGTGCCGCCGCCCCGCTCCAGCTCACCGTCGGCGGCAAGACGGTCGAGCTGAAGCCCGAGAAGGCCGGCCTGAGCCTGGACAGCCAGACCACCGTCCGCAACGCCGCGGGCAGCGACTACAACCCCGTCACGGTCATCGGCTCGCTCTTCGGCAGCGAGCGCAAGGCCGAGGCCGTCCTGCCCATCGACGACGAGAAGCTGCGGGTCGCCCTCCAGGAGCTGGCCGGCACCGCCGGTTCCGCCACCGAGGGCACCATCACCTTCGACACGGGCAAGGCCGTCGCCGTCCCCGGCAAGGCCGGTTCCACGCTCGACGTGGACGGCTCCGTCGACCTGGTCACCAAGGCCTTCCGCGACATGGTCGCCAGCGGCCAGGCCGCCCCGGTCACCCTCCCGGTCGCCACCAAGGACCCGGTCGTCGACCAGGCCGAACTGGACCGCGCCATGAAGGACTTCGCCACGCCCGCGATGTCGGCGCCGGTCCTCGTCAAGGCGGGCGCCAAGTCCATCCCGCTGGGCGCCAAGTCCCTGCCGAAGATCCTGAGCATGCAGGTCGTCGACGGCCACCTCGTCGAGAAGTACGACCTGGAGGCCCTCAAGGCGGCCTACGGGAACACCTTCGACGGCGTCCTCATCATGCGCGGCACCGGCGAGAAGACCGCCGTCACCCCGCAGGACGTCGCCGGAGTCCTCGGCAAGGCCCTGCGCGGCAAGACGACCGCCGAGCGCACCGGGACCATCCCCACCAACCCGAGCTGACCCCGAACGCACCGGAGCCCCTCCCCGAACACCGGGGAGGGGCTCCGCTGTCACATTCCGCCGCGGCAATATCCAGCCTCGCCGGCGCTTGAGGCGCGGGGTCCGGGGCGGAGCCCCGGGGAACGGCGGAAGGGCGGGAAGGGGACCTCGCCCCGCGCAGCGGCCCACCCGCAGCCGGGCGGCCAGTCCCCAGCCGGGCCAGTCCCAGCCGGGGCTAGTTCAGCAGGGCCCGCGCAGCCATCGCCTCGGCACGGATCCGCACCGCGGCCGGCGGATCGATCACGTCCACGACCACCGCGTAGGAATCCATCTCCGCCGCCCCCGCCGCGAACTCCCCCCGCTCCACCAGCAACTTCGCCCGCTCGTACCGCAACGCCGCAGGATGCGAAGGCAGCAGCAGCGCCAGGTCCAGCGCCCACAGCGCCACCCCCGAGTGCTCGGGCCGAGACGAGGCCCACGCCCGGATGTTGTTCAGGATCCGCAGGACGATGTCCATCGTCCGTGCCGCGGTCCGCGGCCCCGCCGCCAGCTCCGCCGGACCCGCGCCCAGCGAGGCGCCCCCTGCGAAGGGGTCGACGACCACACCCTCCTCCGGATCCCCGAAGCCCACCACGAAGTGCCCCGGCAGGGCCAGCCCGTACACCGGGGCCCCGGCCCGCCGGGCCACCTCCAGCCAGACCACGGACAGCAGGATGGGCAGCCCCCGGCGCCGCCGCAGCACCTCGTGCAGCATCGAGGAGGAGAGCCGGTCGTAGTCGGCCGGCGTGCCGTGGAAACCCAGCCGCCCGCCCAGCAGTTCGGACACCGCCGAAGCCCATGCGCGAGCGCCCCGCAGCCCGTACGGCAGCATCCCCGCCAGCCGGTCCAGCTCGATCTGCGCCCAGTCCATGGCCCGTTCGTCGAGCTCCGGGTCCCCCTCCGCCGCCAGCAGCAGACACAGCGTGGCCAGGTCGGGCCGCTCCGCCCGCGCCTCGGCGGCGAACCGCTCCCGCCAGGGCGAGGTCACACCGCCGCCCGGCGGTAGTGGTGGTAGGAGTGGTGCGTCCCGAAGCCCATCCCCTCGTACAGCGCCCGCGCCCCGCTGTTGTCGCTCTCCACCTGGAGCCAGGCCGCCGACGCGCCCTCCTCCAGCGCGCGCCGCGCCAGCGCCGCCATCACGGCCGAGGCGAGACCGCGGCGCCGGTGCTCCGGGTCGACCTCGACGGCACCGAAACCGGCCCACCGGCCGTCCACCACGAGCCGCCCGATCGCCCGGCCGGGCACCGCCGCGAACCACACCGAAGGCCCCGCGGTCAGCACCCGGCGGGCGGTCTCGGGATCCTTCACCCGCCCGTAGCGGGAGAGCCAGTCCTCGTCCGGAGTACGGGTCAGCCGTACGCCCGCGACCAAGGAATCGTCCACGTCCAGGTCGCCCACCGCCGCCAGCCCGCCGACCTGCACCAGCGCCGACACCTCGCGCACCCAGCCCCGGTCCTCCAGCTCCGCGCACAGCAGCTCCTGCGTGCCCGCGGCCCCCGTGGCGGTCTGGACGTACGCCGGAAGATCCCTCCCGGCGTACCAGGACGTCACCCGCGCGAGTGCATCGTCCAGCGGGACACCGGGATCGCCGAGCGGCAGCACGGAGTTGGCCCGGCGGGTGAATCCGCCGGCCGCGCGCAGCGTCCACTCGCCGAGCGGCTCGCTCTCCAGCGGCACCCAGGACCGTGCGCAGACCCGCGAGAGCTCCTCGAAGGAGGCCGCGGGGCCCCTGCGGCGCGCCGGAGCGGCCGGTACGACCTTGCCCGCCACCAGCGAGGATTCCGCGATACGGACGGACTCACCGGTCTTTCGTGTGATCGTCACCACACCAGCGTTCCAGGATGTGAGAACCCCTACGGTGTCCGTGAAGGAGGGGGCCCCGGTCGAGCCGTACTCCACCCGTCGTACAGAGACACGTTTTCCCACGTCAGCGGGTGTAATCCGGATCTCCAGCCGTCCACCGGCAGTGATTTCCACAGCTCTGTCCGCCCCTCCTGTTCGGATCGTGCCCGGGAACGGAGATACTAGGGGCGGGCATCGACGACGCCGCGCTCCCGCGCGATATGGAAAGCCCTTATGAGGAGGAACGAGAGCGTGACCTACGTCATCGCGGAGCCTTGTGTCGACGTCAAAGACAAGGCATGCATCGAAGAGTGCCCCGTCGACTGCATCTACGAGGGCCAGCGGTCCTTGTACATCCACCCGGACGAGTGCGTCGACTGTGGTGCGTGTGAGCCGGTCTGCCCGGTCGAGGCCATCTTCTACGAGGACGATACTCCGGAGGAGTGGAAGGACTACTACAAGGCGAACGTCGAGTTCTTCGACGAGCTCGGTTCGCCCGGTGGTGCTTCCAAGCTCGGCCTGATCGAGCGCGACCACCCCTTCATCGCAGCGCTTCCGGCGGACATCAACCCGAGCCACTGACGGTCGGGTACCGCCCCACGCGCGTCCCTCGGTCCCGTACGGCTCACAGCCGCACGGGACCGAGGTGTTTTCACGACGAACCTCCTGGAATGTGCGCAATGCACGGAACATCCGGAAAGCGAGAGCACCACGTGGCCGCAGTCTCAGCCCGTCTCCCCGTCTTCCCCTGGGACAAGCTGGAGCCGTACAAGGCGACGGCGGCGGCCCACCCGGACGGGATCGTCGACCTCTCCGTCGGCACCCCCGTCGACCCGGTGCCGGAACTGATCCAGCGCGCCCTGATCGAGGCCGCGGACTCCCCGGGCTACCCCACGGTGTGGGGCACCCCGGCCCTGCGCGACGCGATCACCGGCTGGGTGCGCGGCCGCCTCGGCGCGAGCGCCGCCGGGCACCGCAACGTCCTGCCGGTCGTCGGCTCCAAGGAACTGGTGGCCTGGCTCCCCACCCAGCTGGGCCTGGGCGCCGGCACTGGGACGTTGAAAGATCAGGTGGCGTACCCCCGGCTGGCCTACCCGACGTACGAGGTCGGCGCGCGGCTGTGCGGCGCCGAGCCGGTGGTCTACGACGACCCCACCACCGATCTCGACCCGGCCCGCGTGAAGCTGCTGTGGCTCAACTCCCCGTCCAACCCCACCGGCAAGGTCCTCCCCAAGGAGGAGCTCGTACGGATCGTGGCCTGGGCGCGCGAGCACGGAATCCTGATCTTCAGCGACGAGTGCTACCTGGAACTGGGCTGGGAAGCCGAGCCCGTCTCCGTCCTGCACGACGAGGTCTGCGGCGGCTCGTACGAGGGCATCGTCGCCGTCCACTCGCTCTCCAAGCGGTCCAACCTGGCCGGCTACCGGGCGGCCTTCATCGCCGGTGACGCCGATGTCCTGGGCGAGCTGCTCCAGATCCGCAAGCACGGCGGCATGATGACCCCGGCCCCCGTGCAGGCGGCCACGGTGGCGGCCCTGGGCGACGACGTGCACGTCGAGGAGCAGCGGGTGCGCTACGCGGCCCGCCGCGCGGCCCTGCGCACGGCCCTGGAGGCGCACGGCTTCCGCGTCGAGCACAGCGAGGCCAGCCTGTACCTGTGGGTGACCCGGGACGAGCCCTGCTGGGACACGGTCGCCCACCTGGCCGAGCTCGGCATTCTGGTCGCGCCGGGCGACTTCTACGGCGAGGCGGGCGCGCACTTCGTCCGCGTCGCCTTCACGGCCACGGACGAACGCGTCGCGGCGGCCGTCAAGCGGCTGGCGCCGTAGCCGCAGGACAGCCCGAGGGGCCCGGGAGTTCGTGCTCCCGGGCCCCTCGGCGTTTCTGCGGGTGGTGCCTAGCCGAGGCCGGGCAGACCGCCCGGGAGGCCACCGGGAAGGCCGCCCGGCAGCCCGCCGCCGGCGAGCGGCAGCCCCGCCAGCAGGCTGCCCGCGGCGCCGGTCACCTCGTCGGCGGGCGCGGGCGCCGGCAGGGTCGAGACGGGCACGGCATCGGTCGCGGTGTCGCCCGCGGCGGCGACCGTCGCGTCCGGCGCGGTGAGCGCGCCCAGCTGCGGCACGGACTCCAGGCCCGCGGCGCTGGCCGCGCCGGCCGCACCGACCACGGGAGCTGCCCCGGCTGCGAGGAGCAGCGCGGCACGGGCGATCCGGCGGGTCAGGGGGAGGGACATGTTGCTCCTAAGCGGTAGCGGCTGAGTACGCCGTGACAACCGCTCGGAGGGGGGCGCGAGTTGCGGAGCCGGTGGGTAAAGGATCAGTAACGGATCGTTTAATCGGCTTCCGGGCCGACCGCTCGGAACACGCGCCCACCTGCGGTTGCGTGCCCGCCGGGAGCTCCGTGTCCGCCGTACGGGTCACCCCCGTACGGGGGACGGGTCGTACGCCCGTCCACCGGTGGTTCAGCCGCGCACGAAGATCCGTACCTGGCCCGGAGCCGCGGCGCCGGGATCGCCGGCGCCGTTCCCGGCGCCCGCGGCGCCCCGCTCCCGCCACCGGTCGCCGTCCTTGCCCGCCACCCAGGACTTGCCGCCGTACGCGACCCGGGTGATCCCCAGCTCGCGGGAGCCGGCCACCGCCCACTGCGCGAGCACCTGCCCGGTCCGAGCCGCCTGTTCGCCGCCGCCGGGCTTCGCCACCAGGGTCACCTCGGACCCGGTGGGCGCCCCGGCACCCTCCCCGGCCCCGCCGCCCGCCTCCGCGGGCAGCGTGTACAGGGGGTTCTTGCCGAGCAGCCGGGTCAGCTGCGCCCGGACCTTCGCCGGATCGCCGGCCCGGACGGGCGCGGGCCCGACGCAGGTCAGGTGGCCGGCTCCGGTGAAGGCCGAGGTCAGCACGGTGGCCTCCGGCTCGTGCTTCGCGTAGGCCTGCGGGAAACCGCTCAGCTGCACCTTCTGCGCCGCCACCGTCAGCGGGAGCCGCGAGTACCCCTTGATCTCGGCCAGCCGGTCGTAGAAGATCCCGGCCGAGTACACGGGGTCCATGATCTGGTCCGGCGTGCCCCAGCCCTGCGAGGGCCGCTGCTGGAACAGGCCCAGCGAATCGCGGTCGCCGTGGTCCAGGTTGCGCAGCGCCGACTCCTGCATCGCGGTCGCCAGCGCGATCGTCACGGCCCGGTCGGGCATCCCCTTGGAGACCCCGACGGCGGCTATCGTCGCCGCGTTCGCCGCCTGCTCGGGGGACATCTCGTCGAACTGGCCGGACCCCTTCGCGGGGCCCTTCCCGTCGGCCGAAGCCGTGCAGTAGGGGACCCCGCCGTTGTCGTTCGAGGCGCGCTGCACGACGAAGTACCCGGCGACCGCCAGCAGCACCAGCAGACCCGCGGCCCAGCGGAGCGGGCGGCGGCGTCGTCGAGGACTGGCGTGATCGGTCTGCGGCACGCCGCCCACCGTACTTGAGCCATATGACGCGTCCATCGGCCGGACGGACAAGGCTTCGCCGCAGCCCGGGGCGTTAGGGTCAGCTCCATGTCCGAATCCGAGCTGGACCTCACCCTGGACGCCGCCGAGCTGACCGCCCGGCTCGTCGACATCCCCTCCGTGAGCGGCGACGAGAAGGTACTCGCCGACCTCGTGGAACACGCCTTGCGCGGCCTGCCGCACCTGACCGTGGACCGCTTCGGCAACAACGTGGTCGCGCGCACCCACCTGGGCCGCGCCGAACGCGTCGTACTCGCCGGGCACCTCGACACCGTGCCGATCGCCGACAACGTGCCCTCCCGCCTCGACGAGAACGACGTCCTGTGGGGATGCGGCACCACCGACATGAAGTCGGGCGTCGCCGTGCAGCTGCGCATCGCGGCCACGGTCCCCGAGCCGAACCGGGACCTCACCTTCGTCTTCTACGACCAGGAAGAGGTCGCCGCCGACCTCAACGGCCTCGGCAAGGTCGCCGAAGCCCACCCGGACTGGCTGACCGGCGATTTCGCCGTCCTCCTCGAACCCTCCAACGCCGAGGTCGAGGGCGGCTGCCAGGGCACCCTGCGCGTCCTGCTCCGCACCTCCGGCGAGCGCGCCCACTCCGCGCGCAGCTGGATGGGCTCCAACGCCATCCACGCGGCGAGCCCGATCCTGGCCACGCTGGCGGCGTACGAGCCCCGCAAGCCCGTGATCGACGGCCTGGAGTACCACGAGGGCCTCAACGCGGTCCGCATCGACGGCGGCGTCGCCAACAACGTCATCCCCCACGCCTGCACGGTGACGGTCAACTTCCGCTTCGCCCCCGACCGCAGCACGGACGAGGCCATCGCCCACGTCCGCGAGGTCTTCGCGGACTGCGACATCGACGAGTTCGTCATCGACGACCTCTCCCCGGGCGCCCTCCCCGGCCTCTCCCACCCGGCCGCCGCGGCCTTCATGGAGGCCGTCGGAGGACACGCCATGCCGAAGTTCGGCTGGACGGACGTCTCCCGCTTCAGCGCCCTGGGCGTCCCGGCGGTCAACTACGGCCCGGGCGACGCCCTCCTGGCCCACAAGGCCGACGAGCGCGTGGAAACGAAGGCGATCCTCCACTGCGAGGAACGACTCCGTGCTTGGCTGACCTCCTGAATTCCCCTTCTCGTCACCTTTGTGCGCCTAACCTGATCCAACGATCAGCAGGAGGGAGCACATCATGGGCAACCCTGAAGGGTCCGCTCGTCGTCGGCCCGAGGAGCAGCAGCTCGGGCCGGTGCTGAGGAGGCGGGGCCAGGTGCAGGCCGGCAGTACGACGGACCAGCGGCTGCTGGATTCGGCCGGGCCCTCCGAGTGGGTGCACACCGATCCGTGGCGGGTCCTGCGCATCCAGTCGGAGTTCATCGAGGGCTTCGGCACCCTGGCGGAGCTGCCGCCGGCGATCAGCGTGTTCGGCTCCGCCCGGACGCCGGCGGGTTCGCCGGAGTACGAGGCGGGCGTGCGGATCGGCGGCGCGCTCGTGGAGGCCGGGTTCGCGGTGATCACGGGCGGCGGCCCGGGCGCGATGGAGGCGGCCAACAAGGGCGCGCGGGAGGCCAACGGCATCTCGGTGGGCCTGGGCATCGAGCTCCCCTTCGAGCAGGGGCTCAACCAGCACGTCGACCTCGGGCTGAACTTCCGCTACTTCTTCGTCCGCAAGACGATGTTCGTGAAGTACAGCCAGGGCTTCGTGGTCCTGCCGGGCGGGCTCGGCACCCTCGACGAGCTGTTCGAGGCCCTGACCCTGGTCCAGACGCAGAAGATCACCCGCTTCCCGATCGTGCTGTTCGGCACGGCGTACTGGAGCGGGCTCATCGACTGGCTGAAGGGCACGGTCATCGCCCAGGGCAAGGCCTCGGAGAAGGACCTCTACCTGTTCCACGTCACCGACGACGTGGACGAGGCGATCGCGCTCGTGACGAAGGAAGTCGCCAGGTAGGACCGGCCGCCGACCGCTAAGCCAGCCCCCGGCGGGCGACCGCCGGGGGTCGGTGGCCCTGGATCGAGCGGACCATGTCCAGGATCTGCTTGGTTTCCGCGACTTCGTGGACGCGGTAGACCTGGGCGCCCAGCCAGGCCGAGACGGCCGTCGTGGCCAGGGTGCCCAGCAGGCGTTCCTTGACGGGCTTGTCGAGGGTCTCGCCGACGAAGTCCTTGTTGGAGAGGGAGACCAGGACCGGCCAGCCCGTCTCCGTCATCTCGGAGAGGCGCCGGGTGGCCTCCAGCGAGTGGCGGGTGTTCTTCCCGAAGTCGTGGCCCGGGTCGATCATGATCGACTCACGGGGTACGCCCAGGGCCGCCGCGCGCTCGGCCAGGCCGACCGTGACGCGGAGGATGTCGGCCATCACGTCCTCGTACTCGGTCCGGTGCGGCCGGGTCCGCGGCTCGACGCCGCCCGCATGGGTGCAGACGATGCCCGCTCCGTGGCGTGCGGCGACCTCCGCGAGCTTCGGGTCGACGCCGCCCCACGCGTCGTTGAGCAGATCGGCCCCGGCCTCGCAGACGGCCTCGCCGACCTCGTGCCGCCACGTGTCGACGCTGATCACCACGTCGCGGTGGCGGCGGCGGACCTCGGCGACGAAGCCGACCGTGCGCCGGGCCTCCTCCGCCGCGTCCACGTGCTCGCCGGGACCGGCCTTCACCCCGCCGATGTCGATGATCGCGGCACCCTCGGCCACCGCCTGCTCGACCCGGTCCAGGGCCGGCTCGTCGCGGAAGGTCGCTCCCTGGTCGTAGAAGGAGTCAGGGGTCCGGTTCACGATGGCCATGATCACCGGCTCGTGGTCGTCGAACTCGCGCCTGCCCAGTCGCAGCATCCTGCTCTTTCCTCCTTCGGCGACCCTTGCGCCTCGCCTGCGACCTTAACCTGGTGGCCGGAGTCTCTCAGGGGAGTTGATCGTGTTCGCGTTCTTGCTCATCGCGCTGGTCGTGGTCGTCGCGGGAGTCACCCTCGCGGTGGCCGGCGGGGGGTCCGAGGCGGTGCTGCCCGAGGCCGAGCCCGACCGGCTGTCCGACGCCCTGCCGGAGAACCGTCCCGTCGTACGGGCGGACATCGACGAGCTGCGCCTGCCGGTGGCCCCGCGCGGCTACCGGATGTCCGACGTGGACGACGTACTGGAGCGGCTGGCGGCGGAGCTGGCGGAGCGCGACGCGCGGATCGCCGAGCTCACCGCCGCGACCGCGCCGGTGCCCGCGGCCGGGCCCGCCGACGGCTCCGTGGACCTGACCAAGGCCGCCGAGCAGTGAGCGGGGTGCTCGCGGGCCCCGACGGGGGCCTGCGGTGTCCCTGGGGGCTGGCCACCGAGGACTACATCGCGTACCACGACACGGAGTGGGGCCGGCCGGTCCACGGGGACGACGCGCTGTACGAGCGGCTGTGCCTGGAGGCCTTCCAGTCGGGGCTGTCCTGGCTGACGATCCTGCGTCGCCGGGAGGGGTTCCGGGCGGCCTTCGCGGGCTTCGAGATCGCCAAGGTGGCGGAGTTCGGGGCGGCGGACGCGGAACGGCTCCTCGCGGACGAGGGGATCATCCGGAACCGGGCCAAGATCGAGGCGACCCTCGCCAACGCGAAGACCCTGGCCGGGTGGGGCGAGGGCGAACTGGACGCCCTGATCTGGTCCCACGCCCCGGCGCCGGGGCGGGCCCCGAAGAGCACCACCGAGATCCCGGCGGTCACCCCGGAGTCCACGGCCCTGGCCAAGGCCCTGAAGAAGGCGGGCATCCGCTTCGTGGGCCCCACGACGGCCTACGCCCTCATGCAGGCCTGCGGCCTGGTGAACGACCACCTGTCCCGCTGCGTGTCCCGCGACCTGTCCTGACCCGGCCCTGCGGGGCAGTCCCCTACCCGCCCTTCCACCGTTCCCCGGGCTCCGCCCCGGACCCCCGCGCCTCAAACGCCGGCGAGGCTGGGTACATCCAGCCTCGCCGGCGTTTGAGG
>NZ_JBHUBS010000041.1:0-25172 GCF_042788835.1 Streptomyces sp. NPDC056883 | reverse complement strand
TTGAGGACCGGGGTCCGGGGCGGAGCCCCGAGGGGTCCGGGCGCAGCCCGGTACCCCTTCCCAGCCCGTCCGGCGCTTGAGGACCGGGTCAGGGCTGGCCCTGGGAACGGTGGAAGGGCGGGTAGGGGACAGCCCCGCAGGGCTACGCTCAAGGCATGGCCGGCCGCTACGACCCCCTCACCCGCACCGCGATCCGCGGCGGCCGCACCACCGTGCCCCCGCCCCTGACGACAGGCACGCCCCCACCCCCCGGCACGGGCAATGCCCCCGGCCCCGGCACGGTCACACCCCCCGGCCCAGGCACGGGCACACCCCCCAAAACAGCCGCCGGCCCAGGCCCCCGCACCCGCACCTGGACCCCACCCGGCCCCCTGGACCTGGGCCTGGTCCTCGGCCCCCTCAGGCGCGGCCCCGCCGACCCCACCTTCCGCATCACCCCCGGCACGGTCTGGCGAGCCACCCGGACCCCCGCCGGCCCGGCCACGCTCCGGGTCGCGCAGGACGGGGCCGGGCCCGGGGTGACCGCCACCGCCTGGGGCCCGGGCGCCGACTGGATCCTCGACGGTCTGCCGGAACTGCTCGGCGCCGACGACGATCCCGCCGCCTTCGTCCCCCGCCACAAGCTCGTGCACGCGAGCCACCGCCGCCGCCCCGGCCTGCGCCTGACCCGTACCGGCCTGGTCCTGGAGTCCTTGATCCCGACGGTCCTGGAACAGAAGGTCACCGCCGACGAGGCGTACCGCGCCTGGCGCCGCCTCGTACGCCAGCACGGCGAGCCGGCTCCGGGCACGGGCCCGGGCCAGACTCCGGGTCAGGCCCCAGCCCCGGACCTCTACGTCATGCCCGACCCCCGCACCTGGGCGCTCATCCCCTCCTGGGACTGGCACAAGGCCGGAGTCGACGCCAAACGCTCCGCCACCATCGTCCGCGCAGCCCGCTTCGCCGCCCGCCTCGAAGAGGCCGCCGCGATGGACCTGCCCGCGGCCACCGCCCGCCTGGAGGCGATCCCCGGCATCGGCCCGTGGACCTCCTCCGAAACCCTCCAGCGCAGCAACGGCGCCGCCGACGCGGTCACCATCGGCGACCTCCACCTGCCCGGCATCATCGGCTACGCCCTGGCCGGGGACCGGGACGCCGACGACGCCGCCATGCTGGAGCTCCTCGCCCCCTACGCCGGCCAGCGCCACCGAGCGGCCCGCCTCGTCCTCCTGGCGGGCGCCGCCCCGCCCCGCCGCGCCCCCCGAATGCCCCGGGGGGACATCGGCAGGCTCTAGCGGGACCTCAGCAGGCCTCCGCCGACCTCAGCGGACCTCGATGAACTCCTCCGCCGCCCGCCCCGCCCGCTCCGCCGGAGCGACCGCGGCGTGCCCGACGGCCACCGCACCCATCGGGTCCCAGTCCTCCGGCAGCCCGAGCACCTTGCGCACCACGTCCCGGCAGAACATCGTCGAGGACACCCACGCGGAGCCCAGCCGTTCCCCGGCCAGCGCGACCAGGAAGTTCTGCACGCCCGCGCCCATCGCCACGACGAACATCTCCCGCTCCGCCGCGTCCCTCCGCGCGTGCCCGTAGTCGTGCGCGCCGTCCGTGACCAGGCAGGGCACCACCAGGTAGGGGGCGGCCCGCAGGACGTCGCCCCGCCGGACCCGCTTCGCGATCGACTCCTCGGACTTCCCGTCCCGCCGCAGGTCCTCGACCCAGGCGTCCCGCATCGCGTCCAGCAGCTCCAGCCGCGCGCCCGCCGATTCCAGCAGGACGAACCGCCACGGCGTCGTGTGGTGCGGTGCCGGGGCCGTCACGGCCGCCGCCACCGCGCGCCGGACCGCGCCGGGGTCCACCGGCTCGGACGTGAAGGCCCGTACGGTACGCCGCTGCGTCACGGCTTCCCGTACCGCCTCCGAGGTGCCCAGCCGGAACATGTCGTCGGCCGGGGAGCGCACCAGGTCGGCCCCCGAGGAGCCCTCGCCCAGTACGTGGGCCAGCCCGCGCACCACCGCCACCGGCAGGCCCTCCGCCTTGCCCTTGACCAGGTCCCCGGCGGCGGCCAGCTCGTCGGCGGTCGCGACGACCGTCGCGCTCAGCGGGTTCCCGTGGGCGTCGGTGCCCCCGCGCAGGTCGTCCAGGACCCGTACGCCGGCGGCGCCGATCGCCACGTCGGTGAGCCCGGTGCGCCACGGCCGCCCGAAGGTGTCCGTCACGATGACGCCCACGTCCACGGACAGCAGCTCCCGCAGCCCGGCCCGGATCGCGGCGGCCGAGGCGTCGGGGTCCTCGGGCAGCAGCAGGACGGTGCCGGCCTCGGTGTTCGAGGCGTCGACCCCGGCCGCCGCCATGACCAGGCCCTGCCGGTTCTCCACGATCCGCAGCGTCCCGCGGCGCGCGACGACCCGTACGGTCTCGGCGTCTATCGCCTCCTCGCGCGAATCGGCACGGACGATCCGGCCCTCCGCCTTGGAGACGATCTTCGAGGTGACGAGCAGGACGTCGCCGTCCCGCAGCTCCGGTCCGGCGGCCGCGATCAGCGCCGCCAGGTCGTCGCCCGGCCGCACCTCCGGGATCCCGCCGAGTGCCCGGACCTCGTACGAGGGCCCGTGCGGGGCGGTCACCGGGAGGCCTCCGCCAGTTCCAGCGCGGCCCGCGCCATCTCCGCGGTGGCGGCCAGGTCGGTCATCATCAGCGGGACCGCCCGGCAGGTGATGCCGGCGGCCTCCACCTCGGTGACGGCCTGGGCGTCGGCGGTGTCGACGAGCCAGCCGTCGAGCAGTTCGGTGCCGTAGTGCAGGGCGACGGCCGCGGCGGTGGACTCGACGCCGACGGCGGCGAGCACCTTGTCGGCCATCCCGCGCACGGGGGCGCCCCCGACGATGGGGGAGAGCCCCACGACGGGCGCCCCGGCGGCGGCCACGGCCTCGCGGATGCCGGGAACGGCGAGGATGGTCCCCACCGACACCACGGGGTTGGACGGCGGGAAGAGGATCACGTCGGCGGCCGCGATGGCCTCCAGGACGCCGGGCGCGGGCTTGGCCTGCTCGGCACCCACGGGTACGACGGCCTCGGCGTCCACCGCGGCACGCATGCGGACCCAGTACTCCTGGAAGTGGATGACGCGGCGCTCGCCGGTGCCGGGTTCGGTGATCGCGACGTGGGTCTCGACCCGGTCGTCGGACATGGGGAGCAGCCGGACGCCGGGCTGCCAGCGGTCGCAGAGGGCCTCGGTGACGGCGCTGAGCGGGTAGCCCGCACCGAGCATCTGCGTACGGACGATGTGGGTGGCGAAGTCGCGGTCGCCGAGGCCGAACCAGGTGGGTCCGACCCCGTACGCCGCGAGTTCCTCCTTGACGGTGAAGGACTCGTCGGTCCGGCCCCAGCCCTGGTCCTCGTTGATGCCACCGCCGAGGGTGTACATCACGGTGTCCAGATCGGGGCAGACCTTGAGCCCGAACAGGTGAATGTCGTCACCGGTGTTGCCGATGACCGTGATGTCCGCGTCGGGAACCGCGGACTGGAGACCTCGGAGGAAACGGGCGCCGCCGATGCCGCCGGCCAGAACAACAATGCGCATGCTGCGCAGTCTGTCAGGCGGCGTCCGGGATCAGACGGAGAGGGCCTCGGGCTTGGCCGGCGAGCAGCTGTGCATCGGCATCTCGGTCAGGCCGGGGAAGTACACGTGCAGGCTGACGGCCCCGTCGAGGCTGTCGTTCTGCACCTCGTGGGCGTAGCCGGGGGCGAAGACGCGCTGGGAGCCGGCACTGAGGGTGAGCGGGCCGCGGGCGGTGTGCTCGGTGAGCTCCCCGTCCAGGACGGTCAGCACGCCCGAGGAGTCGCCGTGGTCGTGCAGGCCGCTGCCCTGGCCGGGGACCCAGCTGAGGAGCCAGACCTCGTAGCCGGGGCCGGTGCGCAGCCGGTGGTACCAGCGGGTCGTGGCGTCGTACCGGACCAGGTGCTCCCACTCGGAGCGGTCGGCGGCGATGGAACGCGCGAGGCCCACGAACTCGGCGACGGTGGCCGGGTGCTCGCGGGCGGGCTGCAGGAGGTGCTGGACGGAGAGGATGTCGCCGGCGATCTGGAGGTCGCTCTCGACGGGCGCCGGGGCGGTGGGGGCTGCGGCGGCGGGGGTGGCGTTCAGGGTGCTGGTGCTGTTCATCGGGGGGTTCCTCGACGGATGTCAGTCATGCGGCGGTTGCTGTGGGGGGCGAGCTGGAGCTCAGGGGAGGCGGGGCTCCCGAGGCATCAACAGCTGCAACAGCAACAGCGAACCTGGGCAGCGCACAGGAACCCACGAATGGGGGTCCGGGTGGCTGCTGAGGGCGCTGACATGCGTACAAGAAGAACGGGTAGGAGGCCGGACTGTCAACCCAATGTCCGATTTGATAGAAAAGTTTCACCTCATCCGGTTACGGTGCCCGGAGAAAGGTTTGTGCAGTCGGTGTCAGGGGATGTGGCGCTGCGAGTCGAGCTGCAGCCGCTGCGACGGCTCTCAAACCCGTAAAGCAGTGCGATGTCGCTCTGTGGCTGAAATGTGATCTACGCCGCTTCTTCGGCCGGATCGGAACCCCACCACAGAGTGACGCGTCGACTACGGGGGAGGGAGTCCCGCATGTGACACGTGTGGCATGTGTCACGATTTTTGGCGATATGAACACTTTCTGCATAGGCTTGGTTCCGCAGAGTGAATAAGGGGCCCAATAGCAGATCTCGGCTTGACTGCGCTGGAGCCCCGCACTTGTAATTTCACTCGTGTCGTTACGTAGCGATGAGTGACGGCATGACCACGGGGACGCACAGACAGAGCGAGGGGCGCACATGACCGAGCTGGTTCAGGAACTGCTGGTCGAGGAGGCGGACGAAGAGCTCGGATGGCAGGAGCGAGCTCTCTGCGCCCAGACCGACCCCGAGTCCTTCTTTCCCGAGAAGGGCGGCTCGACCCGCGAGGCCAAGAAGGTCTGCCTCGCCTGCGAAGTCCGCTCCGAATGCCTTGAGTACGCCCTTGCCAACGACGAGCGATTCGGCATCTGGGGCGGCCTGTCCGAGCGCGAGCGGCGACGCCTGAAGAAGGCCGCCGTCTGAAGCGCCCACGGCGCGCACCGAACGGCGCCCACGGCAGGGCCCGCGGTACGGCCCACGACATATCCGGCGACATATCCAGCGGCAGACCCGACGGCATGTCCGGCGACAGACCCGACGGCATAGCCGCCTGTGCACCCGGCCTCACGCACGGCAGCGGCCGAAGTGCACGCACCGGCACAAAACGCACCACGACGAACGGCACGACCCGCACGGCAACGAGCAGAGCAAACGGTCCGCCTCCTGCACCTTCCCCGCAGGAGGCGGACCGCTGTGTTCCCAGCCGTTAGGGTGGGGCGCTGTCCAGCAGCCTCCGAGGGCACACCACCCCCGGACCCCCGGCCGGAGGGCCCGTACCGCGATGTCCCTGCACAGCCAGTCGAGCGCCTCCCACCAGGCTGCCGCCGCACCACAGTTCCCCCGGCACGTCGTCACCGCGGTCCTCGTCGCCCACGACGGCGCCCGCTGGCTGCCCCGGACCCTCGCCGGACTCCTCGGCCAGGAACGCCCCGCCCAGAGCCACATCGCCGCCGACACCGGCAGCGCCGACGACTCCGCGCGCCTGCTCGGCGAAGCCCTCGGCGAGGACCGGGTCCTGCACCTCGCCCGCCGCACCGGCTTCGGGGCCGCCGTCGACGAAGCCGCCCGCTCCGCCGGCACCCTGACCCCCGAGGAACTCCCGTACCTCAAGCGCCCCTCCGGCTGGGACCCCGTCAGCCGCACCTGGCGCGACGACACGTACGACCTCCCCGACCTGCCCCACGGCGAACCCGTCCAGTGGCTCTGGCTGCTCCACGACGACTGCGCACCCGAGCCCGACGCCCTCGCCGAACTGCTGCGCGTCGCCGACGAGAACCCCGACGCCGCCGTCATCGGCCCCAAGCTGCGCGGCTGGTACGACAAGAAGCAGCTCCTCGAAGTCGGCGTCACCATCGCCCGCAGCGGCCGCCGCTGGACCGGCCTCGACCGGCGCGAACAGGACCAGGGCCAGCACGACCAGGTCCAGCCCGTCCTCTCCGTCTCCAGCGCCGGCATGCTGATCCGCCGCGAGGTGTACGACGCCCTCGGCGGCTTCGACCGCCGGCTGCCCCTCATGCGCGACGACGTCGACCTGTGCTGGCGCGTCCAGAGCGCCGGCCACACCGTCCTCATCGCCCCCGACGCCGTCCTGCGGCACGCCGAGGCCTCCGCCCGCGAACGCCGCACCGTCGACTGCGTGGGCCGCTCCGCCGCCAGCCCGCACCGCGTCGACAAGGCCGGCGCCGTCTACACGATGCTGGCCAACAGCCCCGGCCGCGCCCTCCCGTACGTCCTGCTGCGCATCCTCTTCGGCACCGTCCTGCGCGCCCTCGCCTACCTCGTCGGCAAGGCCCCCGGACAGGCCGTCGACGAGATCACCGGCCTCCTCGCCACCCTGCTCCGCCCCGGCCGGATCCTCGGAGCCCGCCGCCGCAGGGGCCGCCCGGCCGTCCCCGCCAAGGAACTGCGCCCCCTCTTCCCGCCGCCCGGCGCCAGCCTGCGCGCCAACGCCGAACAGCTCGCCGGCTACTTCGGCGCCGACGGCGACGCCGAGAGCAGCGCCGCCGGACGGCACGGCGGAGCCGTCGAATCGGGACCCGGCGGAGACGACGCCGACTACCTGGAGATCGAACAGTTCGCGCGGCTCAAGCGGATCGCCCGCAAGCCCGCGCCCGTCCTGTTCGCCCTCCTCCTGCTCGTCTCCGTCATCGCCTGCCGCTCCCTCCTCGGCGGCGGCTCCCTCATGGGCGGAGCCCTGCTCCCCGCCCCCGGCGGCGGACTCGACCTCTGGCGCGTCTACGGCGACGACTGGCAGCCCGTCGGCACCGGCACCACCGCAGGAGCACCGCCCTACCTCGCCGTCCTCGGCGCCCTCTCCACCCTGCTCCTCGGCTCCACCAACGCCGCCCTGACCCTGCTGCTCGTCTGCTCGGTCCCGCTCGCCGGACTCACCGCCTACTTCGCCTCCCGGCCGCTGGTGGAATCCCGGCTGCTGCGCGCCTGGGCCGCCGTCGCCTACGCCTTCCTCCCCGCCGTCACCGGAGCCCTCGCCGGCGGCCGCCTCGGCACCGCCGTCCTCGCGATCCTGCTCCCGCTCATCGCCCGCTCCGCCGTCACCGCCTTCGGCTTCGGCGAAGGGGAGGGCAGCTGGCGCTCCGCCTGGACCTACACCCTCCTGCTGACCCTGGCCACCGCCTTCACCCCCGTCGTCTGGCCGCTCGCCGCCCTCCTCGGCGTCGCCGCGCTGGTCATGCGCCGCGCGCGCTGGAAGACGTACGGACCCCGCCTCCTCGCGGTGCTCGGCGTCCCCCTCCTCGTCCTCGCCCCCTGGTCGCTGAGCCTGCTCACCCACCCCGGGAACTTCCTGCGCGAGGCCGGACTGCCCTACGGAGCCGGCTCGGCCACCGCCCTGGACCTGCTCGGCATCAGCCCCGGCGGCCCCCGCACCGCGGGCGGCCTGATCCTCCTCGGCGTCGTCCTCGCCGCCCTGGCCGCCCTGCTGCGCGCCGACCGGCAGTTCGCCGTACGCACCGCCTGGGCCGCCGCGCTCGCCGCGCTGGTCCTCGCCGTCCTCGTCAACCGCACCACCTGGGCGGGCCCCGCCACCCTCGTCTACGGACTCGCCCTGCTGGCCGCCGCCGTCATCGGCGCCGACGGGGCCAAGGAACGCGTCGCCGCCCGCAGCTTCGGCTGGCGCCAGCCCCTCGCCGCCCTGATCGCGCTCGCCGCCGCCGTCGGCCCGCTCGCCGGCGCGGCCGGCTGGATGCTCAGCGGAGCCGCCGGACCGCTGGAGCGCCGCGACCCCGTCCAGGTCCCGGCCTTCGTCGCCGAGGAGAGCGGCACCCGCGACCAGGCCCGCACCCTCGTCATCGGCGCGGACTCCCCGGCCGCCCTCTCGTACAGCCTGGTCCGCGGTTCCGGCGGCCGCCTCGGCGACTCCGAACTCGCCGCCCGGGCCGGCAGCGACGCCCGCCTCGACAAGGTGGTCTCCAGCCTCGTCGCCGGCTCCGGCGCCGACCAGACCGACCAGCTCGGCGGCTTCGCCATCCGCTACGTCCTGGTCCGCGACGGCGCCCCCCAGGAGATCGGCCGCGTCCTGGACGCCACCCCCGGCCTCAGCCGCCTCAGCAAGCTCGAAGGCAGCGCCCTGTGGCGCGTCGACCGGCAGGTCGCCCGCGCCGTCATCGTCTCCGGCAAGCCCGGAGAGGCGCCCATCCCCGTCGCCTCCGGCCCCGTCGAGGCGCACACCAAGATCCCGGCGGGCGAGGCCGGACGCGTCCTGCGGATCGCCGACCAGGCCGACCCCGGCTGGCAGGCCACCCTCGACGGCAAGCCGCTCAAGGCCAAGACGCTCGACGGCTGGGCCCAGGGCTTCGAACTCCCGGCGGACGCCGGCGAGCTCGACCTCGTCCACGAAGACGCCCTCACCCGGACCGCCTGGCACGGGGTCCAGGGCCTGCTCGCCCTCGTGCTCCTCGTGATGGCCCTCCCCGGCCGCCGCGCCCGCCTCGACGACGACCTCCCCGAGGAGGAGGCCCCCGCAGCCGAGGAGGCCGGCGAAGGCCGCCGGGCCCGCCGCCTGCGCGAGCAGTCCGAGCAGGAACCGCAGTCCGATTCCGCCCCCGCCGAGGCGGCCGTCGCGGCCGACCCGTACGCGCAGATCCCGGCGCAGCCGGTGTACGGCGACGACGCGTACGCCTACCAGCAGCCGGCGTACGGAGACCAGAGCGGCTACGCCTACGGCGGCCAGGAGCAGCAGCAGCCACAGCAGTACGACCAGTACGGGTACGAGCAGCAGCAGTACACCGGCCACCCGGGCACCCCGTACGAGCAGCCGTACCAGCCCGATCAGCAGTACGAGCAGCCGTACATGCCGTACCAGCAGCAGCCCGATCCCCAGACCGGTTACGACCCCTACGGCCGGCACGACAGCGAGCACGACGGGCAGCACGCCCCGCGTCCGGACGGGAGCCCCCAGCAGTGAAGCAGCGCGTACCCCTCACGCTCGCCGCCGTCACGGCCGCACTGGCCGCCGTCACCGGCCTCGCCACCCTCACCGCACCCGCCGCCGGCGGGGCCTCGGCCGCCGCGGCGGGCAAGCCGGCGGCCCGGATGCCGGTCGAGCGGTCCCTGCTGGTGTGCCCCGCCCCCAGCACCTCCGACATCGCCGAGACCCTGTACACGGCGATCACCCCCGGCGCGGCCGCCGCGGGCGGCACCGGCACGGCCCGGCTCCTGGGCGCGACCAAGGAAGCCAAGCCCGTCCTGGAACTCAAGGAGCCCGGCAAGCCCGTGGGCGCCAAGGCCTCCGGCGCCGAGGCCCCCGCGCTCAGCGGCGTCGCCGACGGCATCCTCGCCCCCGGCTGGAGCGCGCAGCAGACCACCGTGGTCTCGGTCGGCCGCACCCGCGGCCTGCTCGGCGTCGGCTGCACCCCGCCCGGCACCGACTTCTGGTTCCCCGGCGTGAGCACCGCGAAGGGCCGCGAGGACTACGTCCACCTCACCAACCCGGACGACACCGCGGCCGTGGTGGACATCAAGCTGTTCGGCCCGGACGGCGTGGTCAAGGCCGAAGCGGGCACCAGCGAGAACATCCGCATCGACCCGAAGTCCAGCAAGGCCATCTCCCTGGCCTCCCTCGCCCCCGGCGCCCAGCTCGCGGACGTCACCGCCCACGTGACCACCCGCGCGGGCCGGGTCGGGGCCACCGCCCAGGCGGGCGAGGAAGGCGTCGGCTCCGACTGGCTGCCCGCCTCCGTGGACCCGGCGGGGACCCTGGTCCTGCCCGGCATCCCGGCGGACGCCACCTCCGTACGGCTGGTCGCCTTCGCCCCCGGCGACGAGGACGCGGACCTCAAGGTGAAGCTGGCCGGGCCGAGCGGCTCGATCAGCCCCGCGGGCAGCGAGCAGCTCCACGTCAAGGCCGGCATGACCGCGAGCGTCGACCTCAAGGACGTCACCCGCGGCGAGCCGGGCTCCCTCGTCCTGTCCCCGGCCGACGAGAAGAAGCCCGTCGTCCCGGTGGTCGCCGCCCTCCGGGTGGTCCGCGGCAGCGGAGCCAAGCAGGAGACCGGCTTCATCCAGGCCGCCGCCCCCGTGGGCACGCGGGCGACCATCGCGGACAACCGCCCGGAGGAGAACGCCACCTTGCTGTCCCTGACGGCGCCGCCCGGAGCCGACGCCACGGTCAAGGTGACGGCCTCACCGGGCACGGACGGCGGCGAACCCGCCTCCCAGGAGGTCACGGTCAAGGGCGGCACCACACAGACCCTGACCCTCGCCCCGGCGGGCGGCAAGGGCGCCTACGCCCTCACGGTGGAAACCATCTCGGGCGGCCCCGTCCACGCGTCCCGCACCCTGACGATCCCGCGCGACGGCATCCCGATGTTCACCACCCAAACCCTCTCGGACGACCACTCCACGGTCTCGGTCCCCAAGGCCACCCAGGACCTCTCGGTCCTGACCCAGTAGCTCCGCGCCGGTTGGGCTGTTCCAGCCGTCCGGCGTTTGAGGACCGGGGTCTGGGGCGGAGCCCCAGGGGTCCGGGCGCAGCCCGGGGCTTGACGGCTCCGGGCAGCGCCCGGAGCCACACCCAGCCCCGCCGGCGTTTGAGGCGCGGGTCCGGGCAGCGCCCGGGGAACGGTGGAAGGGCGGGTAGGGGACAGCCCCGCAGGGCCCGCCTCCCCGCACCACCGCCGCGGGGCAGGCCCGCACCGGGGGCCGGAACGACACGGCCGGGCAGAGCCGACGCAGCCGGCCAGGCCCGACGCGGGCCGGGCCCGCCTAGTCCGACCCGTACCGCGGATCCACCGTCTCGGGCGACAGCCCCAACAACTCCGCGACCTGCTCCACCACGATCTCGTGCACCAGCATCGCCCGCTCATCCCGCGACTTCGCCCGAATCTCCACGGGCCGCCGGAACACCACGATCCGCGCCGCCCGCCCACCCCCGGCCTCCACGAGCGCCCCGAGCTGCACCGCCTCGTCGTTCCAGCCGGTGTCCGAGCCACCCGGCGGCCCCGGCACGTCGCCGATCATGAACTCCACCTCGGCCAGCTGCGGCCAACGCCGTTCCAGCCGCTCCACGGAGTCCCGTACGAGGTCCCCGAAGAGCTCCCCCCGGCTCGCCGACAGCGGCACCTGCGGAGGGGCCACCGGCCCGCGCATCCCGCGCCCGTGCCGATCGCGCCGCCGCACCCGTGGCTCACCGGCGGGGGACCCGCCCGGCAGGGAGGCGGTCGGGGGAGCGGGAGGGGGAGGCAGAGTGCTGTCCGTCACCCCCGCAGGGTAGCCCGCACATCCACGCCGGGGCGGGGGAGTTCGGACGACACGGGGGAGCGGCCGGGGGGCGAGTCGTCGCGGCCCGGTCAAGAGTGCGGTACCGTCCAACGTCGTGAGCCTTGTACGTCGCTGTTCGCGCACCGCGTGCGGCCGCCCTGCCGTCGCGACTCTGACGTACGTCTACGCCGATTCGACCGCAGTTCTCGGCCCGCTCGCCACCTACGCCGAACCCCACTGCTACGACCTCTGCGCCGAGCACTCGGAGCGCCTGACCGCCCCGCGCGGCTGGGACGTCGTACGCCTCACCGACGGGTCCGCGCCCTCGCGTCCCACGGGTGACGACCTCGAAGCCCTCGCCAATGCCGTCCGCGAGGCGGCCCGCCCGCCGGAGCGCGCGGCCGGAGCGGGCGGCGCTGGTCAGGGCGGTTCCACCCCCGGGGAGACCCGCCGCGGACACCTGCGCGTCCTGCGTTCGCCGGACTCCTGACATTCACTCGATCTGAAAAGCCGCACTGCGTCCACGGTAGGTTTGCCCCACCGCACATCACCTTACGGAGGGCAGGCAGTGGCCACCGATCTTTCGAACATCGTCAAGGCGTACGACGTACGAGGCGTCGTGCCGGACGAGTGGGACGAGCACCTGGCCGAACTGTTCGGGGCCGCCTTCGTCGAGGTCACCGGCGCCTCGGCGATCGTCATCGGCCACGACATGCGGCCCTCCTCCCCGGCCCTGTCCGCCGCCTTCGCCCGCGGCGCTGCCGCCCGCGGCGTCGACGTCACCCTCATCGGGCTGTGCTCCACCGACCAGCTGTACTACGCCTCCGGCAAGCTGGACCTGCCCGGCGCGATGTTCACCGCCTCGCACAACCCGGCGCAGTACAACGGCATCAAGCTCTGCCGGGCCGGCGCCGCCCCGGTCGGCCAGGACACCGGCCTCTCCACGATCCGCGAGCTCGCCGAGAAGTGGAGCGACGAGGGCGCCCCGGCGATCCCCGCCGGCACCGTCCCGGGCACCGTCACCGAGCAGGACACCCTCACCGGCTACGCCGACCACCTCAAGGGCCTGGTGGACCTCACCGCCATCCGCCCCCTCAAGGTCGTCGTCGACGCGGGCAACGGCATGGGCGGCCACACCGTCCCCACCGTCTTCGCCGGACTGCCCCTCGACGTGGTCCCCATGTACTTCGAACTGGACGGGACCTTCCCCAACCACGAGGCCAACCCCCTCGACCCGAAGAACATCGTCGACCTCCAGGCCCGCGTGCTGTCCGAGGGCGCCGACCTCGGCATCGCCTTCGACGGCGACGCCGACCGCTGCTTCATCGTCGACGAGCGGGGCGAGGGCGTCTCCCCGTCCGCCATCACCGCCCTGGTCGCGGCCCGCGAACTGGCCCGCAACGGCGGCACCGGCACCGTGATCCACAACCTGATCACCTCCTGGTCCGTGCCCGAGGTCGTCCGCGAGAACGGCGGCACCCCGGTCCGCACCCGCGTCGGCCACTCCTTCATCAAGGAGGAGATGGCCAAGTCGGGCGCCATCTTCGGCGGCGAGCACTCGGCGCACTACTACTTCAAGGACTTCTGGAACGCGGACACCGGCATGCTCGCCGCGCTCCACGTCCTGGCGGCCCTCGGCGGCCAGGACGGCCCCCTCTCGGGCCTCGTCTCCTCCTACGACCGCTACGCGGGCTCCGGCGAGATCAACTCGACCGTCGCCGACCAGGCCGCCCGCCTCGCCGCCGTCAAGGAGACCTACGGAGCCGTCGAGGGCGTCACCCTGGACGAACTGGACGGCCTCACCGCGACCGCCGAGGACTGGTGGTTCAACGTCCGCGCCTCCAACACGGAGCCCCTGCTCCGCCTGAACGTGGAAGCCCGCGACGAGGCGACCCTCGCCAAGGTCCGCGACGAGGTCCTGGCGCTGATCCGCGCGTAATACCACTGACGGCCGGGGCGCGCCGCCTGTGGCGCACACCCCGGCCGTCCGCATGGCGGCGGCAAAATCAGCCCCGCCGGCGTTTGAGGCGCGGGGCCCGGGGCGGAGCCCCGGCAGCGCCGCCGCACCTGATGTCCGCCGTACCGCCGAGCCCTCCTCCACCGGCCACCCGAGGTACGCCTCCACCCGTCACCGGAGGAAACTCGGCGGTACGCTGACCAGGCCACATCCGCATCCCCGAAGGGAACCGCACATGCCGCTCGAAGCCGGCCTCCTGGAGATCCTCGCCTGCCCCGCCTGCCACTCGCCCCTCGAGGACAAGTCGGCCGACGCGGAGGCCCCCGAGCTGATCTGCACCGGAAGCCAGGACTGCGGTCTCGCCTACCCGGTCCGCGACGGCATCCCGGTGCTCCTCGTCGACGAGGCACGCCGTCCCGCCTGAGCCTCCTACCGCCACCCCGCGCAAGCGCCGAGACTGGTTCCGACCCACACAGGTTCCGTCACAGACACAGCCGGAGGCCGCCATGCTCGACGAGTCACTCCTCGACGCACCTGACGATCTCGCCCGCGCCGACCGCCGCGGCCTGCTCCGCGGCGCCGCCGACGCGGGCGCACGGGTCCGCACCGCGGCCCGGCACGCCGCCGAGGCCGGCCTCGGCGAGCTGCGACCCGACGGCCGCCCCCGCGCGGTCCTCATCGCCGGGCCCGGCACCGCCGCCACCGGGGTCGCCGACCTGCTCGGCGCCCTCGCCGGAGCCTCCGCGCCCGTCATCCGGCTGCACCCGACCGGCGTCGCGCACGCCGCCGGGGCCCTGCGCTGGACCCTGCCCGGCTGGGCCGGCCCCGTCGACCTGCTGCTCATCGCCACCACCGACGGGACCGAGCCCGGCCTCGCGGTCCTCGCCGAGCAGGCCTACCGGCGCGGCTCCACCGTCGTCGCCGTCGCCCCCGAGCGCTCGCCGCTGAGCGAAGCGGTGGACGGCGCGCACGGGCTCCTCGTACCGATGGCCAAGGCCCCGTACCAGGAGTACGACGAGTCGGCCGCGGCCGGCCCCGGCGCCCTCTGGGCCCTGCTGACCCCGCTGCTGGTGCTCCTCGACCGGGTCGGCCTGATCACCGCCGCCCCGCACACCCTGCAGCTCGTCGCCGACCGCCTCGACCGCACGGCCGAGCGCTGCGGTCCCGCCATCGCCACCTACTCCAACCCGGCCAAGACCCTCGCCGCCGAGCTCGCCGACTCCCTCCCGCTCATCTGGAGCGAGGGCGCCGCCGCCGGACCCGCCGGGCGCCGCTTCGCCGCCACCCTCGCCGAACTCGCCGGCCGGCCCGCACTCGCCGCCGACCTTCCCGAGGCCCTCCCGGCCCACGGGGTCCTGCTCTCCGGCGACTTCGCCGCCGGCGCCGACCCCGACGACTTCTTCCGCGACCGAGTGGAAGAACCGCAGGCCCTTCGCGCACGCATCGTCCTGTTGCGCGACCGGCCCGCAGGCGGACTGACAGCCGCCCCTGCCGCCCGCGAGCTCGCCCTCAGCCACGACACGGCCATCAGCGAGCTCGCACCGGAGGAGGGCACCGAGCTGGAACAGCTCGCCGAACTCCTCGCCGTCACGGATTTCGCCACCGCCTACCTGGCGTTGGCCTCCGGGGGACACAGCTGAGGCGCAGCACGCGCGCGCCTCTCACCCAGGAAGACGACCGATGGACCGCCTCACGAACACGATCCGCCCCTACGCCTGGGGATCGACGACCGCGATCCCCGAACTCATCGGAGTCGCCCCCACCGGCGAACCCCAGGCCGAGATGTGGATGGGCGCCCACCCCGGCGCCCCCTCCCGCCTCGACCGCGGAGCAGGCGAGAGGGCCCTCTCGGACGTCATCGCGGCCGACCCCGAAGGCGAACTGGGAATCGCCGCCGTCCGCAAGTTCGGCCCCAGGCTCCCCTTCCTCTTCAAGGTCCTCGCCGCCGGAGCCCCGCTCTCCCTCCAGGTCCACCCCGATCTCGCCCAGGCGAAGGCCGGGTTCGAGGACGAGGAGCGCCGGGGCGTCCCGATCGACGCACCGCACCGCAACTACAAGGACGCCAACCACAAGCCCGAGCTGGTCTGCGCCCTCACCCCCTTCGAGGGCCTGTCCGGATTCCGCCCGCCGCTGGAGGCCGCCGCCCTGCTGGAGGGCCTCGGCGTCAACTCCCTGAAGCCCTACGCCGACCTCCTGCGGGCACACCCCGAGGAGGCGGCCCTGCGCGAGGTGCTCACCGCCGTCCTGACCGCCGACCGCGCCGAGATGGCCCGTACGGTCACCGAGGCCGCTGCCGCCGCCGAGCGGCTCGGAGGCGCGTACGCCCCGTACGCCGGACTCGTCCACCACTACCCGGGCGACCCGGGCGTCATCGCCGCGATGCTCCTCAACCACGTACAACTCCAGCCCGGCGAAGCCATGTTCCTCGGCGCCGGCATCCCGCACGCCTACCTCGACGGCCTCGGCGTCGAACTCATGGCCAACTCCGACAACGTCCTGCGCTGCGGGCTCACCCCCAAGCACGTCGACGTGCCGGAGCTGCTGAAGGTCACCCTCTTCGAGCCCGGCGACCCCGGCATCCTGCGCCCGGAGGGCAACGGCGAGGAGGTCTACGAGACCCCCATCGACGAGTTCCGGCTCTCCCGCTTCGTCCTGGCCGCCGGCGGCGCCCCCCGGGTGCTCCCCGACGGCACCGCGCAGATCCTGCTGTGCACGGCCGGCTCCCCGAGGGTGAACTCCCCGAAGTCCGGCGAACTCGCGCTGTCTCCCGGCGAATCGGTCTTCGTACCGGCCGGCGAAAAGGTCGAACTGTCCGGAACCGGCACCGTCTTCCGAGCCACCGTGGTGGTCTGACGTACCGTCCCTCTCGGTGGCTGTGAGAATCTGCGGCCGTAGCGCGGCGTCCCGGCCCGGGGCGCCGCACCGAGGAAGGGATACATCGCAACCATGAGTGCGTCGGGCGGTACCAAGGCGATCGTGGCGGCACTCGCCGCCAATCTGGCCATCGCGGTAGCCAAGTTCGTGGCCTTCGTCTTCAGCGGCTCGTCGTCGATGCTCGCGGAAAGCGTCCACTCGCTGGCGGACTCCGGAAACCAGGGCCTGCTCCTCCTGGGCGGCAAGAAGGCCCAGCGCGAGGCGACTCCGCAACACCCCTTCGGGTACGGGCGCGAGCGCTACATCTACGCCTTCCTGGTCTCCATCGTGCTGTTCACCGTCGGTGGCATGTTCGCCATCTACGAGGGCTACGAGAAGATCCACGACCCGCACGAGATCACGCACTGGTACTGGCCGGTCGGCGTCCTCCTCTTCGCGATCATCGCGGAGTCCTTCTCCTTCCGCACCGCGATCAAGGAGTCGAACGAGATCCGCGGCAGCCTCACCTGGGGCCAGTTCATCAAGCGCGCCAAGGCCCCCGAGCTCCCCGTGGTCCTCCTCGAAGACCTCGGCGCCCTCATCGGCCTCGTCCTCGCCCTCGCGGGCGTCGGCATCGCCCTGCTGACCGGCAACGGCGTCTGGGACGGCATCGGCACCCTGTGCATCGGCGTCCTGCTCATCATCATCGCCGTCGTGCTCGCCGCCGAGACCAAGTCCCTGCTGCTCGGCGAGGCCGCAGGCACGGAGGACGTCGAGAAGATCAAGGCGGCCGTCGTCGACGGTGACGTGGTCACCGGCATCATCCACATGCGCACCCTGCACCTCGGCCCCGAGGAGCTCCTGGTCGCCGCGAAGATCTCCGTCCAGAGCGACGACACCGCGACGGAGGTGGCCAACGCCATCAACGCCGCCGAGGCCCGCATCCGCGCGGCCGTCCCGATCGCCCGCGTGATCTACCTGGAGCCGGACATCTACAACGCCGAGGCCGCCGCGAAGGGCACCAACCCGGGCCACTGACCCCCGCGCCCGGCACGAAGAGGCTGAAGAGGCCCCCTGCGCTCCCGCAGGGGGGCCTCCGCGCGTCCCGCAGCGGGCGTCAGCCGGCCGGAGTCCCGTACGCCCAGGCGGCGTGGCCGGGTCCCGGCGCGGCCTTCGCCGCCCGGCGCCGGGCCACCAGCGCGGCGACGCCGAGCCCGCCGCCGACGAGGAAGAGGGGGAGGCCCGCGACGCAGACCGTCGCCGCGGTCACCACCGCCGTCGGCGTCGCGACGGGGACTCCCCGCACGGCCGAGAGCGGGAGCGTTCCGTGGTTCCCGTCGCTGGTCCTCAGGTGCGAGTCGAACGAGTTCGTGCGGTGGTCGCCCATCACGAAGATCCGCCCCTCGGGCACCGTGACGTCGAAGGGCGCCGCCGCCGGAACCCCGGGGTGCTTGAGGTAGGGCTCGGGGAGCGGCTGCCCGTTCAGTTTCAGTGCCGCATCGCCCGCGGACCAGGAGATGCGGTCGCCGCCGACGGCGATGATCCGCTTGAGGACGTCCCCGCCGGTCTGCCAGGCGGGCGGCGGCGTGACGAGCACGGGGTCCCCCCGCCGTACCCGCGCCGGCCCTGCCTGCTCGATCCACACCTGGTCCCCGCGGTCGTACGTCGGCGCCATCGATTCCGAGGGGATCGACCTTTTGCTGTAGGTGTCGCCCCCGAGCACGACGACCACCACGGTTCCCCCCACCAGGAACACCGAGCCGAGCACGACCAGGACCACCGCCCAGATCCCCCTCCGCCGTCCCGGCCCGCGCCCTTCCCGTCCCATGCCCGTCCCCTCTCCCCACACCACCGTGTCCGGACCGGGAAGCGTACGCAGCGCCCTCGGGCCCCGTACCACCGAGGTGGAGTACGGGGCCCGAGGGGTGTGCGCAGGAGCGGCGCGGCTACTGGATCTCGCGCAGCACGTCCAGGATCTCGGCCTTGCCGGGGGCGGCCTGGAGGCGCTCGCGGAAACCGGTGTCCATCAGCTTCCGCGACAGCAGCGCCAGGATCCGCAGGTGCTCGTCCCCGGCCGCGGCCTCCGGTACGGAGATCATGAAGACCAGCCGGGCCTTCGTCCCGTCCAGCGCACCCCACTCGATGCCCTCGTCGGACCGGGCGAAGCCCACCGTCGGGCGGGTCACCGCGTCCGTCTTGGCGTGCGGGATGGCGATGGACTCGCCGAGGCCGGTCGTACCCTGCGCCTCCCGGGCCAGGGCGACCCGTACGAGCTCGTCCACGTCGGTGACGTTGCCGGTCGTGGCCAGCATCTCCGCCATCTCGCGGATCGCCGCCTCCTTGGAGCCCGAGGCCAGCTCCGTCTTCACGGTCCGCTCGGTGAGGTACCCGGACAGCACCTCCGGGGGACCGCTCGCGGCCACCGGGGCCGCGGCCGCGGGCTGCGCCCGTACGGCCGTCCCGACGCCCGTGGCCGTGCCGCCGCCCGCACCCGTACCGGCGCCCACGGGGGCGCCCGCGCCGACCAGGACCGGCTCCGGGGAGAGGACCGCGGACCCGCCGCCGGTCACGCCCTCCCGGCGGAGCTTGAACTCGATCAGCGCGTTGGTCGTCAGCGCGGTCACGACCGCACCGGCCGCGATGGCCACGAAGAACATCGCGACGCCGCTGATCGCACCGAACAGCGAGACGATCGGACCGCCGTGCGGCACCGAGTCCTGGACCCCGGCCACACCGGCGATCGCACCGGCCACCGCGCCACCGAGCATGTTCGCGGGGATGACCTGGGCGGGCCGGGCCGCGGCGAAGGGGATCGCTCCTTCGGAGATGCCGAAGAAGCCCATGAACAGGGCGGCGAGCCCGGTCTCCTTCTCCTCGTCGCTGTAGAGCTTGCGGCGCAGCAGCGTGGCCAGACCCTGGCCGAGCGGCATGACGGGGATGGCCGCGGCGGCCATGCCCATGACGTGGTTGTTGGTGCCGATGAGGCCGACCGCGACGAGGAAGGCGGTCTTGTTGACCGGACCGCCCATGTCGAAGGCGATCATCAGGCCGATGATGGTGCCCAGCACGATCGCGCTGGAGCCGGTCATCCCGTTCAGCCAACTGGTCAGGTGCGTGAAGACCCAGGAGATCGGCTGCCCGATCACGTAGATGTAGAACAAGCCCAGGGCCACCGTCGACACGATCGGGATCACGATGATCGGCATGATCGGCTGGATGACCTTGGGGACCTTGACCTTCTTGATCCACATGACCAGATAGCCCGCGAGGAAGCCCGTCGCGATGGCACCCAGGAAGCCGGCGTTCGCATCGGCCCCGTAGATGTGCACGGCGTCCGCGGCGAGGAAACCGCCGATCATGCCGGGTACGAGGGCCGGCCGGTCGCCCAGCGCGTAGGCGATGTAGCCGGAGAAGATCGGCAGCATCAGCGAGAAGCCGGTCACGCCGAGCTTGTTGACGTAGAACCAGAAGGTCCCGTCGGGAATGACCAGCCCGCCCTTGGCGTCGGCGTGCCCGCCGAGGGACAGGGAGATGGCCAGCAGCAGACCGCCCACGACCACGAACGGGATCATGTGGGAGACGCCGTTCATCAGCGCCTTGTAGGCCTGACTGCGCTGGTGGCCACCGCCGCCGCCACCGGCGCCACCGCCCGCCGCCGCCGAGGTTCCGGCCTGCACCGGCGCGCCCTGCGCGCG
The DNA here is from genome assembly GCF_042788835.1 of Streptomyces sp. NPDC056883. Lineage (NCBI taxonomy): Bacteria > Bacillati > Actinomycetota > Actinomycetes > Kitasatosporales > Streptomycetaceae > Streptomyces > Streptomyces sp. NPDC056883. The sequence continues at coordinate 5,306 of NZ_JBHUBS010000041.1, read as the reverse complement.
CCGGATCAGCTCCTCCGGCTTGTGGATGCCGTCCGCGACGCCCGTGGACAGCACGCGCTTTCCGGCGAACCGGTCGAGGTCGACTTCCTTGTCGGCGGCGATGATGACGGCGTCCGCTTCCCTGACATCGTTGTCAGAGAGCACGTTCTCGGCACCGATCGAGCCTTGGGTCTCCACCTTGATGGAGATCCCGAGCCGGTCGCCGGCCTGCTGGAGCTTCTCCGCGGCCATGTACGTGTGCGCGATCCCGGTGGGGCACGCGGTAACGGCGACGATCTTCACGGGCTTCCGCCCGCTCGCGTCCCCGCCTTCGGGAGGGCCTGCCGGACTGGTCACTGGAATCTCCTCACGACACATGCGTTGTCCTGCCGGGATCGCGCGTACAACCCGACCCACCGGCATCGTCGCGCATGTAAGAGGTGGATCAAAAGTCCGAAAGGCCCTGAATTCTTCGCCGTAGGCCCCGAACTCCAGCGGCGACTTGATCTCAAGTCCCCTGGGCCGCGCTCCGCCGATCGGTGTAGATTCGTCACCAGTGTCAGGCGTCGCTGCTGATGGCGGTCGGGCGGTCTTCGAGACCGGCCGAGGGGAGAGAGGACCCCCGACGGACTGAGCGCCACGTGCGTCGTCCCACGGACGGTGCACTGCTCAGCCGTACCCAACCTCTCTACAGCACGAGGAGCAGCACACCCATGACTGCCGCTTTCACCGACTTCAAGGTCGCGGACCTCTCCCTCGCCGTCTTCGGCCGCAAGGAGATCACCCTCGCCGAGCACGAGATGCCGGGTCTGATGTCGATCCGTCGGGAGTACGCGGCCACCCAGCCGCTCGCCGGCGCCCGCGTCACCGGCTCCCTGCACATGACCGTGCAGACCGCCGTCCTCATCGAGACCCTCGTCGCCCTCGGCGCCGACGTCCGCTGGGCCTCCTGCAACATCTTCTCCACCCAGGACCACGCGGCCGCCGCCATCGCGGTGGGCCCGAACGGCACCGTGGACAACCCGCAGGGCGTCCCGGTATTCGCCTGGAAGGGCGAGACGCTGGAAGAGTACTGGTGGTGCACGGAGCAGGCGCTGACCTGGCCGAACACCCCCACCGGCGGCCCGAACATGATCCTCGACGACGGTGGCGACGCCACCCTCCTCGTCCACAAGGGCGTCGAGTTCGAGAAGGCCGGCGCCGCCCCGGACCCGTCCACCGCGGACTCCGAGGAGTACGCCCACATCCTCACCCTCCTCAACCGCACCCTGGGCGAGGCCCCGCAGAAGTGGACGCAGCTCGCGTCCGAGATCCGCGGCGTCACCGAGGAGACCACGACCGGTGTCCACCGTCTCTACGAGATGATGGCCGAGGGCACCCTGCTCTTCCCGGCGATCAACGTGAACGACGCCGTGACGAAGTCGAAGTTCGACAACAAGTACGGCTGCCGCCACTCCCTGATCGACGGCATCAACCGCGCCACCGACGTCCTCATCGGCGGCAAGACGGCCGTGGTCTTCGGCTACGGCGACGTCGGCAAGGGCTGCGCCGAGTCGCTCCGCGGCCAGGGCGCGCGCGTCATCGTCACCGAGATCGACCCGATCTGCGCCCTGCAGGCGGCGATGGACGGTTACCAGGTCGCCACGCTGGACGACGTCGTCGCGACGGCCGACATCTTCATCACGACCACCGGCAACAAGGACATCATCATGGCCGGCGACATGGCCAAGATGAAGCACCAGGCCATCGTGGGCAACATCGGCCACTTCGACAACGAGATCGACATGGCCGGTCTCGCGAAGATCGAGGGCATCGTCAAGGACGAGGTCAAGCCGCAGGTCCACACCTGGAAGTTCCCCGACGGCAAGGTCCTCATCGTCCTGTCCGAGGGCCGGCTGCTGAACCTGGGCAACGCCACGGGGCACCCGTCCTTCGTGATGTCGAACTCCTTCGCGGACCAGACCCTGGCCCAGATCGAGCTCTTCACCAAGCCGGAGGAGTACCCCACCGACGTCTACGTGCTCCCCAAGCACCTCGACGAGAAGGTGGCCCGCCTCCACCTCGACGCCCTCGGCGTCCGCCTGACCACCCTGCGCCCGGAGCAGGCCGCCTACATCGGCGTGGACGTCGCGGGCCCGTACAAGCCGGACCACTACCGCTACTGATCCCCACGGATCCGCAGCACCCACGCGTCAGGTCAGGCCCCCGGCATCCGTGCCGGGGGCCTGCCCCGTACCCGCCCGAAGCCCAGGAAGACGCCCCATGCCCCGAGGCCGCTACGCACTGCACGACCCGCACGACCACACCCCCCTCGGCGAGGAGCACTTCCACTGCGCCCCGGGCCCCTCCGGCTGGCGCTACGTCTCCCAGCTCACGGCGCCCGACGGTGCGCACCGCGGCTCCGTCGACCTGGCCGTCGACGAACTGGGCCGCCCCATCCGCCTCGAGGTCAACGCCTCCAGCTGGCAGGTCCGCGGCGCCGCCATCGACGGGATCACCTGGGTCCGCACCGACCCCGCCGGAGCCGAAGCCACCGAGGGCAACGTCCCCGGGGCCGCCGGCTTCACCGGCACCTCCCCGGCCTTCCTCGTCGCCACGGCCCGGCTGCTGCGCCTGGCCCCCGGCGCACCCGCCACCCGCGTCCGCCTCGTCGCCCTGACCGACCCCGTCCTGGCCGCCCGTACGACCGACCAGGCCTGGGCCCTCCTGGACCGCGCGGAGCACCCCACGGACAGCGGCCCGCTCCTGGTCGACGAGTACCGGGTCACCGCCCTGGACACGGGCGAGGTCCACACGGTCCACATCGCCGGGGACGTGGTCCTCTCGGCCCCCGGCATCGAACTCGAACACCTGGAGACCCCGCCGTCGGCCTTCCCCGACTAGCCGGTCAGGCGGGCGGCGCGAACCCGGTCGCCTTCGGCGGCTCCACGGGTACGGGTACGGGTACGGGTACGGGAGCCACGGGCGCCGCGACGGGCACCACCGCGGGCGCCGCCACCACCGGCATCACCACGGGCGCGGGCGGACCGTACACAACGGGAGGCGCCCCGGGAGCCGGCTGCTGCCGGAAGGCCCGCGCGGCGTCCCGCGACTGCCGCTCGTGCACCACGGCCATCAGGAACGCGGCGGCGGGCACCCCGACCGGCGGCGGAGCCCCCGTACGCGCCACCAGATCGTCCGCGAGCCGGGCCGCCATCGAGGCCCCCACCTGCGGATCCAGCTGGTCCATGCGCGTCAGGTACTGCCGGATCGCGAGCCACAGCCCGTCCGGCACCGCGGACAGATCCAGCCCGCCGAACCGCCCGGCCAGCCACGGGGGCGGCGGAGGCACCGGCATCACCCGCGCCCCCGGCACCCGCTCCCGGATGACCAGCGTTCCCGCGAACACGTCCCCGAGCCGCCGCCCGCGCTCGGAGAACAGCGAGGCGATGCACGCCACCGACCCGAGGGTCATCAGCAGTTCGAAGACCCCGAAGGCCCCGCGCACCAGCGCGTGCCGGAACCGGATCGGCCCGCCGTCGTCGCGCACCACGCGCAGCCCGCACGCGAGCTTGCCCAGCGACCGCCCGTGGCTCAGCGTCTCCACCGCGATCGGCACGCCGACCAGGACGAGGACGAACGAGGCCACCGACACGGCCGCCCGGGCCGCCCCGTCGAGCGAAGCGGTGGCCAGGACCAGCCCGACGGAGATCAGCAAGTACCCGGCGACGTACACGACCAGGTCGAGCAGGATCGCCAGCGCCCGGCTCGGCAGCCTCGCCGGCCGCAGCCCCAGGACGACCGCGTCCCCCGTCACCAGATCGCTCACCGACGCACACACCCCTTCACGTTCACGTGACCTGCCCCGCCCCATCGACCTCCAGTCTGCCAAGCTGACGAAGCAAGCAGTAGGAGAAACCGGTAGGGACCAGGGGCAGGGGAGCGCCAACCGTATGGATCTCGACGTCTTCGTTGCGGCCCACCAGGCCGAGTGGGCCCGCCTGGAACAGCTCCTGGGCCGGGGCCGCCGCCTCACGGGAGCCGAGGCCGACGAGCTCGTCGCGCTCTACCAGCGCACGGCCACCCACCTCTCCCTCGTCCAGTCGAGCGCCCCCGACCCGATGCTCACGGGCCGCCTGACCCAGCTCGTGGCCCGCGCCCGCGCCACGGTGACGGGCACCCGCCGCTCCGGCTGGCGCGACGCGGCCCGCTTCTTCACGTCGGGCTTCCCGGCCGCCGTCTACCTCACCCGCCGCTGGTGGATACCCACGGCACTGATCTCCACCGCGGTCGGCGTGCTCGTCGGCTGGTGGATAGCCACCCATCCGGAGATCCAGAACGCGATCGGGGCCCCGGAGGACCTGAAGGCGATGACGAAGCCGGGCGGCGGGTACGAGACGTACTACTCCAGCCACCCCGCGGCCTCCTTCGCGGCCCAGGTCTGGACGAACAACGCCCAGGCGGCCGCGATCTGCCTGGTCCTGGGCGGCTTCCTGGGCCTGCCGGTCCTGTACATCCTGTGGCAGAACATGCTGAACCTGGGCGTCGGCATCGGCCTGATGTCCTCGGCCGACCGCCTCGACGTGTTCCTCGGCCTGATCCTTCCGCACGGCCTGCTCGAACTGACGGCCGTCTTCGTAGCCGCCGGTACGGGGCTCCGCCTGGGCTGGACGGTCATCGACCCCGGCCACCGCACCCGCCGAGCGGCCCTGGCCGAACAGGGTCGCGCCGCGCTCGGCATGGCCATCGGCCTGGCTGCGGTCCTGTTCCTCTCGGGCCTGATCGAAGGCTTCGTCACCCCCTCGGGCCTGCCCACGTGGGCCCGCATCACCATCGGCGTGGCCGCCGAGGCGGCCTTCCTGCTCTACGTCTACGTCCTGGGCGGCCGCGCGGCCCGGGCCGGCGACGTGGGCGACGTCGAACGGGCCGACCAGACGGCGACGCTCCCCACCGCGGCCTGATGTGCGTACCAGCCTGCTGAGCTGCTAGTCTCCTCGTCGTCCCGCAAACACCGTTGACACGGCGGCTGCGGGGAGGTAGATTCGAACGGTTGCCTCGAACTGGACAAGTTCGGCAGTGATGGTTTAAAGTCTTTCTCGCCCCCAGGAATTGAATTCCAAGCGGGCACACCCAACTCTTCCTTCAGGAAACCGAAGCCGGGAAATCCGGTGGAAAACTTCTGATAGAGTCGGACTCGCCGGAAAGGGAAAACGCGAAAGCGGATGACCTGGAAAGCGGAAAACAAGCGAGACAGACTCTGATAGAGTCTGAAACGCAAGAACAGAACAGAACGAAAGCCCGGAGGAAAGCCCGAGAGGGTGAGTACAAAGGAAGCGTCCGTTCCTTGA
>NZ_JBHUBS010000040.1:0-26415 GCF_042788835.1 Streptomyces sp. NPDC056883 | reverse complement strand
GCGCCCAGAAGCCGGCCCTTCGGGCCGGAAGTCCTCCGCTTCGCCGCCCTCAGGGCTCCCGCGCTCCGCGCGGGAGGTGCCCCCGTTTCACGGGGTCCGGGCCTACGGCCCGTTGGGTGTCCGCTTCGCTCCCACCCTCACTCCTTCCGGCTCCGCCTCCAGAACCACAGCCCGCTCCGCGGGCGGCCAGCAGGAGCCGCGAGGGCTGGTGTGTGACGGTCCAGGAGCCTGACTGCCATGTCGTGGTTGTAGGAGATCGCCAACCCGCGCGGAGTCTCACCGTCAGGCGTTGCGGTGGGATCGGCTCCATAGGCCAGGAGGATCGCAGTGAGCGCCGAGTCGAGCAGGCTGCCGGACTGGAGTGCCCCGTCCCCTTCCACATCGATCGCGTGGAGCAGGAGGGTCATCCCGCAGCAGACCTCTTCCGGGTCCGCGCCCGCGTCGAGGAGGCGGGTCAGCTCGGCATGATCGCCCGACTCAACCGCCTGATGCGCAGGAGTCCACGGGTTCTCAAAACAGCCACTCATCTCAGACTCCCGACTCACTCCGTATCCACGACAAGGAAGAGGACTAGCTCAGTCGGAGCACCACCCGTGAAACGTTCCTCCGCCAGCGTGTCCGCGACCTCGCCCAAGATCTCCAAAGTCTCGGCCACCGCCCCGAACTGTTCCTTCACCCAGAAACCCCCGCGCAGAGCGAGCACAACACGCCTCTCCTCCAGATTGTGAAGGCCTCCAAAGAGAGAGTCGGAGAACGCATCCTGATGCCATCGACCTGACAACGGAGGATCCATCTCAATGACCTCGCTGAAGGCGTACACGATCGACTCCCCGTCCCTGGCCCCCTTCGTGTCCACCTCGACAACCTTTGCCCGACTCAAAGTCAGGTCCTCGAAAACCTGGCCGGCCTCACCAGTGGAAAGCACCCGGAAACGCGCTGCATCCTTCATGAACACATCCTCTTCCACCCGAGGAATCCAACCGTTGACGGCACCGCCCTGGTCGATGTGCTTCATTCTGGAGACCGGATGAACTCGGGAACCATGACCCCACCCCGATCCTGAGACCACGGGTCTGCTGTCCCAAGAACGGCATCACTTGTCACCGTCACAACCGCAGCGACCTGTCCCGTTGAGGTAGCGTCCCCGCACATGGCGGCCGACGACAACGAGCGAGCAGAGCGCAAGGCGGACGACACTACAGAAAAGGCTGCTGCCAGCGTACGGCTCGTGGAGGACCTGGTTGCTCAGGTGTCCGGGTTCGAGGAGGCCCACGAGTGTCACGCCTTCAACGAGAACGGCGTGCTCCCGCACGTGTTCTTCTGGGACGTCGTACAGGACACCGTGCACTCCTACCTCGCGGAGGGCGACCCGGACGGTCCCGACTGGCGCCGGGTCCTCGCGTTCCTGGAAGAGGAGACACGCCGTCGCGTACCCGGGGCCATCGAGGTCATCGTGACCTCGTTCCTCTACAGCCTCCCCCACCAAGGGAAACCCGGGTACGGGATCGAGGAACATCTCGGGCCCGCCATGAAGGAGAGCTACCTGCAGCTTCGACCCTGGTACACCCACAACCACGGACGCTGGCAACAGCCACGGATCAACGAAACTGCGCAATGCTCAACCAGCCTGGGCAGCCATCCCCCAGATCAGGACATCTCCCAGTCCGCCTGGTAGAAGCTGGGCTCACTGACGCAGGTATCACCGGTCCGGGCGATGCCGATGGACAACTGGACGTCGGACGGGACCGCGGCGCCGCTGGAGGAGAACCTCAGCCAGGCATCCGGGGTGTCCTCGGCGTACTGGATGATCGCAGCGTCCAGCACGGTCGGCGGGATGCCGGTAAGCGCGATCCCCCAGTAGTGGAGCTGAGGCCCGGTCCGCCCGTGAACGGTGACGCCGCCGAGCCGGGGCACCGGCCCTCCGTAGTGGGCGCTGACCCCGACCCCCGGGAAATGATCCGTCCTCAAGTCCCACACGCCGGACCTCTTCCAGAACGAGAACGGGAACGCGCCTTCCCGGTGGGCAGGCTGCTCGCCCAGGACAGCGGCGACCTCGTGCGGGCCCATCCCGAAGATGAGCGGCCCGACCTGCCGCATCGGCGTCCACTCCCACCGCGGCCGCTCCCCGTCCGGGATCACCGCCCACACGCCGGGGCTACGGGGCGGGATCACGCTGTCGACGTCACGCCAGTGAATGACCGGCGCGCACTCATAGGGGTCCTCGGCGATACCCGGCCCGCAGAGCAGCACAGACGTCACCAATTCGTCCCTGCGAGTACCCTCCGGCCTCACGTCAGCCTCGGTACCCATCGACACCCCCCAGGCCGGAACCTCCGGGTCGCCGCTGAAGTTCACCCGGACCTCCACACCCCGCTCGCCGGCGAGGCGGTGGATGTCCTCCCGGACCCGGGACGGCACCCGGTCGACCAACTCCACGTCGCCAACCCGTACGAGCGGGCCACGCAGCGCGTCCGCCGCGACCGCGACCAGGAACCCGTCAGGACCGTGGATGAACGTCGTCCCCTCCCACTCGCCCCGATACCGCGTCCAGAACCCGCCGCCACCCGCCCCCCGCTGCTCGCTGAACTCCGGGAAGACAAGCGCGTCCTCCACCTCGCTCCGGCTCATCCCAAACCGGACAGGCCCCACACCCACCAGCGGATCCAACACCCACCGCGGCCGCTCCAGCAGCTCCCTACGCCCCCACCCCACCCCGACACCCTCCACACACCCCGGTCACGGGCACCCTCCACCCGCCGATCATGAAACGACCCTACGAGCCACCTCTGACACGCCGGCCACCACCCCACCCGGCACCGCACCCAAGAACAGGCACGAGAACGAAACCCGGAGCCGGAACCCCGACCGAAAACCCGCCCCAGCGGTAGACGGGCCGACGGCCGGACCCAAAGCTGCGGCAGGTCCCACGCAGACCCCGAAAGGGCAGTACCAATCTCCACCAAACTGACCAGGCACAGGGCGGGCAGGAGGCTGGCTGCAGGTCTGTTCAGCGCACCCGCAGACAGCCCCGACGGCCACCACGATTCTCAATACGCCTGCGGGACTCTCATCCAACTTGCTGCACCACAGGCCGAACCCCCTGGCACCGGAAATGGTCCCCTACCAACCGCCTCATCAACTCGCAGCATCACAGGTCAGCGAGGCACCCTGTCAGCGGCCACACCGCAACAAGAACGAGAACGCACACTCGGCGTGAAGAAGGCCGCACGGGCCCGCAAGGCCGCCGCGAAGGCGCCTGCGACCTCCACGTCCGGGCGGGGCGCAGCGGCCTTCCAGACCGGCGTTGAAGCCCTCGCGCAGTACCGGGAGCGTGAAGGCGGGGATCTGCCGGGGCGCGGGCACGTAGAGCTACTCCCGGACGGCGGTGAGCACCGGACCGGGGTGTGGATCGTCAACCAGAAGCAACGCCGCGGGCGGCTCACCCCCGAACAGCTCGCCCAGCTCGCCGAACTCGGCATCGGCTGGGCTCGGACATGACGTGGGGGTCAAGATTGGGCGCCGGATTGCGCACTGAGGTCGCAATCATGCGACCCCAGTGCGCAATCCGCGACGTCAACAGGAACCACCCGCGAGCGCGCCCCGTCCACAAGGCCGGCGCACTCTGGGCACGGGCACTGCCGAGCGCCGACCCTTCCGGCACCGCCGAAGGTCCCCTTGCGTGCGAGGCGGGGAGCGCGTCCGGGTCGGTGGCGCTCCAGTGCCACTTCCCGCCGTCGTGATCGTCGGTGCCGTGGCCGGGGTCCTGGTTTTGACAGTGAGAGCTGACTCCACGGCCCTGCGCCCCACCGGCAGGAGCCCTCCCCCACTCTCCTCCCCGCACGCGCCCCTTGGAAAAGTCCAGCAGCGGCCCGGAGGGGCGGGCGTCCAGCCGGTGCGCCGCGGTCGACGGACTGCCCGGCACCGGTCCCTGGGTCACTCGGCCGGGGCGCGGGCCGAAGGGCCCGGTCGCTCAGGTTCCGCCGGGTTTGCCCGTCGAGACCAGCAGGAGGACGGACGAGCCCGGTGCCACCGGTTTTGCGCCGCCCCGGGGCTGACTGCTGATCACCTGCCCGGCGGGAGCTTTCCAGTCCGTGTGCCGCATGATCGTGCAGCTCAGTCCGAGTCCGCGCAGCAGGCTTCCGGCCTGTTCGACCGGCATGCCGGCCAGGTCCGGCAGCGTGATGCCCGCTCCCGTGGTCTGCTCCTGCTCCTGTGTCGGAGTCGCATCGGCGCTTCCGCTCTTGGGGGTGCCGGTGGCGAGCGGGGTGCACGCCCCGTTCGCCGGTGCGGACAGGGACGGGGAGGCGCCGGGCGCGGGCGGCACGGGCTTCAGCGCGAAGAACCCCACCGTGGTGCACGCCAGCACGCAGCACGCCGCAGCGGTGCCGAGGAACGCCCGGCGGGTGCGGCTGCGGCTGACGGCTCGCTCGATCGCGGCCGCGTCGATGACCGGCGCCGTCGGCCCGTCGACGAAGGAGGCCACCGCGGCACGCAGCTCGGCTTCGAGGCCCGGCTCGAACGGGGCCGGTCCGGACGACGTGTTCCTCACTTCGTACCTCCGAAAGCGGCCGACGGCGTGTGCGGCGCCTGGGCGCCCGATGCGGAATCGCGCAGCTTGGCCAGGCCGCGGGCGAGCTGGGACCTCACCGCACTCGAAGAGATGTCCAGGACGTCGGCGATTTGCCGGACGTCCAGATCGTGCAGGTAGTACAGGACCACCACGCTGCGCATGCCCATCGGCAGCCCGAGCAGTGCCTCGATCAGTTCCGTGCGCAGATCCACCTGCCCGAACCGGTCCCGGGGGTCGGCCGTCTCGGGCACCCCCGACAGCCCGGGGCGCTCGCCCCGGCGCGACAGCCGCCGCCAGCGGTCGTTGGCCAGGTTGACCACCACTTTGCGCACGTACGCCTCCGGCGAGTCCGCCACCGCGACCTTCCGCCACTGTCGGCACGCCCGCTCCAGAGCCTCCTGCACCAGATCCTCGGCCACGTGCACGTCACCGGTCAGCGCATACGCGGCGCGGAACAACGCTCCCGACCGCTGTGCGACGAACTCCGTGAATCCGATGCCCGGACCGCTCCTGCGAAACCTCACCTGCCGACCTCCTCTCCTCGTCCCGTCCCGATCACTGCCCCCATGACGGCGAAACGGGGCCGAGTGCTGCACCGATCCGCCGGCAGTGACGTGAATCACAGCCTGGTGGCTACCTGCACTGGGTGGCAGGGGTGAGCGACGTCGGCTCACCGGCGCTCCCGCCCATCGGCTGTGAAGGGGACGGGTGGGGGCCTGAGGATCTGGCCGAGTACCGGCGCGGTGCCCGGATCAACTCCGTGCTCGTCGTTGGTTCCACGATCATTCTGGACAGCGTGTTGCCGTACGGGATCGCGCCGGACTACGACCGCGTTCGGCTGCTCGAACTCCGTCACCCCGCCCGTGTTGCGCTGGCCTCACGGGTCTGGGCAGTCAGGCATGCGGTACTTCTAAGGCAGGTCCGTCGGCTGCCTCCGGAGCCGGAACAGTTGCCTGAGTGACGAGCCGCCCCCACTCAGCGGGGCTGGCCGTCGAGGGTCCAAGCCGAGACCTCCACGGCCAGCCTGCTTCCATCCGGATCACCAAAGAGAAGCACCTGCGAAGGCGCCTGCTCCGCCAGGTCGAGTCCGAGGCCCAGCACGGTCTCGCACGTCTGCTTTCTGACCTGTTCGATGGCCTCCACGTAGTGGGCGGGAAGGCCCGTTGGCTCCGAGACTACGTGCACGTTGCGGCCATCGGGCAGGGTGAACGAGCCGACCTCTGTCTGGTTCTGCGTCAGCTGGTAAGGGGTGCTGCCAGGCTTACCCAGCAGCACCGTGACGCAGACGGCCTGGTCCTTGCCAGGGCTCGGCAGGTCAACTGTCGGACTCTTCTTCTTGGGCGGCCCGTAGCCCAGAAGTTCCGAGTCAGGGAGGACTACGGTGAACGCCTCCGTCCACCCCGGCGCGACTTCAGCCAGCGGTATTGGGAAGCTGTCGAAGAGGCGGTCCTCGCCCGGTTCGAGGTACCGCTCAGCCACTGTCGGATTGCTGTAGGCGATCCGCCAGATCCCGGATTCATGAAGGCTGACCTTGGCGATTCCACCGGAAGGACCTGACAGCAGATAGACGTCGGACTTCTCTTCAGCGGCGGCCCATATCCTCCAGGCGGTAGAGCATCTGCCGTCGTTAGACACCGCCCGGAAGCGGATCACGTTCTCCTTCGAACCCACAGGCCCACCCTCGTCGACGCCGTTGCTTTCGTCTTCAGGATCCCGGACGGAGCAGCCTGGTCAGATCCTCTCAGGATCGATCCATCCGGCAGGTACAAGTGCTTGTCCGTCGCGCCGACGCCAACGGTGCTCGACGTGGTCCCTGAAGGCCGGGTGCTCGAGGTCAGCGTGCTCCATAACGATGACCTGCAGTTTTCCGTCGAGTCGGTGGATCGTCCGGTGGATGGCTTTGAAGATGTTCAGGAGAAGGATCCGGTCGTCGCTCTCCAGCACCTCTTCGCCGACGTGGTCAGGCGGGAAGTACACCTGCGAGGGCTGGTCAAGAATGAGCACGCCCGGCACCGGATTGTCGTTCTCGGCGAACCACTCGTGGAGGCTCAGGAGCGTAGCCACGTGATACCCGAGGTGGTTGTCCCCACTGCCCATGTTCTTCAGCGGAATCGGTCCATCGGGGGTGTCGGCCACCACGGTGAGGCGGTTCACGTCGAGGCGAAGCATCGCACTGGAGTGCTCAAGTGCAAGTTCCTGCGCCTTGGACCTGATCTCCTGGTTGATCAGTGAAAGGAAGCTGGTCAGGCGATCGCCCTGAGAATCCTCGCTGAGGAGCGTCTCCAGCTCAGCGATCCGCGTCCGCAGCTCTTCGGTTCGGTCTTCTACCCGAGGGCCGATGGCGAGCTGTGCTGCGGTGTCCAGGTAGAGACTGATGCGGCCCTGCACGATGGCGGTCCGGCGTATGTCGTCGGGTTCCCCGTCCAGGGCCCGGAAGGCTGCTGTCACTTCGTTGATCTGTTCCTGATTGCGGGCCAGTTCCGAGCGGATTTCTTGTAGCCGGTCCTCTTCGTCGCTGATCATTTGCTCGATGGCTGGAGTGTTCCTGCTGATGGCGTGAAGGTCGCTTTGGAGGTGCTCAAGCTCCGTTGTCAGTGCCGCTGCAGTGACTGAGGCGGGTGTGACCGGACCGGCACATACGGGGCAGTGGGCGCCATACGGGCTATCCAGAAGCCCGCTTTTGAGCAGGCCAAGGGTGGCCAGACGAGCGCGCTGCTCGTTTGCTTGGTCGGTGAATTCACCGTTTTCCGCCAGGGCTGTTTTGAGGTCGGCTATCCGCGCCCGTGTTCTGTTCGCGAGGCCCCTCAGCTCGCTGCGGCGGGTGCGCAGTTCACTGATGGGGTCGTCTGTCGGCTCGGGGCCGGCCTGGGGGCCTCTGTGGAGGAGCGCCTGCCGCAGGAGTCGCGGGGCTTCTTCGGCGCTCGTCTCGCGGTTGGCCTCAGGGGCAAGGAGGCCTGCTTCGACGGCTTCGATGACCAGTGCCTGGGCTTGGCCTGCAGCCGGGGCAAATGCGTTCGCGGCGGCCAGTTTCGCTTCGTGGGTGGAAAGGTCTTTGCGTGCGAGGCGTAGTCGGCTGCGGAGGAGTGCTTGCTCACGGTCGATCGCGCCGAGGAAGTAGGGGATGACGCCGCGGATGGTGTTCGGCAGCCATTCCTTGCCTTGGGAGTGGAAGAGGACGTCTTCGTTGGCAACCTCGTTCTGGGCCTGGAAGCAGAAGAACAGCGCGTGGCGGACGGACGGTGCGATGGTCGTTGCGCGACCGACGGCGGGAACACGGATGTTGCGGTCGATACCGCAGAAGTCGCTCAGAAGGTCCTTGGCGACGTCCCTTGGTGTGACGAAGCGCAGGTCGTCCAGGGGCGGAGGCGGCGAGCCGGGTGCCTGCGAGAGGACACACAGGACGGTGCTGACGCCCTTCTTCTCCTCGGGGGCGCGGCGGGCGACAAAGAGTTGCTGGCCGGGCTTGACCAGGGTTATCGCGAAGGTGCCGACGTAGTCGCGGACCACGCCGGACTTTACGGGGTACTCGGAGCTGGCGAGGCAGTAGTCGATGATCGTCAGCAGGGCGCTCTTACCGCGGCGGGAGTCGCCGGTGACGATGTTGAGACCGCCGGTTCTGAAGGGCACCGTGTGCACCTGGCCGGGCTGCTTGCCATAGATGGTGACCGAGCGGATCTGAAAGGTCACGGCTGGACTCCCAGGAGGGTCAGGACGGTACCGAGGCTGCCGGTGCTGGGCAGCCAGCGCCCAAGCAAGAGGGCTGCCTGCTGGATGGCGCGGGTCTCCCGCGTACCGTCGCCGATGGTCTGTGGCACGGCGCGCGGCTTAAGCGAGAGACCTGTGGTGGTGCAGAACACAGCACGGGACTGAAGAGCGAACAGGAGTCCCGGCCGGACCACAGCGGCGAGCGCCGTGGCGTTGCGGGACATCTCGACCCGCACGTGCTGGTTGGCTTCGAGCCATCCCATCAGACCGGTGCCCGTTGTCGCCGGCAGGGCGTGCCTGACTGCGGGCTGCAGGGCCATGATGCTGGCGGTGACGGCAACGGGGAGCGGACAGGGAGTCTTGTACGCCTTCTCGTGGCCTTGCACAGCGCGAATGCAGAGCAGCGCGGTGAAGGCAGGGTTGTAGAGGGCACGTTCCTCACGGCTCAGTTCCATCAGTGGGTCCGGGCCGGCTCAAGAAGGGCTATGAGGCGTGCGGAGTAGTCCGGGTGCCATCCGACTTTCAGCTCATCGGCGAGCATGTGGTAGGAACCCTTGGTCACGAAGCTCTCGTCGCACCCTGAGCGGATGGGGAAGCGAGCCTCAAGGTCTACCCAGCGGTAGATCCGCCTGGCTTCCTTCTTCTTCTCTTCTTCGGTGACCTCGGGGCCGAGTTCTTCCGCCATCTCGGCAAAGCGGGAACGCCACTCCTCAACGAGTTTGCGCTCGTACTTGCCGAGTTCGCCGGCCCTCAGCAGATTCTCGCCCGACCAGCGGGATCGTTGAGTGAAGGCCCGGACGTAGTCCCGCACTGCGAGTTCGATCCGTTCGGTGCCGACACCGATAAGGCCCAGCTGGCGAACGAACTGCTGGTCGACTGCCTCGGAGGGGTCAAAGGACATGTCAGAGATGTCGGGGTCGATCGGCAGGCTGTCGTAGCGGAACTGACGCTGCAAGTCGGAGAGCATCTCATCGAACTCGCTGCCGGTGACCGGCCTCCCTCCCGGCGTCTGCATCTGCTCGATCACCCGGTTGTAGAACCAGCCCTCCAGCCGGGTGAGGAAGGCCTGCGCCGCCTCGTGCCCGACGGCAAAGGCGGCAAGGCCTTGCAGCGCGTTACGCACCTCGTTGATGTCGGGGGTGCCGCTGAGGATCTCGATGCGGGACATCAAGGGGCTTTGCAGCGACCTGTCGCCTTGGTCCAGGTTGTCGAAGGCCTCGAAGCACTTCGGTAGAGGGCCCTTCGTTGCCTTCGATGCCTTGCGGGCTTCGCGGAGCAGGCCCAGGGCGCGTTCCTCATCGCGGTGCTGGCTACCTCGGGGTGGCAGGTAGAACGCCGCGCTGCCCTCCGGGATCTCGGCCGTGGTCAGCAGGAACAGCCTGGTCTCGGCGAGCACGATCCGGTCGGCCTTGGCGGCTTCCGCCCAGATCCGGAGCGTCTTCCAGAGGTCCTCGGACAGATCTGTCATCCGAACGCCTGCCGCCCGTTGCTTGAGCTGAATCAGGCGCCGATCACCCGTGCCCTGGTGGATCTCGATGTCGTCGGCCGCTTCGACCGCAACATTCCAGGCCATGTCACCGCTCATCCACTGCTCGATGCAGATGTGCAGAGCTTTCGCGAACTGGAAGAGGTATCCGAGCGCCGAGGCTGACGCTTCATACTGCTCACCGGTGTCTGCCATCGCCCACCCTCTTCGCCAGACCGACCCCGCGATCATTCCACGACGCTGACGATCAGCACATGGCTATGCCTGAACGTGTGCCGAGGCTCGTTAGTTGTCACCCGCCGGCGCCGGATAGCCTGCGGAAGGAACTTGGTCGAAGCAGTTGGACTGTCACCCGAGGGGGGCTCTGGTCCACTTCTTGTGGTGCGGTAACACGCTGTACTCACTCGCTGCGTCTTCTGAGAGGATCACCTCCTACTCCAAGTTGGCGGGAGCTGAGTTTGTCGTGAGCGAATGGTCGCCGGAAGTGCTTGAGGTCCTCGGGGCTTCGGGATGGACGGCTGGCAGGCGGGTGGACACGACTGGCTGGCGGTCCATGTTCGAAGGAGCCGGCATCGTCATGCACGACGCTGCGGAGACGTTCCTGCGGGAGTTCGGAGGGCTAACGGTGAGCATCGGTGGCCCGGGAATCAGCCGTGCTCGCGAACCGTTCGAACTGGACCCAGAACTGGCGTGGGGAGAGGACGACAGGTTCTCTGAGTGGAGCAACGAGTTGGGGAGAGAGCTCTTCCCGCTCGGTGAGCTTGATCACGGCCGATTCTTTCTCGGTATCGACGAGCGCAGCGAGATCTACCTTGTCGAGACCTGGGTAGCCAGCTTCGGGTCAATGCCGCACGCCCTTGAGAATCTGATCCTCGGCGTGATGCCCCGCAGGATCGACGAGGGACACCGGTAGCCGGATCGGACGTGAAGGACAAGGTCACCTTGCGAGCAGGACGCGTTTGCGGAGGAGTTCGAAGCCTGCGCGGCCGAACATCTGGCGCTTCAGCATCTTGATCCGGTTGACATGGCCCTCGACGACTCCGGAGTTCCACTGCTGCGAGAGTCCGGCGGTGACGGCGTCCAGGTCGCGCTCCAGGTGCCGGGCGAATCGCTGGAGGCTGGGCAGTTCGGAGGTGGTCGCGGCTTCGATCCACGCCGGCAGTTGGTGTCCCTGTAACTGGGTGAGCATGTGGGCGAAGGAGCGGACGTGTCCGGCGAGTGCGTCCAGTTCGGGGCAGTTGGCCAGTACGTCCTTGAGCTGGATCCGGTCTCTCTCGGTCAACGCTTCGGGACGGGTGAGGATCCAGCGGGTGACGGTGCGGGCAGATGGCGGCCGGGGGCCGACTGCCTGAGGCTTGCCGCGTAGGTTCCGGCTGACGTAGGCGCGAACGCTGCTGTAGCCGTCCGGGTAGCCCTGTTCCTTGATCTCCTCCCACAGCCTCCAGGCGTTGGTGCAGCCCTCCTGCCACCGCTCGTCGAGGTAGGGCTTGAAGGCGTCGAGCTTGGTGGGGCGGCTTTGCCACTGGCCGGTGAATAACTGCTCCGGCTCCGCGGCATGGGCAAAGCGGAGGACGGTGCTGAATCCCATGCGGAGCTGGCGGGCGATGGACCGCTTGCTGTGGTCGGCGGCCAGGAGCGCGTGGACGGTGGCGTGCTTTGCGCGGGTCCTCTCAGCGAACCGGTGCCCGGTCGGCCACGGTGACAACGCGGGCGGCTCCGACGCGTGCTGAAGCTCTTCGAGCGGTGCCGGTCGCAGGCAGGCGCGGTGCCTGAAGACGCACTTCTCGGCGGCTTCACCGAGGTTGTGCCAGAGGTGCCACCTATCAGCAACCTGAAGAGCCTGCGGGGCGCCGCGGGTGGCTCCTTCGGCGTAGAAGCGGGCGCGGTCCCGGCAGATGAGTTCGATCCCGGGCCTCTCGGACAGCCAGGCCGCGAGGGTGTCCGCCTCCCGATTCGGCAAGAGGTCCACAGGGCGGCGGGTCTCGACGTCGACGAGCACGGTTCCATAGATCCGGCCCTTGCGTTGGGCGCATTCGTCGACTCCGACCACGCGGGGCGTGGAGGCTGCCGGATCCGGTAGCGAGGTGATCAGCCTCAGCAGGGTGTTCCGGCTGACCCGCACCCCGAAGGCATCCGACATCCGCGCGCCGGCACGTCCAGCGAGCGCGAGCCCGACCGAGACCAGTGTCGAACGCAGCCGCTCCGTCCGACGGCCGAACCGGCGGGTGAGCCCCTGGACCTGCTCGACAAACGTCTTGCGCGGACATGCCTCCTCGACGCAGAGAAACCGCCGCACTCGTAACGACACCACGACCAGCTTGCCAGCGGTTGGCAGGTCACTGGGAAACCGCAGGTAGGAGCCGTGGATTCGCACTGACCAACACCCGCAGCCCGGACAGGCAGCGCCAATGGCAGTGGTCTGGGCCTCCACGCGCACGACGGTGTCGGTCACCTCGACCAACTCCACCGACACGTTGTCCATCGACCGGAACAGCAGCTCATCCAGCTGCGACCGTACTTCGCTCACGGAACAGAACTGTCGACCCCGCTCCTCCCCGGCAGGACGATTTTCGGGCGACCTCGTCAGCCATCCAACGACGAGCAACGGCACGCTGCGTACCCGCCCACAAGAAGTGGACCAGAGCCGCATGTGGCCTACCTAGCCAACGGGGTCACCGAACCACGCCTAAAGCTGATCAGTGGAGACGAGGCGCGGGCCGCGATGGTCCTCTTCGGGCTCCTCCACGACGCCGAGCAGCCCGAGGAAGTCCGTCAGGCCGCCGTGGAGCTCCGATTCCGCATCGGGTCCCGGCTGGCCGCGCCTCTGTAGGAGCGGACCTGGCTATTTCGTGGTGAGAAGGGCGCCAAGCTCCTGTTCCAGATCTTCACCGAGCGCGAGGAATGCAAGGCGACCGCCGTGGCCACGAACTCCCCGTTCGCCGAGTGGGACAAGACCTTCGGCGACCCACGTCTCTGCGCGGCCATCGCCGACCGCATCACCTTCCGATGCACCCTCATGCAGACCGGTACCGAGTCCTACCGATTCCGCGTCACCGAGGCCGAACGACGCACACCCTGACCGGCGCTCAGAGGTCTTCGCGTTCGGTGACTCACATACCGCGTTCTGGGCCGTACACCTCGCGGGTCCGCTGGTCCGGCCCTGTGGGCAGATACTCCAGGCGGACGGGGCCGGGGTATAGGGCCGCGCTGTCCCAGCCAGCCATCTCTTCGCCGATCAGGTAGCGGTACAGCCACTCGGCGAAGTTCATGGGGTGGCCGGCCCAGTCCCCCTCCGAGCCCTGAACCACTATTCCGTCGGAGAACCCGTCGACCTCCGGGGCCAGGAAGATTGCCGCGCCCTGGTCCGTGTTGGCGAGAGGGATGAGGCCGTCGGGGGTGCCGAAAGTGATCTGCGGGCGGTTGCAGATCACGCGGGGATCCGCGGCGGGTTCAAGGTCATCGTCCTCCCAGGCCCGCCACTCGTTCCAGCCCTCCGCATCCGACCGGATCTCCTCGCCCAGGTTCCGCCACGCGCAGGCTGGGTGGGACGAGAGGCCGAGGTGCCCGTTGAGCTGGACGGGGGCGTACGCATCGACGATCGCCTTGTAGTCCGCGGGAAGGCTTCTGCCGATCTCCTGCTCCAGGCGGATCCAGGCAGCAGGATCGGCGTAACGGTTCTCCGCTGGGCCGAGCATGTCGAATACGGCCTGCAGGTAGTCGGTCATGGCTGCCCAAGGTGCTCCTGGGGAAATGTCCAGGACAGCATCGACCACTTCGCATGGGCACTATCGGCCGGGGCCCTGTTCGTGAGGATCCTGCGGTGCCAGAACACGCAGCGCAGCCCGTGCCGGCTCTCCCGCCTCTGCCTGCGCCAGCGACTCCAGCGCGTCGCGATCTGCCCACGCGCACGCCTCGCGCAACTCGGCGGTGAGGTCGAGTCCGATCTCCTTGCCGACCCAGTCCGCGATGACCAACGCGTCGGCCACGATGGTCGGATCGGTGGCAATGTCCGGCCCGAGCAGAGAGAGCCCGCCGTCATTGGAGCCGCGGGCGAGCGCGAGCGCCACCAGCGTCCACCGCGCCGTCCGGTCTGCGGGATCGCGTTGCAGCCGTTCCGCGGCGAGAACGCCGAGCTTGTGGATCGTGGCGTGATGGTTTGCCCAACCGCCCCAGAAAACATCGTCTCGCGGAAGGCCTTCCAAGACCCGGAGTCCGTCACGCAGCACCCGCACCATGCGCTCGGCGAACTCGGGATGGCCGGTGTCGTTTCCGGCCTGCCGCAGTGCGTCGACCTCGTTCTGGCTCATCGACACATCATCGGCGGCCGATGAGGCCGACGCCTCCGAAAAAGAGGTCGGGCCCTTCCACACCGCGCCTGTCAGGGACACGGATCGGCAGGACCCTGATCGCAAAGCTACTGGCCCACCCAGCACTGATACCGCAGACACTCCGAACCAGATGTCACCCGATCAGGGTGGCTCCCAATCCCGCCGCCGATCATGGACATACAGCGTTGTCCATCTCTCGCACGAATGGATCAAAGCGGCTCTCGAAACCACCGCCCACGTGGCTCTCGTTCACCCCGCCGAAAACACGCGACGGCTACTTAGCTGGCGGGGAGCGTCATTCGAACCGTGCGGTACTCCCGGCTCAGCCGATGGTCAGTGTTCGTGGTCCGTCCTCAACCGGATAGCTTCACCGTGTTGTGTTCGAGCCACTTCTGGAGGGCCACCGGTGGATATTGTCGCGATCATGGAGGCGCTGGCCGAGCAGGGCATCACCGTGCTCTTCAAGGCTGATGCTGAGCGGATGGCAGAGAGGCGGAAGCCCTGGACGTTCGTGGCCAGTGGCGCCCCGTTGCGTAGCGACATCCTCGTGCATACCGATGCTGCATCGGTGGAGAAGTGCCTCGAAGCCTGCCTGCCCCGCCTGCGCGAACTGGGCTTCACTTTCCCCGAGTGACGAGGCAGGCCAGCGGGAGCGGTGCGACAGCCCATCGTGATCTCGAGGAGTCTGCCGGAGCTCCGCCGGCGCGGTGCGTACGGCACCGGTCGCAGTCTGGTTCAGGTCGGCACGACCCTCGGTGAGGCTGGTGGTGGTCAGTGGCTTCGGCCGTCACTGGATCAGGGTGAGGTGGGGGTGTTCCAGGGAGGTGGGGCACACGTAGAGGTGGAGGTTGTTTCCGTCCGCGATCTGGACCTTGGTCGGCTGTTCAGGGTAGGGATCGAGGGGGGATGCCGAGACGTCTCGGTCCTCGTGGGGGATCCAGGACTTGCTCGTCTCGCCCCATTCGGACGAGGCGATGGTCAGCAGCGAATCCATCTCGCTGCCACAGACGTCACAGAGCCGCGGGTGCGGATCGGTCAGGCCCCAGCGGGTCCAGCCGCCGATCTTCCAGCCGGGTGACACGGACAGTGACCAGTTGTAGACGTCTTCCGGAGTGGGCTCGTCCTCGTCCAGGTCGTCTGGCTCCGCGGCTACCTGCCAGGTGCGGCAGGTCTGCACCTGTCGCAGTGTCTCGTGCTCCAGGTCCGTCGAGTGGGGATACTCCGTCACCTCTTCAGGCGAGAGCAGGCACGGATGTGGAAGATAGCCGTGGTACTCGATCACGGAAGTCTCGGGTGGTGTGGTGAGCACTTCGGTGACCGAGGCCGCGGTTCGCCAGAACACCGCTGTCTCGGGCAGCGCTGTTTTGGCATGGCTGAAGGGGCACCACAGCACCTGGAGCAAGTCAGCCGAGTCCGGCGGGTGCAGCGAAGGGACGTCGCGCAGGTAGACCTGAGTCACGGGAAGCAGCGGGATCGGCCCGTCGGGCCAAGGGCGGCCCGCACGGGCTCGCTGGAAGTCCGCCAGTTCCTCGGGCGTGTACCGGAGGGAAGCAGGGTCGCCGTCCGCCCGGCGAACCGCGTCTTCCAGGATGCGTCGCTGCAACCGAACGTCATTGGGCGATGGCGCCGGATTGTGTTGGTCCCACACGTGCGGACCGTCGCAGTGCGGCCACGGCTCGTCGGCGGGCCACAACAGGGGGCCGCCGATGGAACTGTTCTGCGGTGACGGCGACCCGGGGCGGGGGTGCAACCGGGTCGCCGTACGTGCCAGCGGAGCCAGTTGAGGGAAGACGGTGGTGACGTCGAACGGCCGCTGCGGAGTAGTCGGGGTGCTGGTCATAGCCGCGATCTTGCCAAATGGCTCTGACAACGGGGCCGCAGCCACCTCGGGGCAGCCCTTCCCGCCCAGCCAGAGCTCCTCGTTCGGCTGACGACGGGCTGTCCCGTCCTGGGGCAGAGTTGGGAGACTGCGGCGTGTTTCTGGTTTCGCGAGAGATCCGACACCCGGGCCTGGTTCGAGAGCCTGGGCAGTGACACCTGGGGCCACTGGATCGCCGTCTACGTCGGCTTCCTGGAGAAGTAGGCCCGGTAGCCGCACGGAGCGGGCCCGGGCGGGCTCTCCCTGCTCATGCCAGCGGCTGTCGGCGTACACATGAATGTGCACAGCCAGGTACCCGGCTACGTGCTCACGCGCGGGGCCGCCAAGGTGCTGCGGGTTTTCGATCCCGGAATCGAAGGACGGTGGTAGCGGCCGCGCGGCCGCCCGTGTCATCCTCCGGTCGGCGACCCGCCCTTCCCACCGGAGGTCGACGTGGCACTCCTTCCCGACATCACCGCCTTCTACAGGGGCGGCGATGAAGCCGGCCGTCTCACTTCCGGCCGAACCATCGGGACCGTCGAACTGGTACGCACGCAGGAAATCCTGTGCCGCCACCTTCCGCCCCCACCCGCGTCGGTCCTGGATGTCGGCGGCGGGCCAGGAGTGCACGCCCGCTGGCTCACCGACAGCGGCTACCGAGTCATCGTCCTGGACCCGGTGGAGCAGCACGTCCGGCAGGCCCGCCGCCAGGGACTGGTTGCCCTCATCGGGGACGCACGGGAACTCGACCAGGCGGACGCGTCGTTCGACGCCGTGCTGATGCTCGGTCCGCTCTACCACCTGTCGGAAGGAACCGGGCGCGCCCGTGCCTGGCGTGAGGCTCACCGTGTCGTCAAGCCCGGCGGCCTGGTCGCCGCAGCCGCCCTCAACCGGTATGCCAAGCTGCTGGATCTTGACTCACGAGGTGCGCTGGATGTCGCAGCGACCGGGCTGCGCGTGCGGCGGAGCGGCCCCACCACCTATTACCACGCCCCATCGGAGCTGTCCGACGAAGCCCGGCGGGCCGGCCTCGGCGACGTGACGATCTACGGGGTGCAGGGGCCGACCTTCGCGGCCCTGAGGGCCGAGGAGCGTCGGACCGGGACAAGGAACCTGGGCCCGAAGGCGCTCGAAGCAGCCCTCGCCGCCGCGCGGTTCGCCGATGGCCACCCAGAACTGGCGGTGTCCAGCATGCACCTACTGGCCGCTTCACAGCGGCCGCAGGCCGGCGAGGTGAGCCGGCCAGGCCCGGACAGCGGCGGGCCGTCCGGTGCTCGAACCGCGCTCGCCGCGAGTGACGGAGCCGCTGAAGATAGGCAGGGTGCCCGTCCCGCGCGCGGTTCCGGCAACGACACGCGAGCACGTAGTCGCGTACCTGGTTGAGCACGTCCAGGTGTACGCCGACAGCGGCCCCTGCGGCGCGCAGGGACCGGAGTCATGCGGAGCCGTGGCCGGGCCGTGGCTCAGCCCGACCTCGGCTACGACGGTGGTCGCTGGGCGAGGCGCAGCCAGGCGGTGAGGGCGGTCTCTCGTAGAGCTCTTGCGGCTGCCCTTCCGGGTCACCGGCGCCTTCGTCGTGCGCCTTCACAAATAGCGCCGAGGGCTCATGATCCGCCTTCTGCCGTGGCGGACCCAGCCGCCGCGCGATGTCCGGACAGGACGGGGCTAGCCATCTGCTTGGTGCGGCTGCGGGAGCCGCCAAGATCAGACCCGCTCAGGCAGACGACGGACCTCGGCGCTCTCCGCCACGTCGGCGACCGGCTGGCTCCCAGGGACCTCCCCGGTCTCTCCGGCAGCGCCCCCGCTCCCGGACATCCAGGCCCCGATCCGCAGACACACCCGGCCGGCCCAGCGCCGGCTCTTGTCGAGCTTCGGGATCCAGAACTCCCCGACCACCTTGGCCACAGGCAGCACGACGGCCGCCAGGACGGCGAACCCGACAAAGGTCAGTACCGGGTGCTCCACGGCCATGGTCGAGGCCGCCTCGATGATGCTCTGCAACTTGATCTCCACGATTCGATGACGGGCGCAGCGCGCCCGATCGTGGGATCAGGCCGCCAGCGCCCAGGACGGGCTTGGGACATCGAGGTGCAGATCGAGTTCGGGCCCGCGAGGGACCAGGGGGGACGCCATCCGGATCACACCGCACGGCGAGCAGGCGACCGGCGGCACGTGGTCGGTGTACGCGTACGCCACCGGCGACAGCGACTGCTGGATGTCCCGCAGCAGGTCGACACGCCACACCGTGACCAGGTTCGCCAGAGCCGCGAGACCCGCGACGATCCGGTCGACGTGGGCGCGGGCGGCAGGCTGCGCCTTCGGTTCGACGAGGTACCCGTGGCCGATGAGCAGCTCCCCGAAGGTGCCGCCCGCAACGGGCTCGACATCAACCGCGGGGGGCAGCAGGCCGGCCGAGAGGGCGTACGCCCCGAAAACCTCCGCAGGCTCGGGCTTCTCCGCGAGATCCGCGGTCCGGAACTCCCGCCGAAGCTGAGCCACCCGCTCCGACAGCGGAATCGGGCCGAACGCCTCGACCAAGAGTGCAGCAACACGATCGTGTTCCGGCTCAGGCGCGGTTGCATGGAACCGGCGCAGACTCAGCCCATCCGAGCCGACCTTGAACGGACGGAAGAATTCCCAAGCCGTGAGCCAGTCGCGCAGCTTCCGTTCGACCAGACTCAGCCGGTGCTGGCTGTTCCACGCCGAGCCAAGACGGGTCGCCTTCGCCTCGACCTCGATCCCGATCTCATCCAGCAGGAAATCAGGCATGTCGAATCCGTCAAAAACCGAGTCTGCAATCACAGCAGGCGCAACTCGGAGAATGAGGTCGCGGGCACGGGCGCGACGCAGGGAGGCTTTGCGGCTCGCTTCCTCGTCCACCTGCTCCCCCATCGTCATGCCTGCCAGCGTACAGGCATGCAGGCGGACCGAGTTGGCGTCAAGGGCAGCACCACCGCTCACTCGACAGCACTCAGGCGCTTCGCGGTTTGCGGCCCGTCGTCTTCTTCGCGGGCTGCTTCTTGGCCGGGGCCTTGGCCGCGGCCGGCTTCTTCGTGGTCGTGGACGGTGGCGTCGGGTCCACCGCGCGGCTTTGGCGTCGCTGACGGAGCGTTCCAGCATGGCCATGAGGTCGACGACCTGCGCGGAGGGGGGATCGGGTGCCTCGGCGGGTTCGGGGCGGGTGCCGGCGGCTTTGGTCTGGATCAGCTTCTCCAGCGCGTCGCGGTACTCGTCGCGCAGCTCGCTCATGTCCGTCCCGGAGAGGGTCTCGGCGAGCTTGATGGCGGCGTCGACCTCCTCCTCGGACACCTCCGCGTCCGGGACGTCGACATGGGAGGACCGGATCCCGTCCGGCCACCGAGGGCCGTGCAAACGATCACTGCCCATCCATATCGCCCGGCGGTGATGAACGCGCAGAACATCTCCAGAGAGCCCTGCTGTCCTCGCCCCGTGGAGCAGGCGAGGCCAGACTGCTGCCGGTGGGCGGGGAGCGCGGCCTCGGCCATAGCCCGGGACACGGCGCGGCCAGCGCGGATGGTGCCGTCGCCAGGGCATGCAGGGTGGCGTCCACGAGGCGGCCCGCCGCGGCAACAGACGGCTGTTCCTTCCGGGGAGTGAGGCGGTCAGGCGCTCGGCGAGGAGGCCGTAGCCCGCGTGGTCGCGGGTTTGGTCCCTACGGTGGGGCGGCGATCCCGTGGTCTGGGACGGCTACGCCGGCACGCGCAAGGAGGTGATCTGTATCCAGTCCGGGGCGAAGGTTCCCTCGGGCATAGACACCCAGTCGTCAAAGTCGTTCTCGCCGTCGACGGTCCCGATTACTCCACGCCCAGACGCCCCGTAGTACAGGATGCGACCGTCACCGAATGCGGTGATCTGCTTCCAGTCCGGGGCAAAGGATCCTTCGGGGAGGACGGGCCCGTCGTGGAAGAGATTGTTGCTGTCGAGGGTGCAAACAACTCCGCGCCCACCTGCCCCACAGAACAGGACACGATTTCCGCCGAGCCAGGTGATTTGCTTCCAATCCGGAGCGAATTCCCCAGGATTGTAGATCCTGATGGTGTCCGGAGTGTTGTCGTCAGGAATTCTGACGAGCCAGGAGTGCCCGTTCAAGTCCGCATAGAACAAGACGAGATCACCCCTGAGTGTGGCAACCTCCCTAAAACCCAGGCCGAAAGGACCCTCGGGAGTCTCGGGGAAGGCGACCACGTCCTGGAGGACATTCTCGGCGTCGATCGAACCGATACACGCACGCACCGACGCGCCCGCGTAGTACAGGATGCGGTTGTTGCTGAGAGCGGTGATAAGTGTCCAGTCCGGGGCGAAGGCCCCTTCGGGCAAAACCGTCACGTCGTCGAGGACATTGTTGGCGCTGATGGTACCGATACATCCACGCCCGGACGCCCCGTAATACAGGATGCGCTCCGACATCACGTTACCTTTCCGGCCGCACCTCGGCTGCTCACTGCCAGACGGCACAAGTTGGCTGGAGATGAACAATTTTGATTGACGTCCCAAATATTGACAATGTGCGACACAACGTCACATTGCCGTAGGAGGACGTGCAACCGTACAGCCGGAGAGGCTGGAAAAAAATCCGACCGGATCACCGGGGCAGAACATCGCACTTCTCCGCCGGAAATCCGAACCCCTCGGCCTGTTCCGACAACTACTACGCCAGCCACAGCCTGCGCGACCGGTCACTGGTCGCGAGATCGGAGGGGGAAAGCACCTCGGTGCCGGTGGCCAGCATCAGACTCTCCTCCAAGTATGGGCACGACACCCCGCAGCGTGCTAGTCGGGGCGCCCGCCGCCCTTGCCCTCCGAACGAGGACGGCTTCGCGTGGCTGCTGGCCGTCACCCCCGGATTGCAGCACGCGAGCGCGCCGACGAACACAACGGCCGTCACCACACCGACACCCACCCGCATCTGACGCTCCTTACCCACCGCGTCTACCCCCGGCACGCACCGAACGAAGTCCCTTACTCCCACCGCCTTGACGCCGCCGGCATGCAGGCGGCGCGCTCGACGCTTCTGCCGCGCTCAGCCTTCGACTCGCCTCGGCTCAGGAGTTCGTGAGCTTCTCGACCTTCCGCGCCGCGGCCTTCGCCCGCGTGCGAGCCTTCGCAGCCGCCTGTCCGGCCTCGCGCTGGCGGGCGAGGGCATCCGCCCTCGCCGCACGCGCCGCCTCCAGCTGCTGTACCGCGACCTGTACACCTACCTCAGCCGCTTCGACCACCGCGCGTGCACGCTCCGCCAGCTCAAGCGCGGCCGCCTGGCCGGCCTCCAGGCTCACCCCCTGCGCCCGGGCCTCGGACAGTTCCGCCTCGGGCCGCCTCCACGCGCTCTCGGCGAGCCAGCTCGGCCGCCGCATCCGCTGCCGGTACCGGTGCTGTATGGGATCGGTGGCCCTTCGGGGATCCGGCGGGTGCGGCTGGATCGATCGTGGAGGTGCGGCGCCCGGCTGTGTTTCAAGACCGGCGAACCCCGACACCGGGTCCGGGGCCGTCGCCAGGCGACCCGCCTCCCACTGCACGGCGACGTCAGCGTCAGGGAGGCGAGCCCGCGACGACTCCGCCGACGGCATTGGCCGCGCAGATGGCAAGATTTACACCCAGGGCTAGACCGTCCGGCGGGTCTCCGTGTCCTGTCCGGCCGCTGCCGTCCCAGGCCCTCCGCCTTGTCGGCCCTGCTCGGTGGCGGCGGGGCCAAACCTATACCGGGACGGCGCGCCGCGGAACATGAAGCCGCGCCCCGGGGCAGACGATGCCCGGAAGGACCCTCGCAGGGAGGCGGCCTGCGGGGATCAGCAAGGCGCCATCATCCGCGGGAATCAGCGGTATGGAAATCTGGATCATGGGAACGTCCCCGGAGCCGTCCCGTGCGCGCGTCCGCGTTACCAATAGTGCCGCCGTCCACCCACCGCGTGCCCGACGGAGCCGAGCACCCACAGGACTGCCCCGATGACGACGAGGATGATCCCGAGCGTCGACAGGATCGTAATGCCGAGGAGGTAACCGATGATCAACAGGACGATGCCGAGCAAGATCATGACGTTCTCCCATCACGCAGGCCGCTTCTGCCCCGATCCGCTGCCGTAATGCGCGCTGCGACGGCCCTGTCGGGCAGACGGGGAGGAGCGTTAGGCTGTGCCGCCCTCGGCCGCCGGCGGCTCGAAGGGTGAGCCTGGCCGGCCGAGAAGGCGTGTATGGCCCCGGCCAGGTTGGCGCGCAGTCACGGTTCAGTCGACATGGCGGCGAACCATGCGCGGTCGGCCGCACTTGGGCCCGATCCCTTCTGTTCCCGCCCGGCCGACAACCGGATCATGGTGAACGCGGCGCCGACCACGGCGCCGCACCCACGATGATCACGATGGAGGGGCCCGCATGGGACTCGGAGCGTTCGCCGACTTCACCGGCACGTACGAAGTGGCCAGCAGCGAAGGGTACGAGGAGTACCTCGAGTCGATCGGTTTCGGACCGGACGCCCGCAAGGACATGGCGTCGCCCGAGCAGATCGTGACGATCACTCAGGAGGGCGACCACTACACGTTCAAGACCACCGACCCTGCCGGCACGATCGTCTCGCAGTTCACCCTCGGCCAGGAGTTCGTCGAGAGCCCCTACGGCGAACCGGTCAAAGGGATAGCCCGCCGGGATGGGAACCGCATCATCCTGCAGCAGCGGAACACCGCCGCCAAGCTCGACAACACGATCGTCTTCGAAGCCGATGACCAAGGCATCGACGTGCACTTCACCGGCCCCGGCAACACCGTTGCCAAGCGCCGCTACAAGCGCCGCACCTAGCCCACCGGCTCATCCGGTCCGACAGCCGAGGCGTACCGAGATTCATGGCCCCGGCCTCGGGCTGCGCGGAGAATCGGACGGCTGACGACTGGCTAGGGCCTGTCCGGCGGATCATGTTGACGGCGGCGGTTGCGCCAATCGGGTGGCAACGGTGCCAGAGCGGGTGACCGGGATTGATCGATACCGGAGGGCCGCCCCGGCATGAAGCCAACGGCACGGAAGGTAAGCATCATGCTCCGTCACCTGGGCGCCACCATCGCCGCAGCGCCTCTGGTCGGCTTCGCTGCCGCCGGACCTGCCCCGGTTCTGGACGCCGTTCACACTCCTACCGCCACAGCGTCGGTCGGCGTGGACGGCAACCCGGTCGCCGACTGCGGTGATCTCAGCGCAGTGGAGCTCCTCCTCTTCGAGGAGTGCCACGTGGACGGAACCCCGAAGCGCTGAGCTCCCAGCTTGGCTAGACGCCGGACGGAGCCAAGGGGTCGCCCACCCTCGGAGGGGTGTGCAGTCCCTCGGTCATATCGGCCTCTACTCGCCACGGTCGGGTGGCGCCGCCGGCGGGTTGGGCCTTCCCCGCACGGCAGCGGTCGCGGAACGCCCGGGTGCGGCCTGGAACCAGGCCCCGAGATTCGTCTTCGCAGCAAGCACGTCCCTAGTTCAGAGAAGTGATCAAGCCAAAACCCACGGCCCCGCTCCATGTCGGTTTCAAGGGACCTCCGTCACCGCAGGAGCCGCGTCGAAGATCAGCCAGATCGGCGCCGCATTGCCCGGCTGTCCCGTCCGGCTAGGTGCACCCGAATGCCCTTCCTGGGTTCGTAGCTGAGGCCGGATATCGACACCACAGGGTGTGACCGGGTTGTCAGAGGTCGAATGCGAGCTGTTCTCCCCGGGGCTGGGATTCGGTCTGGTCGGGCAGCCGCGGACCAGGCACTACCGTGATCACCAGCTGGCTTGCGGGGGCAATCTTCCCCGCCTGTTTGGTGATCACGTGCCAGGCCCCTTCGGTGCTGAGGTCGGCTAGGGAGAAGGTCTCGGTGGCTCCGTTCTGGGGCAGGTCCTGCTGCGACAGGAACTGCGCCCCCTCTAGGACCTCACGGATTACATCCAGCGCCGCCTGCTCGATCTCGTAAGGGAGGATGCCGGTCTCGCAGTGGTACGAGTAGACACGGCTCCAGCCCCGTCCCCGCATCACGGAGAAGCGGTCCCGCTTGCACCGCGCCGAGGCGATCCCGGTCTTCCCTGCGCCGCCCTTGAGCGCTTCGTCGACCATGACGTAGACCACTGCGGGCCCCGCCCAGTCGAACCCCTGCTTGTCGCAGAAGCGGCAGCCGTGCCCACGCATCACCCTCTTGTAGCAGCGCTCGCTCACCTGTCGACACCGATGGCAGAGCATGTTCCACGGGGCGCTGCGGCCGAGGAACGGGCCCACCGGAGTGGCGCCGCGCTCCCCCATCCGCTGCACCGCGATCTCATGGGTGATGGGAGCAACCTTGGAACAGTACGGGCAGCCGTGCTGATCGGGGCGCTGGCGCAGGTTCACGAGGATGGGGTAGACCGTGTTCCCGCACCGGATATGGGTGCTCTCCCAGCGCTGGTTCATCCGAGGCAGGGGCGGGACCCGCGGCTTGAAGCCTCGGTCGAGCATCTCCTGGCGGAGTTCCTCCGAAGTGCGGCGACCGGCACACCAGGTGCAACCAGTGCCCTTGACGACGCCGGCGACGAGAACGCGCACCGCCTTCCCGCACAGATCGTGGCGGCACAGCCATGACGTCGCAGCCAAACGAGGCACCAGCTCCAACGGACTGAAGCCTGCCTGGCGGACCAACTCCTCGCGGTTCGCCGCTCCGGCGAGCTTGAACAGGCAGGCCCGGCATCCGTACCCGTCACGGACTCGGAGCAGCGAGCGGGCGAACGCCTCACCACAGGTCCGACAGCCCAACCACCTCCCCCTCCGTCACAGCAGCGCGGCTGTGAACCCGATGCGGTGCGCCGCTGTTGGTGATCTTCTCTCAGGGCCGGGACGGCAATGGCGTGTGGTTCGGGTCGGGTGCTTCCGCCGCAGACCGTGAAGATGGCCCGGGTGAGCAATCCGCGGGGCACCGCGGCGATGTGGATGCGTGACCGCCGGGACGAGTTGTTCGTCGACGAGGACTTCGCCGCCTGGTATCCGGCGGACGGGCGCCCCGGCCTGTCGCCGGCCCGGCTCGCGCTGGCCTCCGGGGTATCCGGCCGGGACCGCGCAGGACGCCGGGGGTAGGGGCGTGCGACCGGGGCACGAGGCTGCGTCGTGCCGGGACCAAGTCATGGTCGACGAGCGGGAATGGACGCTTCCTTGAGATGCGCCTCCGATAGTTCATTTGCGCCAAGGGACGGTGAAGTCCGGCTCATGACTAGGACAGGGGGAGTTGCGGTGGCTCGACGATTACGACAACTCAGCAGACGGCAGGTGCTCTTCTCGTTGGCCGGGGTGGCAGCCGGGTGTGCTCTGGCGAACTGCACGGTTCTCACCCGCCCCGCGTACGCGGCGAGCGGGAGCGGGGCGCCGGTGCCCGAGGGAACCGGCCTGCCGGACACCGACCGCGGCAAGGTGGTCTGGGCGTACCGGACGGGTGGCCGTGCCGTCCGTACGGCCGCGGCCGTAGCCCTGGTGGGCAGCGCGGCGGACGTGAGGACGTTCCTGGACGACAAACTGCCCGCCGCCCGGGCGGAGGACAACAGGTTCACGCTCACGCGGTCCCTGGCCACCGCGGGCAGGGCGACCCGCGAGGGCATCGGCGTGGCACTGTCCGGTGGCACAGCCTCTGTCGAGGCGTTCCTCAAGGGCGGTTTCCAGACCGCGGTGCACGAGGACCTGAGGGTCGGCGTGACCACGGTCATCGCCCGCGGCGGTACGGCCGTCAAGCGCGCCGGCGCGGCCGCGCTGGAGGCCGGCTCCGACTTCGCGCTGCGCGCCTTCCTCAGCGGCGGACGGTTCACCGCCCAAGAGGAGGACGACCGGGTGCGGGTGACGTCCATCCTGGTCACGGCGTCCCCGCAGGTGCGGCAGTACGCACAGCGGGCACTGGACGACGGTTCGGCGCGGGCGATCCAGTGGTTCCTGGAGACGGGCCAGTTCATCGCCCGGGCGCGCGACGAGGAGACCGCGACGATCCAGCAGTTGGTCAAGGTCGTCGAGGCGGAGGGGCTCCGCGCCGGCCGGAAGACCGACGAGGCCGTCGAGATGTCCCAGCAGGCTGTCAAGGCGTCCGAGCGGGCCAAGGAGTCGGCGCTGGAGGCCAAGGCCGAGGCCGAGGCCGCCGAGCAGGACGTCCAGCGCTCGGCCGCGGCGGCGAACAAGGCCGCGCAGGCGGCCCGGGGTGCCGCGTCGGCCGCGGCGACCGCGGTCTCGGCCTCCCGGACGGCGGAAGCCGCCGCACAGCGTTCGGTGGCGGCCTCGCAGGCCGCCGCAGCAGCCGCAGCGGCCGCGGGACGCGCCGCCACCGCCGCGTACTTCGCCGCGATCGGGGCCTCCAAGGACGCGGCGCTGGCGGGCGAGGCCCGGGCGGCGGCGCAGGCCGCCAAGGCGATGGTGCAGCTCGTCCGCAGCGTGGCGCAGAAGGCCGACTCCGCTGCCCAGGCCGCCGACGCGGCGGCTTCCGCGGGCGATGCCGCCGCCGGCTCGGCG
>NZ_JBHUBS010000039.1:0-29785 GCF_042788835.1 Streptomyces sp. NPDC056883 | reverse complement strand
CCCGGTCCAGGCCCTGGCGACAGGGGCAGGCAGACTTCGTTCATGAGTAGCGCACGTCGGCCCCTCGGCCTAGGCCCGGCGGCCACCCCGCCCTCCTCCGCTCCGACTTCGCAGCGGCTGCTACCCGCCGAACGCGTCGAGCAGCAACAGCCCATCCTCCACGGAGAGCACCAGGCCGTCGCCATGGCGAAGGGCCGGCGGATCCTCGGTGCGGGTAGCACCACCTATCGGGCGGCCCCGGACTGACTCGGGCTCGGGCTCTGCTGGGGCTGCACGGAGTTCGCCGAGGCCTTCCCGAACCCCGGCGTGAGCAGTACCGCGAGCATCGTGACCACGGCAGTCGCAGCCCCGATCGAGGTGCCCAGGTCACCGCGCACATCGGCTCCATGAGCGGTGCGCGCGGTGTACTTGAAGACCGAGAAGCCGACGGCGAGACCCACAATGATGAGCAGGGCCGCCAGCGGCGCGATCTGAATAGTCACGAAGTCCTCCAAGCTGTGTCCGCCGTGGAACGGCGTTGGTTAGTCCGCGTATGCAGACCTCAGCCCTTCGGTGGCGAAGCTTGGGGTTAGACAGCAAAAGAGCCCGACTCATTTCGAATCGGGCTTCGTCACGGTGCCCCGAAGCCCAACCAGAAGGGCCGGGGCGCGTAAGCGCTCGGCACTCGTGGTCGGCAGGTCCTCGGACTGCGCTGCCACCAACGACTACAGGAGGCCAGCTCACCGTTGCGGGACAGTTAACCGGAATTGCACCGGATTCCCCTGCGACGTCCAACACCCAGATTCTACATGCCGGGTTGTCCATCAACCGATCCGTTTCCGCACACCCCCTCGACACGCCCGGGAGCCGGATTCGGGGACCAGTTCCGGTGTCCAACAAGGGTGTTCAGGAAGTCTCGGCGTGCAGGAACGCGGGCACCCCGGTTTCTGTACGGTGACGGCCATGAGCAGCAGCCTGGCCCAGTGGGCCGACAGCGGCGACGACGTCCTGGCCGCCTTCCCCGCCAACCTGACCGGTGTCCTCGTCGGCTACGGCCGCGTGTCCACCAAGGGCCAGCTCCTCGACCGGCAGATCCTCGCCCTGGAGGGCGCCGGGTGCGCGCGGATCTTCGCGGACAAGCTGTCCGGGAAGAACGCCGAGCGGCCCGAGCTGTGGAAGGCCCTCGACTACGCCCGCCCCGGCGACACCCTCGTGGTCCCCTCCCTGGACCGGCTCGGCCGCTCCATCCAGGACCTGATCGCCATCGTGGCCGGCCTGCGCAAGCGCGGGGTCGGCTTCCACTCCCTGCACGAGTCCCTGGACACAACCACACCCGGCGGCAGGCTCGTCTTCCACGTGTTCGCCGCGCTAGCGGAGTTCATCAGGGAGCTCATCGTCCAGGGCACCCACGAGGGCCTGGCCGCCGCGAGGGCCCGCGGCGAACGGATCGGCCGCCCGCCGGCGATGAACGCCGAGCAGGTCCGGCACGCACGCGCGATGCTCGCCGACCCCGAGGCGACAATCGCCTCGATCGCGAAGCTGATCGGGGTCTCCCGGACCACCCTCTACAAGTACGTACCCGAGCTCGGCGCCGGCGGGCGCCCGGTCATCGGCGCCCAGGCCCCGTGAATGCCTCCGTGTCGACGCGTGTCGAACCGGCGCTGGCTTGCCGCCTCACGGTCGCAAGGCCCACCGGTACGGCCACCTGTGGAGCACACAGCGCCTTGGCGCTGCCGACCATGACGTGGTGCCGTCACGGAATCTCCGATTCGGGGCCATCTGTTACGGCAAAGCCTCATGATCCTCGCCGGGCACGGTAGGCGGCCTGGCGGCACTTCGGGCTGCAGTACCGCGCGGTGCTCCGGCGCCGGACCCCTGCCCACAGCACCACACCGCAGGCCGGTCCCCCACACGTCTGCCACGCGAGCATCCAGTCGTGGCGGCCTTCACGGGTGCCCAGGAACTCAGCTGCCTTGGCGTCAACCAGCGTGTTCATCAGCATCTCGGCACGCTCTCGTCGACACCGGAGCCGGTAGGCGCCCGCCACACAGTTCGCTCCGCAGTACCGGCGCCGGGGGGAGGCCTCCCTCGGCAGCAGTCGGCGGCAGCGTCGGTACTCGCAGCGCCGCCGCTTCGTCACCGCCGTCGTCGTCTTCGTGTTCACCGTGGTCACCCTCATCAGCGTGGCGCTGATGAGCCAGGGCCCTGCAAGGGCGCGCGGCACGGGCGCACGCCCCGTAAGGAAAGATCCAGGATCCTAGATCCTAGATCCAGACGACGAGCCCTCGCGAGGATGCATCGAGTCCTCCACGAAGCTGCGTTGACCTGCGCTTTCTCTGACCCCTTGGGGATAGCCGCGGCTTGGGCCCCCGATCGCCTCCTGCCACCGGCAGCCGCTGCCGGCCCCTGGGATCGAATCCGGCGAATCGGCGGAAAGCGGTTCTGCGGAAACCCTCGCGAGGGCTCGTCGAATCCTCGCGAGGGCTCTACGAGCCCTCCTCCCCGCGGGGACTACACCGTCGGAATCTGCGAGGTGAGGCGCGCGAGCGGGGAGGGTCGGCCCTTCGGGGTGGCGCGGACCGGGTCCCAGTCGATCGCCGGATGGACCAGGAGCACGTCGAGGTCGCCGAGCCGGAAGAGCGCCACGCACGGTGCGTCCCGGCGGCGCTGCCATCCGCTGTGCACCCACATCTGCGGGCGCAGCCACTTCGCCCTGGTCAAGTGGTCGAAGTCGCAGGCCCGGATGCCCAGGTACTTCGCCGCCGCCGTACGGTCCAGCAGCCGGCCGTTGTGCTTCGCGCGCTCCAGCACCGCCCGGTCGGCGAAGTCCTCCAGGGCCTGGCCGTCGTAGAGAGCGTGGCCCTTGTAGTCGCCGACCCGCTCGACCAGGCCCAGCCGGTCCAGCTCCACCATCACCTCGGCGGCGACCGGCACCTCGAACCGCTCCTCCAACAGGGCCGCGGCCCGCACCGCGCCCATGTCCGGCAGACCGCCGGTCTCCGTACGGATCTCCTCCGCCCGCCCCGCGACCTCCTCGACCACGGCCGCCGACCAGCGCCGGCCCCCGACGTCGGCGGGCGGGATCAACCCCTTCGCCACCGCCCGCTCGAACCTCCACAACCAGAACCCCAGCCGATCCGGGAACTGCTGCGGACAGTAATCCGCCCGCTCCTGCGTCTTGCCCAAGCCACCCATCCAAGCCTCCGCATAACGA
This sequence comes from Streptomyces sp. NPDC056883, assembly GCF_042788835.1. Taxonomy (NCBI): domain Bacteria; kingdom Bacillati; phylum Actinomycetota; class Actinomycetes; order Kitasatosporales; family Streptomycetaceae; genus Streptomyces; species Streptomyces sp. NPDC056883. The sequence goes on along the minus strand of NZ_JBHUBS010000039.1, from coordinate 26,592 downwards.
CGAAAAACCAGGCCCATCCCCTGCCCCGACACCACGAAAGTAACGCCCCCGAACCAGCCGCGCAAGGACCCGAAAACCGGCTCTGACCTGGGCTTTCTTAGTTCGCGACGGATGGCGCGTAATCTAGCTTGTTTGAACGCTGATGAGTATTAAGACCAGCGATCACGCCATCGTTCCCGAAAGGCTTTGGGTCATCTTTTTCGCGGCTATTTCTGCTGGCTTTTTTGCTTGCTTTCTCGCATGCGGTTATAGGCGTGGTCGTGTTATCTAGCAAGATTGGACGTTCTATCTGGCGCCGGGGTTCGGAAGACCCCCCGGGCGCAGGCCGTCAGTCGCGGCGGGCTTTGAGTTGGTTGATCAGGTCGCGCACGCCGTCTGCCTGGCCGGTGAGCCGTTCGGCTTCGAGGCGGCAGGTGACGATCCTGGAGTTCCAGTGGATGACCTCGTTCGCCGCCTTGGCGATGGCGTCGATGTCGCCGGCCTCTACTGCTCGGCTCTGGGCTTCCTCTGCCGTGGCTTTGCGCTGCTCCGCGAGGGCGGTGTCGCGCCGGGCCTGGGTGGCAGCGGCCCGCAGCCTGTTCTGTTCACGGCGTGCCCGTTCGGGAGCGGCGGCCAGGGCGTGGTCGAGCGCGGCGCGCAGGATGTCGCCGGTGGTGACCACCTTCGACCTCAGCTCGCCGCGCTCCACGAGCTCCTCGGCGGGCGGGGTCTGAGCGAAGGCCGCGGCCATCGCGGCCAGCACGGTCACGCCGCCGTGTTCACGGACGGATTGACGCATGATCACGTCGGGTCCGTCTCCCCACCGGTCCGCCCACTCCTGGAGCTTCTGCTCGATCTCCGCGTTGTGCCAGTAGCAGGCGCGCTGGAGCCGCTCGCCCAGTTCGTGCGGCAGCCGGACCCCGAGGCGACCCAGGAATCGGGTCTCCCCCTCATCGTGGTGGGCCGAGTAGCGGACCGGGTCGGTGCCCCACCGGCGGCCGGCGCCCAGTGCCCCCGGCGGGATCTGCGGCCATTCGCGGTCCCAGTCCCGGGCTGCCAGCTCGGCCCTGACCCCGGGCACCAGCACCCAGTCCCGGCTGCCCGCCAGTTCACCGGCTTCGCGGCGCTCGACGAGCAGCTCCCGGGTCGCCCGCCTTGCCTGCGCGAGCTTTCCGGCCCGCAGGCCCAGGTGCCCCTGGCGCTGCTTCGCCAGCCAGGCCCGCTCTTCGCCCGCGGCCATCGCAGCCACCAGGTCGAGGAGCCTCAGCCGCTCCTCCACCACCGCCACCGTGTACTGCACCGTCGCCGTTCCCATGCGCGCAATCATGCGAGATAAAGCGCCGGAATCACACCCGGTCCCCCAGGCCCTCAGCCACACGAGGGACGACACCCGCAAACGTGCGGCCAATCTTGCTAGATAACGCGAAGGCAACCGCGCTCCTTCCTGCTGGCGTTTCCGCCCGCCGCTCTGCTGGCGATCTCGCTTGCGGGAATCCGGCCCCGCGACACGAGGGGTTCCCGCTTGCACCCAAGGTGGTGGACGGGCAAGGCTGCCCGCAGGACTCAATGGAAGGGGCTCTCATGGCCCAAGAAGAGGGACCGCTCTGCGTCGCGGAGTACAGCGAGAAGGGTGGTGTCGGCAAGACCAGCATCACCGCCGGCCTCGCGGCCGTCGCCGCGGATCGCGGACTGCGGGTCGGCGTAGGCGACCTTGACCCTCGCGGCACGCTCACCGACGAACTCGGCCTGGACGAGGACGAGCTTGAGCACACCATCAACGACATCTTCCACGTAGACACCTCGAAGAAGGCCCGGCCTCCACGGGACCCCGCCGAGATCGTGCACGAGGTGTTCGTCCCCGCCGGCCGCGGTTGGCCCTCCAACATCAGGATCCTCCCGGTCGACCGCGACTTCGCGAACCGGGAGAGCGACCCCACGCCCACCATGGAGTTCCGCCTCAAGCGTGCGCTCTGGGGCCTGCGCGAAGAAGTCGACATCTTCTTCCTCGACGTTCCGCCGCGCGCCGGCGGAAAGCTCGCGGGCGCCGCGCTCCTCGCCTCCAGGCAGGTCCTGCTTCCCGCGACGCTCACCAAGGACGGGTACCTCGGCGTCCAGGAGGGCCTCCGCTCGATCGCCCACTACAACGGGCCCGGATGCCTCAACCCCGACCTGGTGCTCTCCGGTGTCGTCCGGAGCATGGTGCCGCGCAAGAAGGAGTTCAGCGCCGTCAACGCGCACTGGCAAGAGCGCCTGATCGACGACTTCGGCGACTTCCTCCTGCCCGACGCCGTGCCCTTCCTCGCAGTCCGCGAAGTCGCCCGCACCGCCTGCAAGCCGATCACTGCCGCGCCCGGCCGGTACGCCAAGTCCCTCGTCAGGACCTACGGCCAGATCCTCGACCACATCCTCAAGACCGCCAAGGAGCAGAGCTGATGGGCAGCTTCCTCAACGACGCCCTCAACGACGACAAGCGGAAGGCCGACAAACGGCGCGAGGCTGATCCTGCCGACCCTGGCAACGCCCAGGAGCCCGACTGGGACTCCATCGGCAAGCCGTCCCGGCCTGCCGGACGTCGTGTCGGCCGACCCAAGGGCCCCGAGCGTGTCCCGCTCACCGTCCGGATCCTTCCGAACACCAACTCCCTCCTGACCAAGGCCGTAGAGGAGCTGGAGCTGAACCCCCAGTCGATCGTGGAGGAGGCCCTGCTCTCCTACTTCAAGCGCAACAAGATCCAGCTCGACCCTGCGAACGGAGAGCCCTCCAGCGCCGCCTGAGACCCACACAGCCCCTCCAAGGCCCGGGAATGCCCCAACACGGCTCCCGGGCCTCCCCCATGCCCTCTGGGCCCCTGTAGGGGCCGCGAAGGCCGTCCCGGCCCTCTTCGAGGAAGGAGGGGTAAAGCGGACGGGCGCGTTCGCGCCCGACAGACCCGGCTCTCCGTCCCTGGCGCCCGCGCGTTCACCGGTACCGGCCACTCGGCCGCTGGGCGGCCTCCCGACCGGTACCGGGCGCGGGCGCCGTCCGTACCCCACCTCACCCGCACCCCGCCGAACCTCCAGACCGGCCGAGCGCTGCGGGTCCACCCCGGGTACTGGCAACCCAAACGCGGGCGGGCTCCGGACTGAGCACCGCACCGTGGCCGGGGAGGAGGTGGAAGACGATTTTAGTTGCCTAGAGCAACAAAAGTGCAGGGTTGTGGTGGGTTTTCCGAAACTCTCCATGCGTGCACAGGTGGGGGATTAACGGGAAACCCACCACAACCCTGCACTTTCCTTGCCTCCGGCAACTAATTTTGGCGATTTTCGCAGGTCAGCGCGTATCTGCTACAAACCTCCATACAAATGGGGGCGCCCCCGCACCTTCAGGTGCGGGGGCGCCCCCACTTCCTTGCTCGATGGAGGCCTTACTGGTCGTCTTCGTCGTCAGCTCCGGAGAGCATCAGACCGGTGTAGACCATGCCCGCGCCGGTCTTCTTCGTCGTGAAGCCCCGGGCCTTCATCGAGGTTGAAAACTGGACTTCGGTGCCAGCTTGTTCTCCACTTGCGTGGCACCAACTAGTCCAGGTCGAGAACAACTCCCTGGCGGGCACGACCGCGTAGGTCGAGGAGATTGTCCGTTCGTCTACGAAGCGGCCGAGTACGTCGCTGGAGGCCTTGTACTCCTCGGTCTTCATGCGGACGATCTCCGGCGGGGCGAGGCCCTTCTCCATGAAGTCCTGCCAGCCGACGTATGCCCACTCCAGGACCGCGGGCGCCGCCTTCTTCAACCGTTCCGGCAGTCCGCCGTCTCGCTCCTCTTCGGGGATGACGACGTCGAACGGGACCACCAGGATGCGCCGCCACACGGCCGGGTCGTCGCCCGAGACCATCGGCAGGTGGTTGGTCAGCATGATGAGCGTGTGGGACGGGTCGAAGGTGATCGGGTTCTTGTGCATGAGGTTCGCCTCGATCGGGTCACCACCGACCAGGCGCTTCATCGTGGCCTCGGCGAACCGCTTCCCCTTCTCCGTCTCGGAGCAGAAGGTCAGCCGTGCCCCGCGCAGGCGCATCTTGAAGGCGCCGTGCCGCTCGTGCTTGGACTCCATCAGGATCGCCGGGTCCACCTCGATGGCGTAGTCGCCGAAGGCCGCCATCAGCGCGTCGCGCAGGGTTCCCTTGCCGTTGGCGCCGGTGCCAGTGAAGATCGGCATCACGTGCTCGGTGACCTTCCCGAGCATCGCGTACCCGAACAGGCGCTGGACGAAGGCCCGTACTTCCTCGTCCGGCAGGATGCGTGCGAGGAAGTCCTCCCACTCCTGGGCGCCGGCGGGCTCGCCGTCTTCCTCGTCGGGCAGCGCGGCACCGGCGACCTTGGTGATCAGGTCGGCGCGCGAGCAGGGCTCGATGGTGCCCTCGGTCAGGTGGACCGTGCCCTCGGGGGTGTTGAACTTGTACGGGTCGGCGTCCAGCGCCTTCGAGGCAGTGCTGATGGGCGGGAGCGAGGAGGCGATCTTCAGTAGCCCCTCCAGGCCGGAGGCGGACTCGGACTTGCGGGCGTCCTTGTACAGGTCGTCCCGCTCGTCGCCCTCCATGTCGCCGAGCGCGACCAACGCGTTCTTCACGGTGGCCACCGCGTACGCCATGTCGACGCGCTGTTCGTCCAGGAGCCAGCGAGCATCGTCCCACTCGTGCCAGCCCAGGCCGTGGACGAACCTCAGCTTCTCGTTGTGCTCCGCGATGAAGCGCTCGGCCATCCGCAGCTGCCCACGGTGCTCGATGCGCCGTACAGGGCGCGGTCGTCGAGGCGCGGGCCGCTCGGCCGTGGTCGGGACGTCGAAGCCGCCCCAGAGGTCTTCGTCGGTAGCGGCTTCACGTGCTGCCGGAACGCTCACGCGGCACCGCCGAGGCGACGTGCTGCCGAGTCATCCATCCGCCGGGGCCGGGAAAGGCCGGCGGTCATACCGGAGCGCAGCGTCTTCTCCACCTCGTACGGGGACTTGTCGTTCAGTCCGGCCTCCAGCGCGGCCGCGGTCAGCTGGTCCTCGGCTTCGGCCTGGTCGAGCAGGCCGGCGGCGACCAGCTGGCCCGCACGGAAGGCGGCCAGGTTCAGCCGGGCGTTACGGCTGCCTACCGCCTGCTTCAGCGCGGCCAGCTCATCGCACTCGGAGCGCAGGATCCCGGCGGCCCACCGCTGTTCGCGGGTGCCCTGTCGGGTGAGTGCGTGCAGTCGGGCGACAACCTCCTTCCGGCGCGGCGCCCGCCCGCTTTTGGTTGGCTCGGGGGAGGAGGTGATGAGGGTCAGCAGCCATTCGGGCAGGTCCGCCGGGGCGGTGATGCTGCCTTCGAGGGTGTAGGCGACGCCGCCGATGACGGAGCCGATGCCCACGACGTACCCGCCGGCCGCGCGGGTGTCGATGCACCAGCCGAGGGAGCGGGCGGTGTTGCGGACCTCGGAGTCGGGGGCGTGGAAGAGAAGGTGGCGGCCACCGCTGGGCGTGCGGACGGTCATGGTCTGGGGCACTTCGGCACCGGCACGGTGAGCGAGCGCGGTGAGCATGGAGAACCCGTCGGTCACCGAGGAGAACTCGGCCGGGGGCACATCGCCGTCGTGAGGGATGTCGAGGTCGACGACGACCAACTTGGAGGGACCACAGGCGACCCCGATGTTGAACGGGGCCCGGCCCCAGGTGTCCTCGATCACCTGGGGGTCGCGCGTGGCGCGGTCCTCCCAGGAGTGCCAGCGGGGCTCCTTGCCTCCGACTAGCACGGGATGGATGTACATCCCGCTTCCCGCGTAGCGGGAAGCACTTGCCAGCAATTTCGCCCGGAGTGCCCGGGTACCACCCGTCTTGCCGCCCCCGTCCTGTAGCGCCAGGCGGGAAGTGTCTCGTACTCTCTTCACAGAGCGTCTCCGTTGCGCTCGAACTTCGCCGGGATGCGGTCCCGGCCTTGCTTGACCGTGAGGCGCCCTGGCCGGGGCGCCTTCGGTGTTTCTGGGGTCCATGTTGCCTCGCGATCACGGAGCGCGTTGGGCCGCGTGGGCGATCTAGGCGGGTAGACCCCGGTTTGTGTTCTGAGACCTCTGAAAAGTTCTGGGCGCGGCCCGCAGTCCGAGGGACTGCGGGCCACCTCTGTTCTAGGCCAGAGGAGCGCTGTAGCGGAGGACCCAACCGGGACCCGGCTTGTGCACGCAGACCTCGACCGCTCGGCCGCCAGCGGTGTACCCGATGTGGGTGATCTGAACGAGAGCAGTACCGACCTCGATGCCGAAGGCTTCGGCCTCGACGGAGGTGGCGGCGTACGGGGTGACTTCCTCGATCACCTCTGTCTGCTCGAACCCTGCCTCAGCCATCCGGCTGATGATTCCGCCGAGGCCGGGGTCGGGGTTCTCGATGCCAGCGGCCTCTGCGACATCCAGGGGGATGAAGGAGTCGGCCAGCTGCACGAGCTTGGCGCCGTTGTACATGTGACGGGCCCGGACGACGGTCTCCTCGGTGGCAGCGATGTCGAGGATGGCGGCAACGTCGGAGGGTGCGGCGGAGCGTCGGACCTGGGTCTCGACCCGGGGCTCCCCGCCGAGTCGCTCGATTTCCGTCTGGAAGGCGCCGCGGCTGTCGTCGGCCTCGCGGCGGGCCTTGAGGTAGCGCTCGGTCGCGTCACGGACGATCGGGGTGTTGGTGCTCAACGTGGTTCCTTTCACGCTTCGGGCTGGTCGATGGGCCACTCGTAGCTGAGCGACCACAGGGTGACGGGCATGACGTGGACGCAGACCTCGACGGCCCGGTCCTCGGCGGTGATGCCGACATGGGTGATCTCGTAGACGTCCCGGCTGGAAGGAATCCCGAGGGCCTGGGCCTCTTCCTTGGTCGGGGGCCTGACGTCGATGGACTCCCGGATCCGGACCTGGGCGTGCCCGGCCTCGGCCAGGCGGGACTTGCTCCCGCCGTCTCCGGTGTCTTGCTCTTCGAGCTGCGTGCCGAACGCGATGTCGCCGGGGAACCAGGAGGTTGCCACCTGGACCACGGTGTCATCGGCCAGCATCGTGCGGGCGCGGGCGACCGCCTTGGAGGAGTGGTGCATCCCCAGGATCTGCGCGATCCGGGAGGGGGGCCGCTCGCGGGTGATCACGGTTGTGGCGCTGGGCGTCATGCCCAGTCGCGCGATCTCGCCAGCGAAGGCTCCACGGGCGCCGGCCTCTTCGCGGGCCGCCTTCATGTACCGCCCAGTGCCGTTGCGGAGGATCTTCCCGAGGATGGGGCTGACGAAGGTGCCCTTGCCCTTCCGGGACACGATGAGGCCTTCGTTCTCCAGCACGGCGTAGACGTCGCGCACCGTCTGGAAGGCGACACCCCACTGGGCCTGGAGATCGCGGATCTTGGGCAGTGCCGCTCCGGGCGGAATCTCTCCCCCCAGGATCTGTTCCCGCAGCTCAGCGGCCAGCCGCTGAACCTTTGGGATCTTGGTGTCCTCCACTGCGGGCCTTCCTCTCTTGGGTGTGCGGGATCAGTTTCGCAGAACTAGTTCTGAATGCCTAGCTGGAACGACCATACCTCTCCAGCGCGTCGCGCGAAACCTCAGAACTAGTTCAGTCCGACTCGCAGAACTAGTTCTATTGACACCGGCGCGAGGGCCTGCCTTAATCGTTCTCGTCGCCACCAGAACTAGTTCAATCTGGAGGCGGTGAAGGACCCGGTGTGCACTCGATATCCGGGTCACAGTCATGCCCGAATACGGGTGTGGCCCCGGCTGCCGAAATCGGCGGCCGGGGCCACAGCGGTCCGTGCAGGGACCGCTCATGGAGGCCGTTCCACGAGAGGAGCACGACCCCACATGAACATCATCGTTGCTGGTCAGCGCATCGTTACCCAGGCCGAGTACTTCGAGGCCGCGATCGGCTTCGACGTCGAGCCGCTGGACGTCGAGCACGACCTGATGGCCGGCGGACTCGCCAGCCGGGACGCCCTGGCGTCCTTCCTCGCCGACTTCCGGGTCGAGACCGACACGGACCGCGAGGACGCCGCGTACTACGCCGGACTGCTCCGCCGGATGCCCCGCGAGCTGCGGACTCGGAAGCCCGCCGCGTCGGTCGCGGCCGTGGCCGCCGAGCTGGAGCTCGCCGACGAGGTCCTCGGCTTCGAGGACGACACCGACACCTACTCCGACTGGACCGGCGCCGACTTCGACTCGTACGAGATCCTCGCGTCGATCGGGACCGTGGCCCCGGCCACGGTGGTCACCGCCGCCCGTGCCCCGCGCCCTGCCCGCCCCGTCCTGACCCTGGTCCGCTCCGAGACCGTGGTGGGGGTGGCGGCATGAAGCAGATCCTGCGGCACGCCGTCCTGTTCATCCTGACCATGCTGGGGATGGTGCTCGGCGTGATCGCCGGGACCGTCGCCCTGGTCAGCCTCATCACCGAGTTCGCGGCCCGCGCGACGGCCGCCGGCGGGGACTCCCTCGCCCGGCGCTTCCGCCTCGACCCGATCTCGCCCCGACTCCGCACCGAGCTGGCGCAGCTGCTGGCCGGGATCGCGACCCCCGCCGCTGGAGGCCCCCGATGAGCACGTACCGAGAGGAGCGCCGGGCCGACCAGGCCGCCGAGCGCACCGCCGACCGCGACGACCGGCGCCTGGAGCTGGAGTCCAAGCTGGTCTACAAGCGGCAGCTGGCCGAGGACGAGCGCGCGGAGAAGGAGCGCAAGGCCGAACAGGCCCGCAAGGACGCCGAGACCAAGCGCCGCCAAGACCAGGCCGAGGCCCGTCGCCGCCAGGACGAGAAGGCCCGCAACCGCGCGGCCCGGATCGCCCGGCTCGGCAAGGTCTCCCGCTGGGTCAACGCCAACCCGGTTACCGTGTTCGTCGCTTTCGTGATGATGTCCTCGGTCATCCCGGCGGTCATCTCGCAGGTCGGCGCGCTCGGCGACACCGGGGTCCACGTCATGCTGGCCGCGCTGCTCGCCGCGATGCTGGAGGGCGGCGCCTGGGCGATCACCTTCATGGGCAAGGCCGCCGAGGACGCCGGGCGGCCGGCGGGCAAGTACCGGATCGGGACCTGGTGCACGGCCGCGGTCGCGGCCGGGGTCAACTACTGGCACTGGGCCGAGAAGCTCCCGGATGCGCAGTGGGTCGCGGTGGTGTTCGCCGCCTCCAGCCTGTTCGCGATCTACCTGTGGGACATGAAGACGCACGGCTCCCACGGCCGTACGAAGGAAGAGCGCAAGGCCGAGCGGGCCCGTCGCGCCCACCTCGCGGCGCGGAAGAAGGACCACAAGGACATCGCGAAGCAGGCGGCCCTCCTGCTGTCGGCGATGCCGTACGGGTCGATCGACGAGGAGGAGGCCTTCGCCGCCGCGTGGCGGATCCACAAGGGAGCCGAGCCGGGCCTCTCGCCGGAGGTGTACGCGGCGGCCACCAACGCGAAGGTCGCCCTCGGCGCCGCGTTCGAACTCGGTGAGCACGTCCGTCCGCAGATGGTCCGAGCCGGGATGCTCGCCGGTCTCTACAACCCGCTCAACCCCCTCTCCCGCCGTCCCGCAGCGAGCGTTCCGGCACTCGACGCCCCCGCGTCGGCCCCGGCCGCCCAGACCCCCGCTGAGGGGGCTACAGCCCAAGCGGGAATTGGGATGTACGGCACTCCGGTCTACCGCAAGAAGGCCAGCGAATCCGCCAGCGAGAAGGCAACTGGGAACGCTGGTGGAGACGCTGGCGGGAACACCCCGCGTGGCCGGTCGCCGCAAGAGCTGGAGGCGCTGCTGCCGCAGGCGCACAAGCTCGCCCAGGAGCTCGTCGCCGAGGGCCGGCAGATCTCGGCGGCCTCGCTCGCGAAGGGTCTGAAGATCCGGCGCGAGGACGGGATGTGGCTGCGGGACCGGGTGATCGAGGAGCGCAAGCTGCACCTCGTCGCCGGAGCCTGACCCCGATCGTCGCGTACTTCGCGGACGGCCCGCCGGCCGCCGCGTGACTCCCCCGAAACCGCAGGGCCCGGCGCCTCCCTTCCACAGTCGCCGCCGGGCCCCGCTTGCCTCCCGAAGGAGAAGGACCAGGATGTCCCACATCCCGAGCACACCGGTACCGCACCCCACCGTCGCCACGGTGACCTACCTGCCCACCGCGCACCCGGCCGCGGCGGGCAGCACCCCCGAGTCCGCCCCCGCTTTGGGTGGCTCGGTCTCAGCACCCTCCGACCTGGACCTGGTCGAGGCCGCCCGCCGGATCCTCGCCGACCACATGGGCGCCGACACGGTGCTCGCCGCCGAGGTCATGAAGCCGGGACCGGTCGACCTCGACGCGTTCGACCCCGAGCGCCCCCTCATCCCGGCCTGGGCGAAGTCGGCGGAGGGCTGGGCGGCGTACAGCGGCCAGCGCTACCGGGCCTCCCAGAGGGCGTTCCGCCGGTGGGTCCGGCGCCAGGCCACGGTCAACGGGCACGTCGCCCAGTTCGGCCGGGGACGGGTGCGGATGCACGACTGGGTGATCGGCTTCGAGGGCATCCAGACCCAGGCCACCGCCCACCAGGCCGTCATCGCGACGAGGGAGGCCAGGGTCGCGGCCCGCGCCGCACGCTGGACCCCGGCCCTGTTGAAGCAGAAGAAGACGGCCGCGCTGCAGGCGATGGACCGGGCGCAGACCGTGGCTACGCAGGCGGTCGCCGCGCACAAGAAGGCGAAGGCCTACCGGCGCAAGGCCCGTGCGATGCGGGCCGGAGTCGTCTACGGGCCGCCGGCCACCGCGATGCTCACCGGCTACGCGACGAGCGGAGTGCTCGGGCTGACCGGCGCGGCGCTGGCGACGTTCGGCGGTGGAGCGTTCGCCGGACGCCACCAGCTGGAGACCGAGACCGACTGGTCGCAGGACTGGAGGTCGCTGGGCGACGGCGACACGATGAACGCGCCGATGCTCGACTCCGTCTTCCAGGCCGCGAAGGTGATCGGCGCAGAGGAGACGCTGCGGATCGTACAGATGCCGATGCTCGATGCCCGCGGGGCCTGGTCGGCGATCGTCGACCTGCCGCCGGGCGTCCCGGCGAAGAAGGCGCTGCGCGCCCAGGAGGAGATCGCCTCGGCGTTCGGCGTCGAGGCGGCCCAGGTCACCTTGACCAAGGGAGCGCGTGCCGGGCGGATCGAGCTGTACGTCTCGAAGGACATCCCCTTCACCGAGAAGGGAGTCCCGGGCCCGCTCCTCGCGCTGGAGGCCGCCTCGAACTTCTGGGGCCGGATCTCGATCGGCCCCGACGTGCGCGGACTGCCGATCTCCATCTCCGTCGTCGAGCGTTCTGGTCTGGTCGGCGGCGAGCCGGGGGCCGGAAAGTCGGGGTCGGGCAACACCATCCTGCTCGCGGCGGCTCTCGACCCCCGGGTGATTCTCTGGCTCGCGGACGGAAAGGGGGGCGGTGACCTCGACCCCTTCAAGAACCTGTGCGAGGAGTACGAGGGCGACGCGGACCCGGAGGCGTTCTACCAGATGCTCCTGGCCGCCCTCGCGGACATGAAAGCCCGGTACGCGCTGCTGAAGAAGCTGGGAAAGAGGAAGGTCACCGAGGAGCTCGCGGCGAAGTACGAACTGCTGCGCCAGAAGCTTCTGTGGGTCGATGAGCTGATGCTCTACACGACTGACGAGGAGTGGGGCAAGAAGATCACCAAGGCCCTGCGGAACCTCGTCAGCAGGGGTCGCGCAGCAGGCATCATCACCTTCTGCGCGACCCAGAAGCCTGGCTCCGACGTCGTCGACACCTCGCTGCGCGACCTGCTCTCCATCCGGTGGGCGCTGCGCTGCACCACCCCTGAGGCCTCCGACACGATCCTGGGCCGGGGGGCTGCCGCGGCCGGGTACTCCGCCAAGACCATCGAGTCCGAGATGCGGGGCGCCGGCTTCCTGTGGGCCGAGGGCCAGAACCCGGTGCTGGTCCGCGCCGACTACTACGACGACGACCAGGTCGCCGAACTCCTCTCCCGCGCCTACGACCTGCGGGAGAAGGCCGGAACCCTGCCCCAGGGCGCGAAGTCCCTGGGCACGCTGCTGCGCGAGAAGGGCGAGGCGGACGCCGACATCCTCGCGGTCCTGGCCGACGTGTTCGACGGATACGAGAAGGCCGCCAAGGCCCAGGCCGAGGCCGACAACAAGAGCGCCGAGGAGATCGAGAACACCCGGATCGACTGGCTCCCGGGCTCGGTCCTGATCGAGTCGCTCACGGCCGCCGGCCTGAGCATCACCTCGGAGAAGCTCGGCGCCCTGGTGGCCCGCACCGAGGAGGAGAAGAAGAAGCGGGCATGGCCCGGCAGCGCCAGCAACATCGCGGGCTACACCTTCACCGCCCTCACCCGCACGGTGAACGCGAAGTACGGCCTGACCGCCTGATCCGGACCCGGCCAGCCCGGATCCAACCCGGACAGACACCCGGTATGTCCCGGATTGCCCCCGGATTCGAGGGGGTCCGACCCGGACGGTGAGCCCTCGACCCGGACAGATCCGGTCCGGGTCGAGGCCCCCACGGTCCGGGTCGGGCAAAGCTCTGACCTGCACAGACGCCGACCCGTCCGGGCTCGATCCGGGTCGGCGACCTCCCCCAAACCGTGACAGAGACGACAGACGGAGGACGACCCTGATGGGCGTCAGATACGTGGTGAGCGAGCCGGATCCGCCGACCTGGTGGGCGAAGAACAAGGCGGGTGTCTACGCGGTGCTCGGCCTGGCGGTCGGCTTCTACCTCGCCGGTGGCGGAGGCGGGGACGCCCAGCCCGCACCGGGGCCGGCGCCCGGACCGACCGTCAGCACCACCCCGACCGCGACCCGCTGAGGAGGCCACGATGTTCGACCACTCCCCCGACCTCGAACTCCACGGCATCGCGTACGTCGACGGGGCCCCGCTGGAGTGCGGGCACTGCGGCAACGCGATCGGCCTCCACGTCCACAAGCGCGGGCCGCGCGAGGTCTGGCCCGCCTGGATCACCTGCGGCTCGTGCGGGCGCGGCGACGACTCGGCGACGGTCACCAACGGCCTGGTCGACGCCGTGCTCGCCGCGCGGACCGGCCGGAAGAAGGCGGAGGACCGGGACCTGTTCGCCGCCGAGTGGCGCGAGATCGTCATGACCGGCGAGCTCCGCCCGACCCTGGTGGCCGACGACCTGGTCGTCGCCGCCGAGGCCCTGCGCGGCGAGGTCGAGAAGGACCTCCGCCGCTGGTGGGGCGGGAAGAAGAAGACGGCCAAGGCGAAGGTGGCCGAGGCAAAGGCCACCGCGAAGGGCGCGGTCAAGGACGCGGCGGGCGACGCCGCGACGGCCGCCAAGGGCGCGGCGAAGAACGCGAAGTCGGCGACGACGGCCGCCGTGCTCACCACGGCCTGGCAGCTGCAGACCCAGGGCGCCGGCCCCGCCAAGATGCCGAAGACCAAGCGCTGCACGGTCAAGGGCTGCCGCGGCGGCATGGTCACCCTGGCCACCCGGCTCCACTCCCCCACCGGCAAGAGCGCCGAGGTCAAGATCCCATGCGGCACCTGCCACCGCACCGGCCGCTGAGGAGGAACCCCGTGATCACCATCCCCACCCTCGTCGTCCTGGTCCTGATCGTCGCCGGTCTCCTCTGGAAGGCGGGCCTGCCCTGGTACATGGCACTGCCGTGCGTGCTGCTCGGGCTGCTGCTGGCCGACACCCCCGTTGGCCCGATGCTCCACGGGCTCCTCGACACCGCCGCCGGCGCGGCCAGCAACATACGAGTCTGACCCGGCCGCGGCGGCCCGCCCCGCGCAGCCCTCGCCCCGTTTGGGTGGCCCACAGCGAAGCCGGTCCGCAGCGCTCACCCAGCCCTGGATCACCACCGGGGCGCGGGTGAGGAGCGGAAGGCCGCGGGCCGCGCCCGGCGCCGGACGGGAGGCCGCCCAGCGGCCGAGTGGCCGGTGACGGTGAACGCGCGGCCCGCAAGGGGACCGCACCCGGGGGTGCCGGGCGCGGACGCGCCCGTCCGCTAAACCGCCCCCTCCCGCAGGGACCCGCCGAGGCCCTTCGCACCAGATTTTTGCGCTCTGACCAGCAGAAATACGGAAATGCAGACTCAGAGTCTGCGAAGCCCCTAGACATGCAGACTCAGACTCTGCATCATTGAGTTCTCGCAAGCGGAAACGCCAGCGAAAATACAAGCCAATCCGTTGAAGGAGAAACCCTGTGACCACCCGCACGCTCACCTCAGAGACCACCGGTCCCGTCCTGATCGACGCCACGCTCCTCGGGCACGGCGGTCTGGTCACCGTCCGGGCCGAGGCCAGCTGCACCCGGGCCATCCTGACGATCCGCACGGCCGACGAGACCGGGGCCGCCACCGACGCGGTCAAGGCCGCGACGCTCCGCCAGTCCGGGACCCGGCTCACGGCCCTGGTCCAGGGCAGCGGAGGGGACAGCGGCACCACGATCGTCATGGGCGGAGGAGCGTCGGTGATCCAGACGTTCGGCACCGTGCACGGATCCGTGACCGGGATGACGATCACCGGCAACGGCAACTTCGTCAGCGGCAACGTAGGCGGCGACGTCATCATCAACGGCGTCCGGGTCAGCGGCAACGGCTCCACGGTCATCCAGGGAACCTCCCCGATCGAGATCACCGCAGTGGTCCCCGAGGGAAGTTCCGTCGAGGGCCACACCACCTCGGCCACGATCGAGGCAGTGGGCGCCCTGCTCAACGTGTCCGGCAAGACCCAGTCCGGCAGCATCCGGGCTGGGCACGTCTCCCGGGTCGAGGCGAAGACGCAGTCGGGCAGCGTGGTGGTCGAGCAGGCCGCACACATCGAGGCCAAGACGCAGTCGGGCAGCATCAAGCTGGGCCGCACGGACGTGGTCACCGCGAAGACGATGTCGGGTTCCATCGCGATCACCGACTTCGGCGGGACCGTCAAGGCCGACACGATGTCCGGGTCGATCCGGATCCACGCCACCGCCGGCGGCGACGTCCGGGCCAAGTCGATGTCCGGCTCGGTCACCGTCACCGCGACGGAGACCGCGCTCGCCGACGACCTGGACGTCCGCGCCGACTCGATGTCCGGCCGGGTCAGCATCCCCCAGCGCCGCAGCGGCGACTCCGGCCCGCGCCGCCGCCGCTGACTTCGCCCCGGGGCGGCCGCCATCCCGGCCAGGAATCCGCCGACCGCCCCGGGCCCCTTCCCTATCCGCAAGTAATCCCGCCAGCAAAAACGCAAGCAAGGGAGACAGCAGTGAAGAAGCCCAACCGGTTCCTGACCTTCATCAACGGCCTGTTCGGGTGGGCCTGGGCGTACGAGTCCGCCGAGGAAGTCCGGGAGGTCATCGCCGAGAACTCCTTCGGAACCCTGGCGGACCGGGTCACCGCCCACACCCGGGGCGCGGACAAGCTGACCGACAGCTTCGGCTTCCAGCCCGGCCTGATCACCCTCCACGACGAGCTGCACGACACCTGGCACTACCTCACCGCCCTCAAGGCCCGCGCCCAGGAGCTGGGATACGGCAGGCTCACCAAGGACCTGGGCGACGCCGCCGACTCCACCCGCGACGTCCTCCAGGCGGTGGCCACCGCCGCCGAGCACACCGTCCCCCACCCCGCGATCCCCGCGAGCAAGTAGAGACGCCCCGTGGCGGCCGCCATCCCGGCCAAGGTCCGCCGGCCGCCACGGGCCCCGTCCCGCTCCGCAAGGGCAGCGGGGGAAGCCACATCATCCCCGACACCGAAACGGAGCCAGCAATGCCCCGCCCCGACGAGGACACCCGCACCGCCGCCAAGGCGCGCATCACCGAAGTGAAGAAGGTCCGCGACCAGGCGCACGAGGAGGCGGAGAAGGCCAAGGCCACCGCCGACGAGGCGATGTGGGAGGCCATCGCCGCCGAGCTGGACCAGGGCGACGCCCTCCAGCGTGACGCCGTCGAGGCCACGGGCTTCTCCCGTGACCACGTCCTCAAGCGCACCAAGCCCTACCGCAAGACCACCTGATCCCCCGGTCCCCGGGCCACAGCCCGGGGACCGGCCCCTATCCGAGAGGGCAGACCGTGAACACCGAGGACAGGACCCCCGGCACCCCGCTCACCGACTACGAGGCCGATAACCGGGCCCGCCAGCTCATCGCCGAGGCCTACTACCGCGACGACTCCCCGGTCCCCGCCTACGGAACGGCCGAGCCGGTCGCACAGCCCGGACGCCCGCCCATGTCGCAGAAGGCCAGCGACATCAGCGCGTTGATGCTCTCCGGCAGCGTCGCCGCGCTGTCCGTCGGCGGCGCGACCTCCCTGGTCCTCTACGTCATCGGCACGGTCAGCCCGGTCACCCTCGCCATCGGAGCCGCCGGGCCCGTCGCCCTGGTCCTCGCGGTCGGCTCCCTCCTGAAAGCCGCCGGCGGGGCCGCGGCCTCGCTGCCCGCCGAACACCACCACCACTACACCGGCCCGGTCCGCCAGACGAACAGCACCACGACCACCACGACGAGCACGAAGGCGGTGTTCGCCCGGACCAACGTCAAGGGCGGCAAGCGCTGAACACGCACGAACCCCGCGAGCGCCACCAGACGAACTACCCGACCAGGGAGAACACGATGGCGAACACGAAGGCGTTGAACCCGCCGAAGGGCCAGTGCAGGCAGTGCTGGCTGCACGCCTACGACAGCCGAGAGCAGCACAAGCACCTCAAGCCGCGGGAGGACTGCCCGGCCTGCGTCTCGCACATGGGCGGCCGCTGCCCCGACAGCATGATCGTGAAGGGCTGACCATGAGGCTTCCCTGGATGAGCCGCGCCGACCGCAGGACCTGGAAGTCGGCCCGCACCCTGGCCGACCTCGGCCGGCGGACCGCCGACTGGCTGGAGGGCCGACTCGCCTCCCAGCCCGGCTACATGCCGAACTACGGCCCCGACGAGGAGACCGCCGAACTGGTCCCCTCCCTCGCCGCCCTGAACAGGGCCGGACTCATGACCACCTGCTCCCAGCCCGGCCTCGCCGAGACCGGCTACGACGGCGCGTGGTGGACCCAGCACGCCGCCGTCGAGGGCTACCTCACCGACCGCGCCCTGTTCCAGCAGATCCTCGACGCCGCCGAGGCCCTCGGTCACCTCGTCGTGGTGGACGACCCGCACACCGGCCGCCGCGACGAGGTGGTCATGGTCACCCACCGGGACGGCGAGCCGTACACCGCCTTCGGCGCCCGCCCCGGCCCCGGCGACATGCACGCCCTCTACGGGGTCCTGCACCCCGAGGCCCGCCGCGAACTGGACGGTGCCATCCACCTCGCCGTCATCGCGCCGTACTACGGCCCCGCCTCCCACAGGGCCCTGTGGCGCTCCCTCGACCAGGTCACCGGACTCGAACCCCCGGATGCCGACGAGGACCAGGACGAGCCCCAGCCCCGCATCTCTACCTGAGACCCGGATCACGCCCGCAGCGTGCCTGCGGAGCAGACCGCACCACCAAGTCCGGGCGAATCTAGACCCGTGACCAGCGGACATACCGCTACGCAGACTCGGAGTCTGCGAACCCCTAGACATGCAGACTCGGAGTCTGCATTATTGAGTTATCGCAAGCGGAAACGCCAGCGAAAATGCAAGCCGCAGTGCTGGCGTTTCCGTCCCACGGAGGAGAACGAGATGTTCACCGGAACCCCCGAGCAGCTCCGCCAGCGCGAGGAGAAGGCCGGCCAGCTCGCCGAGCAGGTCGCCGAACTCCTCAACCAGATCGACGCGCTCGGCATCGGCACCGGCAACGGCCAGCTCCACACCCCCGGCGGCCAGATCCGCCAGAGCACGAACGGCTGGACCGTCTGCTAGCACCCGCTCCGCCCACCGCCCGAACCCCGAGACCAGGAGCCGACCATGACCGACGCCGCCACCTTCGCCGCTGTCTTCGCCGCCCTGTACGTCGCCCACTCCGTCGGCGACCACTGGGTCCAGACCTCGCACCAGGCCGCCGAGAAGGGCCTCCCCGGCTGGCGGGGCCGCATCGCCGACGCCCGCCACGTCCTCACCCTGACCCTCACCAAGGGCGTCCTGCTCGCCCTGGCCGTGGTCGTACTGGACCTGCCGGTGACCGTGCTCGGCTTGGTGGCCGGCCTCGGCATCGACGCCGCGAGCCACTGGTGGGCGGACCGCCGGTCCACCCTCGTCCGCCTCGCCAAGCTGCTCGGCCAGGCCGAGTTCGCCTCGCTCGGCACCGGAGCCCACCCCGCCGCCCCCGTCACCGCGAAGGGAACCCCGGCCGCACACCTGGGCACCGGCGCCTACGCCCTCGACCAGTCCTTCCACCACCTGTTCCTGTTCGTCGCCGCCCTGCTGATCGCCGCCCTCTGACCCACCAGCACCGATCGGAGAACCCGCCATGCCTCAGGAGCTCAGGGACTTCCTCCTCGTCCTGCTCGCCGTGCTCGCCGTCCCCGTCATCGCCTTCCTGCTCATCGGCCGCTGAACCAGAACCCCGGAGGAACCCCATGGACCGGACCCCGAAGCTGACGCTCGACCAGGAGCTGCAGGCGGCCGTCGCCATCATCCGAGTCGGCCTCGACCGCCTCCAGGACGCCGCCTGCCGCACCGCCGACCCGGCCCCGCACGCCGCCGCCCTGCGCGCCATCTACAACGTCCGCGCCGAGGACGACGGAGTCCTCGCCGCTGTCAGCCGGGTCGTAGGCACCATCTCCCAGTCCCTCACCGACGTTGACGACGACCGGATCGACGACATCACCGAGAAGCTCGACGAGGCCGAGTCGTACGTGCTCAGCTCCGCCGGCGAACGCATCGGCCAGGCACTGGAGATCCTCGGCGAACTCATCCCGCCCTGCGAGGAGTGCGGACAGCACCGCGACGACGTCGAGGTCATGCCGGACCCGTTCTCCACCTCGCTCTACCCGGAGGCCACCGACCACCGTCAGATGCCGCTCTGCCCGCCCTGCGCCGTCAAGCGCTTCGAGGACAGCTGACCCGCCGACCCGAAGGGAACCCCGCATGACCACCTGCGTCATCACCTCCCACGGCGGCGACTTCTTCGGGAACGACCGCCACCTGACCAAGTTGCTCACCGGTCTGGCCGACTACGCCCGCGGCTGCCTCCCCGCCGACGAGCGCGAACCGCTCGTGAAGCTGCTCGCGGCCCAGCAGCAGACCGAGGTCGGCACCGAGCAGACCATCCCGGCCGCCGACGCCGGACAGTTCGCCGCACAGCTCCGCCGGATCGCCCGCCACCGCTACCTGCGCTCCACGAAGCTGGCCGAAGCCGCCACCCTCCTGGCCAACGCCGCCGACCGCGCCGCCGCCGACGGACAACCCTGGACCTGGCGAACCGAAGCCGCCTGAACACGTCATCCGCCCAGCACAGTCGAAGGAGAGCACGCCCATGATCCGCATCATCAGCTTCGGCTACGGCCACGGCGAACCGCCCGTCGCCGAGTTCACGTACGACGTCCGGGGCAGCCTGAGGAACCCGTTCCACGACCCGGCCCTGAAGGACCTCACGGGCCTGGACCAGCCGGTCTACGAGCACCTGATGGCCACCCCCGGGGCCGAACTCTGGGCGTTCAACGCGGCGACCAGCGCCGCCGCCATCATGCAGGTCACCGGCGCCACCGAGTTCACGATCGCCTTCGGCTGCGTTGGGGGCCGGCACCGCAGTGTCGGCCTGGCCCGTCGGACCTATGAACTGCTCACCATGACCGGCCAGGAGGCCGCCATCGAGCACCGCGACAAGGACCGGCCGCTCCTCCCCCCGGGGATGCACTCCCGCTGAACCGGTCCGCCCTGTCACACCGACCCACCAAGATGAATCCCGGGGCCGCCAGATGGCGGCCCCGGCCCGTACCGGGGAAGGACCCGAACCCATGACCGAGAAGACCGCGCCCGCCGCCGCCGACACCGCCTCGGAGGCGATCCGAGCCCTGAACCACCTGACCCGCTCGCCCCGGGACGGGTTCGAGTACCCCGGGGACGCCTACAGCACGGTCGCCGCCCTTTCGGAGATGGCGGCCCGCCTCCCGCAGGCGATCGAGCAGATCGCCGCGTTCATGAAGGGTCTGGAGGCCGGTGGGCACCTGCGCAGCGACAAGGGCACCCTCGACACCGACCTCCAGGCCGTCCACGACGGACTGACCATCGCGGCCGGCGCGGCCCAGACCCTCCACGGAGCGCTGGACCGTGCGCACCAGGGCCTCGGCCCGATCGCCTACAAGGAGTGAGCGCGACCCGTCCGCCGGCGGACCGGCACCTACGGGGCCGAGGCCCACGGGTGCCGAGCGGGCCGCTGGCGTAGGACACTCGACCCATCGAACCGAAGGAGGCCCCCGTGACTGCCCAGCCCGAGCACCCCGCGGACAGCCGGGTACCCGCCGTTCCCCACACGATCAACGCGATCGGCGACGCGCTCAGCAGCGCCAAGCGCCTGGCGTTCTTCGCCGAGGTCCTCGCCGCGCAGGAGGGCGACGTCCCCGCGGTGATGCGCCGCTGGTGGAAGACGGCGATGCTCGACCGCGCCCCCGGCGCGGAGACCAGCCGGGCGAACGCGGCCGCCGGCCGCCGCCTGGTCGCTGTCGACGACCTCGCCGCCCGGCTCGACGGCAGCGGCCGGTGAGCGAGCAGCAGCCGCCGAGGCGAGGCTGGACCGTCTTCACCGAAGAGATCCCGGTGGAGGTCATGCTCGACATGCCGCCGGATCTCGCGAAGAAGGTGGTGCACTTCCTGACCGCGCTGGCCCTCGAAGTGGGCGGCGCGATCGACACGGACCGGGAGCCGCCCGGCGACCCGATGGACGACCTCGGGGTCCGCTACTCCCTCCAGGTCGAGGGCGAGCCCGTCCTCTTCGAGTACGCTGTCATCCGCGAGATCCGCGAAGTCCGAGTCGCCGTCCTGGTCTGGTTCCACTGACCGAGCAGCGCCTGTGAAGAGACCCCCGGCAGGGAGTGCCGGGGGTCTCTTCACGTCCGAGAGTACGGGTGGGGCCACGCCAACCCGTTCCCCGGAGGGCGGGTCCGACCCCACCTGCGAAAACGCGCCCGACCCCCGGGGGCCCAAATTGATGTGGCTGACTTGTCATCGCAGGTCACGTCCTGGTTCGCGTCTTGCCAAGCTCTGGTAGGCCGACAAGCCGCCGCCACATCACCGGGCAGGACAAACCACACCACCGCCACGTCGCGGGCAAGCCACGCCACATCAGCGGTAGGCCGGCGCCACATCAGGGGGAGGTCGTCCGGCCGCCAGAACGGACACAGTGGCCGGGACCGGGAGTGGTGCGGAGTACTGCACCCCGGGCCGGACTCAGGCCGCCCGCATCGCCGGGGCGCACCTTCTGTGGCCGATGTCGTGCGCAGAGTAGATGTCAGCGCGGCGCAGGGTTTTGCCAGAACCAGCCGGGCCGGACGGCTGGTGAGGTTGGAGCACGCGCCCAGGTTCGTCGTGAACTTCTGGAACGTGACCGCCTCAGTTGCCGATGCTGGAGATGTCGAGGGTCTGATCACCGAAGCACACGCAGGCGTCTGCCTCTCCGCCTTGCGACAGGCGGGGAGGCGGGACCCGCTCGTTGGGACCTGTCAGTCTGCGGTGACTTCCAGGACAATTCCGTTGACCTCGCGCTTCGCGCCGTTGGGCACTACGTGTCCGTCGGGGGTGGCCTTGTCGACCAGGTTGGGCAGGTGGGTGGCGATGTCCTTCGCCACCTCGGCGGGGTGACGGCCGGTCGCTGCGGCTGTCTGGGCCAGGGCCACCTCGCCGATGATGTCGGTGACTTCTTGGGCTGTGATCGGTTCGTTGTTGCCGCTTCCCACCCAAGAGGGGAGCTGCGGTACCGGGGTGCCGTCGGGCCGCACGTTGATGGCTACAAGCGGCGTTTCCAGGCCCGGCGCCGAGGAGACGCCCATCGTGTCCTTTCCGACCGCCACGACGAACCGATAGGTGGGAATCGGGTAGGTCGCAGCCATGCTCTTGGCGTCGAGGGCCATCGTTTTGCTCCTGAGGAAGAGGGATACCGGACCGAACGGTGTCGGCGCTCACTCTGCCGCAGGCGGCATCTCGGTGACGGTGTCGGCACGCCTGCCCACAGGATCCGGCGCCGCCAAGTCGGAAGAAGACCTGCCCCAAGTACAACGTGGCGCCCGCCGACCTGCGCCCTACTGACAGGAACTCTGCGACCCCACTGTCATAACCCTGCGCACGACACCCGAGGTCCAAGACCACCCACCGTGATCATCAGCCTGTGAGTCCGGCGGCCCGCCAGACGGGATCCCATACGGTTTTCCCACTGATCTGCCCGCCTGACGGAACCCCTTTTCGTCAACCGGCCATCTGCCCATACCGTTGATCTGAGCTGATCACCACTGACATGTCTCGTGTCGAAACCACTGACACAGACCTGTCGTACCCCAGTCATAGGGTCCCGATCAGTTCAAGATCAAAAATATGGGATGGACAAAGGCAGTTCCCCCCTATCGGGGGGAGCTGCGGCGGGGCCGGTAAGGCACAAGCAGGCGGGGGACTCCAGGTGGCGTGGCTGACGAAGATCGGGACGGATGAGCAGGTCGAGTACCGGCTCAAGGAGCGGGCCGGATGCGACCTGGTGGTCGAGGAGGAGGCCGAGCTCGCCGAGCAGCACGCCGGAGCCGGTGAGGAGGCGGACCGGGCGGTTGCTTACCGTACGCAACAGGAGGGCGAGACCCCGCTGGTGTGGATGGGGTCCGGTCTGGAGGCCGTGGGGCTGTCCGCCGGGCAGGTTCTGGACGAGGACGGCAAGGCCTCCGCGCGCCGCCTGATGAACGGCTGTCACCCACTCACCGGCGCCCGCCTGTTCAAGTCCCGCAACTCCTCGCGCGCCCATCCGGAGTCGAAGCTCACCGTCGCCCGGGTCACGGCCGCCATCGAGGCCGCCGCCGCCGCGAAGGGCGTCGAGCCCGCCGAGCTCCTCGCGGGCAAGCCGAAGCAGCAGCGCCTCCTGGCCCAGCAGCAGCGCATGGTCCACCGCCGCGGTGAAGGCCACCGGCTCCAGGTCGCCACCCTCACCAAACTCTCCGGGGCCGCCGGCGTCGACATCACCGAGGTGTTCTCCGAGGCGGAGCTGGCGAAGGCGCGCGCCCACCAGGACGAGCGCGTCGACACCCGCGTCCGCGGCTTCGACCTCGTCCTCGACATCCCCAAGTCCGACAGCGTCCTCGCCGGACTCCTGCCCGACGACGCCGAGCGCGCGTACCGGGACCTGGTCCACGAGGCCAGCCGCGACGCCCTCGCCCAGTACGAGAAGTGGATCGGCTACTCGGTCGGCGGTGAGGACGGCGAGATGGTCCGCCTGGCGACCGGCGGTCTGCTCGCGTGGTCCACCGAGCACCGCAGCGCCCGCCCGGTCGGCGACGGAACCCCCGGGGACCCGCACCTGCACCTGCACATCAGCATCGCGAACATGGGGCTGTGCGAGGACGGCCAGTGGCGCTCGATCGCCTCCCGGGGCAAGGACATGCACCGGCACGCGTCCGCGATCGACGGGTTCTTCAAGGCCCGGCTGAGGGCGCTCACGTACGAGCGGTTCGGGGTGCTGCGGGAGCAGGCGGAGAAGACCCGCGCGTGGGAGGTTGGGGGGATCCCCGCCGAGGTGAGGGACGCGTACTCCCGCCGGGCGAAGAAGGTCACCGAGGTCGCAGGTGAAGGGGCCAGCCGGGAGGAGATGGCGCGGGCCTCGGCGGCAACGCGGCGAGCCAAGCACGCGACCGGCTCGACGGAGATGCGGGAGTCGTGGCGCGAGCGGGCCGAGTCGATGGGCGTGGACGTCGAGGCGATGCTCGCCGCGGCGGCGCCCGGACCTCCCGGCCCGGACGGCGGAGCCGGCATCGACCCGGCCGGGGGCGGCCCTCGTATCCCGCCGCCGTCGGACGTCGCGGCCGTGGTCTTCGACCCGCAGACCGGGGTGACCGCGACCCGCAAGGACTTCGACCGGGCGCAGCTGCTGGCGGCCGTCGCGAACGCGCTGCCGTACGGGATCGGCGCCGACATCGGCGACCTCGACCGGCTCGTCGACGACGTGCTGCGCGTCGAGGGCTACGCGGTAGCCCTGCCGCACCTCGGCTCCACCGTCATGTCGGCCACCGCCCGGTACACCACCCGCGACGTCCTGGATGCCGAGGGTGTCGCCGTCGACCAGGCCCGTGCCCGCTACCGCGACGGCAGCGCGGTCCTGACGGCCGACCAGGCGGAGGCCGCCCTCGGCGTCTTCGAGGTCGCATCCGGGTTCGCCCTGTCCGAGGAACAGCGTCGGGTGGTGATGCGGCTGCTGACCGCCGGGCACGGGGTCGACGCCGTCATCGGCGTGGCCGGCGCGGGCAAGAGCACGTTGATGGACGCCTGCAGGATCGCGTGGGACGCCACCGGCACCACGTACGCGGGCGCCTGCCTCTCCGCAGTCGGCGCCAAGGGCCTCCAGGACGCCTCGGCGATCCCCTCCCGCACGGTGGCATCGTGGCTCCAGCAGATCGAGACCGGCACCGGGCTGACCGGGATCGACGTCCTGGTGCTCGACGAGGCCGCGATGACCGACGACCGGTCGGCGGCCCGCCTGTTGACCGAAGCCGCGCGGACAGGCACCAAGCTGGTCGCGATCGGCGACCCCAAGCAGCTCCAGGCCGTCGGCGTCGGCGGATGGTTCGCCGAGGTCCACCGCCTGGTCGACGGCGAGATCCTCACCGAGAACCGCCGCCAGGAGAACGAGGCCGAGCGGGCCGCGCTGGAGGTGTGGAGGACCGGCGACCACCAGGCCGCGCTCGAACTCCTCGCCGCCGGCGGACGCGTCCACGCGGTCGGCACCGCCGACAAGGCCCGCTCACAGATGCTGATGGCCTGGGACGAACTGCGCCAGCAGTGGCCCGACGAGCTCGACCTCCTGGAGAACCTCGTCGTCCTCGCCACCCGCAACCTCGACGTGGACGCGCTGAACCTGGGCGCCCAGCAGATCCGGCGAAGCCTCGGCGAGCTGGGCACCGCCCACACCTACGCGCTGCCGGGCGGAGGGGAGCTGACCCTAGCCGAGGGCGACGTCGTCCGCGTCCGCGCCAACGACTACCGCAGCAGGCGCGGGCAGGGGCCCGACGTCCTCAACGGCTACCGCGCCGTCATCACCGCCGTCTCCGAGGACCGCCGGGTCGAGATCACCTGGCGTACGAAGGACCGCAACGCCGACGGCATCGCGAAGACCGAGTCCGCCTGGATGAGCCCCGGCGACATCGCCGCCGGGCAGCTGTCCCTGGGCTACGCGATGACGGTGGCCGCCAGCCAGGGCCTGACCTGCCACACCAGCCTGCTGTACGGGCACGGCGCCAACGCGTTCGCCGCCTACCCGGGGCTAACCCGCGCGAAGAAGGCGAACCACGTATGGCTCCCGCTGGAGGTGATCGAGGACGAGCACACCAAGGAGCTTCTCGGCGACGCCCGTACGGAGACCGAGGAGCTTCACCGCGCCATCCAGGCATTCGCCCGCTACCTAGGTCAGTCCCAGCCGGACGGGATGGTCTCCGACGAGCTGCGGGCGGCGCCCGAGCCCGTCACCGCCGTGCCGCATCAGGTCCAGCAGGCCCAGGCCCGCGAGGACTCCGCGGCTGCCCTGGAACAAGCCCGGCGGAGGGTCTCGGCGAGGGCGGCCCGGATGAAGTCCCCGTCGACCGAGACCTCGCTGCGCGAGCGCGCCGAGGCCGAGGCCCGCCGCAACTCCACCAGTCAGCAGGAGCCGGCCGCCCGCAACGAGCGCGCGGCCGAGGAGCCGGACATCCCGTCGTGGTCGGAGCGTCCGTACGGACGCCGGGGCGATGCCGAGCTGGCGCGCAACGTGGCGTCCTTCCTGTCCGAGGCCGAGCGGTACGAGAAGAAGGGCGTTCAGGCCCTCGCGGACCATGAGGCACTTCGTCTCCGCCTCGACCAAGAGCGTGCCGAGGGCGCCACCCGCGGCATGCGCTGGGCACAGGAGGCCGGGGCCGTTCTGGACACGGCCGTCGCCCATCTGACGACCGCGCTCCAGGAGGCGGGGCAGGCCCACCAGGCCGACGAGCAGGCCCAGCAGGCACGCAGGATCCTGCCGGACATCACCAAGCAGCTGGAGTCGTCCTGGCTCGCGCTCCGGCTGGCCGGCAGCAGCAAGAAGGAGGTCCAGGAGCTGCGCGACCACTACCTCGGCCGGGCGATCGGCGGCGAGGACGAGGCGATGCGCGCGCGGCGGGCCAGCGACGACGCCCGTCTCGCCTCGTGGGAGGCCTTGAAGTCCAGCCCGTACGCCGAGTCTCTGGGAGCAACCGGCTTCGCCCCACGGCTGGACGAGCTCCCACAGAAGCTCGCCGACATGCGCCAGGCTCTGCCGGAGAAGGCCCAGGCAAGGGATGTCCGCGACCAGAACGAGCTGGGCCAGCTCCACGGCACCGCCAAGTCCGCCGAGAAGGAGGCCATGAACTGGCGCGGCCACGCGGCCCGGGCCCTCACGGAGCAGCAGCGCCGACAGGTCCTCGCCGAGAAGCACCCCAACGTCCACAAGGCTGAGGCCCTCGCGCGGAAGGTGTCCGCCCAGGCCAAGCAGCGGCAGAAGGCAGCGGCACCCCGGCCCTCAGCCTCACGGGCCACCGCGGTGACTCCGCCGCAGCGTCGGGGTCCACGGGCAGGCCGCTGAGGTCGACGCGGGACGGTTCTCGCAGCACGTTCCTTCGGGGAACGCCCGG
>NZ_JBHUBS010000038.1:0-30002 GCF_042788835.1 Streptomyces sp. NPDC056883 | reverse complement strand
CCCGAGTACGTCCAGTACGCGGGAGACCCGGCAGCGCGGCGAGGCACGGCACCGGACGACGCGGGCCTGACCGGCAAGATCCGAAAGAGACGGCCTAGGGGATCTGCCCGGAGTCGTGCTCTTCCGAGTCGCAGTCGTCGAAGCCGTAGTGGTCGGACAGGTGGAGGAACCCGCGCCCGGGGAGCCGGAGCGGAGCCGCCAGGGCCTGTTCGTAGGCCGTGCGCGGGAACGCGTACGGCCCCATGGCGAGGATTCCCCACTCGGGGCGGTAGGGCTGGTGGAAGCCGGACCAGGTGACCGTGCCGGCCGTCACGGTGACGGTGGCCATCATGGGCCAGCATTCGTCCGTTCCGCAGATGCAGCCCAGCAGGGCCATGGCCCCGGTCTCGGGCTCGCGCCGCTCCGGGTCGGGGTCACCGAGGAAGTGGCGGCGCGCGTGTGCGTCGTCTTCCATGACCAGGGGGGCGTGCTGGCTCATGAGGCGTTCCTCCCGCTCCTCCCGCCCGTCGGGGGGTTCCTCCGAGGTCTCCCACTCCCGGGACCAGCCGGCCCGGGTGGCCTCGGCGACGAGGGCGCGCAGGTCCGTATCGTCGATCCGGACGCCCCAGGCCGCACGCTCCGGCTCGTCGCCGGGGTAGAGCCGGCGGAGGAACTCCACGGTGTGGGGGGCGGCGGCAGCGGTGGCGTCGCCGGGGGAGACGGGCCCGGTGGGGCCGGTGGGGGTCATGGGCCCATTGTGGGCATTGCGGGCATCCTCCGCGGTCAGGAATGCTTCGAGCCGGTCGTTCGTTCAGGGAAAACAAGCAGCACAGCACTCTGGAGGTCTGGAAAACCGTGGCTACTGTCGAACTCACCAAGGAGAACTTCGACCGGACGGTGAGCGAGAACTCGTTCGTCCTGATCGACTTCTGGGCGGGCTGGTGCCGCCCCTGCCTGCAGTTCGCCCCGGTCTACGAGAAGGCCGCCGAGGCCAACCCCGACCTGCTCTTCGCCAAGGTGGACACCGAGGCGCAGCAGGAGCTCGCCGCCGCCTTCCAGATCAGCTCGATCCCGACCCTCATGATCGTCCGGGATCAGGTCGCGATCTTCTCGCAGCCCGGCGCACTGCCCGAGGCGGCGCTGACGGACCTCATCGCCCAGGCCCGGGCGCTCGACATGGACGAGGTGCGCACGAAGATCGCCGCCGAGCAGGGCGGCGCCGCCGGTGCCGCGGCCGAGGAGCCCGGCACGCCGGACGCCTGATCCCGGCACGCCGGGCGCCCGATTACGTGACGGGCTCCCGCCGTGCGGTGAGACTGGCCCGATGAGCGAAGCGGTGGAGTACGACGTAGTGGTCCTCGGTGGGGGCCCGGCCGGCGAGAACGTCGTGGACCGGACCCGCGCCGCCGGGCTGAGCACGGCGCTGGTCGAGAGCGAACTGGTCGGCGGCGAGTGCTCGTACTGGGCCTGCATCCCCAGCAAGGCGCTGCTGCGCCCGGTGCTGGCGCGGGCCGATGCGCGCCGGGTGCCCGGCCTCGCGGGGGCCGTGGCCGGTCCGCTGGACGCGGAAGCGGTGTTCGCGCACCGGGACTACTGGACGGGGAACTGGAAGGACGACGGCCAGATCGACTGGCTGGAGTCGGTCGGCGCCCACGTGTACCGGGGCCACGGGCGGCTGTACGGGGTCCGCAAGGTCGCCGTCACCAGCCCGGAGGGGGAGCACCACGTGCTCTCCGCCCGGCACGCGGTCGTCGTCGCGACCGGCACCCGGGCCGTGATCCCGGACCTGCCGGGCATCGCGGACGCCCGGCCGTGGACCAGCCGCGAGGCGACGTCGGCGCAGGCGGCGCCGGGCCGGCTGCTGATCGTCGGCGGGTCGGTGGTGGCCGTGGAGATGGCCACGGCCTGGCAGGCCCTCGGCTCCCGGGTGACCCTGCTCGTACGGGGCTCCGGGCTGCTGCCGCGCATGGAGCCCTTCGCCGGGGAACTGGTCGCCGACGCGCTGCGCGAGGCGGGCGCGGTGGTCCGTACGGGGGTGGCCGCCGAGTCCGTCGTACGGGACGGCTCGACCGGGCCCGTCACCGTGGTGCTCGAAGGCGGCGAGACGCTGGAGGGCGACGAGCTGCTGATGGCGACGGGGCGCACCCCGCGCACCGAGGACATCGGGCTGGACACCGTCGGGCTCACGCCGGGCGGATGGATCGCGGTGGACGACAGCTGCCGGGTACCGGGGATCGACTGGCTGTACGCGGTCGGCGACGTCAACCACCGGGCGCTCCTCACCCACCAGGGGAAGTACCAGGCCCGGATCGCGGGCTCCGTCATCGCCGCCCGGGCGGCGGGCACCACCCCGCTGGACACCGGCCGTTGGGGCGCGCACGCCGCGACCGCCGATACGCAGGCCCTCCCGCAGGCCGTCTTCACCGACCCGGAGGCCGCGTCGGTGGGCCTGACCCTCGCGGAGGCGGAGCGCGCCGGCCACCGGGTCCGGGCCGTGGACCACGACCTCGGCAAGGTCTCCGGAGCGGGCCTGTACGCCGACGGCTACCGCGGCCGGGCCCGCATGGTGGTGGACCTGGACCGCGAGATCCTGCTCGGCGTCACGTTCGTCGGCCCGGGCGCGGCCGAGCTCCTGCACGCGGCGACCATCGCGGTCGCGGGCGAGGTCCCCATCGAGCGCCTGTGGCACGCGGTCCCGGCGTTCCCGACGATCAGCGAGATCTGGCTGCGGCTGCTGGAGGCGTACAGGGGATAGCCGCCGCCGCCAAGTACGAACGGCGGAGGTCTGCAGGCACGGTATGGGGGAATGCGTGGCCGGAGTGTGCACATGAGTCAGAACCCCACGATCACGACGCGGGTCAGCTCCGGATCAGTGGATGGAATCGAACGTGCGAGTCGAAGGTGATGGCCACTCGTTCGGCCGATCATGGCCCTTTCGCACTGCCAGACTCCGGGGAGGGAATGCGCTGGTGGGGCTCGGGTGAGGCGGGGTGGGCGTGAAAGAGCGAGGTA
Organism: Streptomyces sp. NPDC056883; assembly: GCF_042788835.1. NCBI lineage: Bacteria > Bacillati > Actinomycetota > Actinomycetes > Kitasatosporales > Streptomycetaceae > Streptomyces > Streptomyces sp. NPDC056883. The sequence goes on along the minus strand of NZ_JBHUBS010000038.1, from coordinate 27,011 downwards.
CGGCTGGTCGTGCTCCGGACGGGGCAGGGCCGGGCGTGACGGACCACGGAGTCCCGCGTGCACGTGTGGTGACGGAGGATCCGCCGGGCGGGCCACTGTCCAGTGACGGACCCGGTGGGCAGCTGCGGGAGGAGCGGGCGTTGCGTGCGGGGCCGCGGCATGTGGCCTGCGTCATGGACGGCAACGGGCGCTGGGCGCAACGGCGTTCGCTTCCCCGTACGGCGGGTCACCGGGCGGCGGAGGCCGCGGTCATCGACGTCATCGAGGCGGCCCGGGCCGCCGGCGTGGAGTGGCTCAGCCTGTACGCGTTCTCCACTGAGAACTGGAACCGCCCCGGCACCGAGGTCGAATTCCTGATGCGTCTGGTGCGGCGGGTCGTGCGCAAGCACGCGCCGCTGTTGCTCGCGCGCGGCATCCGCTGCCGTTTCCTCGGCGTCAGCGACCCGCGGATCCCCCGTGCACTGGCCCAGGACTTCGAGGACGTGGCGGTACTGACCGCCGAGAACCGGGGGATGACGCTGACCGTGGCCTTCGACCACGGGGGGCGCCGGGACATCGTCGAGGCCGCCAGGTCGCTGATCCTCAGCGGGACGCCCGCAGACGAAGTGACCGAGCGACTCTTCGCGGACCACCTGCCCTTCCCCGACACCCCCGATGTGGACCTGGTCGTCCGTACCTCCGGTGAGCAGCGCATCTCCAACTTCATGCTCTGGCAGGTCGCCTACGCCGAGTGGGTCTTCCCCGAGGTGCTGTGGCCGGACTTCCGGGCCCCCGACTTCCTGGCCTGCCTACACACCTACCGGCACCGCGACCGCCGCTTCGGCGGCGTGCCCGCCCGGACGAACGGAGACCCATCATGACCACCGAAACCACGGGAACGGCCGACGAGGCAACCCTGTTCGGGCCGAACTCGCAGTTCGCCGCCTTCTTCGACGACCCGCGCTGGGCCTTAGCCATCATCCGCGCCACCGTCCTGGAGGCCGCTCACCCGCAGATCGGCGCCGCCCTCGCCGACAACTCCACCTTCGTCACCCACCCCTGGCGCCGACTGCGCAACACCTTCCTCAGCATGCGGCGCATGTTCGCCGCCGACCCGGCGGAACGCGAACGGGAGGCCGCCCGGCTCAACCGGCTGCACGCGCGCATGAGCGGATCCGACTCGCGCGGGCGCGCCTACGACGCGATGGACCGCGCGACCCGCGCCTGGGTGGTCGCCACCCTCTTCGAGAGCGCCGTCACCATGTGCCGGCTGAGCGGCCAGCCGCTGGACCAGGACACGATGGAGCGGATGTACGCCGAGTACCGTGCGTACCTCGCCGCGCTCGACGGCGACGCCGCGGAACTCCCCGAGGACCTGAACGACTTCTGGCGGTACTTCGACCGCGTCGTCGAGAACGAGCTGGAGAACACCGAGGCGGCCCGCGTCATCCTCTACCGGCTCTTCGACCACCTGCCCGCTCCCGCGCTGCTCGACGGCGCGCCGACGCTGTGGGCGGCCGGCCGTGCCGTGGTCGGTCCGCTCCTCGGCGCGATCACCGTCGCCTCGCTCCCCGAGCCCTACCGGCGCCGGGCCGGCCTGCCCGAGATGCCGGGCGCCGCGACCCTCATGCAGGGCGCCTACCTCGCTGCCGGGCTCACCCGATTCCTGCCCGAGGGCTGGATCAACGCGGAGAGCATCATCGAAGCCCTCTCGCTCTCGCCCGACAGCGACGACCCCCGCGCCCGCACCGTAACCGCCCTGCGCGCCCGCATGAAGCGGGCATCGGCCCTGCTCCGCCTCCTCACACCGCTCAGCGGCGACGCCGACTTCGAACCGGCACCGTCGAGGGGAACGGGCGAGAACCGACGCCCGGCGGAGGAGTTCTTCCGCCGGGTGCTGGACCAGACAGGCGACGGCCACCTCGACTGGCCCGATCTCGCTGCCATGGCCCGCGAACTCTCCACCCGCCTCGACCTGGACGAACCCGAGGAGACCCGGCTCTACGATGCCTTCGCCGCCTGGTGGCGCGAACTCCAGGCCGCCCTCGACACGGACGGCGACGGCCGCGTCAGCGCCGAAGAGTACGCGACCGCCGTCCCTTCCCTCGCCGGACCCGCGCTCATCCGCGTTGCCGAGGTCCTCTTCGACGACACCGACAAGGACGGCAACGGGAGCATCGACGCGGACGAGTACCGGACTCTCTTCCGTACCGCCTTCCACCGCGACCTCATCACCACCGACGGCGCTTATGGCAAAAGCGCCTTCGTCGGCGACTTCCTCTCCTTCATGGCCGGCCGCCGGACGGGCACGCCGTACGACCCCCTCTTCGCCGACGCCTAACGAGCACGGTTCGGCGGCTGCTGGAGGCGTACAGGGGGTAGCGACCGCGCCGCTCAGATGCCGTGGGTGGCGGTGATGGAACCGTCGGTGATGGCTGCGGTGAGCAGGGCGTGGTCCTGGAAGGTCTGGTCTGCGTAGCGGAGCGCGAAGTCGGCGATGGCGCGGTCGAAGGTGCCGGAGTTGCCGAGGTACCCGGCGATGGCGATGCGGTCGCCGGAGCGGGCGTGGGCTCGGGCCAGTGTGGTGCCGCACAGTTCCGCGTACTGGCGGAGAAGGGCCGGGGACATGGTCTCGACGACGGCAGATCCCTTCATGTCGCGCAGCTGCCGGACGTAGAAGTCGCGCCCGGCCGGTCCGGTCGTCCAGCCGAGGAAGATGTCTCCGCCCGCCTGGAGGAGTTTCTGTCCTGCGACCACGCGGTGACCGTGGTGGCCGTGGCTGTGGCCGTGGCCGTCGGCGGGGAGGTGGTCTTCCAGGACCGAGCGTCCGGCCTCCTTGATCTGGAGGAAGAGCGGGTCCTGCTCGTCGCGGCCCGTCAGCAGGACGATGAAGCAGCGGGTGCCGACGCTCCCGATGCCGACCGCCTTCCGTGCTGCGTCGACGAACCGGTAGCGGTCGAGCAGGAGGCGCCGCTCCTCCGGGAGGGTGTCCCTGTATTCGCTGAAGATCTCGTCGACGGCCCGGCTGTCGGGTGCGGTGAGGGGCTCGAGCAGGGGCGGGTCGTGGACGATGTGCCGGCGGCCTTCCCGGGTCTCGGTGAGTTTGCCGAGTGCGTGCAGGCTGGTACGCCGTCGGGCGCGCGCCAGACTCGCTTCGACCCGGCTCCGCAGTTTGGTCTGGCGGATCATCGGGAGGAGCTCGGCCGTGTCGAACCGCTGGTACCAGACGGCGAGTTCGCCGAGCTCGGCGAGGTGTCGCATGGACGACCGGTAGGCCCGAGCGGCGGCTTGGGCCGCTTGCCACGCCCGGTCGTCGCCGTGGCCGCCTTCCCGGGCGGCCACGGCCGCACTGGCGGCGAGCCGCTTGACGTCCCACTCGAAGGGGCCGGGCAGGGTTTCGTCGAAGTCGTTGAGGTCGAACAGCAACGCCCGCTCGGGTGAGGCGAAGAGACCGAAGTTCAGCAGGTGGGCGTCCCCGCAGAGCTGGACGATCAGGCCGGTGTCGGGCCGGGCCGCCAGGTCTGCGGCCATCACCGCGGCGGCGCCCCGCAGGAACGCGAACGGGGAGGCGGCCATCCGCCCGTAGCGGATCGGCAGCAGTTCGACGAGTCGGTCGGCAGCCTGCCGCTCCAGCACATCGAGCGGGTCGGGCCGGTCCGCCGCCGCGGTCCACCTCCCGTGCGAGGTCCGGGTCACCCGCTTGCGGGCGGCCCGGCCGCGTAGGGCCTTCTCGGTCGGACTGGTCATGCCCCATCTCCTTGTTTCCCCCCCAAGCCTGGGCGCACCACTGCCCCGGCGCACGTCCGGACCGGCGAGCCGTGACATACCGTCCTAAAATAGGCCTGCCAAGGAATACAGACATGTCCGATGTCCGATGGCGTGGAAGGGCCTGCACAGGGGCCCGCAGACGGCCCCGGGAGGCGTGATGACCGTATCCCCCGACGCGGCACCGCAGCGCAGGCAGAGTGATCCCGAGGATGTCCTGAGGCAGCTCGGAGGCTCATGGCACTGGGCACTCGGCTTCGCCCTCGCGACCCTGATCCCGGGCATCCTGGTGCTCGTCTGGCCCGACGAGACGCTGCACATCCTGGCTGTGATCATCGGACTCCAGCTGCTGGTGGCCGGTGGCTTCCGTTTCGTGACGGCGTTCTCGCACGGCGGCGACGCGGGCGGCAGCAGACTGGCGGGAATCCTGATCGCCATGCTGGCGTTCCTGGCCGGCGTCCTGGTACTGCGGCATCCGATGCAGACGATCGGCGCGCTGTCCCTGATCGTCGGAGTGTTCTGGCTGCTGACCGGGGTGCTCACGGCGTACGTCGCGATCGCCGACCGCGCGCTCCTGCACCGCGGCCTGCTCTTCGCCCTGGGCGCCCTCGGCACCGTCGCCGGAATCGTTGTGCTCTGCTTCCCGGTGGACTCCGCGGTCGCCCTGACACGCCTGCTGGGACTGTGGCTCGTCCTGCTCGGCGTGTTCGAAGTGGTGATGGCCCTCGCCCTGCGCTCCGCCATCCGGGACATCACGCCCACGCCTCCGGCGTGAGCGCCGGCGACGACTGGCCGAGCAACCTCCCTCTTCCTCTACGGAGTCGCGCGCACGATGACGAGCGAGCCTTCGTACGTGGGCTGCGTGCGCAGGTGGCCGAAGCGTTCGTCCCAGGCTCCGGAGGCGAGGTCGCGGCGCAGGGTCCGGTCGAAGTGTTCGCGGACGGCGTCGTCGACGAAGCTCCAGGCGGAGCAGGCCTGGCGGGCTGCGGGGTCGAGGAGCAGCTCGGGGCGGCCGTAGTAGGCCTCGTTGAAGCCGTCCGTGCAGTCGAGGGGGATCGGGACGGTCCGGATGGTGCCGGTGCCGCCCAGGGCGGCGGCCATGTCTTCGATCGGCGGGTAGCGGCGGGCTTCGGTGTCGAGGACCTCGGGTGCGTACGCGTACAGCCAGAAGTCACGCACGAGCTCGGGGTCGCAGGTCAGGACGACGACCGGGCCGTGGGTGACCCGCCGCATCTCGCGCAGACCGGCCGCGACGTCGCTCCACTGGTGGACGCTGAAGAGCGTCATCGCCGCGTCGAACTCGCCGTCGGCGAAGGGCAGGGCCTCGGCCACGGCGTCGACGGCGCGGGCCAGGCGGTCGGGGCGCTGGGCGCGCATGGACTCGGACGGCTCGACCGCCGTCACCGCGCGGGCGGCGCTCTCGTAGGAACCGGTGCCCGCACCGACGTTGAGGACGTTGCGGGCGCCGCCCAGGGCCTCGGCGATGAACCGGGCGATGCGGGTGTCGGGCCTCCGGTAGGTGGAGTAGCCGGAGCCGATGGCGCCGTAGTCGACGTCGCCGGCGCTGCCGTCCTGGGTGCGTGTGGTCATGGGTCCTTGCCTCGCCTCGTGAGCCGGAACAGGGGGGAGTGGTGCTCCGCGGTTCGCCGGTGGGTCGGGCGAGTGCGGGAGTGGGTGCGTCGCTGCTACGACCAGAGCCGGAACCGTTCCCAGTCGTTGCCGGTGCGTTCGTAGCGCAGCCGGGTGTGCATGCGGTTCCGTGCGGCCTGCCAGAACTCCACCTCGGAAGGGGCCAGGGTGTAGAGGGTCCAGGCGGAATCGACGAGCGAGGGCTCCCGCTCGATGACGGCCCGGGACTTCTCCAGGGCCTGGTCGCGCTCCGCGATGTCCATCAGGTACTGGCTCTGGCGCGCCAGCAGGGTTTCCGCGCGGGCCGTGGCCGAGCGTCCGAGGAAGTCGGCGGCGTTCTCCTCGGCCGAGCCGGGCGTCACGAGGCCGCGGATCCTGACCTGGCGGCCGTGCTCGGGCCAGTAGAAGGTGAGCGCCGCCCGGGGATGGCAGGCGAGCTGCCCGCCCTTGGGGCTGAAGGCGTGCCCGGCGAACTGCCAGCCCGAGGCGTCCACCCCCTTGAGGATCAGCACCCGGGCATCCGGATCCCCGGCCGAATCGACCGTGGACAGGGTCATCGCGTGCGGATCGCGCACGCCGTCCGCCACGGCCTCGACGAGCCAGGAGAGGAAGAGCCGCACCGGGTCGGCCGGCGCCGAGGCGGGGTCGAACTCCGGCAGTGGCCCGGCGAACACCTCAAGGCCGCGCAGCCACTCCTGCGTACCACTCACGTGCTGCGAGCCCGCTGTCATCCCAGCTCCTTCGGACATCGACGACCACCACATGCACCTCTGCGATACCCATCTTGCATCCGCGAGGATTGATTCGTGCATCAGCTTGCAAATGCTTGTCTGATTGACCATGAGGGCCACAGATGCGTTTCTGGGTGATGCTCTTGTTCTCGGCGGGTCGCGCTCTTCTATCTCCAACCTGCGTTGTTCGTAGACTGGTCGGGTGAACGACATCGATGCGATCGCGGTTCTGCAGGATCCGGTGCGGCGCCGTCTGTACGAGTACGTGGCGGCGCAGGGCCGGGAAGTCGGACGCAACGAGGCCGCCGAGGCGGTCGGGGTGGCGCGCACGCTCGCTGCGCACCATCTGGACAAGCTGACCGGGGCCGGGCTGCTGGAGAGCGGTAGCCGTCGGCTGACGGGTCGTTCGGGGCCCGGGGCGGGCCGTCCCGCCAAGGTGTACACGCGGGCGCGGGCCGAGCGGTCGGTGTCGCTGCCCGCCCGCGACTACCGCACCGCCGCCGAGCTGCTGGCCGAGGCCGCCGAGGAGGCCGGGCTGGATGCCGGGCTCTGCGCGGCCGCGCGCCGGCGCGGTGAGGCCCTGCGCGGCCCGGCGGGGCCGTGCGGCAGCCTCGAAGAGGCCCTGGAGGTGCTGGCCGCCCGCGGCTACGAACCGCACCTGGAAGATGTCGGCGCCCCCTCGGATCCAGAAGGCTCCGAGGGGGCGGCCGAGCCCGTGGTCCGGATGCGCAACTGTCCCTTCCATGCCGTTGCCGAACGCTTCCCGCCGCTCGTCTGCGGCATGAATCTCGCTCTGCTGGAGGGGCTGCTCGGCGCGGGCGGTCCCGTCCGCGCCCGTATGGACGCCCGGCCGGGGGAGTGTTGCGTCGTGATCGAGCCTTCTAAAAACAATGATTGTTGACATAGAAAAGGGCGCCGTGTTGGGATGAGTCCATGACCGCATCCCTGCACGCCGCCCACCTGGCCCAACTCAACGTCTCCACGCTCCTCCACCCCCTCGACGACCCGCGCGTGGCGCCCTTCGTGGAGATGCTCGACCCGGTCAACGCCGCCGCCGACGGCGCGCCCGGCTTCGTGTGGCGGCTCGTGGAAGAGGGGGCGGCCGACGCCACCGGCCTGCGCCCGGCGGGCGAGGACCGCATCGTCAACCTGTCCGTGTGGGAGACCCAGGAGTCGCTGTGGGACTTCGCCTACCGCAGCGGGCACCTGGAGATGATGCGGCGGCGCCGCGAATGGTTCGCACGGCACGTCGAGGCGCACCTGGTGCTCTGGTGGGTCCCCGCCGGTCACGTCCCGACCGTCGGTGAGGCCCTGGAGCGGCTGGCGGAGCTGCAGGCGCACGGGCCGTCCCCGCGCGCGTTCACCTTCGCCTCTTCCTACACCGCCGCCGAGGCCGCCGAGGTGGAGGCCGGGGTTGCACCGCGCCCTTCGGGGCGTCCCGTCGGCGCGGCTTGAGCGGACGGCCCCGAGCGGAGGGCACTGAGCGGACGGCCCCGAGTGGACGGCCCCGAGCCCCGCGGCCGACGCGAGAATCCGCTCAGGCGCTCAGAAGATCATGCACGTGGTGGTGGCGTGGGCGATCAGCTTGCCCTGCTCGTCGAGCACCTTGCCCTCGGCCGTGGCGGTGCGGCGGCCGGCGTGGATGACCTTGCCCTCGGCGGTGAGCACCTGACCGTCGGTGCGGGCGGCCCGGATGTAGTTGACCTTGAGTTCGAGGGTCGTGTAGCCGGTGCCGGCGGGGAGGGTGGTGTGGACGGCGCAGCCCATGGCGGAGTCGAGGAGGGTGGCGGCGATGCCTCCGTGGACGGTGCCGAGGGGGTTGGCGAAGTCGGGTCGGGTGTCGAGGGAGACGACGATGCGGCCGTGCTCGACCTCGTCGAAGCGCATGCCGAGCAGTCGGCCGATGGAGGGGATGTCGGCCGGGCGTTCGGTCTGGACCCAGCGCATCAGTTCCAGGCCGGACAGGCCCGCCAGGGCGTTGAGGTCGGTGGTGGTCACGGTCGTTCTCCTTGGGTGAGGTGCTTGTGCCGCCCCTGAGCGGGGGTGGCCGACGGGAGGTGCCGGCGTCCGTATCGGCGCCGGATTCGGGTGACGGCGGTGTGCTGTCAGGGGGTGCGAGGGGCGCGGTCCGGTCCGGTCCGGTCGGTGAGGTCCTGGTCGGCCGAGCGGGTCGGTGGTGTCGCGGAAGGTGGCCGGTGCCGTGGGGCGGGCGGGACTTTGCGGACACCCCCTAAGGGTCCGCCTGGTCGGCGATGCCGACGGGCAGGGTGCCGGCGCAGCCGGATCCGGGCCGAGGCGGGCTGTGGGCCGGGGCGGGGTCAGGCCTCGCGGCGGTCGGGCAGGGCGTGCACGAGCAGGTCGTGGATCTCGGCGGCGGCCGCATCGAGCGGAGCGGCACTCCGTTCGGCCCGGCACATGATCACCGCGCCTTCGACCGCGGCGATGACGAAGGACCCCAGCCTCCGGCTGCGTTCCTCGGTCAGGCCGTGCCGGGCGAACAGGGCCGCGAAGGCCTCCTGCCAGCGGGCGAAGACCGCGGCGGCGGAGCGGGTGAGCTGCGGGGCCTCGTCGTTGCTCTCCACGGCCACCGCCACGATCGGGCAGCCGGCCCGGAAGTCGCTCTCCACGAGCCGGTCGCGCCACAGCACGAAGAACGCGTCGATGGCATCCACCGGATCGCCGGCTTGCATCATCGTGTCGATCAGACCCGAGATGAAGTCCCCGGCCAGCGTCACCGCCTCGTCGATGAGCTGGGTCCGCCCTCCGGGGAAGTGGTGGTACACCGAGCCCCGCGGGGCTCCGCTGTGGGCGAGGACCCGGTCGATGCTGGTCCCGCTCGCGCCGTACTCGGGCAGCAGGGCGACCGTGCTGAGGACCATCCGGTCACGGCTGTCACTCTTGCGCGGACTCACCCGCTCCACCACCTTCGCGACGACGATGCGGCCCACCGAGTGGGCTACCTCGCGGTAACTTATGGGGTATGGCATAGAACATGCAAGAGGTGTCGCGATGGTGCCCGCCCTGGAGCGCAGCACGGGTGTGTGCGTCCAGGGCGGGTAACGGCCTGCCTGGCTACCGACCTGCTCGGCTGCGGCCTGCCTACTTGGCGCCGAGGCCGGCGTCGGAGACTTCGGGCTTGCCCGCCGCCTTGAGCACCTTGTTCAGGAGCCGCAGGTCGTAGATGCCGTTGAGATCGGGCTGCTCGATGAGCTTGGCCTTGACCGCCTGGTCGGCCTGCTTCTTCAGCGTTGCGGCCAGCGGGTCGTCGGTGACCGTGAAGCTGGGCCACGCCGGGTGGATGACCTCCGGGTCGAGGGCTTTGCCGGTGTCCGCGGCGAGCTTGGCGTTCGCGGAGGCCCTCGCCGCGTCCTGGTGGGAGTGGATCCATCTGTTCGTCTTCACCGTGCCGCGCAGAACGGCCTCGACCACGTCCGGGTGCTCCTTGAGGAACTTCTGCGACACGACGATGTTCGTGATCACGAACTTGTTCTCCGGCCAGAGGAAGCCCTCGTCGAGGAGGACGTGGCCGCCGTCGGCGACGAGCTTGGAGGCGGTGGGCTCGGGGACCCAGGCGCCGTCGATGGAGCCCGACTTGAAGGCGTCCGGGGTGACCTTGTTGTCGGTGCGGACGACGGAGACGTCACCCTTGCCGGAATCCGGGTCGACCTTCCAGCCCTTCTCCGAGATCCAGTTGAGGAACGCGACGTCCTGCGTGTTCCCCTTCTGGGGGGTGGCGATCTTCTTCCCCTTGAGATCGTCCAGGGTTTTGATCTTGTTCGGGTTCACGACCAGCTTGACGCCGCCCGAGGCGGAGCCGGAGATGATCCGCAGGTTGCTGCCCTTGGACTTGACGTAGCCGTTGATGGACGGCGAGGGGCCGATGAACCCGATGTCGAGAGAGCCGCTGTTGAGGGCTTCGATCTCGGAAGGGCCGGCGTTGAAGGACTGCGACTTGATCGTGGTGCCCTTCAACTCCTCGGCGATCAGGCCTTCCTGGAGACCGACCAGTGCCGTGGCGTGCGTCAGGTTCGGGAAGTAGCCGATCCGGACCTCGGAGGCCGACAGCTTCTTGTCGGCCTCGGCGGCGAGGTTCGTCTTGCCGTCCTCCTTCTTCACCTCGACACGGTAGCCGCAGGCCGTGAGGACGAGAGGAAGCGCCGCTGTGACGGCGATGGCGCGCAGGGTGATGAGGGGTCTTGCGGCAGACACGAAGGTGTCCCTTCACGGGGGTGGGTGGTCGGGAAGGCGAGGAGGCGGACGGTGCGACGTCGTCGGCACGCACGGCAGCCCCTCCCGGCCACCGGTGGCGGAACGCCGTGGCAGGCCGGGAAGGGGAAAGGTGCCGGGAACATCGCGGGACGGACGTCGAGCCGCCGTACCTCGCACGCCGCGCGCGGAGGTGGCGCGCGGCGGTCAGGTGCGCCGAAGGGCTGCCCGGCCTACGAAGAGCGGGAAGGCGCGGTGCATGACGGTGCGCTGCGCGTGGAGCCGGGCCCTGCGGGTGACGTCAGGCGGGCTGACAGATGGCGCTGGACGTCCGGAGCAGGTCGATGTACCGACGGGCCGTAAGAGGGGGCAGCGGGGGACGCGCAGGGTGCGGTGTTCGCACGGTCACGTCACAACTCCCCGGTTTTCCCATCTGGTTGATAGGAATCCTGGCAGAGGGGAGTCGTCTGCCCAAGGGGCTGACCACATAGTGGGCCGGAATCCGTCCACCTTTCGGCCCAGTCCTGCGCGACCGGACGGCCCGGGGCGTCTTGACTGACGGGATGGACTCCACGTCGACGTCGCGGCCCTCGTCCGCCGGGTACCGCAATCTGGCCCTGGCGACGCTCGGCTTCACGCTCACCTTCTGGGCGTGGGACCTGATCGCGCCGCTGGCCGGCGACTACAAGGACCGGCTCCACCTCTCCTCGTTCCAGCAGTCGCTGCTCGTCGCGGTGCCGGTCCTGGTCGGGTCGCTGGGGCGGATCCCGGTGGGCGCGCTGACCGACCGCTACGGCGCGAGGCTGATGTTCCCGGTGGTGTCCGCGCTCACCATCGTGCCCGTGCTGCTGCTGATCCCGGCACGCGAGAGCTACGGTCTGACGCTCGTGGTCGGCTTCCTGCTGGGTCTGGGCGGCACGACGTTCGCGATCGGCATCCCGCTGGTCAACTCCTGGTTCCCGCCCGCCCGGCGGGGCTTCGCGCTGGGGGTCTTCGGGATGGGCATGGGCGGTGTCGCACTCTCCGGGTACGTCACACCGCGCATCGCCAAGCACGACCCCGACCTGCCCTTCCTCGTGGTGGCCCTGGCGCTCGCCGGGTACGCCGTCGTGGCTGCCCTGCTGCTCAGGGACCGGCCCGACCGGCCCGTGCCAACGGCCTCGCTGGCCTCGCGACTGCGCGGTGCGGGGCGCCTGCGGGTGACGTGGGAGCTGGCCGCGCTCTACGCGATCGGCTTCGGGGGGATCGTCGCCTTCGGGGTGTACCTGCCGACGTACCTGAAGACCTGGTACGGGCTGTCCGCGACCGACGCCGGTACCAAGGCGGCGGGCTTCGCCCTGGTCACGGTGGTCTTCCGGCCGATCGGCGGCTGGCTGTCGGACCGGATCCACCCGGCGCAGGTCACGGCGGGGGCCCTGGGCCTGGTGGCGCTCCTCGCGATCGTGCAGGCCTTCGACCCGGCGATGAACCCCGTCGGCACGTGCGCCCTGCTCCTGATGGCGGCCGGACTCGGGACCGCCAGCGGCAGTGTCTTCGCCCTGGTCTCGCAGGTGACGCCCCAGCCGCAGGTGGGCAGCGTGACGGGCATCGTCGGAGCGATGGGCGGCCTCGGCGGCTTCGTGCCCCCGCTGGTGATGGGCGCGATCTACAGCGCGAAGGACTCGTACTCGATCGGCTTCATGCTGCTGTCCGACCTCGCGCTCGCGGGGTGCGTGTACGCCTACGGGCGGATGCGGACCGTGCGGCCCGCATCCTGAGCGCCGGGGCGACCGCTTCGCGTCCTCACTCGAAGGCGGCGGCCGCCTCCCGCAGGGCGCGGGCCACGAGCGCCGGATCGTAGGGCGCCGACGGGCCGGGAACGTAGGTCACCGAGCGCAGGCCGCCGGTGTAGCGGAAGCTGCGGTGGCGTTCGTAGACCGGCCAGGACACCGGGGACCGCCGGTCCACGCCCACGCTGATGCCCTGCAGCGGGGCCATGCCGATGAGCTGGTGCACGCCGGCCGACCGGCCGGTCTCCACACCGTCGACAAGGATGCGGAACTCCCAGCGCAGGCCCTCCACCGCCTCGGCCGAGAGGGTGATCGTCCGCGGGCCCGCGGGCAGCGGGCCGGCGTCCGTCTCGTGCAGTTCTCCGTACTCGTTGTACGCGAACTGCAGCCGCCCGTCCTCCACGTACAGGCTGTAGCCGCCGCCCTGGTCGCCGTGCGAGACCAGTACGCCCTGGTCCGAGGCGGCGTGTTCGTCGAGTGCGACGGTGATGTCGAAGGAGCGGAAGGAGATGAGCCGGGAGGACCGGTAGCGCTCCAGCTCGGGCGTGCCCGCCAGCAGGGTGAGGGGGCGGTGGAAGCGCTCCTCGGCGGGGTTGCGCCGGGCGAGTGCGCCGCTGCCGTCGGCGAGGGGGAAGACGCCGTTGCGCCAGGCCGCCGACTCCCAGGCCGCTGCCAGCTCCTTCACCACCTCCGGGTGGTCCCGGGCGACGTCCAGGGTTTCGGTCGGGTCGGTGCGCAGGTCGTACAGCGCCCATTCGCCGTCGTCGTACGGTGCCCCGGGGCGGTGGAGGGTGACCAGCTTCCAGCCGTCGCGGTAGTAGCTGCGGTTGCCCGACATCTCGCAGTACTGCTCGGTGTGGGCGCTGGCCGCCCGCCCGTCGTGCAGCACGGGGGCGAAGCTGACGCCGTCCGGTTCCTGGGGCGGCCGCGAGCGCCACAGCTCCGGGCGCCGTACGCCCGCGAGCTCCAGGAGGGTGGGGGTGATGTCGGTGACGTACTGGTACTGCTGGCGGACCCCGGAATCGCCGTCGGTCCGGCGCAGGCCCGCGGGCCAGGAGATGACGAACGGCACCCGCACGCCGCCCGCGTAGGTCTGGCCCTTGTAGAGCCGGAAGGGGGTGTTGGAGGCCATGCCCCAGCCGCGCGGGTAGTGCACCAGGCTCTGCGGACCGCCGATGAGCTCGGTGTCCCGGTCCACGTCCGCGTTCCAGTCGTCCGGCACGGGCTGGTGGACGAAGCGGCTGAAGTAGCTGCGCGTGCCCTCGGCACCGCCTTCTCCGGTTCCGCCGTTGTCGGAGGTGAAGACGATGACGGTGTTGTCGAGTTCACCGAGCGCGCGCAGGGTTGCGGTGAGCCGGCCGAGGTTCTGGTCGATGTTGTCGACCATCGCCGCGTACACCTCCATGTAGCGGGCGTAGCGGCGCTGTTGCTCGGGCGTCAGCTCGTCCCAGGGGCCCACGTCGAAGCCCGCCTCGGAGTTGCGGTCCGGCAGGGCGGTCCCCTCGGGGAAGAGGCCGTCGGCGATCTGGCGGGCGAAGCGGGTCCGGCGAATGGCGTCCCAGCCACCGTCGTAGCGCCCGCGCTGACGTGCGATGTCCGCGGGCTTCGCCTGGAGGGGGCCGTGGACGGCGTTGTGTGCCACGTAGAGGAAGAACGGCTTGTCGGGGTCGTGTGCGCGGAGCGACTTCACCATCGAGATGGCCTGGTCGGTGATGTCATCGGTGTAGTAGTAGCCGTCGGGCAGCTCATCGATGTCCAACGGGCTGTTGTCGCGCACCAGTTGGTGCGGATGGAAGAGGCTGGTCAGGCCCTCCAGTACGCCGTAGTACTGGTCGAAGCCCTTCTTCAGGGGCCAGTTGCGCCGGTCGTCGGCGGCGTTGGAGGCCGAGTCGCGGGTCAGGTGCCACTTGCCGACGGCGTAGGTGGCGTAACCCGCGTCGTGCAGGAGCTCGGCCAGGGTGGGGATGTCCTCGCCGACCTCCATGCCGTAGCCGGGGAAGCCGGGGTCGAAGTTGGCGACCGTCGCGTACCCGACGCGGTGCGGGTTGAGCCCCGTGAGCAGTGCGGCGCGGGCGGGCGAACACAGCGGCATGGTGTGGTAGTTGGCCAGGCGAAGGCCGCCCTCGGCCAGTTCGTCGAGTACGGGGGTCGGGATCTCCGAGCCGAAGGGGCCGATGTCGCTGTAGCCCATGTCGTCGACGAGGACCACGACCACGTTCGGGGCGCGGCCCGCGGGCCGGCGCGGCGGTTGCCAGGCCGGCGCGGACTCGGTGAAGGTGCGGCCCACCCGCCCGGCGAAGCCGTCGCAGGGATCACGACGGTGCGGGGTGGCGGCGGCGGAGGCTGGGGCGCCGGGAGGCGTGGGGCCGGTCGGGCTGGTCACGGGTGCGGCTCCTTCGAGACGGAGGGCGGGCGAGCGCCTGCTCGGTGGTCCGTCATCGACGACCGTGTCCAGCAGTTCCACCGAACGGCGTCGGCGCGAACGCCGGTGCGACGGCGGTCCGGTAGGACTGCCGTCGCACCGCAGAGCGTGTGCTACTTGGCGCCGAGGCCGGCGTCGGAGACTTCGGGCTTGCCCGCGGCCTTGAGGACCTTGTTCAGGAGCGTCAGGTCGTAGATGCCGTTGAGGTCGGGCTGCTCGATGAGCTTGGCCTTGACCGCCCACTCCGACTGCGTCTTCAGCGTTGCGGCGAGCGGGTCGTCGGTGATGAGGATGCTGGGCCAGGCCGGGTCGATGACCTTGGCGTCGAGGGGCTTGCCGCCTTCGGCGGCGAGCTTCGCGTTCGCGGAGGCCTTGGCCTTGTCCGGGTTGGCGTTGATCCACTCGTTGGTCTTGACGGTGCCCTTGAGCACGGCCTCGACGACGTCCGCGTGCTCCTTGAGGAACTTCTGCGACACGATGATGTTCGTGATCACGAACTTCTTGTCGGGCCACAGGGCGGTCTCGTCGAGGAGGACGGAGCCGCCGTCGGCGACGAGCTTGGAGGCGGTGGGCTCGGGGACCCAGGCGCCGTCGATGGAGCCCGACTTGAAGGCGTCCGGGGTGACCTTGTTGTCGGTGCGGACGACGGAGACGTCACCCTTGCCGGACTCCGGGTCGACCTTCCAGCCCTTCTCCGAGATCCAGTTGAGGAACGCGACGTCCTGGGTGTTCCCCTTCTGGGGGGTGGCGATGTTCTTGCCCTTGAGGTCGTCCAGGGTCTTGATCTTCGCCGGGTTCACGACCAGCTTCACGCCGCCGGAGGCGGAGCCGGAGATGATCCGCAGGTTGGAGCCCTTGGACTTGACGTAGGCGTTGATGGACGGCGAGGGGCCGATGAAGCCGATGTCGAGAGAGCCGCCGTTGAGGGCTTCGATCTCGGAGGGGCCGGCGTTGAAGGACTGCGGCTTGATGGTGGTGGCGCCGAGTTCCTTGGCGATCAGGCCTTCCTGGAGGCCGACCAGCGCGGTGGCGTGCGTCAGGTTCGGGAAGTAGCCGATCCGGACCTCGGAGGCCGACAGCTTCTTGGCGTCGGCTGCGACGTCCGCCTTCGGAGCGTCGTCCTTCTTGGCCTCGGAACCGTAGCCGCAGGCGGTGAGCAGCAGGGGGAGTGCAGCGGTCAGGGCGACGGCACGCAGGGTGGTGAGCGGTCTTGCGGCAGACACGGAGGTGTCCTTTCACGGGTGACGGTCGGGGAGGTACCGATAGCGGAAGCAAGGAGAAGAGGCGGTACGGAGACGGCGACGCGGAGCCGTCGGCACGCGCGGCAGCCGCTCCCGGCCATGGCGGCGGGATCGCTGGAGCGTGCGGGCGGTGAGGTCGGCCGACGGGCCGGGCTGGCCTACGGCGCGGGGCTGCTCAGCGCCCCGGCAGAGTCCTGCGCGGGGTACCGGGCCTGCGGCCGGTGTCAGGAAGGCTGACAGATGGCGCTGGACGTACGGGCCAGGTCGATGTGCCGGCGGGAGGTCAGGGACAGGATCTGGCCAGTGCGCTGCTCTGTCTGCACGGTTGCCTCACCCCTGATTCCTAGTTTTCCCACCTGGTTGGTAGGCATATTGGCAGACAGGGAGACGCGCCCCAAGATGCTGACCACATCCTGGACGATTGCATCTCGAGATGTGAGAAACCGCGGGTGGGGAAGGGGTGGTGGGGAAGGGTGGTGAGGAAGGGGAGGGGTTAGGGATTGGTCCAGGCGTCCGGAGTGCGGGACAGGGCGGACACGTTGGGGGGCAGGTCGGACGAGGCGACGTCCGCCAGGGTCACGCCGTCGAGGATCTCGCGGACGTTGGCCCGAAGTGCGATCCACAGGGGGAGGAGGGCCTGGGCGGGGCCGGTGTACGTCAGATCGGGAGGGCGGACCCCGCGCACCGAGACGAGCGGTCCGTCCACGACGCGGATGACGTCCGCGATGCTGATGGACTGGGCGGGCTTGGCCAGCCAATAGCCGCCGTTGCCGCCGCGCTGGCTCAGTACGAGACCGCCGCGCCGCATGTCGTTCAGGATGCCCTCGAGGAACTTGTGCGGGATGTCCTGGGCGTCGGCGATGACCTCGGCCTTCAGCGGCCCGGCGTCCTGTGACGCGGCAAGCTGCAGTGCGGCACGTACCGCGTAGTCCGCCCTGGCTGAGATCCGCATGCCGACATTATCCCGCATGCCGACGTCCGGCGTCCGCCACGGGTGCGCCGCCGGCCGCGGGGCGGGTACGCGCACCCGCCCCGCGGCCGGGGATCCGCACCCCGCGGGGTGCCCCCTGTCAGTGGAAGGCCGCCGCCACCGCACGGTGGGAGCCGTTGAGGTAGTGCTCGCCGATGGAGCGCAGTCGGTGGGCGGCGGGATGGTGGGCCGTCAGGACGCGGGCGTTGCGCCAGAAGCGGTCCAGGCCGGGAGCATCGGCGAGTTCCAGTACGCGCGCCGTGACGTGCAGGGCCGCCTTGGACGTCACCGTCTCGGCCGTGGCGACCAGGGCGGCGATGCCCGCGGGTTCCTCGGCGTCGAGCTGCGCACCCGTGTCGAGGGCCTGCGCCATCACCTCGGTCGCCCGGTCGACCACGGCGGTGGCCGTCTGGGCGGCGGAGGCGAGTTCCCCGTACGTCAGGAAGAGGTCCGGGTCCGCACCGGGCAGTCGGTATGCGTGACCGCCCCTGCTGAGGTCGCGCGCTTCGGTGAGGGCGCCCTCGACGATCCCGAGGCCGACGTGGCACAGGGCCAGCCGCAGTGCCGGATCGGCGAGCGAGGTGAAGGGGGCGGCCGGCTCCTCGTCGTACGGGCGGCGGCCCAGCACCTGGCCGGGCGTGACGGTGACCCGGTCGAAGGTCACCTCGCCGGCGCCGACCACGCGCTGCCCGAGGCGGTCGTGCACGGGTTCGATGGTCATGCGCGGAACGCCGGGTGGGATCCGTACGACCAGGACGTCACCGGTCACCGCGCAGACGGCGTCGACCACGATCTGGTCGGCGACGGCCACCGCCGTGTCCACGAAACGGCTCCCGCTCAGCACGTAGCCGGTGTTGCGGGGTTGCAGCGTGAGGTCCGGCCCGCCGGTGTCGTCATCGGGTGCCGGAGTGCGGGTGGCGCCGGTCCACAGCCACTGCTCGCGCACCGACTCCTCTTCGAGGGCGGTCGCGTGGTCGTGGCTCGCGTAGAAGCGCGCGCTCCACGCGTGCACGTAGTGGCGGGCGAGTACGTCGCCGACGGAGCTGTCGGCCGTGGAGAGCTTCCGTATGACGGTGCATCCGGTACGCCAGTCCGCTCCCCGGCCCGGCCCCGGCGGGGTGAGGGCGGCCAGCAGGCCGGCCTCGCGCAGCCGGGCCACCTCGTCGGTCGGCGGCCTGCCCGCCCGGTCGCGGAAGATGGCGTCCGCGGCGAGATCGTCCGCCACGTCGTGGGCGGTGCGCAGGAGTGCCGCCCGGCGCTGCTCGTCGGCGGACCGGCGGACGAGGGTGCTCGGTGTCGTCGGCACGGAAGTCACCGACACGCCCGGGCGCCGCTGCGTGGCGCTGGGGCTGGGCGGACAGCGGTGCCATGGGGGGCGGCGGTGGTCATGTCAGCTACTCCGGAAGCTAGTTGGGGTTTCGGCCGGTTGCTCGCTGGGTGGCGCGGGAGGCGCTCGGACCGTGCTTCGCCGTATCCCCACTTTTCCCATCGGATTGATAGGAATACTTGCCCGAAGCAGCCTTCTCGGCAAGTGCGTGACCGCATGGCGGACAGTGCCGTCTCGCCATGGGAGATGATGCAGGGTCAAGGGGCTTCCGGGTGTTTCCTATGGAATCACTAGGGAAGTCTTGACGCGGGCCCGTCGAGCACTTCACGATGTGCTCATGTCCCCGTCGCAGCCGTTGCTCGTACGCCGCAGGCACGTTGACTTCCGTCTCGTCGCCAGCGCCGCCTGCCGACCCGTCTAGGGCTTCTTCGACAGGGCATTTCCCCGTAGCGCGCAGGCGATCCGCCGCCGCTTCTCTCGCTGGGCCTTCCCCTGCTCCTGGCAGTGGTTCTCGTGCGCCGGTCCCTTGGTGAGCCTCCCCGCTGAACCGCTGGGGTCCGCCGTGCGTACGACGCGCCCGCACTCACGGTCGGGTCCGCAATCGGTCTGCCGTGGATCTGCCCGCGGGCCCGCTATGGGCCTGCCATGGATCCGCCCTGCCCTGTCGTCGTGGCCGAACACCCGGCATCCGTAGCTCACTCCGAACAGCAGCCGAAGGGGCTCATCGTGACCACCGCACTCCCCGCGCCCGCCACCCCGCCGCGCCGTTTCCCGGCCTCCCGACTCCAGTTGGTCGGCGACCACCCGACCGTCCTCCCCGCCCACGGAACGGCCGGCGGCCGCGTCGGATACCTCGTGTTCCTGCCGGCGAACGTGGACCCGGTGGAGGTGATGGCATCGCACGGCGTGCGCCCGGAGGTTCATCCCCTCGAACCCGGGACCCCCCGGGCTCTCGGGCGCGAACAGGTCTCCCCCCTCGCCCCCGTCCACGCCGACGACGCCATCCGGATCGATCGGGAACGCCGGCTGGTCGAGCTCGCCGGGCGCGAACTGGAGCTGACCTACCTGGAGTTCGATCTTCTGTCCCACTTCGTGGCCCACCCGCACACGGTTCACACCCGGGACGCGCTCATCTCGGGCATCTGGGGCTACGGGCACGTCGGCGACGGCCGTACCGTCGACGTCCACGTGGCCCGGCTGCGCCGCAAGCTCGGCCCCGCCTACCGGGGCCGCATCTCCACGGTGCGGCGCGTGGGCTACAAGTACGTGCCCGACCACCAGTGAAGCGATACGTCCTCACCGGCAGGCCCGGTGGACGTCCGGGCGGCCTTGATCTCGGACACCCTCGCGCAGACCGCGAAGTGACCGGTCCGGCCCGCCCGGACTTCGCCGTTCAGCTCGTGCGGGCCAAGGGCTGCCCGGCGAAGCTCACCCCTGCCAGGCCGTGGGCCATCAGGTTGCGAATGTTCGCGTGATCGGTGCCGTCCGGCGTCGCCAGCACACTGCGGTAGTGCTCACCGAACGCCAGCAGCGCTTCTTCGTCGCTGAGGCCCTCCAGCAGGGCCAGTCCCAGGGTCTTGCAGGAGCCCTCGTTCTCGCCCGCGGCGTTCTCCACGTCCCCGTTGCGGAACGCCTGCGGCTGATACGCGTAGTGCGCGGCGACGAAGGCCAAGGTGCCGGCGAACTCGTGCTCACCCGACGCGAGGCTTGTCCGCAGCGAGTTCAGATCGGTCGTCATGGTGGTTCCCCTGGGTTGAGCAGACGGCCCGACTGCCGTCCGTGACCGGACGACACTACCCCCTTGCGGACGGCCGGAAGGAATCGCGCGACACGTCCGAACGATCGGTATCTCCGCAGGTCACGATGCATGTCTGTGCGCCCTCGCCGTCCCGCGGGGTCACCTTGGCCCCGCGCGACGGACGGGCGGATCAGCGCAGACCGGCGAAGAGATCGGTCTCGGGTACGGCCGCACCGGTGGAGTCCTTGACGCGGACGAAGGTCTCCACGCCCATCAACTCGCCGAACCGCTCCTTGCCCATCTTGAGGAAGAAGATGCTCTCGCCCTGGCTGGCGTGCGCGGCCAGCGAGTCGTACTTCTGACCGCTGTACGCGCTGGCGTCCACCCAGGTGGTGATCTCCTCGTCCGGGAGGCCGATGTCGGCCAGCGCGGCGGCCTCGGCAGGATCCGGCTCCGGCATGTCCTCCCCGAACTCGCGCATGACCTCCCCGAACCGCTGCATCGCCGACCGGGGCATCGTCGTCCAGTACACCTTGGGTGTCAGCTCGGTCATCTCCAGGGCCGCCATCGTGATGCGGTGGGCCTGGATGTGGTCGGGATGGCCGTAGAAGCCGTTCTCGTCGTAGGTGACGACCACGTCGGGCCGGTAGTGCCGCATGAGGTCCGCGAGCCGGGCTGCGCCTTCCTCGACGGGGGTCTGCCAGAAGGATCCCGGGGCGTCGTTGCTCGGCCAGCCCATCATCCCGGAGTCGGCATAGTCGAGGGTCTCCAGATCGCTGATCTTCAGCACGTCACGGCTCACCTCGAGCTCTTGCCGGCGCATC
Source organism: Streptomyces sp. NPDC056883 (assembly GCF_042788835.1). NCBI lineage: Bacteria > Bacillati > Actinomycetota > Actinomycetes > Kitasatosporales > Streptomycetaceae > Streptomyces > Streptomyces sp. NPDC056883. The sequence continues at coordinate 6,410 of NZ_JBHUBS010000038.1, read as the reverse complement.
ACGGCGACGGCTGCCGGGTCGTGCCCGGGAGCACCCGGCTTGGTGCCCCCCGGTCCGTCACCACATCGGCCGTCGGTACAGGTCACGAGCACCGTGCGGATGCCTTCCGCCGCGTACTGCGCGAGGACCCCTCCGGTGCTGGTGGCCTCGTCGTCGGGGTGGGCGTGTACTGCCATGAGCGTCAAGGGCCGGTCGGTCATGAAAAGCAGTCCTCCTGCAGAAGTACGTCGTGGCCTGAGCGTGCGGCGGGCGTACCGCGACCCCACGTCCGGTTCAACCGTGCAGGCGGGGCCGGTTGTTCCCGGCGTACGGGATCGGCCGCCCGGGCGGCTTCACGAAGTGGTCAGCGTGCCGAGTGCGTCCTTGGCACAGGCGATGGCGGCTTCCTCGGCGACGTCCCTGGGAACGTCCTCGGGGGTCGGGCCGGCGGACGTGAACGCGGAGTACTCGACGGTGACGAGCGCGTTGTTCCGGACCACCGAGAGGTTGACGCGGCCGTAGCCGCCGTAGGAGGTGTAGAACAGGGTCGCCTCGTCGCCGAGACCGGGAACGGCCCGGTCGACGATGATCTTCGCGCCGGTGGTGGTATCCGGCGTCCGGTGGCTGGTCAGGCCCTCCTGGTAGATGCTCTCCGCGAAGGGGGTCAGCAGGACCTGGACCTCCGCGTCGGCGTAGCCGGAGTCCTTGCTCGTCCAGGTCCCCCTCGACGTGGTCCCGTCATCGCCGTGCTTCGGCGCGGTGCAGGCGGCTCCCCTGAGGTGGCGCTCGACCGTCTCCGGGCGCAGCAGTGCACAGCCGTCGGCCAGTGCGGTGTAGGGCTCGGTCGTCGGACCGCCGGCGACGGTCACCGCAGTGGTCGGTGGGGCGGGCGCCGGGTCGGAGAGGTGGGCGACCAGGCTCAGTACGAGGGCGGCGGCGCTGGCCCCGGCGGCGAGGCCGGCGATGAGCCAGGTCCACCGCCGGGCGGGGCCGACCGGGCGCAGGTCGGCCGGGTCCGGGAGGGTGGCCGGAACGGGCTGCACCGGAAGGACACGGGTGGGCGGGGCGGTCGGCAGTTCCCGTTCGGCGGGCGGTGTGCCCTCGGCGTCGGCCATCGTGGGGTGAACCTTTCGGAGGCGGGTCAGCTGCTGGGCAGGCGGTAGGCGGTCAGCGTGGTCCCGTAGCCGACCAGGAGGGCCGAGTCCTGGAGCAGGACCTGCGGGTCGCCCGGCTGCCGGGCGAAGGTCTGCTGCCACTGGTGGGTGCCGCCGTCGGCGGTGAGCGCTTGCAGGGTGATCCCGCCGGCGGCGCCGGGTGCGGTGAGGAGGACCAGCTTCCCGGCGGAGCCGCGGACGGTGGTGGCGCCCCGGGGCGACTCCCGGGTCCAGGCGGTGCGCCCGGTGCGCAGGTCGGTGCCGGACGCGCCCCGCGGTCCGCCCAGGACGAGCACCCCTGCGGCGTCGGCGCTCCCGTTGGCGGGGCCCCGGTGCCGGCCGCTCCAGAGCAGGGTGCCCCGGGCGGGGTCGAACGCCGCCGTGTTGAACGGCTCGTCGGGGAGCGTCGAGGACCCGTTCGGTATGCAGGTGAGCACGCCCGCGTGGAGGGAGAGCGAGCCCTCGTAGCCGGCGAGGGACACGGTCGCGGCGGCCGGCGAAAGGCCGGTGGGACGGCTCCAGACGATGGAGCCGTCCCGACCGCCCACTGCGGTGAGGGCCAGGTCCGGGGTGAGGGCGTACAAGTGGCCGCCGGTCGGCGGCGCGTACAGGTCCTTGGCGTCGAGCGACCACCGCTGCCGCCCGGTCGCGCGGTCGAGTGCCGTGAAGCGGTACGTGCCGTGCGACGTCCGGTCCGAGGGGAGCGTGACGACCAGGAGGTCCGCCGGGGCCATGCCCTGGAGGCGGTAGGAGGTGCCGAGCGCGGCGCCGGTCCAGAGCAGGGTTCCGCCGGTCGCGTCGTAGGCGTGCAGTGCGCCGTCCCCACCGGTGACCAGCAGCAGGCCGGGCAGCGGCAGGGCGACGGACTGCGCGCCGGGAACGGCGTCGGGCGAACGCCAGAGCGTCGTGCCGTTGCGGGCGTCGCGCGCCTGCACCACGCCGGCCGAGTCCACGGTCCACACCCGGCTGCCGTCGCAGACCGGGAGGATGCCGGTCTCCGCGGTGCTGCTCCACAGCGTCTGCCCGTCGGTGCGGGCGTAGCCGACCACTCCGGTGCGGTCCGCGCACACCACCGCCGCCGGTCCGCAGCCGACGGGAGCCATGCCGGTCCGGGGGAGCGTGACCGACCAGTCCCTCGGGGGCGGGCCGGCGGCCCGGCCCGGCCACAGTGCCCGGGCGGTGCCTCCCGCGGCGGTCGTGGCGAGCAGGGCTCCGCCGAGGAGGAGCAGGCGGCGCCGGGTGCCGTTCGGGTCCTTCAGCACCCGGGCCAGGTCCCGCTCGCGTCGGCGCACCGTCCGCTCGGCCTCGCCCATCCAGGCGGTGCCGACCGCCGGACCGTACCGGAAGGCGGCGGCGAGTTCGGCCGGTTCGGGCCGCCGGTCCGGGTTCCGGTCCAGGCAGCGCACCAGCAGCCCCACCAGTTCCGGCGGTACTCCGTCAAGGTCCGGGGGCTCCTCGGCCGAGCGGTAGATCAGTACCGCGGCCGGCCCCTCGCCGAAGGGCGGGCGGGCGGTGGCGGCGAAGGCCAGGACGGCGCCGAGCGAGAACAGGTCGCAGGCGGGAGTGAGGTCCTCGCCCGCCGCGTGTTCGGGAGACATGAACCCGGGGGTGCCGACGATCTCGCCGCTCGCGGTGGGCAGCGCGTCGGTCGTCGGCTTGCTGATGCCGAAGTCGATGACCCTCGGACCGTCCCGGGTCAGCAGGATGTTCGAGGGCTGCAGGTCGCGGTGGATGATCCGGGCTCGGTGGATCGCGGTCAGCGCCTCCACCAGCCCCGCCCCCAGCACCTGCAGGGCGGGCCCGGTGAGCGGGCCGTGCCGCGCCACGGCCTCGTGCAGCGACGGGCCGGTGACGAACTCGGTGGCCAGCCAGGGGATGTCCGCCTCGGTGTCGGCATCGACCACCGCCACGGTGTAGGCCCCGTTGACGGCCCTGGCCGCCGCCACCTCCTGGGTGAACCTGCGCCGGAACGTGGTATCGGCCGCGTACTGCTGCCGTACGGTCTTCACCGCGACGGGGCGTCCGCTGTCGGTGGTGGCCAGGTACACGCTGCCCATGCCTCCGGCGCCGAGCCGTCGCAGGACGCGGTACGGGCCGATGCTCCGCGTGCTCATGCACCACGAGCCCGGAAGGCGCGCAGCGTGGTGGCGGACCCGCAGTAGAGCGTTCCGCCCCGGGCCGCAGTGGTCCAGCTGCCCTCGTCGGAGGGTGCCTTCGCCACCCAGCGGATCGTGCCGTCGGCGGCGTCCAGGACGGCAGCCCCGGACGATCCGTCCAGCAGGGGCACACCGAAGAAGCCGTCCCCGGCGGAGGGCGCCAGGAAGTCGATACCCGTACCCGCCCCGGCCTGCGTCCCCACGGTGGTGTGCCACAACCCCTTGCCGGTCGTGACGTCCAGGCAGTACGCGGTGCCCTCGACCCCGGAGAGCAGCAGCCGGCCGGCCCCGAGCGCGCAGCCGAGGACCATCTGCGGGACGGCGGGAGCCGCCCAGCGCTGCTGCCCGGTGGCGGGGTCCAGGGCGACGATCGCGAGGGCGCCGACGAGCAGCAGGAATGCGCCGGCGCGCAGCAGCCGGGTGGGGCCCGATGAGCCCTCGGGCGTGAGGCCGGTGACCTGCCAGTGGGACGCGCCGGTGCGCAGGTCCACCGCGTGGATGACGTTGCCGTCCTCGTAGTAGCAGCGGCCGTCGGCGACCAGGCCCATCGTGCTGCCGGAACCGGCCGTCATCTGCTGCGTTGCGCGGATCAGGGTCACCGCGTCCTTCTGGGTGATCTCCTGCTGCCACAGCACCGCACCGCTGCTCAACTCGGTCCCGGCCACGACGCCGGCACTGTTGCCGGAGGTCTGGCGGGCGAGCACCACCGTCCGGCCGTCCGCGCCGAAGGTCCGCAGGGTCATCACGGCGTCGATGCGCTGCCCGGCGAGCACGGTGAGCGGGCCCTGGGCGCTCTTGCCTCCGGAGTCCAGCCACACCAGGTTCGCCGAGTCCGGGGACGTCCCGTAGATCAGGTCGTCCTGCACCTGGAAGAACTCCACGTTCCGCCGGGACCAGACCTGACGCCCCGTCGTCCCGTCGAAGCCGACCGCGCCCTGTCCCGGACCCCACCACACCGGGGTGGTACCGAGCACGGAGAGTTGGTGATCGGTCGTCAGGCCGCTCATCGGAGTGCTCCACAGCGGCGCCGGAGCGGCGGGCGGCGTACCGGAACCCGCCGCCTCGGCTCCCCACGCGTCGACGGCCGTGCCCACTGATGCCCCGTCGCCGGCCGCCCGGGTGCGACGGCTGAGGAGCAGCGGTACGCCGGCGGCGCCGGCCACGCCCGCGGCGACCCCGGCGCCGAGCCCCAACAGGCCGCGGCGGCCGAGCGACTGCCACGTCCGCACCGGCAGCGCGGGCGGATCGGCCTGCGGCGCGCCCAGATCGGCCTCGGCCTGCCGCTCCCGGGCGTCGAGGTCCGCGAGCAGCCACGGGCTCAGCAGCGCCGCCGGGTCGGCCGGGGCCAGTGCACCCAGCACGGCCGTCGCGGTGGGCCGCCGGACGAAGTCCTTGGCCAGGCAGGAGGCCACCAGGGGGAGCAGCGAGGCGGGCATTCCGGAGAGGTCCGGCTCCTCGTACACGACCCGCCGGTTGACGTGCGCGGGTTCACCGTCGCCGAACGGCGTGCGGCCGGTGCATGCGTACACCAGGAGGCAGCCGAGCGAGAACACGTCGGCCGCGGCGGTGGTGGCGGAGTCGGCGACGATGCGTTCGGGGGCGACGTAGCCGGGTGTGCCGCACACCCGGCCGGTCCGGGTCAGGTGCACGGCGTCGAAGGCGCGGCTGACCCCGAAGTCGATGACGCGCGGACCGTCCCGCGCGATGAGCACGTTGCCCGGTTTGAGGTCGCGGTGCACCACCCCCGCCGCGTGGATCGCGGCCAACGCCTCGGCGAGGGCCGCTCCCAGGGCCCGTGTTCCCGCTTCGCCGAGGGTGCCGAACCGCAGGACGACCTCGTCGAGGTCCGGCGCGGGCACGTAGGACGTGGCCATCCAGGGCCGAAGACCGCGCGCATCCGCATCCACCACGGGTGGCGCGTGAAAGCCGGTCACCCGCCGCGCGGCCTCGACTTCCTGCCGGAAGCGTCGCCGGAACTGCGGGTCCTCGGCGTACTCGGCCCTGATCACCTTCACCGCGAGCAGTCTCAGCCCGGGCGAGCGGGCCAGGTACACCTCTCCCATCCCGCCCGCGCCCAACGGCCGCAGCAACTGGTACGGGCCCACGAACACGGCCTGTTGCGTCCGTAAGCCGTCGGCGTTCCTGTCGGCAGCCACCGAGCCTCCCCCGAGCGTGTCGCCGTCATCGCAGACGGACACAGTGACACGTACGCCCCGTCCGGCGGATCTCTTTCGCACACCGGCCCACCGTCCTCCGCCCTCCGCCCTCGACTTCGACTTCGACTTCGAGAAGTCCCTGACACGTGGTCGGGCATTCGTGAGGATGCCCGTATGGCGGACAGTGCAGAGCTCTTCGGGTTGATCGGCGTGGTCGGGGGAGCCGTGTTGGGAGCGGGGGCCACCATGCTGTCGTCGGCACTTCAGACCAGAACGGCGGAGCGCACCCGACGACGCTCGCGTGCCGAGGAGGAGATGCGTCGGCTCATCGCCCTGCGCAAGAGCACCCGGGAGGCGTTGGCGTACCTGTCGGACACGGTGGAAGGTCTGGAGTCCGGCCGGCCGGGCTCCCGGGACGCGTTCACGGCCGGCTGGCAAGCGGCACGGAACGCCGTCACGGATGCGGCGGACATGACCACGATCGACGGATTCGGCTTCGCGCAGTCCCGTAGCAGCGAGGAGGCCATGCGCGGGAGGCTGCAGCCCTCACGCCGACGGGCGTGGCCCGGTCGACGCCGGCAGATCCCCGGCCCTGTCCAAGGCCGCCCGGGCATCGGCACCTCACTGGATGCGGTCGGCTTCGCCGTGGGCGAAGCACTGCGTGCCCGGGACCTCGGCACTGCCCTGAGCCCGGAAGACATGCGGCGGCTACGAGAACTGATGACCCGTGCGGAAGAGGGCCGCTCCGCCCTGCTGACCACCCTCCTGGACCGGATGGAAGACCTGCAGGAATGAGTCCGTTATGGCGCACCTGCCATGCTGCCGCCACGCTGCCGCAACAACCGGAGGCGAGAATCGGCCGGGGGCTGGGCCGTCTCTTTCGGATCTTGCCGGGCCCGCGCCGCCCGGCACCGCACCTCGCCGCACTGCCGGGTCACCCGAGTACGTCCAGTACGCGGGAGACC
>NZ_JBHUBS010000037.1:0-38773 GCF_042788835.1 Streptomyces sp. NPDC056883 | reverse complement strand
GACCCTGTGGGAGAGTAGGACGCCGCCGAACAATCATTGTGGGAAAGCCCCGCACCAGCCCTTACGGGTTCGGTGCGGGGCTTTTCTGCGTTTACCCCTCGTGGATGTTTACGTCGGCGTATACTCGGGCCATGTCTGATGCCATGATCCGTGTGCCGGCCGAGGTGAGAGACCGCCTCGCCGTCATCGCAGAGTCCCGTGGGACGTCCATCCGGTCTCTGGTGCAGGAGTTTGCCGAGACGACGCTGACCGCAGAGGAGCGGCGGGAGCGGGCGGAGCGTGCCCGGGCCTACATGGCCGAGCACTTCGGGGTGGACGTGACCGATGAGGAGAGTGCGGCCATGGGGCGCAGGGTCCGTGAGGCCTTCGCCCGGCAGGGGGACGCTGCCGCGTGATCCAGCACCACCTCGTCCTGGACACGCCGTCGCTGTTGGCGCTGTCCGGGAATCGGCAGGTGTCCGCACTGATTCACCGTGCCTATCTCGATGCGGACACACGGTTGTGGGTGCCGGTGCTGTCGGTCCTCGAGGCCGACGTGGTTCTCGCGGGGATCGCCGAGCACATCGGGCAGCTAGACGTGATCCACATGCTCGACCTCGACTATCCGGCCGTCTTGGCTGTGGCAGAGATGCGCCGCGATGGAGTACCGGCCGGCATCGCAGCCGCCGTCCATGCCGCACGTCACCTTCCCGAGTGGGGCTCACAGGCACTGGTCGCCACGGTCGAGCCGAAGGCCTATGCGGGGCAGGGAGTGGGCGTCTTCGATCTGAATCGCTGAGCCTTCGCTCCTCAGAGGCGGCCGGCGGCCTTCAGGGCCAGGTAGGTGTCGGCCAGGGCCGGGGCCAGGGTGTCGGGGGTGGCGTCGACCACGTGGACGCCGTGGCGGGTGAGCTGGTCCGCCGTGCGGCGGCGGGCCGACTGGGACTGGGTGCCCGCCGCGGCTTCGTAGACGGCCTCCACGGTGCCGCGGGACTTCGTCATCTCCGCCACGTGGGGGTCGGAGACCGAGGCCAGGAGGACCGTGTGGCGCTGGGTGAGGCGGGGGAGGAGCGGGAGCAGGCCCTCTTCGACGGGGGCCGCGTCCAGGCTGGTCAGGAGGACCACCAGGGAGCGGCGCGGGGCGCTGCGCAGGATGGTGGAGACCAGGGTGCGGGAATCCGTCTCGACCAGTTCCGGTTCGAGAGTGGCCATCGCGTTCACGAAGGCGGGCAGGGTGTCGGCCGCCGAGCGGGCCTGGACCTGGGCGCGGAGGCGGCGGTCGTGGGCCAGGAGGTCCACGCGGTCGCCCGCGCGGGTGGCCAGCGCGGTGAGGAGCAGGGCCGCGTCCATCGCCGAGTCGAGGCGCGGGGCGTCGCCGACGCGGCCGGCCGCGGTGCGGCCGGTGTCGAGGCAGATCAAGATGGAGCGGTCGCGTTCCGGGCGCCAGGTCCGGACGGCGACCTTGTGCTGGCGGGCGGTGGCCCGCCAGTCGATGGAACGGGTGTCGTCGCCCGGTACGTAGTCGCGCAGGCTGTCGAACTCCGTGCCCTCACCGCGGGTCAGGACGCTGGTGCGGCCGTCGAGTTCGCGCAGGCGGGCGAGGCGGGAGGGGAGGTGTTTGCGGCTCGCGAAGGGCGGCAGGACGCGGACCGTCCAGGGGACGGTGTGGTGGCCCTGGCGGGCCAGCAGGCCGAGCGGGCCGTACGAGCGGATCGTGACGCGGGCCGCCTGGCGGTCGCCGCGGCGGGTGGGCCGCAGCCGGGTGGTGAGGCGGCGGCGTTCGCCCGGCGGGACGGTCAGGGCGTGGCGGGAGGCCTCGACTTCCGTCCCGGGGAGCCAGCTGCTCGGGGGCCAGGCGTCGCGGATGCGGGCGCGGAGCCTGCGGGGGGAGGGGTTGGTGATCGTGAGGTGGACGTCGGCGGATTCGCCGAGGCGTACCGACGTGTCGCCGGAGCGGGCCAGTTGGAGCGGGCGGACCGGGGCCGCGAGGGCGTAGTCGATCGCGCAGGCCAGGGCGATGGGGGCGTTGACCGCCAGCATCCCCGTCCAGCTCGGTCCGAGGATGCCGACGGGGATGCTGCCGAGGGCCGCGAGCAGGGCGGCGCGTCCGGTGAACGCCATCAGCGCGGGACGGGGACGTGGGTGAGGATGGCGGTGATGACCGCGTCGGCCGTGACGCCCTCCATCTCGGCCTCGGGGCGCAGTTGGACGCGGTGGCGCAGGGTCGGCAGGGCGAGGGCCTTCACGTCGTCGGGGGTGACGTAGTCGCGTCCCACGAGCCAGGCCCAGGCGCGGGCGGTGGCCAGCAGCGCGGTGGCGCCGCGCGGGGAGACGCCGAGGGTGAGGGAGGGGGATTCGCGGGTGGCGCGGCAGATGTCGACGACGTACGCGGTGATCTCGGGGGAGACGGCGGTGGCCTCGACGGCCTTGCGGGCGGCGTCCAGTTCGGCGGGGCCGGCGACGGCGCGGAGGCCGGCGGAGTGCAGGTCGCGGGGGTTGAAGCCGGCCGCGTGGCGGGTCAGTACGCCGATCTCGTCCTCGCGGGAGGGGAGGGGGACGGTGAGCTTCAGGAGGAAGCGGTCGAGCTGGGCCTCGGGGAGGGGGTACGTGCCCTCGTACTCGACCGGGTTCATGGTGGCGGCGACGAGGAACGGCTCCGGGAGCTTGCGGGGCGTGCCGTCGACGGTGACCTGGCGCTCCTCCATCGCTTCGAGGAGGGAGGACTGGGTCTTGGGGGGCGTGCGGTTGATCTCGTCGGCGAGGAGCAGGTTGGTGAAGACCGGGCCGTTCTGGAAGGAGAACTCCGCGGTGCGGGCGTCGTAGACGAGGGAGCCGGTGACGTCGCTCGGCATCAGGTCGGGGGTGAACTGGACGCGCTTGGTGTCGAGTTCGAGGGAGGCGGCGAGTGCCCGTACGAGGAGGGTCTTCGCGACGCCGGGGACGCCTTCGAGGAGGACGTGGCCGCGGCAGAGGAGGGCTACGACGAGGCCGGTGACGGCGGAGTCCTGGCCGACCACGGCCTTGCCGATCTCGGTGCGGAGCGCCTCCAGGGCGGAGCGGGCGCTGTCCGTGGTGGCCGTCATGAGGTGCGGACCTCCCTTTCGAGGGCGTCGAGGTGGTCGGCGAGCGCGATGAGCGCCGCGTCGGTGGTGGGGGTCGTGCCGAAGAGCAGGGTGGCCGGGTCGTGCGGGGGGCCGGCCGTGAGGCGGGCCGCGACCGCGGGGACCAGGGAGGCCGGATCGTGGGCCTGGGCGGCCGGTACGCCGACCAGTGCGGCCAGGCGTTCGCGGGCGGCGGCGCGCAGCACGGTGGCCGCGCGGTCGCGGGCGTCGGCCTTGCGGTACAGGCGGGCGCGGCCCTCGGTGGCCTCGGAGGCGCGGACGAGGACGGGCAGGCGTTCGGTGACGAGCGGGCCGAGGCGGCGGGCGCGCCAGAGGGCGGCGACGGCGGCGGCGAGGAACAGCTGGAGCAGGGCCCAGCTCCAGCCGGCGGGGATCAGGTCGAGGAAGCTCTGCTCCTCGCCGGTGCGGTCGCCTTCGGTGCTGCCGTCGGCGAGGGACGGCAGGTACCAGACGAGGTGCGGGCGGGAGCCGAGGAGTTGGAGCGCGAGGGAGGCGTTGCCCTCTTCGGCGAGGGTCTTGTTGAGGAAGATGCCCTCGGAGCCGAGGAGGACGGTGTCGCCGCCGCGGATGCCGGTGGGCAGGACGAGGAGCGTGGGGTGGCCGGCGCTGGGGTAGCAGCCGGTGGCTCCGGTGCTGCTGGTGGTGTAGCGGTGGCCGCCGCCGGTGGCGGCGCGGCCCGCGGTGGTGGCGGCGGGGAGGGTGCAGGTGCTGCCCGGGTCGAGGTGCGCGTCGGGGGCGGGGGAGTCGCCGTCGATGCGGGTGCCGGGGGCCAGGGCGGGGAGGCTGAGGGTGCTGGGGGCGAGCAGGACGGTCCGGCCGCCGGAGAGGTCGATCGCGGTGCGGATGTCGCGGAGCTGGGTGTCCCCGAGCCGGTCGGGGTCGGTGACCAGCAGGGTGGTGTCGGGGCCGGCGGCGTCGGCGGCTTCCGCGGCGGTGGTGACGACCCGGGTGGTGACCCCGCGTTCCTTGAGCAGCTCGGCCACGGCCCGGCTGCCGGAGGGGTCGGCGGAACGGGGGTCGAGGTAGCCGTGCCGGGCACCGGAGTTGAGGGCGGCGAGGGCCAGCCCGGCGGTGAGGAGCACCGCGAGCGCGAGGAGGAACCCGCGGGAGCGGGTCCAGAGGTCCCGGGGCCGGGTGCGGGTGCCTCCGGCGGTTGCACGGGGGGTGGTGGCGGCCGTGCCGGGTACAGCGGCTCCGGCTCCGCCGAGAGCGGGGGCCGGGGCCCCGGCGGGGTGGTGGGCGCTGCTCGCTGCCGCGTGGATCAAGGGTGTGTGGGCCGAGCCGGGGGCGGGGTGGGCCGTGCCCGGTCCCTCGCTCGGGCGTGCTGCCGGGTCCACCGGGGGCGCGGGGGCGGCACCGGGGGCGGGGTGGGCCGTGCCCGGGGCCCCGCCCGGTCCGTCGACTCCCTCGCCCGGAGGTGTGGGAGCCGTGCCGGGGGTCGGGTGGCTCGGGTTCGGGGGGTCTGGGTTTGGGTTTGGGGTGGTCATGCGGTGGGGCCCGTCAGGAGGGGCTTGGTGTGGGACAGGGCCTGGTCCAGGGTGGTGAGGGCGGCGTACATCTCGGGGGTCGCCGGGTGGGCGCCGTAGGTGACGTCGTCGAAGGTGCGTGCCGCCGTGCGCAGGGCCGTGGCGTGGGACGGGAGGGAGACGGCCGCTTCGGCCGCCGCCTCGTCCGCGGTGCGGCCCGGGCGGGGGTCGAGGAGGGTGCGCTCCTCCAGGGAGCGGACCACGGCGCGCATGCGCTCCTGGACGGCTTCGCTCCAGCGGCCCTCGCCGGCCAGGGACTCGGCGGTGGCGCGGTGGTCCGCCGCGCTGCGGATGCCGTCGTCGAAGAGGGTGCCCGCGGCGCGCGTGGCCGTACGGCGGGGGGCGCCCAGGCGCCACCACAGGGCGGCGACGACGAGGAGGGCGAAGACGGCGACGGCCAGCAGGCCGAGGGCTCCGCCCGGGGTCGCGCCGGAGGCGCGGTCGAAGAGGTCCCCGACCCAGTCCCAGAAGCGGTTCAGGGCCCTTTCGAACAGCCCCGGGTCGTTCTCGTGGTACGCGGGTTTCGCCAGCTCGGCGCGGGCCGCCTCGCGGGCGGCCTCGCGGCCGATGGTGATGGGTGGGGTGGGTGGTGGTGTGAGCAGGCCCCCCGTGCTCCTCATTCCCGCGTCAGCCTCCGGTCGGCGGCGTGGTCGTGCCGTAGTTCTCGATGCCCGCCGCCCGGGCCAGCTCCAGGTCGAGGGCCTCGCGGCGGATGCGCTGGTCGACGTAGAGGAGGACCGTGACGCCCGACTGGATCGGCATGGTGATCGCCAGGGCGATGATCCCGCCGACGGCCGTGCTGATCAGGTAGCCCCAGCTCGTGGTTCCGGTGCCGTCGGCCATGCCTTCGAGGCCGCCGCCGAACACCAGGCCGCCGACGAGGGTGAGGGGGAGGACGATCAGGCCCGCGACGAAGGTCGTGATGATGCCGGTGAGGACGGTGATGCCGAAGATCCGCCACCAGGAGCCCTTGACCAGCTTGGACGAGCGGACGAAGGCCTTGCGGACCGTCGCCTTCTCCAGCATCAGGGCGGGCGAGGCCAGGGAGAACTTGATCCAGAGCCAGAGGATCACGCCGAGGGCGATGAGACCGCCGAGGGCGGCGAGGGGGGCCTGTCCGGCGAGGGCGCCGGGCAGGACCAGCACGGTGAAGAGGAGGGCCGAGCCGAGGCCCAGGAGGAGGGTCAGGCCGAACAGCCGGGCCAGCTGCGGGCGGGCCTCGCGCCAGGCGGTGCCGATGGAGGAGCCGTGGCCGAGCACCGCGCGGCTGAAGATCATGGTGAGCATCGCGGTGGCCACGATGGCTCCGATGAGCTGGATGAACCCGTCCGCCGCGGACATGGCCGCGAAGGAACCGAGGGCGTCGATCTGCTCGTCCAGGGGTGCGTCGCTCGACTGGTCCAGTACGACGTCGGCGAAGGCGTACTTCTGCAGGAGCACGCTCGCCAGCTGGACGACGACGGCCACGGCCAGGGTGATGGGCAGTACCGCGCGCCAGTGCTTGCGCATGGTGGTGACGGCACCGTCGAGGATCTCGCCGATCCCGAGCGGGCGCAGCGGGATCACGCCAGGCTTGACCGCCTGGGGCTGGTTGCCCCAGCCGCCGGGGTTGCCGCCGCCTTGCGCGCCCCAGCCCGCGCCCGGCTGGGGGGCCGCGGGGGGCTGCTGCTGCGGGTTGGGCGGGGTCTGGCCCGGGGTCGGGCTCGACCACTGGCCGGGGGGCGGCTGCTCGGCGGACCATTTGGAATCGCCGGAACCGCCCGCGGGCGGCTGCGTACCGTGGGAGCCCTCACCGTCGGACGGGGAGGATCCGGGCGTAGCCCAGCCCGGAGAGTCGTTCATCGTCGCTCCTTCACGTGCACTGCGGGGTGCGGGGCGCTTGGTCCGGCTGCCATCGTGCCATGTGACAACCTCGAACGGACCAGACGTCCCGAACGGACCAGGGGGTCTCCTGCATCCCGGGACGTTCGCGCCTTCGTACGTCGGCCGGATCCGGGGCACACTGGGCGTCCTGATCTCCACGCAGGTCCGAGGGACGATTTCCAGCCCCTTTGGCTGTGGGACAGCTCACCGCCGGGTAACGATTAGCTAATGGGATGATGTCAACCATGAAGGGACGCGTCCTTGTCGTCGACGACGACACCGCGCTGGCCGAGATGCTCGGCATTGTGCTGCGTGGAGAAGGTTTTGAGCCGTCGTTCGTAGCGGACGGCGACAAGGCACTGGCTGCCTTCCGGGAGGCGAAGCCGGATCTCGTGCTGCTCGACCTCATGCTGCCCGGTAGGGACGGCATAGAGGTGTGCAGGCTGATCCGCGCCGAGTCGGGCGTACCGATCGTCATGCTCACCGCCAAGAGCGACACCGTGGACGTGGTCGTGGGCCTGGAGTCCGGGGCCGACGACTACATCGTCAAGCCGTTCAAGCCGAAGGAGCTGGTGGCCCGCATCCGGGCCCGCCTGCGCCGTTCGGAAGAGCCTGCGCCCGAGCAGCTGACCATCGGTGACCTGGTCATCGACGTGGCCGGGCACTCGGTCAAGCGGGAAGGCGCCTCGATCGCCCTGACCCCGCTCGAGTTCGACCTGCTGGTCGCGCTCGCCCGCAAGCCCTGGCAGGTCTTCACCCGCGAGGTGCTGCTGGAACAGGTCTGGGGCTACCGCCACGCGGCCGACACCCGCCTGGTCAACGTGCACGTCCAGCGACTGCGCTCCAAGGTCGAGAAGGACCCGGAGCGCCCCGAGATCGTCGTGACCGTGCGCGGGGTCGGCTACAAGGCCGGACCGAGCTGACATGACACCCGGCAAGCCCCGTGGCCGCTCCCGCTGGGGAGCGCTGCGGGGCGGCCGGCCGCTCCGTCTCGACGCGGTAGGAGCGCCCGGCGGCCCCGTGCTGCGGCTGTTCGTACGCCTCGTGCGCCGGCCGTTGCTTCCGGCTGTCCGGCTGTGGCGGCGCAACATCCAGCTCCGGGTGGTCGCCGCCACCCTGCTGATCTCCCTCGCCGTGGTCCTCGCCCTCGGGTTCGTGGTCATCGCGCAGGTCAGCAAGGGCCTCCTCGACGCCAAGGAGGAGGCCGCGCAGAGCCAGGCCGCGGGCGGCTTCGCGGTCGCACAGGAGAAGGCCAACACGCCCTATACGGCGGACGGGCCCGACGCCTCCGACAACAAGGTCGGCCGGGACGCCAGTACCTGGATGAACTCCCTGGTCAAACAGCTCGCCAGTGGCGGGCAGAGCGCCTTCGAGGTGGCGGCGCTGGGCGCCGGCAGCGGAACCGGCGAGGAACGGCCGGCCCGCGGAGCCCTCGGCGGCGTCCGCGGAGCCCGCGCCTCCGGCAACGTGGACCCGAACGCCAGCGTGCCGCTGGGGCTGCGCCGCAACGTCAACCACGCGACCGGCGCCTTCAAGACCTTCTCGCAGATCCGCTACACCGACGCCGGGGACAAGCTGCCCGAGCCCGCGCTCGTCATCGGCAAGCGGCTCACCGACATCAACGGCGACCCGTACGACCTGTACTATCTCTTCCCGCTCACCCAGGAGGAGGAGTCCCTCAACCTGGTCAAGGTCACCATCGCCACCGCCGGGCTGTTCGTCGTGGTCCTCCTCGGCGGGATCGCCTGGCTGGTCGTGCGCCAGGTCGTCACCCCCGTCCGGATGGCCGCGGGGATCGCCGAGCGGCTCTCGGCGGGGCGGCTCCAGGAGCGGATGAAGGTCACCGGCGAGGACGACATCGCCCGCCTGGGCGAGGCCTTCAACAAGATGGCCCAGAACCTCCAGAACAAGATCGTGCAGCTGGAGGACCTCTCCCGGCTGCAGCGCCGCTTCGTCTCGGACGTCTCCCACGAGCTGCGCACCCCGCTCACCACGGTGCGGATGGCCGCCGACCTCATCTACGACGCCCGCGAGGACTTCGACCCGGTCACCGCGCGCTCCGCCGAGCTCCTCGCCGGGCAGCTCGACCGTTTCGAGTCGCTGCTGGCCGACCTGCTGGAGATCAGCCGGTTCGATGCGGGCGCCGCCGCCCTGGAGGCGGAGCCGGTCGACCTGCGGGACGTCGTACGCCGCGTCATCGACGGGGCCCAGCCGCTCGCCGATCACAAGCACACCCGGATCCGCGTCCTCGGAGACACCCAGCCGGTGATAGCCGAGGCCGACGCCCGGCGCGTGGAGCGGGTCCTGCGCAACCTGGTCGTCAACGCCGTCGAGCACGGCGAGGGCCGCGACGTGGTCGTCCGGCTCGCCTCGGCGGGCGGGGCCGTGGCCGTGGCCGTACGGGACTACGGCGTCGGGCTCAAGCCCGGCGAGGCCACCCGCGTCTTCAACCGCTTCTGGCGGGCTGACCCGGCGCGGGCGCGCACGACCGGCGGTACCGGCCTCGGCCTGTCCATCGCCGTCGAGGACGCCCGGTTGCACGGAGGCTGGCTCCAGGCGTGGGGCGAGCCCGGCGGCGGCTCGCAGTTCCGCCTGACGCTGCCGCGCACGGCCGACGAGCCGCTGCGCGGGTCTCCGATCCCGCTGGAGCCCGAGGACTCCCGGGCCAACCGGGCCAGGGCCGCGGCGGAGGGCTCCGCGGCCGCCGGGCAGCGGGCGCAGGAGGCGCAGCAGGCGGGGCGCGGCGACCGGGCGCCGATGCCGCCCAGGTCGCCCGTTGCGGGTGCGGTGCCGGTACCGGCCGACCCGACGGCTCTGCCGGGCAACGGGGCGCGGGTCGTGACCCGGCCGGGGCCGGCGGAGCAGGGGCACGGTTCCGGGGGCGGGGCGGCGGGCACGCGGTCCGGCGGGACGGCGGGAGCAACCGACCGAGAGGGTGGCAGCGGTGGAGCGGGCGGAGCCGGCGGAACCGGCGCAGCGGGTGGATCGGGCGGAGCGGGTGGATCGCATGGGTGCTGAGCCGGGCCGGTCGCGCCGGCCCGCGCCGCGCGCCCTCAGCGCCCTCAGGGCCTGCGCCGTCGGGGCGGCAGGGCTGCTGCTCGCCGGCTGCGCCTCGATGCCCGACCACGGCGAGGTCCGGCCGGTGGAGGCCTCCCAGGGCGTCGACTCGCAGGTCCGCGTGTTCGGTGTGCCGCCGGCCGACAAGGCCAGTCCGCAGGAGATCGTCGACGGCTTCCTGGAGGCCATGACCAGCGATGATCCGCAGCTCCAGACCGCCCGCAAGTACCTCACCGAGGACGCGGCGAAGAACTGGAAGCCCGGAGCGGCCGTCACCGTGCTCGCCGCCGGCCTCGACCGGTTCTCCGTACAGGGCGAGAAGGACCCGGCGGCGCCCCGGTTCAAGATCACGGGCAAGATGCTGGCCACGGTGGACGAGCGCAGCGCGTACCAGCCGGAGACCGGCGACCGGCGCTACGAGGAGTTCCTCCAGCTCCAGCAGAAGGACGGCCAGTGGCGGATCGCGACCCCGCCCAGCAGCCTGGTGCTGAGCGAGTCCGACTTCCAGCGCATCTACCGGCCCGTCAACAAGTACTACTTCGCGGGGTCCACGCTCGTCGCCGACCCCGTCTACGTGCGCCAGCGCAGCGACCCCGACTCCCGGATGGACCCCACCACCCAGACCGTCACCTCGCTGCTCGAAGGCCCCTCCAAGTGGCTCGGGCCGGTCGTCGCCTCCAGCTTCCCCACCGGCACCCGGTTGCGCGAAGGCACCAAGTCGCTCTCGGTCGACGGCCAGAACTCGCTGCGGGTACCGCTGAGCGAGCAGGTGGACAACACCCGTGAGCCGCTGTGCCAGCGGATGGCCACCCAGATCCTGTACACGGTCAAGGACGTGACGGGCTCCCGGGTCGACCGGGTCGACCTCCTGCGCTCCGACGGCACCACGCTGTGCCAGGTGACCGAGGTGGACGCCGCCACGATCGCCAACCGGCCGCCCTCGCCCAACCACCAGTACTACGTGGACGCGGAGGACCGGCTCCAGCGGCTCAGCCTGGACCCCAACCGCGAGGAGCAGCAGGACCCGCCGACACCGGCTCCCGGGCCGCTGGCCGGGAACCCGGCCTTCAAGGTGGGCTCCGCGGCCGTGGCCTACGACGAGAAGCGTGCCGCGGTGGTCTCCGAGGACGGGCACGGGCTCTACGTGGTCAACCTGACCACCGCCGGAGCGATGCCGCCGCCGCTGCTGACCGGCAAGGGGGCCAAGCCCAACGGGCTCGCCACCCCGACGTGGGACGCGGCGGGCGACCTGTGGGTCGCCGACCCCGACCCGCAGGACCCGACGCTGTGGCGGATCCCCGGCGGTACCGGGGCACCCGAACGGGTCGAGGTGTCCGGCCTGGCCGGCGGGCGGATCACCGGGGTGAAGGCCTCGCCCGACGGGGTGCGGATCGCGCTGGTGGTGGCCAAGGAGAGCCGCAAGTCCCTGTACACCGGGCGGATCGAGCGGCCCGACGGGAAGGGCGACGCCTCGCCGGTCTCGGTGCGCGAGCTGCGCCCGGCCGCTCCGCAGCTGGCGGACGTGACGGCGATGAGCTGGGCGCCGCGGGGACGGCTGCTGGTGGTGGGCCGGGAGAGCGGCATGGTCGTGCAGGCCCGCTACCTGCTGGCCGACGGCTCGATGGTCGGGGCCGGGCTGCCCGGGGCGACCGGGCTGGTGGCCGTCGCGGCGAGCGAGGACGAGAAGAAGCCGGTGGTCGCGGAGTCGCTGGAGGACGGCATCGTGTGGCTGCCGCCGGGGGCGCAGTGGCGCACGGTGGTGGCCGGCGGACGGGCTCCGATCTACCCGGGCTGACGGCGGCGGGCGGTGGGCCGGGCCCCGGTGGTTGTCCACAGGGGTGGCGGGGTGCCGTCCGCGCCCGGCAGGGTGAATGCCATGCGGGAGTGGTGGCGGGTGCTGGCCGGTGAGCTCGGCGGCCTGGTGCTGCCGGCCGGGTGCGCCGGCTGCGGTGCCGGGCGTTCGGTGCTGTGCGGAGCCTGCCGGTCGGCGCTCAGTGGGGCCGGGGCGGGCCCGGTACGGCCGTCTCCGTGCCCGGCGGGGCTGCCCGTGGTCCATGCGGCCACCGCGTACCGGGAGGCCGTACGAGCCGTCGTACTGGCCCACAAGGAGCGCGGCGCGCTGCCGCTGGCCGCCGTCCTGGGCGCCGCCCTGGCGGCTGCGGTCCGCGCGGGCGGGGCCGGCGGTGCGGGCGGGGCCGGGGGAGGGGGCGTGGCACTGGTTCCCGTGCCCTCCGCGCGGCACCGGGTGCGGGCGCGCGGGCACGATCCGGCGCGCAGGATCGCGCTGGCCGCCTCGGCGCGGCTGCGGCGGGAGGGCGTGCCCGCGCGCGTGACGCCCGTACTGCGGCTGCGGCGGGCGGTGGCCGACCAGGCGGGCCTGGGGGCGGTGCAGCGCCGGGAGAACCTCGCCGGGGCCCTGGAGGCGCGGCCCGGAGCCGGCCGGGTGACGGGGTGGGCGGCCCGGATCGTCATCGTGGACGACCTCGTCACCACCGGATCCACCCTGGTGGAGGCGGCGCGGGCACTGCGCGCGGCCGGGATCGGGGCGCCGGGCGGGGCGGCCGGGGCCGCGGCTCTGGTGGCCGCCGTGGTGGCGGCGCCGGCGGACTCCTTCGTGCGCCGCGGGCCGGGTGCAACTCGTACAGACCAAAAAACGTGTGAATAGATTTGGAACTGGAAGGGAAGGCGCATCGTTGCAGGTAGTAAGAGGGAACGGCCACCTGAACGGAGGTACGTTCCGGTAGCGGGTGCCGACAACCGGCATAGAGGGATATGTTCGGTTGTAAGGAATTGGCGAACCTTGGGCCCCACGCATCGGAGCGCATGTTTCGAGCGTCTGTACGTTTCGGAAACTTCGTGTCAGAGGTTGTCCCTCGACTCCGAAGTCGGTGGGGTGTAGATCTTGCCGATGGGGGAGGAGGAGGTGGAAGTCGCCAAGTCCGAGGCTCCGGTGTTCACCGGGGTCTGGTGCGAAAGGGAGACGCCCCGCCCCTGAGGCGGAGCTATCCGGGAACGGAGTTCTGCGTGGACATCGTCGTCAAGGGCCGTAAGACCGAGGTGCCCGACCGGTTCCGCAAGCACGTGGCCGAGAAGCTGAATCCGGAGCGGATCCAGAAGCTCGACGCCAAGGTGATCAGCTTGGACGTCGAGGTGTCCAAGGAGCACAACCCGCGCCAGGCCGACCGTTCCGACCGCGTGGAGATCACCCTGCGTTCGCGGGGCCCGGTGATTCGTGCCGAAGCCGCCGCCGCCGACCCGTATGCGGCGCTCGACCTCGCTCAGGACAAGCTGGAGGCCCGGCTGCGCAAGCAGCACGACAAGCGCTACACCCGCCGTGGAGCGGGCCGTCTGTCGGCGGCGGAGGTCGCCGACGTGGTGCCGGGTGCCGCGACCCTGAACGGCAGCGGTGAGCCCGTCAACGGCGAGAAGGCGGACGCGATTCCGACCGTTCGGATCGGATCGCTGGAAGTGCAGGGCGAAGGCCCGCTCATCGTTCGCGAGAAGACCCACTCGGCCGCACCCATGTCGCTCGACCAGGCCCTGTACGAGATGGAACTGGTCGGTCACGACTTCTATCTGTTCGTCGATTCCGACACCAAGATGCCGAGCGTCGTCTACCGGCGCCACGGTTACGACTACGGCGTGATCCACCTCGACGCCTCCGACGCCGCCTCCAGCTCGGGTGAGTTCGACGGCGCGGGAGCGGGTGGCGCGCTCGGAGGCTGAGCGCTGATTCCGGACTGATTCCGGACTGATTCCGGACTGGATCCGGAGGTTCGTGCGGTGCCGGTGTGGTGCCCCCGCGTTCGCCCAGGCGGGCGCGGGGGCACTCGTGTGAGGTGACGGCTGCGAAACGGTGGCTTGTATGGGTCGGCCGGTAACCGTCGGCCCCCGTTCGGTTACTCGGGCATGGAATCATGTCGGGCAGTCAGCCGGCGGCCGCTCTCGTCGGATTGACCCAGCAGCTCAGCACCGTGGTGCAGGGGGAGGAACGATGGCCGACAGCTTCGGGCCGGTGCGCGACGACAACGGTGCGGGCTGCCGTGAGGAGGACCGGGTGGCAGAGCCGATCCGGGTGCTCGTGGTCGACGACCACGCGCTGTTCCGGCGGGGGCTGGAGATCGTCCTCGCGCAGGAGGAGGACATCCAGGTCGTCGGCGAGGCGGGTGACGGGGCGGAGGCCGTGGACAAGGCGGCGGATCTGCTGCCCGACATCGTGCTGATGGACGTGCGGATGCCGCGCCGGGGCGGGATCGAGGCGTGCACCTCGATCAAGGAGGTGGCGCCCTCCGCGAAGATCATCATGCTGACGATCAGCGACGAGGAGGCGGACCTCTACGACGCGATCAAGGCGGGAGCCACCGGGTACCTGCTGAAGGAGATCTCCACGGACGAGGTCGCCACGGCGATCCGGGCGGTGGCGGACGGGCAGTCGCAGATCAGTCCGTCGATGGCGTCGAAGCTGCTGACGGAATTCAAGTCGATGATCCAGCGGACGGACGAGCGGCGGTTGGTGCCGGCGCCGCGGCTGACGGATCGGGAGCTCGAGGTCTTGAAGCTGGTGGCCACCGGGATGAACAACCGCGACATCGCGAAGGAGTTGTTCATCTCCGAGAACACCGTGAAGAACCACGTGCGGAACATTCTGGAGAAGCTGCAGCTGCACTCCAGGATGGAGGCGGTGGTGTACGCGATGCGGGAGAAGATCCTCGAGATCCGGTAGGTCCCGGTGCCGGGTGCGGGTGGGTGGCCCTGCGGGGCTGTCCCCTACCCGCCCTTCCACCGTTCCCAGGGCTCCGCCCTGACCCGTCCGGCCCCGGGCTGCGCCCGAGCCCCCTGGGGCTCCGCCCCAGACCCCGGTCCTCAAACGCCGGACGGCTGAAAGGCCCCCGGGGCTCGAACGCCGGCGGGGCTGAGATTGCCGGATCGCTGAAATGGCCTGGGTTCAGAGGGCGGAGAGTTCCGCTGTGACTGCTTCCGCTTCCGCAGGAGAGCTCGCGCGGTCGATGCGGATCGTGTCGCAGCCGACCCAGGTGGCGGCCTCGCGGAGGGCTTCGGCCATGGGGCGGGCTGCCTTCGGGGTGGTCAGGGAGAGTTGGCGGGCCACCAGGGTGGTGCCCTCGCGGGCCGGGTCCACGCGGCCCTGGAGGCGGCCTCCGGCCAGCAGGGGCATCGCGAAGTAGCCGTGGATCCGCCGGGGCTTGGGGACGTACGCCTCCAGGCGGTGGGTGAAGCCGAAGATCCGCTCCGTGCGCGGGCGCTCCCAGATCAGGGAGTCGAACGGGGAGAGGAGGGTCGTGCGGTGGCGGCCCCGGGGCACCGTGGCCAGGGCCGCGGGGTCCGCCCAGGCCGGCTTGTCCCAGCCCTCCACCTCCACCGGGACCAGGCCCGCGTCCTCGACCACCTCGTCGAAGTCCTGCTTCTTGAGGCGGTGGTAGTCCGCGATGTCGGAGCGGGTGCCCACGCCCAGGGACTGCCCGGCGAGGGCCACCAGGCGGCGCTTGCACTCGCGGTCGTCCAGCTCGTCGTGGAGCAGGGCGGAAGGGACCGCGCGCTCCGGGAGGTCGTAGACGCGCTTCCAGCTGCGCCGCTCGGTGCAGACGACCTCGCCGATGTCGAGGAGCCACTCGACCGCGATCTTCGTCTCGGACCATTCGAACCATTCGCCGCCGTTCTTGGCGCCGCCCAGTTCGGTGGAGGTCAGCGGGCCCTCGGCCGCGAGGCGGTCCAGAACCGTCTTCGTCGAGTGGTGCTTGTCCTCCAGGACGTGCCAGCGGTGGCCGCGGGCCTTGTTGGCCCGGCGGCGGAAGGCGAAGTGCGGCCATTCCTCGATCGGCAGGATGCAGGCCGCGTGCGACCAGTACTCGAAGGCGTGGTTCTCCGACCAGTACGAGGCTTCGACGGTGGAGCGCCCGACCGCGCCGAGGCGCGCGTACGGGACGAGTTCGTGCGAGCGGGCCAGTACGGAGATGGTGTCGAGCTGGACGGCGCCCAGGTGGCGCAGGACGCCGCGGACGCCGCCGCGCCGGTCGGGGGCCCCGAGGAAGCCCTGCGCGCGCAGGGCGATGCGGCGGGCCTCGTCGGCGGAAAGGGACAGGGTGGGCGAGGGCGAGGGCGAGGGCGAGGGCGGGGGCGTCATGGCGGAACCCTAGGGCGTGCCACTGACAGGCGAGGGGAGGTACGGGAGGCGGGAGGGCAGGCCCAGGTCCGAGGGGAGCATGGCGCCGGTCCAGCAGTCCCGCAGGGTCCCGCGGTGTTCCATGCCCGCGCGCGTCATGCCTTCGATGGCGAAGCCGACCTTCTCGGCGACCCGGCGGGAGGCGTGGTTGCCGACCCCGGCGCGCCAGATCATCCGCGGGCAGCCGAGCTCGGTGAAAGCCCAGCGCAGTACGGCGGGCAGGGCCTCGGGCAGGTAGCCGAGGCCGCGGTGCTCGGCGACGGCCCAGTAGCCGAGCTCGTGCGCGTGCTCGCCCTCCGGGGTGACTCCGATGCAGCCGACCAGCGGGCCGTCGGCGCCCAGCCGGATCCCGAAGTTGTATTCGGAGCCGGTCTGCCCGCCCGGGACCCGGGTCACGAAGGACTCGGCGTGCGTGCGCTCGTACGGGACGGAGACCGGTATCCAGCGCTGGATCGCGGGGTCCTGCAGCGCCGCGTACACCTCGTCGGTGTCCGAGGCGTCGAGGGGGCGCAGGACGAGGCGCTCAGTGGTCAGCGTGATCGGTTCCATGGGGAGATTCTGCTGTGGGAGGACGGCGGTGGCGAAACGGTTTCCCGGCAGGATTCCCGAAGAGGGACCGCCCATACCGGCACCTTCGGTGCCCCTCACACGTTCTCATTTCCGGGCAGTCCAGCCCCGCGGCAGTGCGGACCTCCCGACGCGACCGCGTCCTCGCTTACGATGGCCGTTGCGGTGGGGCCCACCCTCCGTGCCCGTGCACGAAAACAGTGCCAGGCCCGACCGGCAAGGAGACAAACCTCGGTGTCCGTCTTCAACAAGCTCATGCGTGCAGGCGAAGGCAAGATCCTCAAAAAACTGCACCGCATCGCGGACCAGGTCAACTCCATCGAAGAGGACTTCGTCAACCTCTCCGACGCCGACTTGCGTGCGCTCACGGACGAGTACAAGCAGCGCTTCCAGGACGGCGAGAGCCTGGACGACCTGCTGCCCGAGGCCTTCGCGACGGTCCGCGAGGCCGCCAAGCGCGTCCTCGGCCAGCGTCACTACGACGTCCAGATCATGGGCGGCGCCGCCCTGCACCTCGGCTACGTCGCCGAGATGAAGACCGGTGAGGGCAAGACCCTCGTCGGCACGCTGCCGGCGTACCTGAACGCGCTGTCCGGCAAGGGCGTCCACCTGATCACGGTGAACGACTACCTCGCCGAGCGCGACTCCGAGATGATGGGCCGGGTACACAAGTTCCTCGGCCTGCAGGTCGGGTGCATCCTCGCGAACATGTCGCCGGCGCAGCGCCGCGAGCAGTACGCGAGCGACATCACGTACGGCACGAACAACGAGTTCGGCTTCGACTACCTCCGCGACAACATGGCGTGGTCGCAGGAGGAGCTCGTCCAGCGCGGCCACAACTTCGCCGTGGTCGACGAGGTCGACTCGATCCTCGTCGACGAGGCCCGTACCCCGCTGATCATCTCGGGCCCGGCCGACCAGGCCACCAAGTGGTACGCGGACTTCGCGAAGCTGGTGACGCGCCTCACCAAGGGCGAGCCCGGCCAGCCCCTCAAGGGCATCGAGGAGACCGGCGACTACGAGGTCGACGAGAAGAAGCGCACCGTCGGCATCCACGAGTCCGGTGTCGCGAAGGTCGAGGACTGGCTCGGCATCGAGAACCTCTACGAGTCGGTGAACACCCCGCTCGTCGGTTACCTCAACAACGCCATCAAGGCCAAGGAGCTCTTCAAGAACGACAAGGACTACGTCGTCATCGACGGCGAAGTCATGATCGTCGACGAGCACACCGGCCGCATCCTCGCCGGCCGCCGCTACAACGAGGGCATGCACCAGGCGATCGAGGCGAAGGAAGGGGTGGACATCAAGGACGAGAACCAGACCCTCGCCACGATCACCCTGCAGAACTTCTTCCGCCTGTACTCGAAGCTGTCGGGCATGACCGGTACGGCCATGACCGAGGCCGCGGAGTTCCACCAGATCTACAAGCTCGGTGTCGTCCCGATCCCGACCAACCGCGACATGGTCCGCAAGGACCAGGCGGACCTGATCTACCGCACCGAGGTCGCGAAGTTCGCCGCCGTCGTCGACGACATCGCGGAGAAGCACGAGAAGGGCCAGCCGATCCTCGTCGGTACGACGTCGGTCGAGAAGTCCGAGTACCTCTCGCAGCAGCTCTCCAAGCGGGGCATCCCGCACGAGGTGCTGAACGCGAAGCAGCACGAGCGCGAGGCCTCGATCGTCGCCCAGGCCGGCCGCCGCGGCGCCGTCACGGTCGCCACGAACATGGCCGGCCGCGGTACCGACATCAAGCTCGGCGGCAACCCGGACGACCTCGCCGAGGCCGAGCTGCGCCAGCGCGGCCTGGACCCGGAGGAGCACATCGAGGAGTGGGCGCACGCCCTTCCCGAGGCGCTCACGCGGGCCGAGGCGGCCGTGAAGGCGGAGTTCGAGGAGGTCAAGGACCTCGGCGGGCTGTACGTGCTGGGCACCGAGCGCCACGAGTCGCGCCGCATCGACAACCAGCTGCGCGGCCGTTCCGGCCGACAGGGCGACCCGGGCGAGTCCCGTTTCTACCTGTCGCTCGGCGACGACCTGATGCGCCTGTTCAAGGCGCAGATGGTCGAGCGCGTCATGTCGATGGCGAACGTGCCGGACGACGTGCCGATCGAGAACAAGATGGTCACGCGGGCCATCGCCTCGGCCCAGTCGCAGGTCGAGACCCAGAACTTCGAGACGCGCAAGAACGTCCTGAAGTACGACGAGGTGCTGAACAACCAGCGCACCGTCATCTACAAGGAGCGCCGCCGGGTGCTGGAGGGCGAAGACCTCCAGGAGCAGATCCGGCACATGATGGACGACACGATCGACGCGTACATCACGGCCGAGACGGTCGAGGGGTTCGCGGAGGAGTGGGACCTGGACCGGCTGTGGAACGCCTTCCGGCAGCTCTACCCGATCAAGGTCACGGTGGACGAGCTGGAGGACGCCGCGGGCGACCGTGCGGGCATCACCGCCGAGTTCATCGCGGAGTCCGTCAAGGACGACATCCACGAGCAGTACGAGGCCCGCGAGGCGACGCTCGGCTCCGAGATCATGCGCGAGCTGGAGCGGCGCGTGGTGCTGTCGGTGCTGGACCGCAAGTGGCGCGAGCACCTGTACGAGATGGACTACCTGCAGGAGGGCATCGGCCTGCGGGCGATGGCCCAGAAGGACCCGCTGGTCGAGTACCAGCGCGAGGGCTTCGACATGTTCAACGCCATGCAGGAGGGCATCAAGGAGGAGTCCGTCGGCTACCTGTTCAACCTGGAGGTCCAGGTCGAGCAGCAGGTCGAGGAGGTTCCGGTCTCGGCGGACGCCGGTCCGTCGCTGACCAAGCCGGAGATCCGGGCGAAGGGTCTGGACGCCCCGCAGCGGCCGGACCGGCTGCACTTCTCCGCGCCTTCGGTCGACGGTGAGGGCGGCGTGGTCGAGGGCGACTTCGAGTCGGAGTCCGGTGACGACTCGGACGGGATGACGCGCGCGGAGCGCCGCAAGGCCGCGAAGGCCACGGGCGGCCGTCGCCGCAAGAAGTAACCCGCGCCGTTCGCGGGATCACCGCCGGGGCCGGACACCACGCTGTGCGTGGGGTCCGGCCCCGGCGGCGTTCGCGGGCGGGGGCCCGCGGCCCGGGTCACGGGCGGGGGCCGTGGAGTTCCACGGCGGCGCAGCGCCAGCGCAGGTCGGGGCCCTGTTCCAGACGGAAGGCCAGGGCGGTGAGGCGGTCGCCCGTCGCGATGCGGGCGAAGGCCTCGATGACCCCCGGGCCTGGGGTGAAGCGGCCGCATCCGTGGAGGACGGGGCTGAGCCGGCGGGCGTCGTACGCGGGCTCGTGCGGGGGGTCGGCGGGGGCGAGGGTGATCAGCTGGTCGTAGGCCGGGCCGATGGTGTGGCCGATCAGGGAGTGCACGGGGCGGCGTCCGCTGAGGACGGCGAGCAGGCGTTCGGCGAACCAGTGGTGCGGGCCGCTGCCGCGGTGGACGGCGGTGGGCGGCCGGCGCCGGTCGTGGCGGCGGCCGGGCCTCGCGGTGCCGGGGCCGGGGCCCGTGCCGGGGCCCGTGCCCGTCGGCCTCGCGGAGCCGCGGCCGGGGCCGGTGCCGCTGCTGCTCCCGGTGGTCCCGGGGCGCCGGGCGGCCCCGGCCCCGTTTCCGGGCCGGGCCCCGGCGGGTGCGGGGCTCGTGGGCCTCGCGGGGGCGGGGGTGGTTGCGCCGGTGCTTTCGGTGGTGCGGGGTGCGCTGGTGGGCATCGCGGCCGTCCCTGGGTCGTGCCCGGACGGATACCGGGCGGTAACTTCGTAGGGACTTCTACGGGGCTGCGAACACGCTCCGCAACGGCGCCGCGGGGCGCCCGGCACTCGGCCCGCCTTCACCTATCCGGGTCGGCCCCCGGCCCCGCCGGGCCCCGCCCCGGATCCCGCCGGGCGCGAGGTGGACGCCGCCGGGCCCCGCCGCGGCACCCCGAAGGGGGACGCGGGCCGTCACGGACGGAGTCCGGCCCGGGGCCCGGCACCCGGGAGCCGTCACGGACGGAGTCCGGTCAGGGACCCGGGACCCGGGACCCCGTGGCGTACGGGGGCGAAGGGGGCATCGGGGAGGAGAGGAGGCGGGGCGCGGTCGTATCCTGGGGGCGTTTCCGACTACCGAAAGCAGCCGGCCATGCGCGTGTACGTCCCCCTGACCCTGCCCGGGCTCGCCGAGGCGCACCAGGCGGGTGAGCTGGGCCCGGCTCCGCTGCGGGCTTACGCCGTCACGCCCGGACTGCGCGAGTGGTACGTGTCGGACGACATCGAGGAGCTGGAGTACGCCGCCCTGACCCGGGCCGCCGCCGCCTCGCTGCGGATGATCGCCGAGGACGGGGCCGCGCCCCGCAAGCGGGTCGTGGTGGCCGTCGACGTGGACGACAAGGCCGCCACCGCCACCCCCGGCGTCGACGAGGCCACGCTCGGCCAGGTGGCCCTGGCCGGGGCCGTACGGCTCTCGGTGGCGGCCGCGGTGCACGTGGACGCCGAGGAGGCCCTGGAGGACGTGAGCGCCGCCGTGGCGGCCGTCCCCGCCGCGGACGGGGGCGACGAGGACGCGCGCTTCACCGTCGACGGAGCCGAGGACCACGAGCTGCTGTGGTTCGGCGTCCAGGAGATCCCGGGGCTGCTGAAGTGAGCGCGGCACCCGGAAGCCCCGCACCCGCGGCCCCGCACATCGTCTGGGACTGGAACGGCACGCTGCTCCACGACATCGACGCCGTGATAGCCGCCACCAACGCCTCCTTCGCCGAGCTCGGCCTCGCGCCGATCACGCTGGAGCGGTACCGCGAGCTGTACGTCGTACCGGTGCCGAAGTTCTACGAGCGCCTGATGGGCCGGCTCCCCACGGACGCCGAGTGGCTGGTCATGGACGAGGCCTTCCACCGGCACTACTGGGTGGCCGCCGAGGACGCCGGGCTCGCCGAGGGCGCCCGCGAGCTGCTGCGGGACTGGCAGCAGGACGGACTCACGCAGTCCCTGCTGTCCCTCGCGCCCCACGACAAGCTCGTGCCGCTCGTCCGGGCGCACCGGATCGACACGCACTTCCTGCGCGTCGACGGGCGTACCGGGCCCTCCCACACCAGCAAGGCCGGACATCTCGTACGTCATTTGGCGGCCCTGGACGGGACGGGAGTGACGGCCGGCCGTACGGTCCTCATCGGGGACGCCGTCGACGACGCGCTGGCCGCCGCGCACGTGGGCGCGCGGGCCGTCCTCTACACGGGCGGTTCGCACAGCCGGGGCAGTCTGGAATCAGCCGGTGTGCCCGTCGTGGACAGCCTGGCGGAGGCCGTACGGACTGCTCGCGAGCTGGCCGGATAGCGACAGGCGCATGAGCGGAGAGCGACCGCGCACCGGCCTGGCACGCACGACCGGGCCGGACCCTGTCCAGAGTGTCAAAGTTACCCCCCCTCTTTTGTACACATACAGCTCATGACGAGCCGGGGGTGGAGCGAGATAGCCTGGTACCCGTGATCAGCGCGATAGTTCTCGGAGGCACCGAAGCCTCCGCCCGGCGCCCGGCGCACCACCGTGCCCGGGCCCTCGCTGATCCCCGCCCCCGGGACCTCCTGCCGATCATGGCCGATTTCCTCCCGGTGGGCTCTCTCGACGGCATAGCGTCGATCCCGAACGGACACCGAAACCCCGCCTCGCGGTGCTATGCCATTCCTTCCTTCACCTACGTCACGCAATGGCGCGCGACAGGAGCCAGAGGACATGCAGACCAAGCTGGACGAAGCAAAGGCCGAGCTGCTCGCGCGGGCGGCACGGGTAGCTGAGAACAGCCCGGCCGGGGGGCTACTTCCGACTGGGTCCGAGCAGAAGGAGCGTCCCGACCGGGACACGACTCTCGCCTACCTCCAGCGCTACTACCTGCACACCGCCCCGGAGGACCTGCTCGACCGGGACCCGGTCGACGTGTTCGGGGGCGCGCTCTCGCACTACCGGCTCGCGGAGAACCGTCCGCAGGGCACCGCGAACGTGCGGGTGCACACGCCCACGGTGGAGGAGAACGGCTGGACCTCCAGCCACTCCGTCGTCGAGGTGGTCACCGACGACATGCCGTTCCTCGTGGACTCGGTGACGAACGAGCTGTCCCGCCACGGGCGCGGCATCCACGTCGTGATCCACCCGCAGGTCGTCGTCCGCCGCGACGTCACCGGCAAGCTCATCGAGATCCTCGGCCCCGACTGCGACGCGCACGGTCCCCGCACCGCGCGCCCCCACGACTCCCTCGTCGAGTCCTGGATCCACGTCGAGATCGACCGCGAGACCGACAAGGCCGACCTCAAGCAGATCACCGCCGATCTGCAGCGCGTCCTGTCCGACGTGCGCGAGTCCGTCGAGGACTGGGAGAAGATGCGCGACGCGGCGCTGCGCATCGCCCAGGAGCTCCCCGAGGAGCCGACCGCCCCGGACCTGCGCGAGTACGAGCTCGAAGAGGCCCGCGAGCTGCTGCGCTGGCTCGCCGACGACCACTTCACCTTCCTCGGCTACCGCGAGTACAACCTCGTCGACGGCGACGCCCTGGCCGCCGTGCCCGGCACCGGCCTCGGCATCCTGCGCTCCGACCCGGTGCACCACGGCCAGGACGAGGCGCACCCCGTCTCGCCGTCCTTCAACCGGCTGCCGGCCGACGCCCGCGCCAAGGCCCGCGAGCACCGCCTGCTGGTGCTGACCAAGGCCAACAGCCGCTCCACCGTGCACCGCCCCTCGTACCTCGACTACGTCGGCGTCAAGAAGTTCGACGCCGAGGGCAACGTCGTCGGCGAGCGCCGGTTCCTCGGCCTGTTCTCCTCCGCCGCGTACACCGAGTCGGTGCGCCGGGTCCCGGTCATCCGCCGCAAGGTCGCCGAGGTCCTCGAAGGCGCCGGCTTCGCCCCGTCCAGCCACGACGGCCGCGACCTGCTCCAGATCCTGGAGACCTACCCGCGCGACGAGCTGTTCCAGACCCCGGTCGACCAGCTCCAGGCCATCGCCACCTCCGTCCTGTACCTCCAGGAGCGCCGCCGGCTGCGGCTGTACCTGCGCCAGGACGAGTACGGGCGCTACTACTCCGCGCTGGTCTACCTCCCGCGCGACCGGTACACCACCGGCGTGCGGCTGCGGCTGATCGCGATCCTGCAGGAGGAGCTCGACGGCATCAGCGTCGACTTCACCGCCTGGAACACCGAGTCGATCCTCTCCCGCATCCACTTCGTCGTCCGCGTCCCGCAGGGCACCGAGCTGCCCGTACTGACCGACGCCGACGTCGAGCGGATCGAGGGCCGGCTGGTCGAGGCCGCCCGCTCCTGGGCCGACGGCTTCGGCGAGGCGCTCGTCGCCGAGCTGGGCGAGGAGCGCGCCGCCGAGCTGCTGCGCAAGTACGCGAACTCCTTCCCCGAGGGCTACAAGGCCGACCACTCGCCGCGCTCGGCCGTGGCGGACCTGTGCCACCTGGAGCGGCTGTCCGCGAGCGACCGCGAGTTCGCGCTGTCGCTGTACGAGCCGGTCGGCGCGGGCCCCGGCGAACGCCGGTTCAAGATCTACCGCACGGGCGAGCAGGTCTCGCTCTCCGCGGTCCTGCCGGTCCTGCAGCGCCTGGGCGTCGAGGTCACCGACGAGCGGCCGTACGAGCTGCGCTGCACCGACCGCACCAACGCGTGGATCTACGACTTCGGTCTGCGGATGCCGCTCGCCAGCGGCAACGGCGACTCCGCCGGGACCGCCAACTACCTCGGCGACGACGCGCGCGAGCGGTTCCAGGACGCCTTCTCGGCGGTCTGGCAGGGCGACGCCGAGAACGACAACTTCAACACCCTGGTGCTGGGCGCCGGACTGACCTGGCGCCAGGCCGTGGTCCTGCGCGCGTACGCCAAGTACCTGCGCCAGGCCGGTGCCACCTTCAGCCAGGACTACATGGAGGACACCCTCCGGAACAACGTCCACACCACCCGGCTGCTGGTCTCCCTCTTCGAGGCCCGGATGTCGCCGGGCCGCCAGTCCGCGGGCACCGAGCTCGTCGACGCGATGCTGGAGGAGCTGGACGGGGCCCTGGACCAGGTCGCCTCGCTGGACGAGGACCGGATCCTGCGGTCCTTCCTCACCCTCATCAAGGCCACGCTGCGCACCAACTTCTTCCAGCTCAACGCCGCGGGCGAGCAGCACTCCTACGTGTCGATGAAGTTCGACCCGCAGGCCATCCCCGACCTGCCGGCGCCGCGTCCGGCCTTCGAGATCTGGGTCTACTCCCCGCGCGTCGAGGGCGTCCACCTGCGCTTCGGCAAGGTCGCCCGCGGTGGCCTGCGCTGGTCCGACCGCCGCGAGGACTTCCGTACGGAGATCCTCGGCCTGGTCAAGGCGCAGATGGTCAAGAACACCGTCATCGTGCCCGTGGGCGCCAAGGGCGGCTTCGTCGCCAAGAACCTCCCCGACCCGTCGGTGGACCGGGACGCCTGGCTCGCCGAGGGCATCGCCTCGTACAAGATCTTCATCTCGGCGCTGCTCGACATCACCGACAACATGGTCGGCGGCGAGGTCGTGCGGCCCAAGGGCGTGGTCCGCCACGACGAGGACGACACCTACCTCGTCGTCGCCGCCGACAAGGGCACCGCGACCTTCTCCGACATCGCCAACGGGGTCGCGGAGTCCTACGGGTTCTGGCTGGGCGACGCCTTCGCCTCCGGCGGCTCGGCCGGCTACGACCACAAGGGCATGGGCATCACCGCCCGCGGCGCCTGGGAGTCCGTCAAGCGGCACTTCCGCGAGCTCGGGCACGACACCCAGACGCAGGACTTCACGGTCGTCGGCGTCGGCGACATGTCCGGCGACGTCTTCGGCAACGGCATGCTGCTCTCCGAGCACATCCGCCTCGTCGCCGCATTCGACCACCGGCACATCTTCATCGACCCGAACCCGGACGCGGCGACCTCCTACGCCGAGCGGCGGCGCCTGTTCGAGCTGCCGCGCTCCTCGTGGGCGGACTACGACAGCTCCCTGCTGTCGGCCGGCGGCGGGATCCACCCGCGCAGCGCGAAGGCCATCCCGGTCAACGCGCAGGTCCGCGAAGCCCTCGGCATCGAGGCCGGCGTCACCAAGATGACCCCGGCCGACCTGATGAAGGCGATCCTCCAGTCCCCGGTGGACCTGCTGTGGAACGGCGGCATCGGTACGTACGTCAAGGCGACGGCCGAGACGCACGCGGACGTCGGCGACAAGGCCAACGACCCCATCCGCGTCAACGGCTCCGACGTGCGGGCCAAGGTCATCGGCGAGGGCGGCAACCTGGGCCTGACCCAGCTCGGCCGCATCGAGTTCGCGCACATCGGCGCCGGCGGCGAGGGCGGCAAGGTCAACACCGACGCCATCGACAACAGCGCGGGCGTGGACACCTCCGACCACGAGGTGAACATCAAGATCCTGCTGAACTCGGTGGTCGCCGACGGGGACCTGACCGTCAAGCAGCGCAACAAGTTCCTCGCCGAGATGACCGACGAGGTCGGCCGTCTGGTGCTGCGCAACAACTACGCCCAGAACGTGGCGCTGGCCAACGGCGCCGCCCAGGCCCCCAGCCTGCTCCACGCCCAGCAGCGCTTCATGCGCCGCCTGGGCCGTGACGGCCTGCTGGACCGCGCCCTGGAGTTCCTGCCCAACGACCGGCAGATCCGCGAGCTGCTCAACAACGGCAGGGGCCTGACCCAGCCGGAGCTGGCCGTCCTGTTCGCCTACACCAAGATCACGGTGGCGGACGAGCTCATCCACACCGAGCTCCCGGACGACCCGTACCTCGACCGCCTGCTGCACGCCTACTTCCCGGGCGCGCTGCTCGCGAAGTTCCCCGAGCAGGTCGACGGGCACGCGCTGCGCCGCGAGATCATCACCACGGTGCTGGTCAACGACACCGTCAACAGCGGTGGCTCGACCTTCCTGCACCGCCTGCGCGAGGAGACCGGGGCCTCCCTGGAGGAGATCGTCCGGGCGCAGCTCGCGGCCCGCGAGATCTTCGGCCTGGCCGGCGTGTGGGACGCGGTCGAGGACCTCGACAACGAGGTCGCCGCCGACGTCCAGACCCGGATCCGGCTGCACTCGCGGCGCCTGGTCGAGCGCGGTACGCGCTGGCTGCTGAACAACCGGCCGCAGCCGCTCCAGATCACCGAGACCATCGAGTTCTTCGCCGAGCGGGTGGGGCAGGTCTGGTCGGACCTGCCGAAGCTGGTGCGCGGCGCGGACCTGGAGTGGTACGAGGCGGTCATGGCCGAGCTGATCGGCGAGGGCGTGCCGGAGGAGCTGGCGGCCAAGGTGGCCGGGTTCTCGTCCGCCTTCCCGACGCTGGACATCGTCGCGATCTCGGACCGTACGGGCGTCGACCCGCTGGCGGTCGCCGAGGTGTACTACGACCTCGCCGACCGGCTGGACATCACCCAGCTGATGGACCGGATCATCGAGCTGCCGCGGGCCGACCGCTGGCAGTCGATGGCCCGCGCGTCCATCCGCGAGGACCTGTTCTCGGCGCACGCGGCGCTGACCGCGGACGTGCTGGCGGTCGGGAACGGGACCTCGACTCCCGAGGAGCGCTTCAAGGCGTGGGAGGAGAAGAACGCGGCGATCATCGGGCGTGCGCGGACGACTCTGGACGAGATCCAGGGGTCGGACGACTTCGACCTGGCGAACCTGTCCGTCGCCATGCGGACGATGCGGTCGCTGTTGAGGGCGCACGCGTAGCCCTGACGGGCCGCTTGACGGAACGGGCCGGGCCCGGGACCCTCTGGGGGGTTCCGGGCCCGGCCCGTTCGTGTTCCTGTCCGTCAGCGGCTGTTCGTGAATTCCTCGTACGCGTCGCAGACCTCTTGCGACGGGCCGTCCATGCGGAGGACGCCCGATTCGAGCCAGATCGCGCGGTCGCAGGTTTCGCGGACCGTGCCGATGCCGTGGCTGACGAGGAAGACGGTGCCGGCCCGTTCGCGGAGCTCTTCGATGCGGGCCTGGCTGCGGCGCTGGAAGGCGGCGTCGCCGGTGGCCAGGGCCTCGTCGATCATCAGGACGTCGTGGTCCTTGGCGGCGGCGATGGAGAAGCGCAGCCGGGCGCCCATGCCGGAGGAGTAGGTGCGCATGGGCAGGGAGATGAAGTCGCCCTTCTCGTTGATGCCGGAGAAGTCGACGATGCCCTGGTAGCGCTCGCGGACCTGTTGTTTGGTCATGCCCATCGCGAGGCCGCCGAGGACCACGTTGCGTTCGCCGGTCAGGTCGTTCATCAGGGCGGCGTTCACGCCGAGCAGCGACGGCTGGCCGTGCGAGAAGATCCGGCCGCGCGCGACCGGCTGGAGGCCGGCGATGGCGGACAGCAGGGTGGACTTGCCCGAGCCGTTGGTGCCGATCAGGCCGATGGCCTCGCCCTTGTACGCGGTGAAGCTGACGCCCTTGACGGCGTGCACCTCGCGGATGCCGGGGGCGGGCTTGCGGGAGAAGATCCGGCTCAGGGCGGCGGTGGCGCCGCCCTTGCGGCCGCCCGAGCCGTGCACCTTGTAGATCACGTGGACCTCGTCGGCGATGACGGTCGGGACCCGGGTTTCGGTGGTGGGTGCGGGTGCGGGTGCGGTGGGGGTTGCGGTGTCAGCCACGGCCGTACTCCTCCTCTGCCTTCCAGAAGAAAACGAACCCGCCGACGCCGACGACCAGGGCCCAGCCCAGGGCGATCAGCCAGACGTGCGGCGGGAGCTGGCTCGCCTTGTAGGTGTCGATGAGCGCGAAGCGCATCAGGTCGATGAAGACGGCGGCGGGGTTGAGCTTGAGGGCCATCGACACCCAGTGCGGCAGGTGGTCGGTGCGGAGCATCTGGTCGATCGACCACATGACGCCCGAGGCGTACATCCAGGTCCGCAGGACGAACGGCATCAGCTGGCTGACGTCCGGGCTCTTCGCCCCGATCCTCGCCATGATCATGGCGCAGCCGGCGCAGAAGGAGGCCATGAGGAAGAGGGTGGGGACGGCGAGCAGCCAGTTCAGGGTGGGGGTCTGGCCGAAGACGAACAGCAGGATGATCAGCGCGCCCATGGTGACGAGCAGCTGCTGGAAGAGCTGGACCACCGTGGACAGCGGCAGCGAGGCGCGCGGGAAGTGCAGGGCGCGCACCAGGCCGAGGTTGGACTGGACGGAACGGGTGGCGGCGTTGATGCAGCTTCCGATGAAGTCCCAGACGAAGACGCCGGTGATCAGGAACGGCAGGTAGTTCGGCACGTTGTGGCTGGCGTGCATGACGATGCCGAAGATGAAGTAGTAGACGGCCGCGTTGAGCAGCGGCGTCACCAGGTGCCAGACCTGGCCGAGGCTCGCCTCGCTGTACTGGGCGTGCATCCGGGCGGTGGCGTACGCGGTCACGAAGTGGCGCCGGCCCCAGAGCTGCGCGATGTAGCGGGGGAGGGTGGGGCGGGCGCCGCTGAGCGTCAGGTCGTGGGCCGCCGCCAGTTCGGCGATGGGGTCCGGGGCCTTGTCCTTGACGCTGCTCTTGGGCTTCGCCGGAGCGGGGGCCGGTGGCGCGGTGGTCACTGTCACGGGAGTCGCTTTCGACGGGGTCGGGGCGTCGGCTGGCGATGGGACGGGTCCGTATCGTCGCTACGGTGAGGTTAGGTCGTTCAACGTCGGAACGCAACCGTATCGTCGTCGCGGGTTATGCTCTGCTTATGACGCCTGAGCCTGCTGCCGCCACCCCTGCCCCCGCCGCCCGTAGAGCCCCCGCCGGGGCCGCCGTTCTCCGTGAGGACGTGACCGAGGCGATCCGGGCGGCCGTGGTCGAGGAGCTGGCCACCGTGGGCTTCGCACGGATGTCGATCGAGGGCATCGCGCGGCGGGCGGGCGTCGGGAAGACGGCCGTGTACCGCCGGTGGAAGTCGAAGCTGCACCTGGTGCTGGACCTGGTGGGCGCCTTCGCCGTGGACGGCCTGCCGGTGCCGTCGACCGGGTCGCTCTACGGGGACGTACGGGCCCTGCTGGAGGTGATGTCACACGTGCTGCGGCATCCGGTGGCCTCGGCGGTGATCCCCGACCTGCTGGTGGAGGCGGCGCGGAATCCGGAGATCGCGGATGCGGTGCGGGGTGCTCTGCTGGAGGGGCAGCGGCGGATGGCGGAGGGGATCATCTCCGAGGCGGTGTCGCGCGGGGAGCTTCCCGTGGGGGTGGATGCGGGGAGGGCGCTCGATCTGGCGATCGGGCCGCTGTACTGGCGGCAGGTGGTCGTGCGGGACGCCGTCCCGGGGGGATACCTGGACGACCTCGCGCGGTCGGTGGTCGCCGGGCTGACGGCCGGGCCGGCCGCCTAGGGGCTCCCGCTGCGCGGGCCGAAGTCCCCGCAGCGACCCTTGCCGCTGCGCGGGGCGAAGTCTCCTACCCGCCCTTCGCCCGTTCCCCGGGGCGGAGCCCCGGACCCCCCTCTGGGGCTCCGCCCCGGACCCCGCGCCTCAAACGCCGGCGAGGCTGATTAGGGCCAGCGGGACGTGGTCAGGTGGGCCAGGGTGGGTTCCGGGGTTGCGGAGGGGGCCGGTGGGGTGGGGCGGCGGTCTTCGAGGGGGGTGATGGGGGCCGTGGGCTGGCTCAGGAAGACTCGGCGGACCACGCGTTCCGCCGCCTGGCCGTCGTCGTGCGTGCAGAACCGGGTCCGGAAGGACGCGCGGAGCTGCGCGGAGCGCGAGCCTTGCCAGTGGCCGGTGGAGAAGATGTCCACCAGCTCGTCCTCGGTGCGGGCGATCGCCCCCGGGGGGAAGGCCCGCAGGTCGAAGTACGTGCCGCGGGAGGCCTCGTACGCCTCCCAGTCGTCCGCGTGGATCACGATCGGGCGGTCCAGGGCCGCGTAGTCGAACATGAGGGACGAGTAGTCCGTCACCAGCGCGTCCGAGGCCAGGCAGAGTTCCTCGACGGAGGGGTGGGCGGAGACGTCGAGGAGGCGCGGGTGGGGGTCGGGGGCGGGTGAGCCCGCGTACGTGAGGTGGGTGCGGGTCAGGATCGTGTAGCGCGGGCCCAGGTCGCGCAGGATGCGGTCGAAGTCCGGGTGGGCCGGGCGGCTGCGCCGGTAGTCGCGGTGGGTCGGTGCGTACAGGATCGCCGTGGAGCCCGGCGGGATGCCGAGGCGTTCGCGCAGTTCCAGGACGTCCGCCTGGGTGGCCCGGTGGAACACGTCGTTGCGGGGATAGCCGTACTCGAGCGTGGTGTACGAGGACGGGACCGCCTTCTCCCAGACGAGCGTGGAGTGGCGGTTCGAGGAGAGCAGGTAGTCCCACTGGTCCGCGCCGCGGAGCAGGCCCGCGAAGTCCGTGGTGGGGGTGGCCGCCGGGCGGTCCTGGAGGTCGAGGCCGACCCGCTTGAGCGGGGTGCCGTGCTGCGTCTGGACCAGGATCTGGCCGGGCCGCTTGACCAGCGCACGGTCGAAGTTGACGTTCGTGACGAGGTAGGTGGCGCGGGCCAGGGCCGTCCAGTACGCCGCCGAGCCCGGGCGGAGCGGGGTGGTGCCGCGCGGCAGGGTCGAGGCGTGCGCGGGATCGCAGATCCAGGCCGTCCGCATGCGCGGGGCGAGTTCGCGCAGCTTGGCCTCGATCGCCGCCGGGTTGCAGGCGTAACCGCCGTGCCAGTACGCGGAGAAGACCGCCAGCTCCGGGCGGAGCGGGAGCAGGCGCTGCGCGCGGTAGTGCAGCCGCAGGACGGTTTCGCGCAGGCCCCGGCCCAGGGTGACCCCGGCGCGGCCCGCGGTGAGCGAGGCCGAGCGGAGCAGGGACAGGACGCGGTACGCGCGCCTCGTGCCCAGCCGCATCAGGAGGTGGCGGGTGCGGTCGGTGCGGGTGAGGGACAGCGGGCGGGGGCCTGGGATGCGGTAGCGGCGCAGCAGGGCCGAGGCCCGGGCGAAGAACTCGGCCCGGGCGGCGCGCGGGAGCCGGCGCGGGTCCGCGTACAGGGCGCAGAAGTGCTCGGCCATCCGCCGGTGCACGACGGGCCGCCAGCGCTCCAGTTCGGGGCGGGTGGCGAGGTAGCCGAAGACGCGGTCGTACTGGTCGAAGACGTCCAGGTGGCGGCGGGTGGAGGTGGTCAGGATCGAGCCCGTGCGGCGCTGGCGGTAGTGCACGCAGACCCGGTCGAGGACGGCGACCGACTCCGCCGCCAGGAGCGCCGGGTAGGTCCAGGGGGTGTCCTCGTAGAAGCCGGGCGGGAAGGAGAGGCCCTCGCGCTCCACGTACTCGCGGCGGTAGGTCTTGTTCCACACCACCATCAGCATGCCGAGGAGGGCGGGGCGGTCGGCGAGGCGGAAGCTGGCCGGGCCCTCCTCGGAGAGGCGGTGGGACTGGCTGTTGCGGACCAGCTCGCCGGTCCAGTAGGTGCGCGCGTAGTCGTAGACCAGGACGTCCGGGGAGCCGGTGGCCTTCAGCCGGTCGGTGATGGCCTGCAGGGCGCCGGGGGCCAGGGTGTCGTCGCCGTCGAGGAAGAGCACGTAGTCGCCGGTGGCCCGGGACAGGCCCGCGTTGCGGGCCGGGCCCAGGCCCAGGTTGTGCGCCAGGTGCACGGCGGTGACCCGGGGGTCGCGGGCCGCGCATTCGTCGATGATCGAGCCGCAGGCGTCCGGGGAGGCGTCGTCGACCACGATCAGTTCGAGATCCGGGTACGACTGGGTCAGGACCGAGTCCAGACTCTCCTGGAGGTAGGCCTGGACCTTGTACGCGGGCACGATGACGCTGAACCGGGGCACGGCACATCCAGGGGTCGGCGCGGGCATATGGCCCAGGAACCCCCGGCGTGGTGATCGGGTTACGCAGGGTGCGGCATTCGGGTTACGGAGCGTCAACCACGCACGTCAATGCCGTGATCCACACCGCTCTACTTGATCGCTCCCGCCATCACCCCCGAGACGAACTGCCGCTGGAAGGCGAAGAAGACGACGAGCGGCACCACCATCGACAGGAAGGCGCCGGGCGCCAGCACGTCGATGTTGTTCCCGAACTGCCGTACCTGCTGCTGGAGTGCGACCGTGACGGGCGGGTGCGCCGAGTCCGCGAAGACCAGGGCGACCAGCATGTCGTTCCACACCCACAGGAACTGGAAGATGCCGAGCGAGGCGATCGCCGGACCGCCCAGCGGCAGCACCACCCGTGCGAACAGCCGCAGTTCGCCCGCCCCGTCGAGACGGGCCGCCTCCAGCAGCTCGCGCGGGATCTCCGCGAAGAAGTTGCGCAGCAGGAACACGGCGAACGGCAGCCCGAAGGCGGTGTGGAAGAGGACCACGCCCGCCGTGGTCTCGAACAGGCCGAGGGAACCGAAGAGTTCGGAGACCGGGATCAGCGCCACCTGGACGGGTACGACGAGCAGCGCGACCACGATCAGGAACAGCCAGTCGCGGCCGGGGAACTCCAGCCAGGCGAAGGCGTATCCGGCGAACGCGCCCAGCGTCAGGACGAGCAGGGTCGCCGGGACGGCGATGGCCGCGGTGTCGATCAGCGAGCCCGTGACGGTCTCGTTGGCCAGCAGCCGCTCGTAGTTGCCGGCCGTCAGCCGGGAGGGCGCCGTCAGCGCCTGCCACCAGCCGCCGTCGTTCAGTGCGGTGGGGGAGAGGAAGGAGGAGACCAGCAGCCCGAGCGTGGGCAGCAGCCAGAACAGGCCCGCCAGGACCAGGAAGACGCGCAGCGCCCCGCCGGCCGCCCGGGAGGCGAGGGACCGTGCGGTGGGCAGTGTGCTCATCGGCGGGCCTCCCGGCGCATCCGGCGGATGTTGTAGGCCATGACGGGAGCCACCAGCACCAGCAGCAGCACCGCGATGGCGCTGCCCAGCCCCGGATCGGCGTCCGTGCCGAAGGAGGTCCGGTACAGCTGGAGCGCCAGGACGTTGGCGTCGTCCTGCACGGCGCCCGGGGCGATCACGAAGACCAGGTCGAAGACCTTCATCACGTTGATGACGAGGGTCACCAGCACCACGGCCAGGACCGGCGCCAGCAGCGGCACCGTGATCCGCCGCAGCACCTGCCACTCGCTCGCCCCGTCCACCCGCGCCGCCTCCAGCAGTTCGCGCGGTACGGCGGCCAGCCCGGCCCCGATCAGCACCATCGCGAACCCGGCCCACATCCACACGTAGGCCCCGATCACCGCCGGGGTCACCAGGGTCGGGCCGAGCCACTCGACGCCCCCGTAGGCCTCCCGGAAGTTCGAGGCGGGCAGCCGCAGCAGGGCGCCGTCGGCGGCGGCGGACAGGGTGAAGGTGCCGTCGGCCCGGGTCCGCGCCGAGTCGACCACCCGGCCGTCCTTGACCGCCTCGACGCGCAGCCCCGACAGGGCGGACTCGGTGGGGTCGACCGTGTTCGTCGTACCGCCCCCGCCCCGGGTGAAGTCCTGCCAGGCGGTGCCGGTGACCTTCCCGGACCCGGGGGCCGCCGCCTTCGCCGCGGCGGTGCCCTCGGGCAGGGCCTCCGGGGCGATCCCGACCAGCGGGAGCAGGGCCGGCACGCCCGCCCGTACCGGATCGCGGGTCACGTACGCGCCCCCGTCGGCCGGGAGCAGCGGCGAGTCCCGGCCGGGGCGGGCCTTGGGGAAGGCGGAGGACTCGGCGAAGGTGTCGTGCACGCCGACCCAGACGGCGTTGGCCACGCCCCGGTCGGGGTCGGCGTCGTAGACGAGCCGGAAGATGATGCCCGCCGCGAGCATCGAGATGGCCATCGGCATGAAGACGATCAGCTTGAAGGCCGTTCCCCAGCGCACCCGTTCGGTCAGCACGGCGAAGAGCAGACCGAGTGCGGTGGCGGTGACCGGGGCCAGCACCACCCAGATCGCCGTGTTCCCGAGCGCGGTGCGGATCGTGTCGTCGCGCAGGATCTCCCCGTAGTTCCCGGCGCCCACGAACTCCTCGCCGGAGCGGTCGAAGAAGCTGCGGTAGAGCGAGTAGCCGATGGGGTGCACGACGAGCGCGCCGAGCAGGACGAGCGAGGGGAGGAGGAACGCCGCGGCGGTCAGCCGGCGGCGCCGGGTCTCCTTGCCCTTCGGGGAGCGGGGGCCGGTGGCGGGGCCCGCCACCGGGGTGGTCGCGGGGGAGGCCGTGGGGGACACGGGATCAGTTCCCGTAGGCCTTGGCCGCGTCCGCCTCCAGCCTCGCCTGCGTCCCCGCGATGTCGGCCGGGTTCGCCAGGAAGTCCTGGAGCGCCTTCCACTCGCCCGCGCCCGGGGTCCCGCCGAAGGCCGCCGGAGCCTGGTCCGACATGTCGAAGCGGAAGTTGTCGCCGGCCGCGATCAGGGCCTCGGCGATGCCGCGCTGGATGTCGTTCGGGTACGCGGCCGGTTCGAGCGCCTTGTTCGGGGAGAGGAAGCCGCCCTCACGGGCATGGATCCGCGCCGAGTCCACCGAGGCCAGGAACGTCAGCAGCGCCTGCGCGCCCTTCGAGGCCTTCAGCGCGACCGCCACGTCCCCGCCCGAGACCACCGGCGCCTTGGCGCCGACCGCCGGGAAGGGGAAGACCTTCGCGTCCGTGCCCAGCTTCGCGTCCGTCTGGGCGATGTTGACCGCCACGAAGTCGCCCTCGTAGACCATCGCGGCAGCCGGCCGGTCGCCGCCGGTGAAGGTCTGCGTCACCGACTTCGGGAACTCGGTCGCCAGCGCCCCGCTCTGGCCGCCCGCCAGGAAGTCCTTGCGGCCGAACAGCTCGGCGAGCGAGGTCAGCGCCTGCTTCACGCTGTCGTCCGTCCACTTGAGCTCGTGCTTGGCCAGCTGGTCGTACTTCTCCGGGCCCGCCTGCGAGAGATAGACGTTCTCGAACCAGTCGGTCAAGGTCCAGCCGTCGGCCCCCGCCACCGAAACCGCCGGGGTACCGGACGCGGACAGCGTGTCGGCGGCCGTCAGCAGCTCCTTCCAGGTCGCCGGGGGCCGGACGCCCGCCGCCTCGAAGGCCTTCGCGTTGTACCAGATCAGCGACTTGTTGGCGGCCTTGTAGTAGACGCCGTACTGGGTGCCGTCGACCGCGCCCAGCTTCTTCCAGCCGGGCGAGAAGTTCTTGTCCAGCTGGGCCTGCGCATCGGCGCCGACCGGCTGCGCCCACTTGTTCTTGACCGCCGCGACCAGCGCCCCGACCTGCGGGAGCAGCGCCACGTCCGGCGGGGCGCCGCCCGCGATCTTGGAGCCGAGGAAGGTGACGATCGGGTCCTGCGCCGGGACGAAGGTGACCGTGGCGCCCGTCCGCCGCTCGAACTCCTTCAGGACCTTGACGAAGTTCGCCTGCTCCGCGCCCGTCCAGACGGCGGCGACCTCCAGCTTCTCCCCGGCGAGACGCGGTAACGCGACGTCGGCCGCGCCGGGCATCGCACTGCCGCCTTCCGGTCCCGGCACGTCGGAGTCGCGGTCGCCGTCGCCGCAAGCGGCGAGCAGGAGAGCGCCCGTGGCGATCAGAGCGGCCCAGGCGCGGGCTCGCGTGCGGGTCCTCGCGCCGGTCGGCGCGTCCGTGGTCGTGCGGCTCGATCCGTGCGTGCGCATGGCGGTGCCCCCGATGCCTCGCTGGCGATGGTGTGTCCCGTGCCACAAGGTCTACGCCGCCCCGTCCACCCCCGCAATACCGCCTCGCGGCGTACGGGGGTGGACGGGGGACCGCTCGGGGGGCCGGTCGGGGGGTGGTCGGGGTGCCGCTCAGGGGCGGCCCGGACGCCGGTTCAGGGCGCCGGCGGGAACAGCACCGGTACCGCCGACACCAGGTGC
Organism: Streptomyces sp. NPDC056883; assembly: GCF_042788835.1. NCBI lineage: Bacteria > Bacillati > Actinomycetota > Actinomycetes > Kitasatosporales > Streptomycetaceae > Streptomyces > Streptomyces sp. NPDC056883. The sequence goes on along the minus strand of NZ_JBHUBS010000037.1, from coordinate 2,809 downwards.
GAGGCCCGGTCCAGGGCGCTGGCCAGCAGCGCCAGGTCGGTCGGGCCGTTGCCCAGCTCACGGACCGGGCGACGGGCCGGCGGATCGCCCATCCGCTCCCACTCCACCGGCACCACCGTCGGCCGCAGCGTGGCCGTCCGGGGGATCCGGCCGGTGACCCGGCCGCCCTGGAACGGAACCGTGCGCCCGTCGGCGTACCGGAGCACGCCCCGGCCCGGCCCCGGCTGGTCGGGGGCGTCGAGCTCCACGCGCAGCGTCGTGAGCCGGGCCAGCTCGGTGTCGGCCGTCCGGTCCGGGCGCGCACTGGTGGCCACCAGGTGCACCCCGAGCCGGGCTCCCTCGCGGGCCACCGCCTCCAGCGCGCGGACCACCGAACCGGCGGCGGGCCGGCCCGTACTGCCCAGGCCCGGCGCGACCAGCGCGTCGAAGTCGTCCACGAGCACGACGAGGCGCGGCAGCGGGCTGGGCCCGGCTGCCGGGTCGGTACGGGTGGCCGAGGAGCGCAGCCGCAGGGTGCCGGAACGCTGGGGTTCGAGATCGCCGCGCAGCTCGCCGGGGGTGGGCTGGCGGGGGGAGACCATCCGGTCGGAGACCTCGCGCACGGCGTGCCACTCGGAGAACGGCACCCCGTCCAGGAGCTCGGACCGCCGCTTCAGCTCGGCGCCCAGCGCCTGCGCGAACTCCCGCATCCGCAGCGGGTCCGAGGCGACCAGGTGCGCCGAGACGTGCGGCAGCTCCGTACAGGGCAGCAGGCCGTCGCCGCGCTCGCCGCCGGCCCCGTCGAGCAGGACCAGGCCGAGCCGGTCGGGCCGGGCGGCCGCCGACAGGGAGGCCGCCACGGAGCGCAGCAGTTCCGTACGGCCGCTGCCGGCGGGCCCCTCGATCAGCACGTGCGGCCCGTCGGTGACCAGTTCGGCGCCCACCGGCCCGCGCCGGCCGGTACCGAGGACTATCTCCGCGAGCCCGCCGACGCGCTGCCCCTGGTCGGTGGCGGCGGCCCAACGGGCCATCAGCGAAGCCGGGGTGGCCCGGGCCAGCCCCAACTCGTCCAGCAGTCGGGCCGTCTGGGGCAGGTTGGCCGCGGCCGGCCGGTAACCGCCCTCCGTGACCGGGGAGTCGGCCTTGAGCGGGGCCAGGGCGCGGGCGAACCGCTCCGCCCAGGCCGCCGATACGGCGTCCGCCGTGGCCGTACCGCCGGACCCGGTCGGTGTGCCGCCCGCGACCGCGAAGGTCCGTACGGTCGTGGCCACATCACCGCTGAGCAGGGCGGCGGCCCGGCAGTCCCGGAAGGCGGGGGCGGCCGCGCAGGCCGCCTCGTACGTCTCGGCGACGGGCGACGCGGGCGTCGCGGCCGGCGCCTCGGCCAGGACCAGCACGTGGATCCCGGCGGCCGGCCCGTGCGAGGTCAGCCGGCCGGTGATGTCCCGGAGCGCCCCGGGACCGGGGTCCCCGTCCAGGACCAGGAGGGTGTACGGGCCCCGGTAGGCGTACGAGGCCTCGCGCACCGCGTCCGGGCCGGCCGTGGCCCAGTGGGTGCCGAGGGGGCCGTCGTCGAGCCGCCGGGTCAGCTCCCCGGCGCGGGCGGCCGCCTGATCGCGGTCGTACGCGAGCAGCAGCCGGCAGTCCTGCCCGTGCGCCGGGCGTACGTGGGGCAGCCAGCCGAGCCAGCCCCAGTCGCGGCGGCGTTCGGCGAGCGGGCGGGCCCGGTCGGTGGAGATCAGCACGATCTCCAGGCGCTGGCCGGGGGCGTGCAGGGCCGCCAGCCGCGCGATGACGGAGCGGGCCACACCGGTCAGCCGGGCCCGGGGTCCGGCGATCCCGAGCGCGCCGGTCTCGCGGAGCGCGACCTCGCTGCCCGCGCCGAGCGTGACGTCGAGCCCGGCGGGCCCGGCCCACAGCCGCGGGGCCGGCCCCAGGGCGGTGAGCAGCAGGGCCGCGGGATCGTCGGAGCCGGGCCGCGCGGTGACGGCGGCCGCGGGCTCGGCGACCGCCTCCACCTCGGCGGCATCCGCCCCGCGCACCCACTTGCGCGCCCAGGCACCGATGCCGCGACGCGCTGCGCGGCGGGGTTCGGCCTCGCGGGCCGCCCCGGGCTCCTCCCAGCCGCCGGCCCCGTGATGCTCCACCCCGGTCCGGTGCGCGGCCCCGGGCCCGACCCCGCCGCGACCGTACGGGTCGGCGGCTCCGCCCCCGTGGGCCGCTCCGGCGGGTCCGCCTCCGTGCTGCGCTGCGGCGTACGGGTCCGCGGGTCCGCCTGCGTGGGCTGCTCCGTTGTACGGGTCCGCGGGTCCGCTTCCGTGCTGTGATCCGGCGTACGGGTCCGTGGCTCCGCCTGCGTGGGCTGCTCCGGTGTGCGGGCCTGCGGCTCCGCCCCCGTGGGCCGCTCCCGCGTACGGGCCCGCGGCTCCGGCCGGGTGCGGCGCTCCGGCGTGCTGCCCGGGGGCCGTGCCGGGGCGCCGCCCGGGGGTGCTGTCGGGGTGCGGTGCTCCGGCGTGCCGCCCGGGGGCTGCTCCGGGGTGTGCCGTGCCGCCGTGGGGCCCCGTGGCTGCGGGGGCCGCGCCCGGGTGTGCCGGTCCGTCGTACTGGCCGGCGGCGCCGGAACGGTCGGGTACCGGGCGGTGTCCGGCGCCCGGAGCGCCGGGGCCTGACCCGGACCCGGACCCGGACCCGGAGCCTGATCCCGGCCTGGCGATCCGGCCGGCGCGCCTTGAGTCGGCGTCGCCCGCCTCGCCGTACGGCCAGGGGTCCGGGGAAGCGGAGCCCTGGTCTTACCGCGGGGGGGCCGGGGGAGAGGGGGCGGAAGAATCTC
>NZ_JBHUBS010000036.1:0-39897 GCF_042788835.1 Streptomyces sp. NPDC056883 | reverse complement strand
TGGCGGCAACCACCCCCCCCCCCCCCCCCCCCCGGGGGGGGGGGGGGGGGGGGGGGGGGGGCGGCCCCCCCGGGGCGCGCCCAGGATGAGGGCATGCCCACACACGCCCTGCGGGTCGCCGCTGCCACCGCCGTTGCCGCCGCTCTGCTCACCACCGGTGCCTGTTCCGACGGCGGAGGCGGGGAGAAGAGGGGCAAGGACGGCGCCGCGCAGGGCATCAAGAAGCCCAAGTGGGGGGAGTGCCAGGCTCCCACCCCCGCCGAGGGGGTCGGTCAGGTCCCCGGCAAGGACTGGCAGTGCGCCGTCCTCGACGTTCCCCTCGACTACGCCGAGCCGGAGGGCGAGACGATCCCGCTGGCGCTGATCCGGGCGAAGGCCCGCGACAAGGACAAGCGGATCGGTTCGCTCGTCTTCAACTTCGGCGGTCCCGGCGGCTCCGGCATCAGCACCCTGCCCGGCGCGGCGAAGGACTACGGCGCCCTGCGCGAGCGGTACGACCTGGTCAGCTTCGACCCGCGCGGGGTCGGCCGCAGCGCGCCCGTCCTCTGCGAGGACGACAAGCAGCTGGACGCGTACTACGCCTCCGACTCCAGCCCCTCGACGCCGGAGGAGGAGAAGCAGTTCCTCGCCACCTCCAAGAAGTACAAGGAGGCCTGCCAGGCGAAGTCCGGCAAGGTGCTGCCCCACGTCGGCACCGAGAACGCGGCCCGCGACCTGGACCGGCTCCGCCAGGCCCTCGGCGACGAGAAGCTGTACTACTTCGGCATCTCCTACGGCACCGAGCTCGGCGGGGTCTACGCCCACCTCTTCCCCAAGAACGTCGGCCGGGCCGTCTTCGACGCCGTGGTCGACCCGACCAAGAACTCCGAGCAGGGCGCCCTCGGCCAGGCCAAGGGCTTCCAGCTCGCGCTGGACAACTTCGCCCAGGACTGCGTGGACCGCGGCGACTCCTGCCAGTTGCAGGGCAGCACCGTCAAGGAGATCGAGGCGAACATCATCAAGCTCCAGAAGGAGCTGGCGGTCAAGCCCATCCCCGGCTCCGGCGACCGGCTGCTCACGGAGGACTCCGCGACCAACGGCATCGCCTTCGCCCTGTACTCCAAGGAGGCCTGGCCCCTGCTGGAACAGGGCCTGGACGAGGCCGAGGGCGGCCAGGGACAGCTGCTGCTCGCCATGTCGGACGCCCTCAACGGCCGCGACCCGAAGGGCACCTACAGCAACATCGGGTCGGCCAACACCGCCATCACCTGCGCCGACTCCAAGGACCGCTACACGCTCGCGCAGACCAAGGCGAAGCTGCCCGAGTTCCGCGCCGCCTCTCCCGTCTTCGGGGACTTCCTCGGCTGGGCCATGCTGGGCTGCACCGACTGGCCCGTGGCCGGCGCCTGGAACACCCCGGACGTCTCCGCCCCCGGCTCGGCGCCCATCCTGGTGATCGGCAACACCGGTGACCCGGCGACCCCGTACGAGGGCGCCCGCAAGATGGTGGAGCGGCTCGGCCCCGGCGTCGGCGTGGAGCTCACCTTCAAGGGCGAGGGGCACGGCGCCTACAACAGCGGCGACCCCTGCGTGCAGCAGGCCGTGAACTCCTACCTGCTCGACGGGAAGGTGCCCGGCGCGGGCACGGTCTGCACGGCGTCGAAGTCCCCGTCGCCGACCTCGCCCGTCTAGGCACCCGGAGCACGCCGGAGGGGCCGTACCTCGCTCGCGCGAGGTACGGCCCCTCCGGGTGACTACCGGTGCCCGCTGGTGGGACTAGTAGATCGGCTTCTCGGGCTCGATCTGGTGGACCCAGCCGATGACGCCGCCGCCGACGTGGACCGCGTCGGCGAAGCCCGCGGACTTCAGGACCGCGAGGACTTCCGCACTGCGGACACCCGTCTTGCAGTGCAAGACGATGCGCTTGTCCTGCGGCAGGTCCTGCAGGGCGGTGCCCATCAGGAACTCGCCCTTGGGGATCAGCTTCGCGCCGGGGATCGAGACGATCTCGTACTCGTTGATCTCACGGACGTCGATGATCTCGATCGGCTCGTCGTTGTCGATCCACTCCTTGAGCTGCTTGGGAGTGATCGTCGAGCCGAGCGCGGCCTCCTGGGCCTCCTCCGACACGACGCCGCAGAAGGCCTCGTAGTCGATGAGCTCGGTGACGGTCGCGTTCGGACCGCAGACCGCGCAGTCGGGGTCCTTGCGGACCTTGACCTGGCGGTACTGCATCTCCAGGGCGTCGTAGATCATCAGACGGCCGACCAGCGGCTCGCCGACGCCGGTGAGGACCTTGATGGCCTCGGTGACCTGGATGGACCCGATGGACGCGCAGAGCACGCCCAGCACGCCGCCCTCGGCGCAGCTCGGGACCATGCCCGGCGGGGGCGGCTCCGGGTAGAGGCAGCGGTAGCACGGGCCGTGCTCGGACCAGAAGACCGAGGCCTGGCCGTCGAAGCGGTAGATCGAGCCCCAGACGTACGGCTTGTTCAGCAGCACGCAGGCGTCGTTCACGAGGTAGCGCGTGGCGAAGTTGTCCGTGCCGTCGACGATGAGGTCGTACTGGCTGAAGATCTCCATCACGTTGTCGGCTTCGAGCCGCTCTTCGTGGAGGACCACGTTCACGTACGGGTTGATGCCCAGCACGCTGTCGCGGGCCGACTCGGCCTTGGAACGGCCGATGTCCGCCTGGCTGTGGATGATCTGGCGCTGCAGGTTCGACTCGTCGACCTCGTCGAACTCCACGATGCCCAGCGTGCCGACGCCGGCCGCGGCCAGGTACATCAGGGCGGGCGAGCCGAGGCCGCCCGCGCCCACGGCCAGCACCTTGGCGTTCTTCAGGCGCTTCTGGCCGTCCATCCCCACGTCGGGGATGATCAGGTGGCGGGAGTACCGACGGACCTCGTCAACGGTGAGCTCAGCAGCTGGCTCTACCAGGGGTGGCAGCGACACGGGGACTCCGTAGATGATTAAGTCTTAACGGTGGTTCTTCCCGTAACACTGCCACGCCCTCCTTCATTCCGAGACACCCGGTCCGATCCGCGAGACGATTTCGTCCCAGTACCCGGGCATCGACGCCCAGGGGTCCCGGTCCGCGGCCCCGCGCCGGTCGGTGAACCAGATGGTCCCCGCCCCTTGCCAGCGGGCGATCCGGAGCGCCTCCTCCAGGTGCGTGCGCGGCACTCCGTGCACGAGGTGGCAGAAGGTCTCGGGCGGATGGTCCGCCGTCCACTCCGCCACCTGCGACCAGCGGTAGTCGGCCCAGGTTCCGGCGAAGGTGACCAGCTGATCTGCGGTTTCCGTGTACCCCTCGTAGGGGTGGGTGCCGTGGCCGAGGACGATCCGCAGGCCGTCGCCGAGCCCCCGCAGGGTGTCCGCGACCCGGCGCACGGAGGCCAGCTCCGCCTTCCCGGCCGGGGCGTCCGCGAGGTAGAAGCCGTCGGCTCCGTACCAGTCCCGGAAGCGGTGGGCGTCGGAGACGAGCTCCCCGAAGGACCGCTCCCCGTCCCGCATGGCGAGATGCCCGAGGATCGCGCCGCCCGCCCTACGGAGCTTCGCGGCCGCCTCCGTGCAGTGCGGGTCGGGCCGGCCGCCCGGCCCGTCCGTGACGTTGAGGACGGCCCAGTGCAGCGGCGTCCCCGGCCGGGTCAGCTCGGCCCACTCCACCGGCGCCAGCAGCGGATGCGCGTACCCCGGGACTCCTAAGCCGAGCCGGCCCGCCTCCGTGGCGGCCTGGCCGGCCGCCGGCGGGGTGGTCAGATGCGGCACGCCGCCTCCATCCAGATGTCCGCGAGGGACTCCTCCAGGTTGATCCGCGGCCGCCAGCCGAGCCGGTCGCGGGCGGTACGGACGTCCGCCTGCTGCCAGCCTCCGCACCCGTCCGGGTAGGGGTACGGCGGCTGGGCCGTCGCGGCGGCGAGCTGCTCGGCCGTGGCCTCGGAGCGCGGGGAGCCGATGGCGGCGAGCCCGGAGGGCCGGCCGGGATGCCCGTGCGCCTGCGGGTGCTGGGCGTGCTGTCCGTGCTGCGGTACGTCGATCTCGTGCAGGGAGCCTCCGTACCCGGCGACCCGCGCCAGCACGGCGGCCGCGTCGCGCAGCCGGACCGCCCGGCCGGTGCCGATGTTGACGACGCCCTGGGCCGCCGACAGCGAGGCGGCGTGCACCGCCCGCGCCACGTCCCGGACGTCGACGAAGTCGCGCTGGACGCCGAGCCCGCTCAGCTTGAGCTCGCCGTCCCCGGACTGCATCGCGCGCCGCATGGCTTCGGCGAGCCGGCCGAGGGGGGATCCGGCGGGGGTGCCGGGGCCGACGGGCGAGAAGACCCGCAGGACCACGGCGTCCAGCCCGGAGCCGAGCACGAGCTCGGTGGCGGCCAGTTTGCTGACTCCGTAGGGCCCTCCCGGTCTCGGGACGGCGTCCTCGGCCGTGGAGGACCCGGGCTGGCTGGGCCCGTACTCGGCGGCGCAGCCGAGCTGGACGAGCCGGGCGCCGCAACCACTGCGGCGCAGCGATTCGCAGATCGTGGCGACGGCGACCGTGTTGTGCCGGGTGAGCTCGCGGGCACCGCCGCGGGTGGCTCCCGCGCAGTTGATGACGACGCCCGGGTGGACGGCGTCGAGGAACCGGGTGAGCGCGCCGGGGCTGCCGGTGGCGAGGTCGAAGCGGACGTCGGCGTCGTCGCCGCGGCCGAGCGCGGTGAGCTGGACCGCGGGGTCGGCGAGCAGCCGGTCCGCGACGTAGCGCCCGAGGTATCCGTTGGCTCCGATCAGCAACACCCTCATCGCGCGGCCCCTTGGTTGGTTGGCTGGCCGGTCATGTCCTGTTTCTCCTTGCTGGTGGATGGGTGGGTCGGGGTAGGGGGTACGGCGCTTCGGTGTCTGCTTCCGAAGGTTCAGGGGCGCTGCGCGTGCGCGGAGGCCCGCGACAGCGCGAGGACGGCGGGTACGAGGACTCCCGCTGCGGCGGCGAACGGCGCCGCCGGGATCGGGAGCAGGGCGAGGACGAGGGCCAGGGCCGCCGCGAGGGCTCCGCGGGGGGCTCCGTGGCCGAGCAGCAGCCGGGTCAGGAGGAGCAGCACCGCGAGCGGTACGGCCACCGCCGGGGTGGTCCCGGCCAGCGCGGCCGCCCCCGCGGCGGCCGCGGCGTACAGCGCGAGCGTCCCGAGGAGCAGCGGTCTCACCCCGTCGGCGAAGTCCTCCAGGGCCCGGCTCCCGGCGAGCCTGCGCCGGGCGCGGGCCGCGAAGACGGCGCCGGCCAGGTGCCCGGGGGCGACGGCCACGGCCAGGGCGGTCCCGAGCGGGGTCCCGTGGCGGTGGACGGCCCAGCCGAGGGCGGCGGCGGCCAGCAGGTACACGGCGGCGGGGAACCGGCCCCCGGCGGCCCGGCCGGGCCGTCCGAGCGCGGCGACGGTGACGAGCACCGCCAGGGCTCCGGCCCAGGGCACGCCGGCGGCGGCCGCGCCGAGGGCGAGGGCCCCGGGCAGCAGCGCGTAGCCGAAGCCCCGTACCGCCTTGGCGTGGACCGGGATCCCGGCCGGCGGGGCGGGCAGGGTCCCGTCGCGGGGGGTCCGGGCGTAGAGCTCCTCCGCGAGGGAGAAGACGTCCCGGTGGCGGAAGCGTGCGGCGGTGCGGTCGGTGATGCCGTGCGCCTCCAGCCCGGCGGCGATCTCCAGCGGGTCCACGGCGTGCTCGCAGAGCTCCCGGTGGCGGTGGAGCAGCGCCTTGACGGGGTCCCCGGCGGAGCGGGCCCGGCGGGGCGGGGGCGGGTCCAGGGGAGGGACGGCTTCGTCCAGGGGCACGGTCATGCGGAGGCCTCCGGACTCGGGGCGCGCTCGGCCCGCGCGGCGGGCACCATGAGCCCCGGATGCGCCTCGGCGTCGTCCCCCGGGGTCGGGGGCTCGGCCGGGTCGGCGGCGGGCGGGGCAGCGGGTTCGGGGTGCGGGGCAGCGGGTGCGGGGTGCGGGGCAGCGGGTGCGGGGTGCGGGGTGGCCCAGGTGGGGGTGGCCCAGTGGCCCGGGACGCGGGCCTCGGGCGGCTGCTCGAAGGGCACCCCGGTGCCGTCGGGACGGGCCGGGCCGCGGGCCAGCAGCCTCAGGTAGGACTCCTGGAAGGCGGCGACGTTCTGCTCGACGGTGAAGAGTTCGAGGGCCCGCGCCCGGGCGGCCGACCCGAGTCGCTGGGCCCGCTCGGGGTCCTGCAGCAGCGTGACGCAGGCCTCGGCGAGCGCGCGCGGATTGCGCGGCGGCACCACGAGCCCGGTGCCGCCGATCACCTCGACGACGGCGCCGACGTCGGTGGAGACCGTGGCCCGGCCGCAGAACATCGCCTCGGCCAGGGTGATGGGGAAGCCCTCGATGACGGAGGAGAGCACCACCACCCGCCCGGAGCCGTACGCGTGGGCCGGCGACGGCACGTCGGGGCCGCCGATCTCCTCGAAGGTGACCGGGTTCTCGCCGACCGCGTGCGCGTCGGCGGCCTCGTCGGGGAAGAGCTGCGCGGCGAGCGAGCGGCAGTCGGCCAGGTAGCCGTGCCCGACCTCGTGGTTGCCCGCCCCGGCCGGGCCGCCGGGGCCCGCGGCGACGGAGCCCGCGGCGCCGGAGACCGGACCGACGGCGGTCGCGAAGATCCGCAGCCGGGCGCGCGGTTCGGCCCGGCGCACCTCGGCGAAGGCGTGCAGCAGGGCGATCAGGTCCTTGGCGGGGTCCACCCGGCCGACCCAGACCAGCGTGTGCGGGTCCCCGCACGCCGGGTCCTCGCCCACTGCGGCGAATCGGTCCGCCTCCATCCCGGGGTAGACCGTGCGCAGCCGCTCGCGGGAGGCCCCGCAGCGTTCCTGCCAGCGCCGGGCGTGCGCGTTGCCGGGGGTGAGCAGGTCGGCCTGGGAGTAGATCTCACCGGCCAGCCGGGTGTGGAAGGCCGCGAGCAGGGCCCGTACGGCCGGCCGCTCGTCCCGTGCGGAGGTCTCCAGGTAGTGGGCCCGGAGCTGGACCCCGTACTCGGTGACCAGGAGCGGCACTCCGAAGAAGCGTTTGGCCAGGAGCCCGGGGAGCGCCGCCACCCCGCCCGCGGCCGCGTGGCAGACGTCGACCTCGCGCAGGTCCTCGTACCAGTCCAGGGACAACGGCCGCAGCATCCGCTCCAGTTCGTCCACGAACTCCAGCAGGTCCGCGACCTGCGCCCGCTGTACGGCCCTGCTCGCCTCGGGGGCGCGACAGGCGGACTCCACCGCCCGTACGGCCGTCTCCGAGCGCAGTGCCGCGTACAGCCCGCCCTGTTCCGAGGCGAGCGCGGCCAGCCCGTACAGGCCGTCCGCGAACCGTGCGGGGTCGGCTCCGCAGATCCCGCGGACCAGTTCCGTGAAGGCGGCGGCGAAGCGGCGGCGCTCGCGGCGGCGGTAACTGCGCCCGTCATCGGCCGGCGCCCACAGCGGGGCGGTCCGCACCCGGGTCACGTGGGAGGGCAGCGGCACCCGGCCGCGCTCCTCCTGTTCGGCGCTGCGGCTCAGGGCGTAGAGCTCGAACTCGTGCTGGGGAAGCCCGCGCACGAGCCGGTCGCACCACAGCCTCGCTTCCCCCGTGGCATACGGATAACCACCTTCCGTGAGCAGTCCGATCCGCACGAGTGGCACCCCCGATCTCCCGTTTCAGGCGGTCTCCGTCGGTCCGGCGACCCGCCGGATACGAACTCAAGCGGATATGCCGAAGGCGCGACGGACGGTTGTCCGTCGCGCCACCGGAAGGGGTGAAGAGTCGTAACTTTCCCGTACGGTTCGCGTTCGAGCACGCTAAGAACTACGAGGAGACCGCGAGCACTTCCTCCGGACGGCGCCGGCCGAGCCGGCGGGCGGCGGCCAGGGCCGGGTCGAGGGACGGGACGGCGGCCAGCAGCTCCCGGGTGTAGGCGTGGGACGGCCGGTCGTAGACCTCGTCGACGGGACCCTCCTCCACGATCACCCCGCCCCGCATCACCGCGACCCGGTCGCTGACCTGACGCACCACCGCGAGGTCGTGCGCGATGAACACCAGCGCGATGCCGAGCTCCCGCTGGAGCTCGGCCAGCAGGGCGGTGACCTGCGCTTGCGTGGTCACGTCGAGGGCCGAGACGGGCTCGTCGCAGACGATCAGCCGGGGCCGGGGCGCGAGGGCGCGGGCGATGCCGACGCGCTGGCGCTGGCCTCCGCTGAACTCGTGCGGGTACCGGTCGTAGTGCGCCTCCTCCAGCCCCACCCGGACCAGCAGTTCGCCGACCCGGTCCCGGATCGCCCGCCCGTCCTTCTCGCCCGCCGCGCGCAGCGGGTCCGCGATGGACTCGCCGATCGATCGGCGCGGGTTGAGCGAGGACACGGGGTCCTGGAACACCATCTGCACCCCGGGGACCACCCCGACGCTCTCCGCCCCGTCCCGCCGGACCTGCCCGGAGGTGGGCTCCAGCAGCCCGACGAGCATCCGCCCCAGGGTGCTCTTGCCGCTGCCGCTCTCCCCGACGATCCCCAGCGTCTCCCCGCCCCGCACGAACACCGACACCCCGCCCACGGCCTCCACCCGCCGCTTCCCCCGCCCGAACTCCTTCCGCAACGAGAAGGCCTCGACGACGGGCACGGAATCCATCGGCGCCGACTCCGGCTCCGCCCATTCCAGCCTCGCCCGGGGCGATGTCAGCCCCGCCGGCGTTTGAGGCGCGGGTATGGGCAGAGCCCGTGAGGCCCCCGGCCGGGGCACCCGCACCGCGTCGAGCCTCGGAACGGCCGCCAGCAGGGCAGCGGTGTACGGATCGGCCGGAGCCGACAGCACCGACTCCACCGGGCCCCGCTCCACGACACCCCCGTCCCGCATCACCAGCACCGCGTCCACGTTCTCCGCCGCCACGCCCACGTCGTGCGTGACCAGCAGCAGCCCGAGCCCCCGCTCCTCCCGCAGCCCGTGCAGCAGGTCGAGGATCTGCGCCTGGACGGTGACGTCCAGCGCCGTGGTCGGCTCGTCCGCGATCAGCAGCTTCGGCTCGCACGCCAACGCCATGGCGATCAGGGCCCGTTGGCGCATGCCCCCGCTGAACTCGTGCGGCCGCGCCCGGGAGCGGCGCACCGCGTCGGGTATGCCCACCCGGTCCAGCACCTCCACCGCCCGGGCCCGCGCCGCACGCCGCGTCACGGAGGCGTGCACCCGGTACACCTCGGCGATCTGGTCCCCGATGGCGTAGTACGGGTCCAGGGAGCTCAGCGGGTCCTGGAAGACCATCGCGGCGACGGCCCCGCGCAGCTCCCGGAGCCGGGCCGGGGAGGCCGCGCCCACGTCGGTGCCGTCGACCCGGACGGTCCCGCCGAGCCGCGCACCGGTCCCGTGGTGCAGCCCCAACAGGGCTGCTGCGACCGTGGACTTGCCGCTCCCGGACTCCCCCACGATGCCCAGGGCGCGGCCGGGCTCCAGGGTGAAGGACACCCCGTCCACGGCCCGTACGTACTCCCCCGGCCGGCCGACCGGGAAGTCGACGGTGAGGCCGGTGACGTCCACCAGCGAAGCGTTCGTCATGCCAGAACCACCCTTCGGTCCGCGACGGCGTACAGCACGTCGGCGACGACGCCCGCGATCACGACGGCCGTGCCGATGGCGAGGACCACGCCCACCACCACGGGCAGGTCGACCACGCGTACGCCGTCGATGAGGGTCTTGCCGAGTCCGGGGATCCCGAACAGCGACTCGGTCAGCACGGCGCCGCCGATCATCGTGCCGAAGTCCACGGCACTGAGCGCGATCACCGGGGCCACCGCGCCCCGCACGGCGTGCCGGGTCACGACGGCCCGCTCCCCCACCCCGTAGGCGCGGAAGGTGCGGATGTGGTCCTCGGCGAGCGTCTCCAGGATGGAACTGCGGCTCAGCCGGGCGTACTTGGCGCTCTCGAAGAAGCCGAGGGTGACCCAGGGCAGCAGCATGTTCCACGCCCACTGCTCGGGGTCGTCGCCGAGCGGTACGTACGTGGGGAAGGGCAGCCACTGGAGGTAGGCGCAGACGGCCATGAGCAGCAGCAGTCCGAGGATGAAGACGGGGGTGCCGGTGGCGGCGAGGGTGACCACGGTCAGCGCCCGCTCGGTGAACCCGCCCCGGCGCAGCGCGGACAGCAGTCCGGTGCCGACGCCGATCACGAGCCAGATCACGAGCGCGCCCAGCGCCAGCGACAGGGTGGCGGGGAGTCGTTCCAGCAGCAGCTCGGTGACCTGCTGGTCGTTCTGGTACGAGAATCCGAGGCAGGGCGCGTCGCAGTGCAGGACGAGCCCGGCTCCGCCGGAGGAGTCCCGGCCCACCAGCAGCCCCTGGAGGAAGTGCAGGTACTGCGTGACCACCGACTCGTTCAGCCCGAGCTGTTCGCGCACCTGGGCGATCTGCGCCGGGTTGCAGCGTTCCCCGCAGGCGAGGCGGGCGGGGTCGCCGGGGACCAGGTAGAAGAGGGCGTAGATCACGACGGACAGGGTGAGCAGCACGAGCAGTGCGCCGCCGGTCCGTTTGAGCACGAAGCGGGTCACGCCGTGCGCTCCTTTCTGGTGCCGACCCTCAGCCGGGAGTCCTCGCGTGGGTCGAGGGCCGTGCGGACGGCGTCGCCGAGCACCGTGAAGGCGAGCACGGTGACGAAGAGCAGCCCGGCGGGGAGCAGGACGTAGGCCGGGTCGGCGCGGAACCATGTCTGGGCACTGGAGAGCATCTGCCCCCACGAGGGGGTGGGCGGCTTCACGCCGACGCCGAGGAAGGACAGCGAGGCCTCGACCACCATGGCGGTGGGCACCTTGATCGCGGCCAGGGTGATGACGGGGGCGGCCAGCGAGGGCAGCAGCTCGCGGCGGGCGATCCGCAGGGTGCCGTTGCCCGAGAGCCGGGCGGCATCCACGAAGTCCAGCTCCTTGAGGGAGAGGGTCTGGGCGCGCACCATCCGGGCGAGGCCGCCCCAGTCGAGCAGTCCGATGACCAGGATCAGCAGCAGCGGCCGCGGGAACCCGGACGGGACGACGGCGGTGAGCGCGATGGCGATCACCAGCATCGGGAGGGCGATCATCACGTCGGTGACCCGGCTGACGAGCTGGCCGGCGAACCGGCCGCCGAGCCCGGCGGCGAGCCCGACGGCCACCCCGACGAGGACCTGGACGAGGGTGGCGCCGAGCGCGACGAGCAGGGAGATCCGGGCTCCGTAGAGCAGCCGGGTGAACAGGTCGCGGCCGGTGCCCGGTTCTACGCCGAGCCAGTGCTCGCCGGAGATTCCGCCGAAGGAGCCGAGCGGGACGCCCCCTCGCGCGGAGTCGACGAGTTCGTCGTGGTAGGCGTTCGGGTCCTGGCCGGTGAGGTGGGCGAACAGCGGCGCGGCGATGGCGAGGAGGACGAGGAGCGCCAGGACGGCGGCCGCCGCGACGGCCGAGGGCCGGGAGCGCAGCCGCCGCAGGACCTGCGGCCCGACGCCCGGCCCCGGGACGCTGACCCCGGGACCGGACGCCGACTGCTGGGCGAGGAGCGTCACTTGACTGCAACCTGCGAGATGTCGAGGACGCCGGTCCAGTCGCTGATGACGACGTTCTTGACGTCCTTGCCGACGAGCCGCTTGTAGACCGGGTGGAAGAGCGGGACGTCGAGCGCCTGCTCACCGATCTTCTTGTCGAGGGCGCCCCAGCGCTTGCCGGCCGCCGCGAGGTCGGTCAGCTTGGCGATCTCGTCGATCTCGGTGTTGACCGCCGGGTCGTTGAGCTGGGCGTGGTTGTAGTTGCTGCCGTTGGTGACGATCTGCCGCCCGTCGTAGATCGGGGCGAGGAAGGGGGCGCCGGACGGCCAGTCGGCGCCCCAGCGGGAGAGGAAGAAGCCGGGGGTGTTCTTGGCGTCCCAGCGCTTCTCGTTGAAGGCGTTGTTCTCCAGTCCCTCCAGCTTGACGGTGATCCCGGCGGCGGCGAGGCCCTGCTGCACGGCGGTGGCGACCTCGGGGCTGGTCTGCCGGTTCTGGGCGTTGGAGTGGGTGAGCGTGATGGTCAGCCCGTCCTTGAAGCCCGCCTCGGCCAGCAGCTCCTTGGCCTTGGCCGGGTCTCCGGTCTTGCCGGCCGGGAAGTGGTCGTACTTCGTGAAGCCGAAGGCCTCCTGCTCGGGCAGGAAGGTGGTGGCGGGTTCGGCGAGGGCGGAGCCGCCGGCGGCGTTGATGACGCTGGTGCGGTTGATCGCGTAGGAGATCGCCTGGCGGACCTTCGGGTTGTCGAAGGGGGCGACCTTCGGGTTGAAGGCCAGGTAGTTGACGTAGCCGAAGTGGCCGGTGCCGACCCGCCCGCTCAGCTCCTTGTTGTCCCCGATCTGGGCGAGTTCGGCGGGCCCGAGGTTGGTGTCCGTGGTGACGGCGGCCGCGTCGGCGCCGGAGCTGGTGGACAGGCGCTGGTTGATGACCGCCGCGTCGAGCCCGGAGCGGACGTCGATCTTGTCCGGGTAGGCCTTGCGCTCCTCGTCGGTCTTCTCGTCCCAGTTCTCGTTGCGCTCCAGGCTGAGGTGCTCGCCGTCGTTCTCGTTCTTGACGACCTTGTACGGGCCGGAGGAGACCGGGTGCTCCTCGTACTTGACCCCGGTGTCCTTGGCCTTGGGCACGGGCGCGAACTGCGTCTGCGTGGCGAGGAAGGGGAACTCCCCCTCGGGCTTGCGGAGTTTGAAGACGATCGTCTTCGCGTCGGGCACGACGATCGAGTCGAGCCCCTTGCCGCCGTCCTTGTACGGGCCCTCGTACGTCTCCCCGCCGACCAGCCAGTCGCGCAGGTACGGGGCTCCGCCCGACAGCTCGGCGGCGAAGGACCGCTCGATGCCGTACTTGATGTCGGCGGTGGTGATCGGCGAGCCGTCCTCGTACTTCAGCCCGTCCTTGAGCGTGTACGTCCACTCGGTGGCGTCGGCGTTGGGCTTGCCGAGGTCGGTGGCCAGGTCGGGCACCACCTTGGCGCCGGCCGGACCGGCCTCGCGGTTGCGGGTGGTGAGCGTGCGGAACACGAGCGAGGGAACGTTGCCGCCGCCGGAGGTGTACAGGCGGGCCGGGTCGAAGTCGCTCTGCGGCTCGTTGTTGAGGACGGTCAGGGTGCCGCCCTTCTGCGGGGCGGCCCCGGTGGCGCCCGGCTTGTCGCCGGCGGAGGCCTTGTCCGTGCCGTCCTTGGGCCCGCAGGCGGCGGCGCCCCCGGCCAGAACGACGCTGACGGCGACCGCGGCCACGCGGCGCGATATGAGGGACTGACGGGCCATGGGAAAAGGGACCTCTCGGCGTGAAGGGAGATGCGGAAAAGGCCACGCGAGGGGCAGCGGTATGTGCTCCGGAGGGTCCGAGCGGTCGGCGGCGTGCCGACGGCGGGGACGGAAGAACGGAAGACGCCGCACCTGCGGGCAAAAAGGCCCCGGGCGCGGCGGAACGACGGAGAAAAGAGGAAGTCGCGCGCTCAGGGAGGCGTCAGCGACAGAAGATGTCGGCCACGCTGTGCGCGGTCACACCAAGCAGCGCCAGCTCAATGGCGGCGCTCGCGGTGGTGGTGTGCAGGTGCGACATGCGGAGAACAATGACCGACCATCGAACACTTTGTCAAAGCCGCTTATCAACTCCCGGGATACACCCAGGCATTGGGCTTGCACTGGATTCCGTTGATATCCAGGGACTTCGTCTGCTGCTGCATGATCGGGGCGAGTGCGCCCGGCGTCTGGCAGCTCACGTGGCCGTGGCCGAGCCGGTGGCCGACCTCGTGGTTGATGAGCATCTGGCGGTAGGCGAACATCTGGTCCGGGCCGAAGGTCGCCGAACCCTGCGCCCAGCGGTACGCGTTGATCATCACGCGGTTGGTCGACGCGGAGTCGCAGGAGACGTTGTCGATGGTGGTGTCGAGTCCGGACTTCTTGCACCAGACGCCGGTGGTCCCGGGGCTGGCGAGCGTGATCACGAAATCGGCCTCGCCGCCCGGCACCCGCTCGAAGGTCTTCGTACCGCCGTGGCCCCAGCTCCGGTCGTCGTTCAGCGTGCGGTGCACGGCCTCGGCGAACAGCTGCGGATCCAGGCCGAGCCCCTGCTCCACGTCGACGCGGTAGCGGACCACCTGCCCCTTGCCGGGAGCCTGCGCCACACCGGGCACGGTGTCGAAGGCGCCGGGGCCCTTCAGCTTCTCGTCGATCGGGAACTGCTGCGCCATCTTCTGGTCGTACGAGAGCTCCGGCGCGGCCTTGAGCGCCGCGGAGGCGTCCGGGGTGGGCCGGCCGTCGGAACGGGAGGCGGCGGAGTTGCCCTGGGCGGTATGACTGTTGCCCTCGTCGGCGGCGCGCACGGGGTTCTTGCCGCTGTCGTTCTCGGAGGCGGCCTGGCCCGCGACGACGACGGCGAGCGCGACGGTGACGGCCGCGGCGGCCATCCCGGCGTACGTACGGCCCTTGCCGCCGCGTCCACCCGCGGACGGAGCCACCTTCGGCACGTCCACGGGGGTGACGACCGGCGCGCGCGGCGCGGGGATCCGGCGGTGCGAACCGGTGGCGGTGAAGGCGTTCTCGGCGACCGGGACCGCGCGGTGCGGCCCCGTCGTGGTGAGGGCGTCCTCGGGGAAGAGGTCCCCGCCGACCGTGACCCGGCGGTGCGAGCCCGTCGCGGTCATCGGCGCGTCGAGGGTGACCTGCGGGAAGCCGACCGCGGGGGTGCCGAAGGCCGGGGTGTCATGGACCGGGGCGTCGTACACCGGAGTGCCGAGGGCCTGGCTGTCGTACACCGGGGTGCCGAAGGCCGGGCTGTCGTAGACCGGGCTGTCGTAGACCGGGGCACCGGCGGACTGGCTGCCGTAGACCGGGGTCCCGAAGGCGGGGCTGTCGTACACCGGAGTCCCGAAGGCGGGGCTGTCGTACACCGGAGTCCCGAAGGCGGGGCTGTCGTGGGCAGGGGTGTCGTAGGCCGGACGGGTGCGCGGGGCCCCGCGCCAGTCCCCGTACGTCGCACCGGTACCGGCGGCCGCGCCCCAGGCTCCGCCGGGCTCGTGCTGTTCGGGGTGTCCCCCGCGCGCGGCGGACACCGGCTCGCGGCGCGGCGGGGCCGCGTACCCGCGGGGGGCGGCGGCCGGCTCGGCCCACCCGGCCGGGGCCGGGGCAGCGGCCCGGGCGCCGGCCTGTTCGGCCGGCTGCGGATGGCCTGAGCCGGGGCCGGGAGCCTGGCCCGACTCCTTGCGACTATGTCGTCCCACGTCTCAGCCCTTGCCGTCCTCGTCGGTGTTCACGGTGTGCTCCGCTGCGCCCGGGTCCGGCTCGGCGCCGTGCCCGTCGGTGGAGACGGCGGCGTCCAGCAGCTCCCGGAAGGCGGCCGCGACCACCTCGGGGTACTCCATCATCGCCACGTGCCCCGCCTCGGGCAGGGACAGCAGACGCGAACCCCGGTAGGCCGCAGCGGCCTTGCGCGCCATACGGTACGAGACGAGCTGGTCCCGGCCACCGTAGACCAGCAGGGTCGGTACGAGCACCCGCTGTGCCTGGCGCCACAGTCCGTGCTGGCCACCGAGGGTGTAGGCGTCGACGATGCCGCGCGAGGAACGGGTCATCGCATCCCAGAAGTACGGGAGTGCGAGCCGCCGTTCCATTTCCTCGACGGCCAGCTCGAACGCCTCGGGCGTCACCCGCGAGGGGTCCCCGTAGCAGAGGTCCGTCACCCCCCGGGTGCGCTGTTCGGCGCTCAGGCCCCGGGTGAGGCGGCCGAAGAGCCCGGCCACTCCGGGTACGGCGAGCAGCGCGGTCGGCACCGCCGACTTCTGCACGCGCAGTTCCGGCAGGGCCGGGGAGATCAGCGTCAGCGTGCGCACCAAGTCGGGCCGGACGGCCGCGACCCGGGTGGAGACGGCGCCGCCGAGGGAGTTGCCGAACAGGTGCACCGGTCCGCGTCCGGCGGCGTCGAGGTGACGGATGACGGCGCGCGCCAGGCCGGTGACGGAGTAGTCCCGGTCGGCGGGCGGCGGGGACCAGCCGAAGCCGGGCAGGTCCAGGGCCTCGCCCTCGACGGAATCGGCCAGCCGCGCCATGAGCGCGGACCAGTTCTGCGAGGATCCGCCGAGCCCGTGGACGAACAGCGCGGGCGGCAATCCGGCCCGGACCGGCGGGCGGACCCGTACGGCCATTTCCAGCCCGGGGAGCCGGTCGGTGCGCAGCTGCTCCCCTTCGGCCACGCGCACGGCCCCCACCTGGGAAGACTGGCCGGAAGACGAGGGGTCGGTGGACCGTACGCCCGGCAGCTCGGTCGAAGACATGGGGCAATGTTACGAGACGATCACGCGGGTCCTCTTGTGTTCGCCGTCACAGATGCTTGCGGAACCGCCTAGCGGGGTATCCGCGATCCTCCTAGGCTCGTAAGTGGAAAGGGGTGCTCCATGACTGTCGACCCTGCGGAACCGGACACCTTCCAGTCAGAGCTGCGGGACAACCTCGATGCGGAAGCCCCCGAGGCGGACGCCGCGGAGCAGAGCACGGAGTTGAATCCGACCGGGGACGATCCGCTCACCCCTGTCGGCCAGCGCGAAGCCTCCGAGGGGGATGCCGCCGAGCAGACCCGGGTGGTGCCCCTGGATGATGACGACTACCGCTGAGCCAGCGCTGACCAGCATCTCCGGTGGGTGACCGGCGGTCCGTACCGCGAGAAAACTCGGCTTGAACCCTCCAGATTCGGTTACCGAAAAGTACGATGGCCGCGCGGCGCAAGGCGCACTGTGTTCTAGAGAAAGTGGGAGGCGGCGTGACAGCCATCGAGCAGACCGAGGCAGCGCGTCCGCGGGGCACGCGACTTCCGCGCCGGGCCCGGCGCAACCAGCTCCTGGGCGCCGCCCAGGAGGTCTTCGTCGCGCAGGGTTACCACGCGGCGGCCATGGACGACATCGCGGAACGTGCCGGCGTCAGCAAGCCGGTGCTCTACCAGCACTTTCCCGGCAAGCTCGACCTCTACCTGGCGCTCCTGGACCAGCACTGCGAGGCGCTGCTGCTCGCCGTGCGCACCGCACTCGCGTCGACGAACGACAACAAGATGCGCGTCGCCGCGACGATGGACGCCTATTTCGCGTACGTCGAGGACGAGGGCGGCGCCTTCCGGCTCGTCTTCGAGTCCGACCTGACCAACGAGCCGGCGGTGCGCGAGCGCGTCGACCGCGTCTCGCTGCAGTGCGCCGAGGCGATCTCGGACGTCATCGCCGAGGACACCGGCCTGTCCAAGGACGAGTCGATGCTGCTGGCCGTGGGCCTGGGCGGGGTCTCGCAGGTCGTGGCCCGGTACTGGCTGTCGAGCGAGAGCCCGGTCGCCCGTGACACCGCGGTGGGGCTGCTGACCTCCCTCGCCTGGCGCGGAATCGCCGGTTTCCCGCTGCACCCGACCGACGTCTGAGCAGCGCCGGCGGGGACGGCCGGGGCCGGCCCCGGCGGTCCCCGCCGGTCTGACCGGCGGCTGTTCGCTGCGAGCGTTTTCGCCGCGCGGCGGACACGTCGCCTCTCCGGGCTAATGTGGACCGGGTAACGGCGCGGCTGATCGCGCGTACCGGACCGTCGGAGGGACAAGGCCGTGGAGGTCAAGATCGGCGTGCAGC
Organism: Streptomyces sp. NPDC056883; assembly: GCF_042788835.1. Taxonomy (NCBI): domain Bacteria; kingdom Bacillati; phylum Actinomycetota; class Actinomycetes; order Kitasatosporales; family Streptomycetaceae; genus Streptomyces; species Streptomyces sp. NPDC056883. The sequence goes on along the minus strand of NZ_JBHUBS010000036.1, from coordinate 22,359 downwards.
ACGCACCCCGGGAGATCGTGCTCGAGAGCGACCTGAGTGCCGAGGAGCTGGAGAGCATCGTCACCGCCGCCCTGTCCGGCTCGGCGCCGCTGCTGAGCCTCACGGACATCAAGGGCCGCAAGGTCCTGGTGCCGTCCGAGCGCCTGTCGTACGTCGACCTGGGCGAGCCCAGCGTGCGCAAGGTCGGCTTCGGCGCTCTCTGAGCACCCAGTAGGACCGAGCACCCAGAAGTACCGAGAACGGCCCGGTGGAGGACTCCGCCGGGCCGTTTCCGTTTCCTCCGCTTCGGGTAGGACCGCTGTAAGACACGCTCCCGGTACGCCCCGGTACGTCCGCCGCTCGAGAGGATCTCCCATGCTGCTGATCGAGGCGCTCGGCTCCGCTCTCCTGGGCCTCGCCCTGGCCGGGGCGGCCGTCCGTGTGCTCGGCCCGCGGCTGCCGTCCTCGCGGGTGGTCCTGGCCAGTGGAGTGGCGGGGGCCCTCTTCGGGGCCTATCTGACGCACACCGCGCTGGGCCCCGGGCACAACACCCTGTTCGCGACCCTCATCGGCGGCGCCCTGGTCTCGGGGGTGGTCCTGTCCCTGCTGCTGCGGCCCACTGGCCGGGCGGGGAGGCCGCCCCGCCGGGCTCCGTTTTCGGTTCCGACGCGGGGCTAGACGGCCCCACTGAGCGACCCCACTGACTCACGACCTCGGCCCCGCACGGAAGCTTCCCGTGCGGGGCCGAGGTATGTCCGTCTGCGGGGCCGGGGACTACGCCGCCAGGCCCAGGGCCGCCATGCGCTTGGTGTGCGCCTTGGTGATCCGGGTGAACATCTCGCCGACGGCCGCGAGGTCGAAGCCGGCCGCCATCCCGTCCACCCCGCCGACCAGCATGGTGGAGAGCGCGTCGCGCTCGGCGACCACGCGCTGCGCCTGCGAGAGCGCCTCGCCCATCAGCCGGCGGGCCCACAGCGCGAGCCGGCCGCCGCAGCGCGGGTCGGCCTCGATGGCGGCGCGCACCTTCTCGACGGCGAAACCGCCGTGGCCGGTGTCGTCGAGCACGCTCACGACGAGCCCGCGGGTGTCGGTGTCGAGGTGGGTGGCCACCTCGCGGTAGAAGTCGCTGGCGATGGAGTCGCCGACGTACGCCTTGACCAGGCCCTCCAGCCAGTCCGACGGGGCGGTCTGGCGGTGGAAGTCGTCGACGCCCTTCGCGAAGGGCTCCATCGCGGCGGTGGCGTCCTCGTCGATCGCGGCGAGCCGGTCGCGCAGGCGCTCGAAGTGGTGGAATTCGGCGGAGGCCATCTTCGCGAGCTCGGCCTTGTCCCCGAGGGTGGGCGCGAGCTTCGCGTCCTCCGCGAGGCGTTCGAAGGCCGCGAGTTCGCCGTACGCGAGCGCCCCGAGCAGATCCACCACGGCGGCCCGGTACTGCGGCGAGGCGGAGGCCGTGGCCCAGTCCTGGGCGGCGATGCCGGCTGCCTCGGCGGGGGCGCTTTCGTCGGCGGGCGATGCGTTTTCAACGGTCGACATGCACCGCACAATAGCTCGCCGAAAGGCACCGTGAACCACCTGCTCAGTCCACGTAAACGCGCCTACCTGGTGAATTCACCCGACACAGCTGCGAGATTCCGGGGTACAGTGGTAATGCGCCTGCCGAACACTCGGCGGGCCATCCGAATGAGGATGCCCGGTCGGTGGCCCGATCGGCTCCACCCGACCGCCCTCGGCGTGATGCGTACGTTCATACGTACCGCCTCCCACGAGGGGCCCCCTCAGCGGCATAAAGCGCCTGAGCGATGGCTCGTGGTCCCGCGCAGCTTCGTACGTACGTAGTAGTACTGCAAGCCCGGCACGGTACGACCCCCTTCGCCGCCTCGCGCCGCGTCTCACAGAAGAGGCAGCACCCTGACTACGTTCCGAGACCTCGGGATCTTTCCCGAGACGGCCGAAGCCCTTGAGGCCGTCGGCATTGTGTCCCCCTTCCCGATCCAGGAGATGACCCTCCCCGTCGCCATGTCCGGCACGGACGTCATCGGCCAGGCCAAGACCGGTACCGGCAAGACGCTCGGTTTCGGCCTCCCCCTGCTGGAGCGCGTCGTCGTCCCCGCGGACGTCGAGGCGGGCCGTTCCACGCCGGAGCAGCTCACCGACGCCCCGCAGGCCCTCGTGGTGGTTCCGACCCGCGAGCTCTGCACCCAGGTCACCAACGACCTCCTCACCGCGGGCAAGGTCCGCAACGTCCGCGTCCTCGCCATATACGGCGGCCGCGCGTACGAGCCTCAGGTCGAGGCGCTCAAGAAGGGCGTCGACGTCATCGTCGGCACCCCGGGCCGCCTGCTCGACCTGGCCGGACAGAAGAAGCTCGACCTTTCCAAGGTCAAGGCCCTCGTCCTGGACGAGGCCGACGAAATGCTCGACCTGGGCTTCCTGCCCGACGTCGAGAAGATCATGGGCTACCTGCCCGCGAAGCGTCAGACGATGCTGTTCTCGGCGACCATGCCGGGTGCGGTCATCGGACTGGCCCGCCGGTACATGACCCAGCCGACGCACATCCGCGCCGTCTCCGAAGACGGTGAGGGCGCGACCGTCGCCAACATCACGCAGCACGTCTTCCGTGCGCACAACATGGACAAGCCGGAGCTCGTCTCCCGCATCCTGCAGGCCGAAGGCCGCGGGCTCGCCATGATCTTCTGCCGCACCAAGCGCACCGCGGCCGACATCGCCGAGCAGCTGGAGAAGCGCGGCTTCGCGTCCGGCGCCGTCCACGGCGACCTGGGCCAGGGCGCCCGCGAGCAGGCGCTGCGCGCCTTCCGCAACGGCAAGGTCGACGTGCTGGTCTGCACCGACGTCGCCGCGCGCGGTATCGATGTCGAGGGTGTCACCCACGTCATCAACTACCAGACGCCCGAGGACGAGAAGACCTTCCTGCACCGCGTGGGCCGCACCGGCCGCGCGGGCAAGAAGGGCATCGCCGTCACCCTGGTCGACTGGGACGACATCCCGCGCTGGCAGCTGATCAACAAGGCGCTGGAGCTGGACTTCCACGACCCGGTGGAGACGTACTCCACGTCCCCGCACCTGTACGAGCAGATGAACATCCCGGCCGGCACCAAGGGCGTCCTGCCGCGCGCCGAGCGCACGCGGGCCGGTCTGAAGGCCGAGAACCTGGAAGACCTGGGCGAGACCGGCGGCCGCGGTGGCCGTGGCGGCCGCGACAGCGGTCGTGACGGTGGCCGTGACCGTGACCGTGGACGCGATGGCGGACGTGACGGCGGACGTGACGGTGGCCGCAGTGCCGCCGCCCCGGTCGCCGAGGAGCGTCCCGCCCGTGCCCCGCGCCAGCGTCGCCGCACCCGTGGCGGCTCGGACCAGGGCGCCGAGCTCCTGGCCCCGGTGACCACCGAGGCCACCCCGGTCGCCGCGGTCGCCGCCGCCGCTCCGGCGGTCCAGGCTCCGGAGGCTCCGGCCGCCGACGAGGCGCGCAAGCCGCGCCGTCGCCGGACCCGGTCGGCCGCTCCGGCCGCCACCTTCGTCGCCCCGGCGGCGAAGCTGGAGCCCCTGGCCCCGTTCGTCAGGGAGCCGGAGCCGGACTTCCAGATCGCCCCGCCGGTCGAGCCGGTCCGGGAGCGCCGCACCAGCGCCGCCCGTACCAGCGCCCCGCGTGTCCGTGCCCCCCGCAAGGCCGCGGCAGCTCCGGTCGCCGCCCCGGTGGCCGAGGTCGTCGCCCAGGCCGCCGTGGTCGAGGCTCCGGCCGCCCCCGCGGTCGCGGTCGTCGAGGAGGCTCCGGTCAAGCCGAAGCGCACCCGCACCCGCAAGGTCGCAGCTGCCGCCCCGGCCGCCGAGGTCGTCGCCGAAGCCGCCGCTCCGGTGGCGGAGGAGGCTCCGGTCAAGCCGAAGCGCACCCGCACCCGCAAGGTCGCGGCCGCCGCCCCGGAGGCTCCGGCCGCCGAGGCCGCCGCTCCGGTCGCCGAGGAGGCTCCGGTCAAGCCGAAGCGCACGCGGACCCGCAAGGCCGTCGCCGCGGTGGAGACCCCGGAGGCGTAACGCCCCGACGATGGCCCCGGTCCCCTTTCGAGGGGGCCGGGGCCATCGTCGTACCCGGGCCGCGCGGAGCTCTCGTACGGACGTACGGAGCTCCCGTACGGGCGTACGGGCCGGTAACCTCGGGCCATGAGCAAGCCCCCGACCCTCACGCTCCCGCCCGCAGCCCGTGCGTACCGCCTGGCCACGGCCCGCGGCGAGTTCGCCGTGCACGAGGCCGTGCCCGCGGGGCCGGCCCGCGGCACCGCCCTGCTGGTGCCCGGCTACACCGGCAGCAAGGAGGACTTCATCGGCCTCCTCGGGCCTCTGGCCGGCGCCGGGTACCGGGTGGTCGCCGTCGACGGCCGCGGCCAGCACGAGAGCGGCGGCCCGCGCACGCAGGATCCGTACGCCCTGGCGGAACTGGCGCGGGACGTCCTCGCGCAGACCGCCGCCCTGGGCGCGGCCGGTCCGGTGCACCTGTTGGGGCATTCGCTGGGCGGGCTGATCGTCCGGGCGGCCGTGGTCCGCGATCCGGCCCCGTACGCCAGCCTCACGCTGCTGAGCAGCGGCGCGGGCGCGGTCTGCGCGGACCAGCAGGGCCGTACGAAGCTCCTGATCTCGGCGCTGGAGGCGATGGGCGACGACATGCCGGGCATCTGGGCGGCCATGCGCGCCATGGATCCGCGCGACGCACCCGCCGAGGAACCGGCCCTCGCGGACTTCCTGCGCGCCCGCTGGCTGGGGACCGTCCCCGAGCAGCTGATGGTCACCGGCCGGGCGCTGATCGAGGAGCCGGACCGGATCGACGAGCTCGCCGCCGCGGCGCCCGGACTGGCGAAACTGGTGCTGTCCGGGGAGTCGGACCCGGTGTGGCCGGTGTCGGAGATGGACGCGATGGCGGACCGGCTGGGTGCGGCGCGGGTGGTGATCCCGGGGACGGAGCACTCTCCGAACGCCGAGGATCCGGCGGCCACGGCGGCGGCGCTGGAGGCGTTCTGGAAGGCCTCCGAGGAGTCCTCCGAGGGGCCTCTGACGTCTCCGGCACCCCTTAGTAGTTAGACAAGGAAAAAATTTCCTTAGCGTAGGGAATGTTTGCGGCTTACACTTCGTTAACCCTGTACAAGGAGAAACACTGACGAAGGGAGAAGCCCCATGCGCTTCGAGATTCTGCGCCTGGACGACGTCGACGGATCTGCCGTGGACAGCACCGTCGTGGACGCGGCCTCCGTCAACCGGATCGTGCAGCAGGCCGCGGCCGTAGGCCAGCGCATCCTGATCCGACCGGCTGAGACCGTGTCCAACTGACCGCGTCCACCCATTCGCCGAACGCCCCCGCACCGGTCCCGGTGCGGGGGCGTTCGCATGCGCGGCGGCGGCGCTCGGCGGCCGGCGGGCGGCGCTACGAGCTCTCGATCACCTGGAGCACGCCGTTGATGATCTGCTGGACCGCGATCGCGGACAGCATCATGCCCGCGAGGCGCGTCACGAGGACCACGCCGCCGTCCTTGATCACGCGGATGATGACGAGCGAGTAGCGCATCACCACCCACAGCACGACGTGCATCGCGACGATCGCGGCCCACACCGAGAACTGGCCGGTGACCCCGTCGGCCTTCTGCACGGCCAGGATCACCGAGACGATCGCGCCGGGTCCGGCGAGCAGCGGCATCCCGAGCGGGACGAGCGCGACGTTCACGTCCTTGGTCTGCTTCGGCTCGTCGGTCTTGCCGGTGAGCAGGTCGAGCGCGATGAGCAGGAGCAGCAGCCCGCCCGCGATCATCAGGGCCGGCACGGAGACGTGCAGGTAGTCGAGGATCTGCTGGCCGCAGAGGCCGAAGACGGCGATGACGCCGAAGGCGACGCAGACGGCCTGCCAGGCCATGCGGCGCTGCACCTTGGCGGGGCGCCCGGAGGTCAGCGCGAGGAAGATGGGCGTGATCCCCGGAGGGTCCATAATCACAAAAAGCGTGAGAAAGAGGGATCCGAAGACGGCGAAATCGAGCACAGTGATGCCTTGCAGGAGAGGGGTGTCACGAAAAAATGGGGAAGGGCGGGAGGGGCGGCGGCAGAGGTCAGCCGCGTACGCGTCCACCGGCGCCGGGAACCGGGAACGCCCCGGTGGCACGGCGGGTGATCTCGCCGTAGATCTCGGGGTCGGTCGTGTACTCCCCGAGGCGGCAGGTCTTGCGGCTGCCGTGGTAATCGCTGGACCCGGTGGTCAGCAGACCGAGATCGGCGGCCAGGCCGCGCAGGCGCGCGCGGGTGGCCTCGTCGTGGTCCATGTGGTCGACCTCGATGCCGTCGAGGCCGGCCGACGCCAGAGCGGCTATCGCGCTCTCGGGCACGCAGGTGCCGCGCTTGACGGCGGCGGGGTGGGCGAAGACGGTGACCCCGCCGGCCGCCTTGACCAGGCGGATCGCGTCGAAGGGGTCGAGCTCGTGCTTCTCGGCGTAGGCGCGGCCCCCGTCGGCGAGCCAGTCCGCGGTGAACGCGTCCGACACGGTGCGCACGACGCCCAGCTCGACGAGCGCGGCGGCGATGTGCGGGCGTCCCACGGAGCCCTCACCGGAGATCCGGGCCACCTGCTCCCAGGTGACGTCGACCCCGAGGCCCTGCAGCTTGCCGATCATGGCCTGGGCGCGCGGGGTGCGGTCGTCGCGTACGAGCTCCCGCTCGCGGTGGAGCTCGGGCTCTTCGGGGTCGAAGAGGTACGCCAGCATGTGCATGCCGATGCCGTCGAGCCGGCAGCTCAGCTCGGCGCCGGTCACCAGGGTCAGCCCCTGGGGCAGCGCGGCGATGGCCTCGCGGTATCCGGCGACGGTGTCGTGGTCGGTCAGCGCCACCACGTCGAGCCCCGCACCGGCGGCATTGCGCACCAGCTCGGCGGGGGTGTCCGTGCCGTCCGAGGCCGTGGAGTGGGCGTGCAGATCGATGCGCACAGCCGAACTCCAGGGTTCACACGCGGACGGGGGGACGCTCCAGGATACCGTCCGCTTTTCCCCTCTTGACGCGCCGGGCCGAGCCGTGCGAGCGGCGCGTCAGGAGGGTGCGGAAATGATGCGGGGGCTCAGGGCGCCGCAGGGCAGCAGTTCCACCTCGGCTCCCGCGTCGCGCAGGTCGGTCAGGACCAGCTCGTCGTACATCAGCAGGCCCGACTGCTCCGGCCAGACGATCGCCCACAGCCACAGCCCGCGCGCCTCTCCGGCGAAGACGGCCCGGTCCTCGGGTACGCCGGTGACGTGCCAGAGCGGCGTCGGGCGCCCGGCGGCGACCACCTTGGCGTGCGGCGGGGCGGAGACGTTCATGTAGCGGCCCGGGTCGGGGGCGTCGAGGCCGGCGAAGCGCGCGCCCAGGCCGACGCCCAGCTCCTCGGCGATCAGCAGCAGCTCGCCGATGCCGCCGAGCGGGCCGGGACCCGAGCAGGCCACGGCGGTGGCCCGGCCGCCGCTGCGGTCGTCACCGGCGGAGGCGATCCCGGTGAACAGCCAGCCGACGGGCAGCGGCCAGGGCATCCAGACCGGCACCTGCGCCCGGTTCACCACCACGCCCAGGCCTTCGACGCTCGGCGGGATCACGGGCTGCAGGGGATGGACCGTGCCGTGTATCGCGCACTGCCAGGAGTCGGCGAAAAGACCGGGCGCCCTGACCCGGCCACCACACTTCGGGCAACTCGGTTCGCCCCTCATAAGAAGCCACGCTCCTCCCCGCCGCGCGCCCCGTCAAGATGCGATCACCCGTCCGGGCGGCCGGGCGGCGGCCCGATGCTCAGTCCAGTGGGACTGCCGTACGCAGAGGGTCCCGCAGATCCGTGCCGCGCGCGAGCCAGCGTTCCTGCAGGGCGGCCGCTCCGTGGACCCGTTTCCACGCCGCCTCGTTCGCCGTCATCGGCAGGAGGGGGAAGAAGGAGACGGGGTCCATCGGGTCGTCCAGGACGAGGTCCTCCACCAGCCCGCCGGGCTCCGCGACGAGCACGGAGGTGAACGGGGCCCCTTCCCACAGGGGTTCGCCCACGTCGAGTGAGGCGCCGGGCGTCACGATGAGCCCCTCGACCTGGGGCGAGGCCGCCAGCACGGCCAGCGGCCGCAGCAGCCTGTCGGTGGGCGCGAGCCCGCCCCGCACGGTCAGCACGAGCTCCGCGCGCGGGCCGCGGACCGGGTCGGAGACCACGGCCGTGGGGTCGGTCATGGGCTGGGCGGACATGCCGAGGGTCGCGTACCGCACGAGGTCGCCCTCGGTGAAGCGGAGGACTTCGAAGCGGTCGGTGCCCAGGAAGGTGACGGCGGCGCGGGCGTCGGGTTCGCCGAGCGCGGCGCGCAGCCGGGCTTCCACAAGGGCCAGAATTTCTGCCATGGAGCGAGCATAGAACTCGTATCAGCCGGGTAAAGAGCGGCTCTTGACCATCCGTCGGCTGATATCGTTGACCGCTGGTCGGGGACGCTCTCAGAAGAGAAGTTTCAGTGCCCCGGCGACAGGACGTCCCTTACGGGGGACCGGCCGGAGGAGGTGGGGCTGCGGTGCATCGAAGTCGATCGCACAGTACGTGCGGTACCTCTCGCTCTTCCACTTCGCCGACGGGCGCGCCACGCCCCCTGTGATCCACGCGTCTTTGGATCCACACGCCGGATCGGTCGAAGAGCGACGGAAGCACTGTGTCCTCCCGTCCTGATCCTTCCGCCTGCCCGCCCGGACTGCCGACCGGGTGAGCGTGCCGTCCGGAAGGACCTCCCACCCGTACGGTCCGCAGCCGTGCGCGCGAAGGAGCCTGCCATGTCGATGCTGCCCTACCTCCGTGCCGCCGTCCGCCCCGCCCTGCGCAGGTCCACGCCGGCGCAGCCGGGCTACGACACCACCCGCGACCCGTCCGCGAACAGCGCGGTGGTCGACTGCGCCGTCTACCGCGACGGCCGGCGCGCCGTGCGCGCGCAGGGAGCCCCCTGCCTGACGCCCCGTGAGGCGCTGCGCGAGGTCCGCGCGGACGGCGGATTCGCGTGGATCGGCCTGCACGAGCCGACCGAGGCCGAGTTCGCCGGGATCGCCGCCGTGTTCGGACTGCACCCGCTCGCGGTGGAGGACGCGGTGCACGCGCACCAGCGGCCGAAGCTGGAGCGCTACGACGACACCCTCTTCACCGTCTTCAAGACGATCCACTACGTGGAGCACGCCGAACTCACCGCCACCAGCGAGGTGGTGGAGACCGGCGAGGTGATGTGCTTCACCGGCCCCGACTTCGTCATCACCGTCCGGCACGGCGGCCACGGCTCCCTCAAGGGCCTGCGCCACCGCCTCCAGGACGACCCGGCGCTCCTGGCCAAGGGCCCGTCGGCCGTCCTGCACTCCCTCGCCGACCACGTGGTCGACGGGTACATCGCCGTCGCCGCGGCCGTGCAGGACGACATCGACGAGGTGGAGAGCGAGGTCTTCGCCGCCCCCACCAAGGGCAGTGCGCGCGGCGGCGACGCGGGCCGCATCTACCAGCTCAAGCGCGAGGTGCTGGAGTTCAAGCGGGCCGTATCCCCGCTGCTGCGCCCCATGGAGCTGCTCAGCGAGCGCCCGATGCGGCTGGTGGAGCCCGACATCCAGAAGTACTTCCGCGACGTCGCCGACCACCTGGCCCGCGTGCACGAGCAGGTCGTCGGCTTCGACGAGCTGCTGAACTCCATCCTCCAGGCCAACCTGGCGCAGGCGACCGTCGCGCAGAACGAGGACATGCGCAAGATCACCTCCTGGGCGGCGATCATCGCCGTGCCCACGATGATCTGCGGCGTGTACGGAATGAACTTCGAGCACATGCCGGAGCTCCAGTGGCGCTACGGCTATCCGATGGTGATGGCCACCATCGCCGGGACCTGTTTCACCATCCACCGGGCCCTGCGGCGCCACGGCTGGCTGTGAGGGCGCTGGCTGTGAGTGCGCGCGGGGCGCTGGCTACCCTGTGCGCATGACTCTCAGCGCGCTCGATCTGGCCCTCGTCGAGGAGGCCACCAAGAAGTCCGGCCTCATCTGGGTCCGCGGCTCCGGGGTGGACCGCGGCCTGTGGCACGCCTGGGTGGACGGCGCGGCGCACGTGCTCGGCGACGGGCCCGGGGAGCAGCCGTTCCCGGGGCTCGCGGACGGGGCGGCGGCCGAGGTGACCGTGCGCAGCAAGGACAAGGGCGGCCGGCTCGTCGCGTGGACGGCGACCGTACGCGAGCTCGTGCCCGGCAGCGAGCCGTGGGAGGCCGCGGTGGCCGAGCTCAAGGGCAAGCGGCTCAACGCGCCCGACTCCGCCGAGATGACCGACCGCTGGGCGCGGGAGTGCCGGCTGCTGCGCCTGGAGCCGGAGTCGGTCCGGGCCGCCCTCCCCGAGGGTTCGCTGGCAGCGGCTCCGCTGGGCTCCCCGGCGACGACCCGGAAGCCGATCCCGGCCGGGCTGCCGAAGCTGCTGCTGAAGCGGAAGAAGAAGGCCTCCCGCTAGGCCCGCGGGTTGGCGCCCAGCCTGGCGGGTTGGCGCCTAGCCCTGCGGGTTGGCGCCCTGGCCCGAGCCCTGGCCGGAGCCGCCCTCCTGGTCCTTGGTCGTGGGCAGCTCGGAACCGTAGTCCACCGTCTGGTCGGGCGCGGGCGCGGTGAGCTCGACCGGCTTGCCCCATTCCGCGAGGGTCACCCGGCCGGCGCCGCCCGCGCGTTCCATGAGGAGCGGGTACGGCGTGCCCTCCAGGGAGACCGAGAGCTTGCCGCCCTTGCCCTGGTCCGCCGAGACCTGGACGGCCCGGGTGGGGCCGACCTTGGTGTAGTCCTCGCCCTTGGTGAGCTTCCCGTCGAGCCCGAGCAGCCCGTCGAGCATGACGTGTATGTCGGTGAAGCCGCGGAACTGCTTGTAGGAGGGGTCGCCCTCGGGCACCTTGACGAACTTGTCGCCGAGCTTGCCTGCCGCCTCGGACTGGCCCCAGAAGGCGGCGCCCGCCTTGAGGTAGAGCTGCTCGCCGACCCGCAGCAGCTGGAAGGTGGTGTCGTCCTGGGACTTCACCTCGCCGGAGCCGCCGTCCGCCCCGAGCCGCATGTCCAGGGTGAAGGACTTGCCGCCGCTGACGAGCGTGCCGGACAGGTGGACCGACTGCGCCCCGGTGACGGCCGTCTTCGCCTTGTCCTCGATCTGCTCGGCGGACAGCTTCCCGACCCCGTTCGTCCCCTCGTCGGGATCCGCTCCGCACCCCGTGCCGACGACGGCCAGGCCCGCGCACAGGGCGCTGACGAAGGCGGCCCGGCGCAGCCGCGGGGCGGGGAAATAGGCGGTCACGGGCAGGTGCCCCTCTCGTTGCGTGGCGAGCAGCTGGCAGCGTACCCGCCCGTACGCGGGCCCCTGCGCGGCGCCCGCGCGCAGCCCGTGGGGACGCACGTGCGGAGGTCGCGGGGGCGCCGCGCGGACGCTGCGCCGATGCCGGGGGCGGGCCCGGCCGGACGGCCCCACCAGGAGGTTGCGTGCGGTACGGGCTAACCTGAGGGACGGCAGTACCGGTGATCGACGGATGACGCAGCTCGTAGGAGGCGCTCGGATGGCGGCAGGCGCCCCACGGATCTTCGTCTCGCATCTGTCGGGTGTGCCCGTCTTCGATCCCAACGGCGACCAGGTGGGCCGGGTACGCGACCTCGTCGCGATGCTCCGCGTGGGCGGCCGGCCGCCCCGGCTGCTGGGCCTGGTGGTCGAGGTCGTCAGCCGGCGCCGGATCTTCCTGCCCATGACCCGGGTGACGGGCGTCGAGTCCGGCCAGGTGATCACCACCGGCGTGGTCAACATGCGGCGCTTCGAGCAGCGCCCCACCGAGCGGCTGATCCTCGGCGAACTGCTGGACCGGCGGGTGCGCCTGGTCGCGGACGACGAGGAGGTCACCGTCCTGGACGTGGCCATCCAGCAGCTGCCGGCCCGGCGCGACTGGGAGATCGACCGGATCTTCGTACGGAAGGGCAAGTCGGGCGCGCTGCGGCGGCGCGGCGAGACCCTGACCGTGGAGTGGTCGGCGGTGACGGGCTTCTCGCTGGAGGAGCACGGGCAGGGCGCCGAGAACCTGGTCGCCACCTTCGAGCAGATGCGCCCCGCGGACGTGGCGAACGTCCTGCACCACCTGACGCCGAAGCGGCGTGCCGAGGTGGCGAGCGCGCTGGACGACGACCGGCTCGCGGACGTCATGGAGGAGCTGCCCGAGGACGAGCAGGTGGAGATCCTCGGGAAGCTGAAGGAGGAGCGCGCGGCCGACGTCCTGGAGGCGATGGACCCGGACGACGCGGCCGACCTGCTCTCGGAGCTGCCGGAGGACGACAAGGAACGGCTGCTGACGCTGATGCGGCCGGACGACGCCGCCGACGTGCGACGCCTGCTGTCGTACGAGGAGAACACCGCGGGCGGTCTGATGACCACGGAGCCGATCGTGCTGCGCCCCGACGCGACGGTCGCCGACGCGCTGGCCCGCGTACGGCAGTCGGACCTGTCGCCGGCGCTGGCGGCGCAGGTGTACGTGTGCCGGCCGCCGGACGAGACGCCCACGGGCAAGTACCTGGGCACGGTGCACTTCCAGCGGCTGCTGCGCGATCCGCCGTTCACCCTGGTCAGCTCGATCGTGGACACGGGCCTGGCGCCGCTGCGGCCGGACGCCTCGCTGCCGGTGGTGACCAGCTACCTGGCCGCGTACAACATGGTCGCGGTCCCGGTCGTCGACGAGAGCGGTTCGCTGCTGGGCGCGGTCACCGTGGACGACGTACTGGACCACCTGCTCCCGGACGACTGGCGCGAGACGGACTTCCATGCGGAGGGCGCCGGCGGGCCCGAGGACTCCGAGCGTGCGGAAGGAGCCCTGCGTGGGAACTGACCGGGGGCGCGGCGAGCGCGAGCAGGCACGCGAGCGGCGCAAGGAGCAGATCCGGGAGCGGCGCGAGCACGCCCGGGCGCAGGCGCGCGAGTACGGGCTGGCGGAGGCCGCCGCGGAGCGGGCGGAACGTTCCTCTTTCGAGCGCGGCGAGCGGGCGAAGTCCGGCCAGTCGACCGGGTCGAGCGCCCTGTCGCGCTCGCGCACCCGGCTCGACCTGCCGCGCCCGGCCCGGCGCCGGCTGCTGCCGGAGTACGACCCGGAGGCCTTCGGGCGGCTGTCGGAGCGGGTCGCACGGTTCCTCGGCACGGGCCGGTTCATCGTCTGGATGACCGTCGTCATCATCATCTGGGTGCTGTGGAACATCTTCGCGCCCGGACACCTGCGCTTCGACCAGTACCCCTTCATCTTCCTGACCCTGATGCTGTCGCTCCAGGCCTCCTACGCGGCCCCGCTGATCCTCCTGGCGCAGAACCGCCAGGACGACCGGGACCGGGTCAACCTGGAGCAGGACCGCAAGCAGAACGAACGCTCGCTGGCCGACACCGAGTACCTGACCCGGGAAATCGCGGCCCTGCGGATGGGTCTGGGGGAGGTCGCCACGCGCGACTGGATCCGGTCCGAGTTCCAGGATCTGATCAAGGAGATGGACGAGCGGCGGCTATTCCCCGCGGAGAGTGACGAAGGCGACCGTTAGCAGCCTTTCCTGAGGCCCGCCACCGCGCCGTACCATCGGGGGCATGGCTACCGACACAAGCTCCGCCTCCGCCGCTGCCGTGCCCGAACAGGACGCGATCCTGGACGCGCTGGCGACGGTGAACGACCCCGAGATCCACCGGCCGATCACCGAGCTGGGCATGGTCAAATCGGTGGAGATCGGTGACGGCGGCGAGGTCGCCGTCACCGTGTTCCTGACCGTGTCGGGCTGCCCCATGCGCGAGACCATCACCAACCTGGTCACCGAGGCCGTGCAGAAGGTCCCCGGCGTCACCTCGGTCGCCGTCACGCTGGACGTGATGAGCGACGAGCAGCGCAAGGACCTCGCGGCGACCCTGCGCGGCGGCACCGCCGAGCGCGAGGTCCCCTTCGCCCAGCCCGGCTCGCTGACCCGCGTCTACGCGGTCGCCTCCGGCAAGGGCGGCGTCGGCAAGTCCTCGGTCACCGTGAACCTGGCGGCGGCGATGGCGGCCGACGGCCTCAAGGTCGGTGTCGTCGACGCCGACATCTACGGCCACAGCGTGCCGCGCATGCTCGGCGTGGAGGGCCGCCCCACCCAGGTCGAGAACATGATCATGCCGCCGTCGGCGCACGGCGTGAAGGTCATCTCCATCGGCATGTTCACCCCGGGCAACGCGCCCGTGGTGTGGCGCGGTCCGATGCTGCACCGGGCCCTCCAGCAGTTCCTGGCCGACGTGTTCTGGGGCGACCTGGACGTCCTGCTGCTCGACCTGCCGCCGGGCACGGGCGACATCGCGATCTCCGTGGCCCAGCTCGTGCCCAACGCCGAGATCCTCGTCGTGACCACCCCGCAGCAGGCGGCGGCCGAGGTCGCGGAGCGGGCCGGCTCGATCGCCGTGCAGACCCACCAGAAGATCGTCGGCGTCGTCGAGAACATGTCCGGGCTGCCCTGCCCGCACTGCGACGAGATGGTCGACGTGTTCGGCTCCGGCGGTGGCCAGAAGGTCGCCGACGGCCTGACCAAGACGGTCGGCGCGACCGTGCCGGTGCTGGGCTCGATCCCGATCGACGTCCGCCTGCGCGAGGGCGGCGACGACGGCACCCCGGTCGTCCTGTCCGACCCCGACTCCCCCGCCGGTGCGGCCCTGCGCGCCATCGCCGGCAAGCTCGGCGGCCGTGCCCGCGGCCTGGCCGGCATGTCCCTGGGCATCACCCCGCGCAACAAGTTCTGACGTAGAACGAGGAAGGGGGCCGGCGAGGAGATTTCCTCGCCGGCCCCCTTCCTTCGTTTGAGGTCCTACTCGTACGCCGCCAGGTCCCCGATCACCGAGAACCCGAGCCCGTACGCGCTCATCCCCCGCCCGTAGGCACCGAGATGCACCCCGCTCCCGGACGATCCGGCCAGAACCCAGCCGAACTCCGACTCGCGGTAGTGGAACGGCGTCGGCTCCCCGTCCACGGGCAGCGACAGCGTCGACCAGTCCGGCCCGGCGAGGTCGTCCGCGAGCTCCCACGCGGCCTCGGTCTGCTGGTCGAGCCAGTCGTCGCGCAGGGTGTGGTCCATCTGCCCCGGCCAGCTGTAGGCCAGCAGCCCCGAGCCGGCCAGCCAGGCCGCCGAGGAGACCGAGGTGGCCTCCAGGACTCCGGTGCCGTCGGCGGTGCGCCGCAGCGGGTTGCTGGCCACCGTGACGACCACCGCGAAGCGCTCCTTCTCCCCGGTGGCGATCTCGCCGCGGGCGGAGGGCTCGTCACCGTGGCCGGTCGAGCCGTGCTCCACGCTGCCGTCGGCGCCGGCGGCGACCTGCATCAGCCAGCGGGGGCCGGTGAAGGCCCCGTCCAGCCCGTACCAGGGGAAGTCGGCCCGCAGGTACCCCTCGGCCGCCCGGCGGGCGGCAGGGACGGGCGGGGCGGCCGCGTCCGGGGGCTGCGGATGGTCTGCTGCTGGTGCGGGGGCTGGCGTCTGCGCCTCGGCGGGCTGCGTGCCTACCCGGCTACTGCTCGTCGTCTCCATCTGCGCGGCCTCTCGTTCCGTGGGATCCGGAACGGCCCACCCCCCTCGGGCGTCCTGGGTCCGGACTCAAAGGAGGATAGCCATCCGACCGCGGTTCGCCGGGCAGGCAGGCGCGTGCGTGGTCCCGGGTGGCGTCAGGTCGCGTCGGCGTCGTAGCGCGAGCGCTGCTCCTGCGCCGGGGTCGCGGGCTTCTTGACCATGTCCGGTCCGGCGCCCGGCGCGGCGGCGGGGAGGGCTCCGCCGGCGGCCGCGGCCGCGTCGGACTCCTTGCCGTTGACCGCGTCGGTGACGTCGTTGAGTTCCTTGCGGAGATCGAAGCTGCTCCGGATCTCCTTGAGGTCCTCGTTCTCGGTCAGCTGCTTGCGGATGAAGTTCTTCGGGTTCAGGTCCTCGAACTCGAAGTCCTTGAACTCCGGTCCGAGCTCGGAGCGGATGTCCTGCTTCGCGCTGTCGGAGAACGCGCGGATCTTCCGGATGACGCCCGTGACGTCCTGGATGACCTTGGGCAGCTTGTCCGGGCCGAAGATGAGAATGGCGAGCACCACGATCGTGACCAGCTCGAGTGCGCCTATGTCGTTGAACACCTTGCCCCGCTCCTCGGCTCTCTTCACGTCAGGCCTGTCACACGGTACCCGGCCGGGTCCGCAGTGCCCTACACCAGGACCGGCTGATTACCCGACCGGTTCTGCTTTCACCGGCCCGTCACGAACCGTTCGCCGACCCGAGGACCACTTCCAGCGTGCGCTCCCGGCCCTCGCGCAGCACGGTGAGGGTGAGCCGGTCGCCCGGCCGGTGGGCCCGGATCTTGATCACCAGCTCGTCGCCGCCGTGCACCCGTACCCCGTCCACCTTGGTGATCACGTCGCCCGGCTTGATGCCCGCGCGGGCTCCGGGCCCGCCGGCGGTCACGGCGGGCTTCCCGCCCTCGCCCTTCTCCCCCACCCTGGCTCCCTCGCCGGAGTAGTCCATGTCCAGGGTGACCCCGATGACGGGGTGGGTGGCGCGGCCGGTGCGGATCAGTTCCTCGGCCACCCGCTTGCCCTGGTTCACCGGGATGGCGAAGCCGAGGCCGATGCTGCCGCGCTGCTGTCCGGAGCTGTCCTTGCCGTCGCCCCCGCGGATGGCGCTGTTGATGCCGATGACCTGGGCCCTGGCGTCGAGGAGCGGTCCGCCGGAGTTGCCGGGGTTGATGGGGGCGTCGGTCTGGAGGGCGTCGACGTAGCTGACGTCGCTGCCGTCGCCCTTGTCGCCCCCGGCGGTGATGGGGCGGCCGGTGGCACTGATGATCCCGGCGGTGACGGTGTTGGAGAGGTCGAAGGGGGCACCGATGGCCACCACCGGGTCGCCCACCTTGACGTTCTCGGAGTTGCCGAGCGCGAGCGGCCGCAGGCCCCGTACCCCGTCGACCTTGACGACGGCCAGGTCGTAGCCGGTGTCGCCGCCGACCAGCTCCGCGGCGACGCTCTCGCCGGTGCTGAAGGTGACCGTTATGGTCCGGGCCCCGTGGACCACGTGGTTGTTGGTGAGGATGTGGCCCTGCCCGTCGAGGACGAAGCCGGTGCCCGTCGAACTGCCCTCCGCGGCGTTGACGTGCAGGGTGACCACGCCGGGCAGCGCGGTGGCGGCGATCCCGGCCACGCTCTCGGGAGCCCGGCCGCCGTCGGCGGGGGCCGCCTGCGGGAGTTCCAGTCGGGTGCCGGCCTGCCGCTCGGCGAGGACGCCGGCGTAGCCGCCGATGCCGCCGGCCAGGAGGGCGATACCGAGGGCGAGGGCGATGCCCTGGCGCAGCCGGACCGGGCGCGAGCCCGCCCTGCCGTGGTCCACCGTCTGGAGCGGCCGCACACCCCACGGGTCGTACCGCGGCTCCGTGTCGGGGTCCGTGTGCGCATCCGGGTCCGCGACGGGCTCCGGCGCGGTCCGCGGGGGCGGTACGGATCCCTCGTGCCCGGCAACCGGCTGCGCGGGGCGGCTCCACCACTGGGGCACCGGGGCGGGGGCGGGCTCCGTCACCGGGGCAGGGTTCGGGTCGGGATCCGCGTCCGCCTGCTCGGCGGCACGAGGGGGCGGTACGGATCCCTCGTGCGCGCCGACGGGCTCCGCGGGGCGGCTCCACCACCGGGGCAGGGGGGCGGGGACCGGATCCGCCGCCGGATCGGTCTGCTGACTGTCGGACATGGGTGCTCCCCGCCTGCCTGTCGGTCTCCGCCGGCCGCCCGGGGCGGCGCATCTGGCGGAGATTCAACCAGGTTGCCGGTGCCGCCCGCCCCGGCGGGCCGCACGGGCGGGCCACCCGAGGCGGGCCACCGTCACCGTCCCGGACCGCTCAGCGGTACAGGGACACCGGGCGTGCGGGGGCGGTCGGCCGGGAGGGCACCGGGGAGGCCGCGAGCGGGGAGACCGGGCGGAGCGTCGGAACGGTGCCCGGCTTCGGCAGCCGGTTCTCCCGGACCACCGCGTCGACCACCGGGACCACGGGTCCCGTGCGCGCGGCCGGAGCCTCGCCTCGGGCATTGGGCTCGACCGCTTCCATCGGCAGCGAGCCGCCCAGCGCGATCGCGGCGAGCGACACCGCTCCGGCGGCCACGAACGCGAAGCGGCGCCGCTGCCGGCCCACCTCGTGTATCCGGAAGCCCTGCTGCTGCGGCGCGGCGGCGGCCGCGGGCGGCGCGTAGCCGAAGGACCCGAACGGGTCGGCACCCGGCGGCGGACCGAAGGGGCCGGAAGGTCCCGAGGGGCCCTCGGGGCCGCTCCCCGGCAACCCCTGCAACCGGGCCAGCAGCCCGGCCGACAGCGGAGGGGGCGCGCTCTCCACGAACATGGTCTTCAGGCGGCGCTGCGCATCGGCCTCGGCCTTGCACTTGGCACACGTCGCCAGGTGCGCCAGTACCCGCTCGCGCACGTCGTGGCTCAACTCCCCGTCCACGAGGGCGGCGAGCCGGTCGCCCAGGTGGTGCTCCGCCGAGGAAGCCTGCTCGGCGGGCGACGGGGACGGACTGATCCCGCTCACTCGGCTCCGCCCTCTCCCCCGGTGCCGGGGGCGCCCACGGCCACACCGGCCAGCGCGCGCTGCTCCGCACGGGCCTCGGGAGACCGGTGCTTGAGCGCCTTGCGCAGGTGCGAACGGCCGCGGTGGATACGGCTGCGGACGGTGCCGAGCTTCACGCCGAGCGTGGCGGCGATCTCCTCGTACGACAGGCCCTCGATGTCACAGAGCACCACGGCCGCGCGGAACTCGGGCGCGAGGGTGTCCAGCGCCTGCTGTACGTCCGCGTCGAAGTGGGTGTCGTGCAGCACCTGCTGCGGGGACGGCTCACGGCTCGGCAGCCGCTCGGCGGCGTCGTCGGCGAGGGCGTCGAAGCGGATCCGCTGCTTGCGGCGGACCATGTCGAGGAAGAGGTTCGTGGTGATCCGGTGCAGCCAGCCCTCGAAGGTGCCGGGCGTGTACGTGGACAGCGAGCGGAAGACCCGGACGAAGACTTCCTGCGTCAGGTCCTCGGCGTCGTGCTGGTTGCCCGTCAGCCTGTAGGCGAGACGGTAGACCCGCGCACTGTGCGTGCTGACGATCTCCTCCCATGAGGGAGGGGTCCACGCCTGGGAGCCCGCATCGGCGGCGAAGGTCGCGGTGGTTGCGGTGTCTACGGTGCGGAAACGGTCAGCAATGTTGGTCACGGATTTCGGCTCACCGGCCGACCAGAAGAGGCGTCGGAGGACACCCCCACGATCCACAGGCGCAGCCGCACCTCCCCTGTCGGCTCTGGTGGTGTCCAGCGGAATCCCTACCATAGCCACCCCTCCCGTCAGCTCTGGATAAGCATTTTTGCAGTAACTTTGCACGGGCTCCGGGCCCCAGGCCGCTCTTGCGTCTCTACTGCTCTCAACGCCCGGTCCCATCTGCGGGTTCCCGACTCCAGCGGATACAGTCACCGTTGCGCCAACTATGGGGACAGGAGAGGGTCATTACCGGCAACCGGCAGACGAGCTGGGCGTTCGCCGACGCGTTTGTCGCCGAAGACGACGCTCTGCGATGGGCCCGCGACCGGTCCAGGGAAGCGGGACTTCGCTCCGTCTCCCCCGGCACCGGGGCCGCGCTGCGCCTGCTCGCCGCCACCGCGGACGCGAAGGCGGTCGCCGAGATCGGCACCGGAACCGGCGTGTCCGGCATCCACCTCCTGCACGGAATGCGCGCCGACGGGGTCCTGACCACGGTGGATCCCGAAGCGGACCGGCAGGCCTTCGCCCGCCAGGCCTTCCGCGCCGCCGGCTTCGCGGGCAACCGCGCCCGCTTCATCCCGGGCCGCGCCCTGGACGTACTGCCCCGGCTGGCCGACGGCGGATACGACCTCGTCTTCTGCGACGGGGACCCGTCCGAGTCCCTCGACTACCTCGCTGAATCGTTGCGCCTGCTCCGCCCCGGCGGCCTCGTCTGCTTCGAGGGGGTCTTCTCGGACGGCCGTACGGTCGACTCCGCGGCCCAGCCGGTCGAGGTGCTCCGGGTCCGCGAACTGCTGCGCACCGTCCGCGAGACCCCGGCCCTGGAGGCCGCCCTGCTCCCGGTGGGCGACGGTCTGCTGTGCGCGGTCCGGCGCTGAGCCCGGCGGGGTAGCTCAGCGCAGCAGTGCGAAGGTCAGCGCGGCCGTACCGCCCAGCGCGGTGCCGGCGAGGAGCTGCGCCGTGGTGTGCGCCTTCAGGACCAGCCGGGACCATCCCACGCCGGCGGCGACCAGCACCGCGGGGAGCAGCGCCGGTCCGAAGGTCAGCAGCAGGATCATCACGGTGCCGCCGGCCACCGACATGTGGATGGATATCTGCCAGCCGACCGTCACCAGCAGGGACGAGACGAGGCCGACGAGCATCGCGACGACCAGCGCGAAGACGTCGGCCGGGGCGCCGAGCACGCGCAGGAGGGTGATCCCGGCGACGACCGAGACCAGGCTCAGCCCCATCGGGACGACCCGCTGGCGCCGTACCCGGATGTGCTGGTCGGTCAGCGCCCCGCGCCGGACCCCGAGCAGGATGATGCCGATCGGGACCACGCCGCAGAACAGGGCGCCGAGCAGGCCCCAGCCGAGACCGGCCCAGGACCCTGTGCTGTGCCAGCCGATCAGCAGGAGCTGGGCCACCACCAGGTTCGCCGGCGCCAGGCCCTCCGTGAGGACCCGGGCCGCCTTCTCGCGGGGCGTGCAGTCGGCGAAGGCCGGCGGAGCGGGCGGGGAAAAGGACACGGTGCGACTCCGGCGATCACGATCGGGGGGCTCGGCTGGAGGCTCGGCCCCGGCCTGGAGCTCGGCCCCGGCCCGAGGGTCAGCCCGGGGACACAACACTGCCCCGACCGCTTGGTGCGGCCGGGGCAGTGCAGAGAATGCAGCGAAAGTACTGTCAGTCATCCCTGGTGGACCTGGGGATCAGCCGACGACCTTCTTCAGGGCGTCACCCAGGGCGTCCGCCTCGTCCGGAGTCAGCTCGACGACGAGCCGACCGCCGCCCTCGAGCGGTACGCGCATGACGATGCCCCGCCCCTCCTTGGTGACCTCGAGCGGGCCGTCGCCCGTCCGCGGCTTCATGGCCGCCATGCTCGTTCCCCTTCCTGAAACCAGTTCATCGTCAGCCGACGGCCCCATTCAGGCGCCTAGTACCCGGCATCGAACACATTGCTTCCAGGCCATTATCCCGCATGTCAGGACCCGATGACCAACATCGGCTGGGAACGCTTGTGCAACGCGCTTGACCAAAACCACTCATTTCGGGGACACGCCTGCGATACTTCGCCGCCGCGGCACGAGTCTGCCCTTCCGTTTATTTGACGCACATCACATGTGCGACCCCGGTCCGGTCCGCCATGCTGACCTTTGCACCGGCCGGTACCGGCCGGTAGCCAGCCCGCGACGAAGGGGGACCCCCGCCATGGCCGACAGCGTGCTCTACGAAGTGACCGACGGACTCGCGACCATCACGATCAACCGTCCCGAGGCCATGAACGCCATGAACACCGAGGCCAAGGTCGCCCTGCGCGACGCGGCCCGGGCGGCGGCCGCGGATCCGGCCGTACGGGCGGTCCTGCTCACCGCGGCGGGCAACCGGGCCTTCTGCGTGGGCCAGGACCTCAAGGAGCACGTCGGGTTCCTGGCGGCCGACCGGGAGCACGGCTCCTCGCTGACCATGAACACCGTCGCGGAGCACTACAACCCGATCGTCCGGGCGCTGACGGAGATGCCGAAGCCGGTGGTCGCGGGCGTGAACGGCGTGGCGGCGGGCGCGGGCTTCGGCTTCGCCCTGGCGGCGGACTTCCGCGTGGTCGCGGACACCGCCTCCTTCAACACCTCCTTCGCGGGGGTCGCCCTGACGGCCGACTCGGGCGTCTCGTGGACGCTGCCCCGCCTGATCGGCGGCTCGCGCGCCTCCGACCTGCTGCTCTTCCCCCGGTCCGTGAAGGCCCAGGAGGCCCTGGAGCTCGGCATCGCGAACCGCGTCGTCCCCTCGGAGGAGCTGGCGGCCGAGGCGCTGGCCGTGGCGCGGCGGCTGGCCGAGGGCCCGACGGTCGCCTACGCGGCGCTGAAGGAGTCCCTGGCGTACGGGGCCTCGCGGTCCCTGTCCGAGGCGCTGGACCAGGAAGACGTGCTCCAGGCCCGTGCGGGGGCCTCCGAGGACCACGGCATCGCCGTCGCGGCCTTCCTCGCGAAGGAAGCTCCGCGGTACCTGGGCCGCTAACGGCTCCGCCCGGGGTGTGCCGCTCCGCGGGGGAAGTCCCCTACCCGCCCTTCGCCCGTTCCCCGGGCTGCGCCCGGACCCCTCCTGGGGCTCCGCCCCAGACCCCGCGCCTCAAACGCCGGCGAG
>NZ_JBHUBS010000035.1:0-41103 GCF_042788835.1 Streptomyces sp. NPDC056883 | reverse complement strand
TGCCCCGAGCTTCGACAGGGCGCGGCGTGGTCTAGCGCCACAAATCACGCTCTACGTCCAGGCCAACACCCCACCCCGTCCCCGTCCCCGACCCGCGCCGCAGCCCTCCGACCCCGGCTGGGTGATGATCTGGCCCCGGCCGGGCGACGAGCCGACCCCGGCTGGGTGATGATCTGGCCCCGGCGGGGCGACGAGCCGACCCCGGCTGGGTGATGAGCCGACCCCGGCGGGGCGACGATCCGGATCCGCCGAGCTTTCCAGCCGCCCGGGGGCATCTCAGCCTCGCCGGCGTTTGAGGCGCGGGGTCTGGGGCGGAGCCCCAGGGGGTCCGGGCGCAGCCCGGGGCCCGCTCCTCAGTCAGTCCGGGAGCATCTCAGCCGTCCGGCGTTTGAGGACCGGGGTCCGGGCGCAGCCCGGTACCCCGCTTTCGGGCAGGATCGCCAAATCCAGCCTCGCCGGCGTTTGAGGCGCGGGGTCTGGGGCGGAGCCCCAGGGGTCCGGGTGCAGCCCGGGGCCCTTTCCTTTCAGCCCGTCCGGCGCTTGAGGACCGGGGTCCGGGCAGGGCCCGGGGAACGGTGGAAGGGCGGGTAGGGGACTTTGCTCCGCGCAGCGGGTTCCCGGGGCGCAGGCCCGGGGTGGGGGGCGACGGGGTCGGGGCGTCAGAGGAGGGCGTCCGGGGTGGTCGCGCCCGCTTCCGCGGGGATTGAGGGGATGGGCTGGGGCGGGCGGGCCAGGGTGAAGTGGACCTCGGTCGAGGGGGTCACCGTGAAGCCGTGTACCGCCGGCCGCGGCAGGCTGTTGTAGCCGTAGTGCGCGGTGAAGGCGTACGCCCCCGTGTCGGGGACACAGACCAGGTCTCCCGGGTTCAGGAGCGGGAGTTCCCGCGCGGCCGCCAGCAGGTCACCCGCGAAGCACGCCGGCCCGGCGATGTCCTGGGCGACGAGGGGCCCGGTCATCGGAGTCCCCTTCGCGGAGTAGGGGAGGATGCGGAGCGGCCAGGCCGCCGGGGCGTAGACCGTACGGGTCGCCAGCTGGACCCCCGCGTGCGTGAGCGCGATCGCCCGGCCGCCCGCGGTCTTCGTGTACTCCACCCGCGAGAGCACCAGCCCGTGTTTGGCCGTCAGGGACCGGCCGAACTCCGTGACCAGCCCGTACGACCCCGAGAAGAGCCCGGGGACGGCCGAGCGCAGCGCGCTCACGTACTCCGCGTAGGTGGGGGTGGCCGCGTCCGAGGTGAAGTTGACCGGCAGTCCGCCGCCGATGTCCAGGGTGTCGACCTGCCGTCGCCCGGCCGCCGCGTTGATCTCCTCGGCCAGTGCGTACAGCTCTCGCACCCCTTCGGCGATCAGCGGGAGGGGAACACCCTGGGAGCCCGAGTGGGTGTGCAGCCGGGTGAGCCACGGCCGGTCCAGGTAGGCCCGTACGAGCCACTCGCGCGCGCCCGGATCGCGTAGGGCGATGCCGAACTTCGAGGTGGCCGTGGCGGTGGAGAGGGCGTCGATGGTGCCCGCGCCGGTTTGTGGGTTGATGCGTACGCCGATGGGGGACGCGGTGGCCGCCGCGGAGACGAGCGCGTCCAGGCGTTCCAGCTCCTGGCGGTTGTCGGCGTTGAGGGCGACTCCCAGGGCGAGGGCCTCCCGCAGCTCGGCGGCCGTCTTCGCGGGGGAGTCGAGGACGATGCGCTCCGGCGCGACCCCGGCCGCGCGGGCCAGGGCCAGCTCGCCGGGGCTGGCCACCTCGCAGCCGAGCCCGGCGTCGGCGAGCAGCCGCAGCACCGGGACGAGCGGGGCCGCCTTGACGGCGAAGGCGTGCAGGACGGGGGTGCCGGGGGCGAGGGCCCGGGCGAAGGCTTCGGTCAGGGCGGCGGCGGAGGCGCGGATGCCGGCCGTGTCGAGCAGGCAGAGGAGGGGCGAGTCCTCGTCGATCAGGCCCTGCTCCACGGCGGCCCGTACGGCCAGGTCCCGCCGTCGGGCGGAGTCCGCGGAGGCGTCCCCGGCGGCGTGCGCGTGTGCGTCGACTGCCATGTCCGCCATCCCATCATCCGGCGCGTCACCCCGCAGCTGTTGACTGAATCTATTCAGGACGCAAGGATGTGAATGGATAGACCAACAACGGAGGAGGCACCGCCATGTCAGGACCCCGCCCCGTACGGGCCGCACGAGGTACCGAGCTGAGCACCCTGGGATGGCAGCAGGAGGCCGCGCTGCGGATGCTCCAGAACAACCTCGACCCCGAGGTCGCGGAGCACCCCGACAAGCTCGTCGTCTACGGCGGCACCGGCAAGGCCGCCCGCGACTGGCGCTCGTACGACGCCATGGTCCGCACCCTCCAGACCCTCAAGCAGGACGAGACGATGCTCGTCCAGTCCGGCCGCCCGGTCGGCGTGATGCAGACCCACGAGTGGGCTCCGCGCGTGCTCCTGGCGAACTCCAACCTGGTCGGCGACTGGGCCAACTGGGAGGAGTTCCGCCGCCTGGAGAACCTGGGCCTGACCATGTACGGCCAGATGACCGCCGGGTCCTGGATCTACATCGGCACCCAGGGCATCCTGCAGGGTACGTATGAGACCTTCGCCGCCGTCGCCGCGAAGAAGTTCAACGGGACCCTGGCCGGCACCATCACGCTCACCGCCGGCCTCGGCGGCATGGGCGGCGCCCAGCCGCTGGCCGTGACGATGAACGACGGCGTCGCCATCTGCATCGACGTGGACCCGCGCGCCATCGACCGCCGCATCGAGCACCGCTACCTCGACGTCAAGGCGAACGACCTGCGCCACGCGATGCAGCTCGCCGTCGAGGCGCGCGACGCCCGCAAGCCGCTCTCCATCGGTCTGCTCGGCAACGCCGCCGAGCTGCTCCCGCAGATGCTGGCCGAGGGTGCGCCGATCGACATCGTGACCGACCAGACCTCGGCGCACGACCCGCTCGCGTACCTGCCCGTGGGTGTCGACTTCGACGACATGGCCGACTATGCCGCCAAGGACCCGGCCGGGTTCACCACCCGCGCCCGCGAGTCGATGGCGAAGCACGTCGAGGCCATGGTCGGCTTCATGGACGCGGGCGCCGAGGTCTTCGACTACGGCAACTCCATCCGCGGCGAGGCCCAGCTCGCCGGCTACGATCGCGCCTTCGCCTTCCCCGGCTTCGTCCCCGCCTACATCCGCCCCCTCTTCTGCGAGGGCAAGGGCCCCTTCCGCTGGGCGGCCCTGTCCGGCGAGGCCTCGGACATCCACAAGACCGACAAGGCGATGCTGGAGCTCTTCCCCGAGAACGAGTCCCTGCACCGCTGGATCAAGATGGCCGGCGAGCGCGTCCACTTCCAGGGACTTCCCGCCCGCATCTGCTGGCTCGGCTACGGCGAGCGCGACAAGGCCGGCGAGCGCTTCAACGAGATGGTCGCCGACGGCACCCTCGCCGCCCCCCTCGTCATCGGCCGTGACCACCTGGACTGCGGCTCGGTGGCCTCCCCGTACCGCGAGACCGAGGCCATGCTCGACGGCTCCGACGCGATCGCCGACTGGCCGCTGCTCAACGCCATGGTCAACGTGGCCTCCGGCGCCTCCTGGGTCTCCATCCACCACGGCGGCGGCGTCGGCATGGGCCGCTCCATCCACGCGGGCCAGGTCACGGTCGCCGACGGCACGAAGCTCGCGGGCGAGAAGATCCGCCGCGTCCTGACCAACGACCCCGGCATGGGCGTCATCCGCCACGTCGACGCCGGCTACGACATCGCCGAGACGGTCGCCGACGAGCGCGGCGTCCGCATCCCGATGCGCGAGGGCGACGACGCGTGAGCGAGGACGCCACCGCCGGAGCCTCGTTCCACGCCATGTGGGCCGAGCTCCGGCCCATCGGCCGCCACGCCGACTCCGGCGGGTACCGCCGCTACGCCTGGACCGGCGCCGACGCCGACTGCCGGACCTGGTTCCAGGCGGAAGCCGAAAAGCGCGGGCTCGCCTACGAGACCGACCGCAACGGCAACCAGTGGGCCTGGCTCGGCGACCCCGAAGCCGGTGACGCCGTCGTCACCGGCTCCCACCTGGACTCCGTCCCCGACGGCGGGGCCTTCGACGGCCCCCTCGGGGTGGTGTCCTCCTTCGCGGCCCTGGACGAACTCCGCAGGAGGGGAGCGGAGTTCTCCAGGCCCCTGGCCATCACCAACTTCGGTGACGAGGAAGGGGCCCGCTTCGGCCTCGCCTGCGTCGGCTCCCGGCTCAGCGCCGGTCAGCTGACCAAGGAGAAGGCGTTCGCGCTCCGCGACGCGGACGGGATCTCCCTCCCGCAGGCCATGGAGGCGGCCGGCTACGACCCCGAGACCATCGGCGCCGACCCCGAACGCCTCGCCCGCATCGGCGCCTTCGTCGAACTGCACGTGGAACAGGGCCGCGCCCTCGACCTCTCCGGGGACCGGGTCGGCATCGCCTCCGCGATCTGGCCGCACGGCCGCTGGCGCTTCGACTTCCGCGGCGAGGCCAACCACGCCGGCACCACCCGGCTGGCCGACCGCCGCGACCCGATGCTCACCTACGCGCAGACCGTGCTCGCGGCCCGCGCCGAGGCGGCCCTCGCCGGGGCCGTGGCCACCTTCGGGAAGATCGCCGTCGAGCCCAACGGGGTCAACGCCATCCCCTCGCTCGTACGCGGCTGGCTCGACTCCCGCGCCGCCGACCAGGCCACCCTCGACACGGTCGTGACCGCGATCGAGAAGGCCGCCCGCGAGCGCGCGGACGCGGAGGGGATCGACCTGGACGTGGTCCGGGAGTCCTTCACCCCGGTCGTCGAGTTCGAGCACGCCCTGCGCGAGGAGATGAACCGGATCCTCGGCGGCTCCGTCCCCGTGCTCGGCACGGGTGCGGGACACGACGCCGGGATCCTCTCGGCGGCCGTCCCGACCGCCATGCTGTTCGTGCGCAACCCCACCGGGGTCTCGCACTCCCCGCGGGAGTTCGCCGCCGAGGACGACTGCGTGGCGGGCGTCCTCGCCCTCGCCGACGTACTGGAAGGCCTCGCGTGCCGTTGAAGACGTACTGGCTGGAGCACGCCTGGCTCGGCACCCATGTCGAGCCGGGCGTCGCCCTGGACGTAACAGACGACGGGCGGATCTCCGCCCTGCGGACCGGGGCCGAGACCCCGCCCCCGGGAGCGGAGGTCCTGCGCGGCCTCACGGTCCCGGGCCTGGCCAACGCGCACAGCCACGCCTTCCACCGGGCCCTGCGCTCGACGGTGCAGGTCGGCTCGGGCACCTTCTGGACCTGGCGCGACTTCATGTACAAGGTCGCCCAGAACCTCACGCCCGACAGCTACTTCGCGCTCGCCCGCGCCGTCTACGCCGAGATGGCGCTGGCCGGCATCACCGCGGTGGGCGAGTTCCACTACGTCCACCACGCCCCCGGCGGAGTCCCGTACGCCGACCCCAACGCCATGGGCGAGGCCCTGATCGCGGCCGCCGCCGAGGCCGGCATCCGCATCACCCTCCTCGACACGGCGTACCTGTCGGCGGGCTTCGGGGAAGCACCCAACCCCCACCAGCTGCGGTTCTCCGACGGCACCGCGGACGCCTGGGCGGAGCGGGCCTCGGCCCTCAAGCCCCGCGAACACGCCCTGATCGGCGCCGCGATCCACTCGGTCCGCGCGGTACCGGCGGGGCAGCTCGCCACCGTCGCCGCCTGGGCGTCCGAACGCCGGGCGCCGCTGCACGTCCACCTCTCGGAGCAGACCGCCGAGAACGACGCCTGCCTGGCGGCCCACGGCCGCACCCCGACCCAACTGCTCGCCGAGCACGGGGTGCTCGGCCCGCGCACCACCGGGGTGCACAACACGCACCTCACCGACGGGGACATCGCGCTCCTGGGCTCCACCACCACCGGCACCTGCATGTGCCCCACCACCGAACGCGACCTCGCCGACGGCATCGGCCCCGCCGTACGCCTCCAGCGCGCGGGCAGTCCGCTCTCGCTGGGCAGCGACAGCCACGCGGTGATCGACCTGCTCGAAGAGGCGCGGGCGATGGAGCTGAACGAACGCCTGAGCAGCCGTACGCGGGGCCACTGGACGGCGAACGCCCTGCTCACGGCCGCCACGGAGGACGGGCACGCCGCCCTCGGCTGGTCGGAAGCGGGCCGCCTGGAGGCGGGCGCGCTCGCGGACTTCACCACGATCGCGCTCGACTCGGTCCGCACGGCCGGGGCGCTGCCCCGCTTCGGCGCGGAGACGGCCGTCTTCGCCGCCTCGGCGGCGGACGTCCGCCACACGGTCGTGGCCGGCCGCCACATCGTCCGCGACGGCGTCCACACCCTGGTCGCCGACGTCCCGTCGGCCCTGGCCACCACCATCGCCGCCCTCCGCGGCTGACCACTCCGCCTGCGGCGGGCCCTGACCCCGAGGACGGCAACGCATGACCACCACCGCCATCACCAACATCGGCAGCCTCGTCACCAACGACCCGGCCCTGGGCGACGGCACCCCCCTCGGCCTCATCGCGAACGCCACGGTCGTCATCGAGAACGAGACCGTCGCCTGGGTCGGCCCGGCCGACAAGGCCCCGTCCGCCGACGAGACGTACGACGCCGAGGGCCGCGCCGCGATCCCCGGCTTCGTCGACTCCCACTCCCACCTCGTCTTCGCGGGCGACCGCACCGCCGAGTTCAACGCCCGCATGTCCGGCCGCAGCTACTCGGCCGGAGGCATCCGCACCACCGTCGCCGCCACCCGCGCCGCCTCCGACGCCGCGCTCGAAGCGAACCTGGTGCGCCACCTCCACGAGGCCTGCCGCCAGGGCACCACCACCTTCGAGACCAAGTCGGGCTACGGCCTCACGGTCCAGGACGAGGCGCGAGCCCTCCGCATCGCCGCCGCGCACACCGAGGAGGTCACCTACCTCGGCGCGCACATCGTCTCCCCGGACTACGCCGACGACCCGGCGGGCTACGTAGCCCTCGTCACCGGCGAGATGCTGACCGCCTGCGCCCCGTACGCCCGCTGGGTGGACGTGTTCTGCGAGAAGGGCGCCTTCGACGGAGACCAGGCCCGTGCGATCCTCACCGCCGGCGCCGCCGCCGGGCTGATCCCGCGCGTCCACGCCAACCAGCTCTCTTACGGCCCCGGCGTCCAGCTCGCCGTGGAGCTGGAGGCCGCCTCCGCCGACCACTGCACCCACCTCACCGACGCCGACGTGGACGCGCTCGCGCAGGCGGCCGGCACGACCGTGGCCACCCTGCTGCCCGGCGCCGAGTTCTCCACCCGCGCCCAGTGGCCCGATGCCCGCCGGCTCCTCGACGCCGGTGCCACCGTCGCACTGTCCACGGACTGCAACCCCGGCTCCTCCTACACGAGTTCGATGCCGTTCTGCATCGCCCTCGCCGTCCGCGACATGGGGATGACCCCCGACGAGGCCCTGTGGTCCGCCACCGCCGGCGGCGCCCGCGCCCTGCGCCGCACCGACATCGGCGTCCTGACCCCCGGCGCCCGTGCGGACCTGGCCCTGCTCGACGCCCCCAGCCACGTCCACCTCGCCTACCGGCCGGGTGTTCCACTGGTCTCGGCCGTCTGGCAGAAGGGCCTCAAGACGGCCTGAAACAGGCTGAATCCGGACTGTTGATACGGCCCTGTCCTTTGTCTTCCCTCCGTAGGGCCCCGGGGCTACCTTGAGCCACCAATCTGATGTGCCGTCAGTAACTTGTGGCCCAAGGTTCGAGGGGAAGACGAAGGTGTCCGACCGGAAACGCTCCACCGCGCTCGCGCTGGCCTCCGCGCTGGCGGGGGCGGCGGTACTGCTGGCCGCCCCTGCAGCCCATGCGGCCGTTGTCGACGTCCAGTACGACTGCAAGACCCCCATCGGGGACAAATCGGCGGTCTCGCCGATCGAGATCAAAGGAGTCAAGGAGGGCAGCGGGTACAAGCTGACGATGTCCTTCCAGAAGGGCGTCTCCTCCAGCCCCATCGAGCTCGGCAAGGGCGCGATGACGCCCAGTGCCGTGATCATGGTCGACGGTGCGGAGAAGGTGTCGGTACCGGTTTCCGGTCCGCCCAACTCCGAGGCCGTTCCGGCCAACACCCCCATCAAGATCAGCGACCTCTCGGGCACGTACACGCCCAAGAAGTCCGGCAAGGTCACCTTCACCGCCGGCGTGCTCACGATCAAGGCGATGGGTACGACCACCACCTGCACCGCGGGCAACAGCCCCAAGCCGTCCCTCGAACTCGACGTGACGGCCCCCGGCGGCGGCAGCGCCACCGGCTCCACCGGATCGACCGGCTCCACCGGGGACAGCCTCCCGCAGACCGGCCCCGAGGACTCCGCCATCGCCCTCGGAACCCTCGGCGCCACCGTGCTCCTCTCCGGCGCGGCCGGCGTGCTCTGGCTGACCCGCCGCGGCCAGCGGGCCCGGTCCTGAACGGAGCGCACCCGGTCATGTCCGTGCTCCGTTCGCCCCGAAGGTCCGGCGGGATGCTCCGCGCCGCCGTGGCCGCCGCCGTGCTCTCCTGCGCGATGGCGGCCCCGGCCGCCGCCGACGAGCCCGGCTGGACCGCCGAGCCCGTCGCCGGGAGCGCACCGGCGGCGGCGAAGTCCGGGGCCCGCCCGTACTTCGCCCGCCCGTTCTTCTACGCCGCAGGCACCTCCGGCACGGTGCTGGAGGACCGCATCGCCCTGGCCAACACCAGCGACCAGGAGCACACCATCACCCTGCGCGGCGCCGACGCCTACAACACGGCGGCCGGCGCCTTCGCCGTGCGCTCCGCCAGGGAGTCGACCGGCGCGGGCCTCTGGATCAGCTTCGGCGCGGGCAGCACGGTCAAGGTCCCGGCGCACACCCGCGCCGTGGTCCCCTTCACCGTCACCGTGCCGCCCGGCTCCCCGCCCGGGGACCACCCGGCCGCCGTCGTCGCCACCGAGGCCGGGCGCGAGGTGGGCGTACGGGTCCACCTGCGCGTCGACGGCCCGGCGCTGGCGGCGCTCACGGTCGAGGACGTCGCCGTACGGGGCAAGGGCGCGACCGCGCGCGTCGCGTACACGCTGGTCAACCGCGGCAACGTGGCCCTCGCCCCCGAGCTCGCCATCAGCGCCGAGGGCACCCTCGGCAAGGTCGCGGGCCGCAGCGTCCGCAGCCTGCCGGTCGAGGTGCTGCCCGGCCAGCGCGTCGAGCTGACCGAACCCTGGCCCGGCGCGCCCGTGTTCGACCGGGTCGCCCTGACCCTCACCGTCACGGCACCCGGCGGAGCCCGCGCCACGGGGAGCGCCTCGGCCTGGTTCGTGCCCTGGGGCATCGCCGGCGCGACCGGCCTCGGGCTGCTGGGCCTCGGCGCGGTCGCGGCGGCCGCGCTGCTCCTGGAACGCAAGCGGCGGACCCGGTCCGGCGACGGCCCCGGATCCGGGCCCGCACCGCACGGGAGCGCCGTACCCGAAGAAGCACCAGCGCCGGAACACGAGTTGACGGGAGCACCCAGGTGAGCGCCAAGGCCGGTGGGAGACACGGCGGCAAGGTCAGGACCCTAGGCCGTCTCTTTCGGATCTTGCCGGGCCCGCGACGCCTGGCACCGCGCCTGGCCGCACTGCCGGGGCAACCGAGTACGTCCAGTACGCGCGCGCCCCGACAGCACGGCCAGGCACGGCACCAGACGCCGCGAGCTCGGCCGGCAAGATCCGAAAGAGAAGGCCTGGTCGCCGCGGGACGCGCGGGGCTGGCGGCGGGGCTGGTGGTGTGCGCGCTGGCGCTGTTCGCCGCGGCCCCGGCCGCCGCGGACGACGGGCCCAAACCCGCCGTGGCCCTCTCGCTCAAGGAGGCCGCCAAGGGCACGGAGATCGCCGTCACCGGAACGGGCTGGCGGGCCAAGACCATGGTGATGCTGCTGGTCTGCGGGCAGAACATGATCGGCGGCACCAACAGCTGCGCCAACGCCGACGGCGTGGCCGTCTCGGTCGCCGACGACGGGCACTTCTCCGCCCAGCTCCCGGTGGTCGCCCCGCCCAAGCCCTGCCCCTGCGTGGTCAACGTGACCTCCGTCAACGGGGACCAGTCCACCGTCGGGGCCCCGCTGAAGATCACCGACCACCCGGTGGCCGACCTGCCCGCCGAGGGCGGCACGGCCCGGCTCGCGCTGCTCACGGGGGTCCGGCTCAAGGGCGAGGACGGGGTGCTGACCTGGTTCGGGGCCCCGGCCGGCCGGAAGTTCACGGTCACCGTGGGCAACCTCGGCTCCGCCGCGGTGAAGGACCCGGTCTTCCAGCTCGGCACCGCCCACGGGGTGTTCGCGCCGACCTGGGAAGAGGTCCGCTGGAAGGGCACCGTCCCGCCCGGCGGCAAGGCGGAGGTCTCCCTCGACGCCACCCTGCCGGCCGGCGCCCACGGCGACTACACGCTCTCCCTCAAGTACGGGGAGACGGTCCTGGCCACGCAGCCCTGGGGCGTGGCCCGCCCGTACGGGGTGCTGCTGTTCTGGGGTCTGCTCCTGCTGGTGATCCCGGCCGGGATCTTCCGGATCGGCATGGCCGTCGTCGACAAGGTCCGCCCCCGCGCGGGTCTCGCGGCGAGCGGCCGCCACCGCGGCCCCCGGCCGCAGCCCGACCCGGCGGCGGCGGTGACCGCCCGGCTGCCCCGGATCCCGGCGGTACGGGGGCCCGCGCGGGGCCCCGTACGAGGACCGCTGGCCCGCTCCGCTCCGCCGGCCGAACCCCCACAGACCACCACGGCGGCACTGCCGTGGTTCACCCCGGACACCGCGCCGGGGCCACAGGAAACAGAAGCACCTGCACCACAGACGTCCGCACCGTCTGAGAACAGTCCGACGACGAAGGGACTTCAGTGAACACCCAACGGAGGGCGAGCGCGGCCGCGGTCGCGCTGCTGCTCGGCGGCGCGGGCATCGCCATGGGGGCCACACCGGCTCAGGCGGCCGTGGTCGACGTGCAGTACAAGTGCAAGACGCCGATCGGCGACAAGGAGGCGGTGTCGCCGATCGACATCAAGGGCGTCAAGGAGGGCGGCGGCTACAAGCTGACGATGTCCTTCCAGAAGGGCGTCTCCTCCAGCCCCATCGAGCTCGGAGCGGGTGCGATGACTCCCAGCGCCGAGATCGTGCTCGGCGGCGCGGAGGAGGGGAAGGTCGCGGTGCAGGGCGCGCCCAACGCGGAGCCGATCCCCGCCAACACGCCCATCAAGATCAATGACCTGACGGGCACCTACACGCCCAAGAAGTCGGGCAAGGTGACCTTCACCGCCGGCGTCCTGCTGATCAAGGCGATGGGCACGACCACCACCTGCACCCCGGGCAACAACCCCGGGCCCTCGCTCGAACTGGACGTGACGGCCGGCGGCAGCTCCCCGTCGCCCAGCAGTCCGCCGCCGACCAGCAAGCCGCCCACGAGCCCGCCGCCCACCAGCAAGCCCCCGACCACCCCGCCGCCCACGACGGCTCCGCCCACCAGCCCCGCGCCCTCCCCGACCGGCGGGGGCCAGACGGACTTCCCGGGCCAGCCCGTCGACGTCACCTTCGACTGCGGGACCTTCATGCCGAACGGCCCCCTGAACGGCAAGGTGACGATCAGCGCGAAGAAGAACGGCGGCAGCTACGACCTGACGGCCGCGACCGCCAAGGGCGTGATGAACAGCCCGGCGGACCTTCCGGCGGGCGCGCTCCAGCCCGCGCTGGACATCAAGCTCGGCGGCGCCGACAGCGGCACCGTCAAGGTCAGCGGCCCGGGCAACGCCGAGCCGATCAAGGCCGGCACCCCGGTCAGCCTCAGTGACATGAAGGGCACCTACAAGCCGGGCAAGACCGGCAAGACCACGCTGACCCCGGACAAGCTGACGATCAATGTGGTGATGGCTCCGGGCGCCGCACCGATCGTGGTGCCCTGCGCCGCCACCAAGAGCGCCGTCTCGCTCACGCTCGACACCGCCGCCCAGCCCGGCGGCTCCGGCACCTCGGGCGGCAGCACCTCGGGCGGCACCTCCGGCAGCACCTCGGGCGGCCTCGCCCAGACCGGAGCGTCGGACGACGGCGGCATCAAGGCCCTGGCCCTGGTCGCCGGCACGGTCATGCTGCTCGGCGCGGCGGTCTTCACCTTCACCCCGTGGCGCCGCCTGCGCGGCCAGCGGTAACGAGTAGGCGACCGCACCCGGGAACGGGAACAGGAACGGGAACGGCCCGGCACGCCTTTCGGTGTGCCGGGCCGTTCCGCGGGGTCGGACGCGTCAGTGGACGCTGCCCATCAGCGACTGGACCTTCTTGCGGTACGAGTAGACCGCGATGCCCGCGATCACCGCCGCCAAGGCCTCGAAGCCGATGATCCAGGTGCCGTTCAGGTCCACCTTGGCGATGGAGAGCAGGCTGGTGATGCAGTCACCGGCGGTGACCGCGAGGAACCAGACGCCCATCATCTGGGAGGCGTACTTCTGCGGCGCCATCTTCGTGGTGACCGAGAGGCCGACCGGGGAGACGCACAGCTCACCGATGGTCTGGATCATGTAGATCGAGACGAGCCACATCGGGGAGACCTTGACGTCGCCGCCCGCCATGTTCATCGGGACGATGAAGACGAAGAACGAGGCGCCGATCAGGACCAGACCCATCGCGAACTTCACGATGGTGTTCGGCTCCTGGTTCCTGCGGGCCAGCCACAGCCACAGCCAGGCGAAGACCGGGGCCAGGGCCATCACGAACAGCGGGTTCAGCGACTGGTACCAGGTGGCCGAGAAGCCGAGGCCGAAGACGGTGTCGGCGGTCTTGTCGTCCGCGAACAGGGACAGCGTGGAGCCACCCTGGTCGTAGATCATCCAGAAGACGGCGGCGGCGATGAAGAAGAAGATGTACGCGGTCATCTTCGACTGCTCGGTGACCGACAGGTCCTTGTCGCGCTTGATGCGCGTCAGGACCGCGATCGGGATGAACAGGCCGGCCAGCGTCAGCGGGACGAGAGCCCAGTTCAGCGTGTAGGCACCCAGGGCGACCACGGCGCCGTAGAAGACGGCGACACCCAGAACGGCGAGGGCGACCTTGGTGAGGACGGCCTTGCGCTCCTCCGGCGTCAGCGGGTTCGGGACCAGGCTGCTCTTCGGGCTCAGGTGCTTGGTGCCGAGCAGGAACTGGGTCAGACCCAGCGCCATGCCGACGGCGGCGAGGGCGAAGCCCAGGTGCCAGTTGTGCTCCTTGCCGACCGTACCGACGACCAGCGGGGCGACGAAGGCACCGAGGTTGATGCCGATGTAGAAGAGCGTGAAGCCACCGTCACGACGCGGGTCCTCGGGACCGTCGTACAGGTGGCCGACCATCGTGGAGATGTTGGCCTTCAGCAGACCGGAACCGGCTGCGACGAGGATCAGACCGACGAAGAACATCGCCTGGCCCGGCACGGCCAGCGACACGTGACCGGCGATGATCACGAAGCCGGCGATGGCGACCGTCTTGCGGGCGCCCCAGACGCGGTCACCGAACCATCCGCCCGGCATGGCCATCAGGTAGACCATGGAGACGTACACGGAGTAGATGGCCGTGGTCGTCGCCGCGGTCATCGCGAGGCCGCCGCCCTGGCTGCCCGTGGCGGCGTCGGCGCCGCCCGAGACCAGGTAGTACACGAGGAGGGCGCGCATGCCGTAGTAGGAGAACCGCTCCCACATCTCGGTCATGAACAGAGTGGCCAGGCCACGGGGGTGTCCGAAGAAGGTCTTCTCGGTGGAGGGGTCCGCCGAGCCCTTCGTCAGGCTGGAAGCCATGGTCGATCCTTGCTTGCTCGGGACGCGCGGCTTCGTGAGCACAAAGCGCCCGGTGAGGGGTGGCCGGTACCGGCTTCGGATGTTCCGGACCCCACGCCCGGGGGTTCGCTCCGCGGGGGCGAAGACGAAAGAACATCCACAACCGGGATCCACGCCCCGTCGCGCTTCATCGCGCGAAGGGCCCGGCCCATAGGTCATTCACTGTCATCTGCCCGGAACGGGCGGTTCGACAACAATGCCTGCCCGATCAGGGCAGAAATAGAGACTTTCGGCTGGTTTTGGCTCGAAAGTCTCTTGGAGGTAGTGCATCAGGCGTCTCGACACCATACGACACGACAGTGGCGCATATGAAAGTACTTGAGATATGGATCACAGGTCGCGGTGGAACCAACTGGCCACATTCGAAGGCCGTTAGGGCTTGATGAGCCCAGATAGACAGGGGCTTGCAGGCGGGCCTCTTCTTTCCCCCGCCGCGGACTACCATCACCCACATGACGCGTGTACTGCTCGCCGAGGACGACGCATCCATCTCGGAACCCCTGGCCCGCGCCCTGCGCCGGGAAGGGTACGAGGTCGAGGTCCGGGAGGACGGCCCCACCGCCCTGGACGCGGGACTGCAGGGCGGCATCGACCTCGTCGTGCTGGACCTGGGCCTGCCGGGCATGGACGGCCTGGAGGTCGCCCGCCGGCTGCGCGCCGAGGGCCACGGCTTCCCGATCCTGGTCCTCACCGCCCGCGCCGACGAGGTCGACACGGTCGTGGGCCTGGACGCCGGCGCCGACGACTACGTGACCAAGCCCTTCCGGCTCGCCGAGCTGCTCGCCCGCGTACGGGCCCTCCTGCGGCGCGGCGCCAACGAGGCCTCCCAGGCCCCGGCCACCCACGGGGTGCGGATCGACGTCGAATCGCACCGCGCGTGGATGGGCGAGGAAGAGCTCCAGCTCACGGCGAAGGAGTTCGACCTGCTGCGCGTCCTCGTGCGCGACGCGGGCCGGGTCGTCACCCGCGACCAGCTCATGCGCGAGGTCTGGGACACCACCTGGTGGTCCTCCACCAAGACCCTCGACATGCACATCTCCTGGCTGCGCAAGAAGCTCGGCGACGACGCGGCCAACCCCCGCTACATCGCCACCGTCCGCGGAGTCGGCTTCCGCTTCGAGAAGAGCTGAGAGCACCTCCGAGAGCTGAGAGCAGCTCCGAGAAGAGCTGCAATCGCCCGGGACCGTATATCTAGGGCATTCTCGGATCCATGCGCCGCCGCCTGATCAACTCCACGCTCGCCGTGGTGCTCGTCGTCATCGCCGTCTTCGGGGTCTCCCTCGTCATCGTCGAGACCCGCACCATCACCAGCAGCGCCCAGGACCGCATCGAGTCCGAGGCGCTGCGGCTGGTGGGCATCGTCGAGAGCGACGTCCTGGAGAAGAAGCCGGTCGACCCCGCCGCGCTCGCCGAACAGCTCGACCCCGGCCGGTACGCCCGGATCACGATCCCCGGCCGGGAACCGGTCGAGGTCGGGACGCGCATCACCGACAGCGTCATCCGGGGCACCGCCCGCGGGGAGCAGGGCGAGACCGTGGTCGTCGAGGAGTCCCGCTCCACCGTCACCCGCGAGGTCGGCCGGACCCTGGCCGTGGTCGGCGCCGTCGCCCTGCTCGCCGTCGTGGCGGCCGTCCTGCTCGCCGTACGCCAGGCCAACCGGCTGGCCTCCCCGCTCACCGACCTCGCCGAGACGGCCGAGCGCCTGGGATCGGGCGACCCGCGGCCCCGCCACAAGCGGTACGGGGTCCCCGAGCTCGACCGGGTCGCGGACGTACTGGACTCCAGCGCCGAGCGGATCGGCCGCATGCTCACCGCCGAGCGGCGCCTGGCCGCGGACGCCTCGCACCAGCTGCGCACCCCGCTCACCGCCCTGTCGATGCGGCTGGAGGAGATCACCGTCACCGACGACCTGGAGACCGTACGGGAGGAGGCGACGATCGCCCTCACCCAGGTGGAGCGGCTCACCGACGTGGTGCAGCGGCTCCTGACGAACTCCAGGGACCCGCGCACGGGCTCGGCCGTCCCCTTCGACCTGGACGAGGTCGTCAAGCAGCAGCTGGAGGAGTGGCGCCCCGCCTACCGCAGCGCCGGCCGGGCCGTCGTCCGCTCCGGGAAGACCGGCATCCGGGCCGTGGGCACCCCGGGCGCGGTCTCGCAGGTCCTGGCGACCCTGGTGGAGAACTCCCTCATGCACGGCGGCGGCACCGTGGCCCTGCGGACCCGCGTGATCGGGAACCAGGCCGTACTGGAGGTCACGGACGAGGGACCGGGCGTCCCGCCGGACCTCGGCAACCGGATCTTCGAGCGGGCCATCAGCGGCCGCAACTCCACCGGCATCGGCCTCGCCGTGGCCCGGGACCTCGCGGAGGCCGACGGCGGCCGTCTGGAGCTGCTCCAGACCCGGCCGCCGGTGTTCGCCCTGTTCCTCAGTCGGACCGCGCCGGAGCGCTCCGAGCCGGAGCAGACGGTCCGCTGAGGGCGGCCGCGGGCGGGGAACCTCAGTTCGCGGCGGTCTCCGGGGTCCGCGCCGCCGCGGCCTGCGCGTCCGCCGGAGCCACGGGAGCCCCGTGGGCCGCCGGGGCCTGGCCGTCGCGCTGCTCGACGACCAGCGAGGCCGTGGACGGCGCGGGCAGGGCCTTGAAGACCCACGTGCGGTAGGACCAGAAGCGGAACACGGTGGCGATGCCGATGCCCGTGAACTTGAAGAAGTTCGAGGCCAGCGGCCCGTCCCAGTGGAAGCCGTAGGTGGCCGTGAACAGGATGCCGTTCTCGATCACGAGCCCGATCGCGCTGAACGCGACGAACAGCCCGAGCTCACGGGTGCGGCCCGCCCCGGTCCGGTCGGCCCGGTCCCGGTAGGCGAAGTAGCGGAAGCCCAGGTAGTTCGTGACGATGGCCACCAGGGTGGCTATCACGCTCGCGCGCACCACCTGGAGATCGGTGACCTGCCGGATCAGGTTGAAGACGCCCAGGTTGACCAGGACCCCCAGCCCGCCGACGGCCCCGAACCTGGCGATCTCGCGCGCGAGCCCGCGCACGCGGTCGAGGACGGATCCGCTCTCCGGCTTGCTCATATGAGGCTCAGTCCTGTCTTCGGGGCCCCCGTATGAGGCGTCACACGTCTACTCCACACGTTTGACCCGTGCGCGCCCATGCTAAGTGTCGCCCCATCGGTACGTCTGCGCCTTCGGACACCGTGCGACACACGGCACATCCACCACACCCGACCGCCGGGTACCGGCCAGGGGCGTCCCCATGCGGGTCCGGATGGCGGAATACCGCCGGATACCCTGGAGGAGTGACGTTCCCGGTAGTCGGCATGGTCGGCGGCGGACAGCTCGCCCGCATGACCCACGAGGCGGGTATCCCCCTCGGCATCAGATTCAAGATCCTCAGTGACACCCCACAGGACTCGGCGGCCCAGGTCGTGAGCGACGTCGTCATCGGCGACTATCGCGATCTGGAGACCCTCCGCGCCTTCGCGCGCGGCTGTGACGTGATCACCTTCGACCACGAGCACGTGCCCATCGCGCACCTGCGGGCCCTGGAAGCGGACGGCATCCCCGTCCGCCCGGGACCCGACGCGCTGATGCACGCCGCGGACAAGGGGGTGATGCGCGCCCGGCTCGACGAGATCGGCGCGCCCAGCCCCCGCCACCGGATCGTGAGCGATCCGGCGGACGCGGCGGCCTTCGCCGAAGAGGTCGGCGGGTTCCCCGTCATCCTCAAGACGGTGCGCGGCGGGTACGACGGAAAGGGCGTGTGGTTCGTCCGTACGCAGGCGGACGCCGAGGCCCCGTTCAAGGCGGGCGTCCCGGTCCTGGCCGAGGAGAAGGTGGACTACGTCCGCGAGCTCGCGGCCAACATCGTCCGCTCCCCGCACGGCCAGGCCGTGTCCTACCCCGTCGTGGAGTCCATCCAGGTGGACGGGGTCTGCGACACGGTCATCGCCCCGGCCCCGAACCTCTCGGAGGCCCTCGCCGGCGAGGCCCAGGCCCTGGCCCTGCGCATCGCCAAGGAACTCGACGTGACCGGCCACCTGGCCGTGGAGCTCTTCGAGACCACCGACGGCCGGATCCTGGTCAACGAACTGGCGATGCGCCCGCACAACAGCGGCCACTGGACGCAGGACGGTGCCATCACCTCCCAGTTCGCCAACCACGTACGGGCCGTCCTGGACCTCCCCCTCGGCGATCCGCGCCCCCGCGCCCGCTGGACGGTCATGGCGAACGTGCTCGGCGGGGACTACCCGGACATGTACGCGGCGTACCTCCACTGCATGGCCCACGACCCCCAGCTGAAGATCCACATGTACGGCAAGGACGTGAAACAGGGCCGCAAGGTCGGCCACGTCAACACCTACGGCGACGATCTGGACGATGTGCTGGAGCGAGCACGTCACGCAGCCGGCTATCTCAGAGGATCCATCACCGAATGAGCACCTCCGCAGCAGCTCCCGTCATCGGCATCGTCATGGGATCGGACTCCGACTGGCCCGTCATGGAGGCCGCGGCCCAGGCCCTCGACGAGTTCGAGATCCCCTACGAGGTCGACGTGGTCTCCGCGCACCGGATGCCGCGCGAGATGATCGCGTACGGGGAGCGGGCCGACGGGCGCGGCCTGAAGGCGATCATCGCGGGCGCGGGCGGGGCCGCCCACCTGCCCGGCATGCTCGCCTCCGTCACCCCGCTGCCCGTCATCGGCGTACCCGTCCCGCTGAAGTACCTCGACGGCATGGACTCCCTGATGTCGATCGTCCAGATGCCGGCCGGAATCCCCGTCGCCACCGTCTCGATCGCCGGCGCCCGCAACGCCGGGCTGCTCGCCGTACGGATGCTGGCCGCGCACGACCCGGAGCTGCGGGCCCGCATGAACGACTTCCTCCAGGACCTCAACGACCAGGCCACCGAGAAGGGCAAGCGGCTGCGCACCAAGGTCGCAGGCCAGGAGTCGTTCGGATTCGGGAAGTGACCCCCACCGACGCCGCGGGCGGGACGGGAGCCGCCCGGCACCTGGACGCGGCGCGCGAACTGCTCGCCGAGCACCCGGTCGTCGACGGACACAACGACCTGCCCTGGGCCCTGCGCGAGACGGTGCGCTACGACCTGGACCGGCGGGACATCGGCCGCGACCAGAAGGGCCACCTGCACACCGACATCCCCCGGCTGCGCGCCGGAGGGGTCGGTGCGCAGTTCTGGTCGGTCTACGTGCGCTCCGACTACGCGGGCGACGAGGCGGTCAGCGCCACCCTGGAGCAGATCGACGTCGTGGCCCAGCTGATCGACCGTTACCCGCACGACCTGGTGCGGGCCCTGACGGCCGACGACATGGAGGCCGCGCGCGCCGAGGGCCGGATCGCCTCGCTGATGGGCGCCGAGGGCGGGCACTCCATCAACAACTCGCTCGCCACCCTGCGCGCCCTGCACCAGCTCGGCGTGCGGTACATGACGCTCACGCACAACGACACCATCGACTGGGCGGATTCGGCGACCGACGAGCCCCGGCACGGGGGCCTCAGCGAGTTCGGCCGCGAGGTCGTCCGCGAGATGAACCGGATCGGCATGCTCGTCGACCTCTCGCACGTCGCCGCGACCACGATGCGCGACGCGCTCGCGGTCACGGCGGCGCCGGTGGTCTTCTCGCACTCCTCGGCCCGGGCCGTCTGCGACCACGTGCGCAACGTCCCCGACGACGTGCTGGCGCTGCTGCCGGCCAACGGCGGGGTCGCGATGGCCACCTTCGTGCCCAAGTTCATCCTCCCGGCAGCCGTCGAGTGGACCCTGGCCGCCGACGAGAACCTGCGCGCGCACGGCTACCACCACCTCGACACCACCCCCGGGGCGATGGCCCTGCACCGGGCCTTCGAGGAGGCGCGCCCGCGCCCGGTGGCCACGGCCGCGACCGTCGCCGACCACCTCGACCACATGCGCGAGGTGGCCGGAGTCGACCACATCGGCATCGGCGGGGACTACGACGGCACCGCCTTCACCCCGGCCGGGCTGGACGACGTGGCCGGGTACCCCAACCTGGTCGCCGAGCTGCTGGCACGCCGCTGGTCGAAGGCCGACCTGGCCAAGCTGACCTGGTCGAACGCGGTACGGACGCTGCGCGACGCCGAAGCGGTGGCGCGCGAGCAGTCGGCCTCCCGGGGCCCGTCCAACGCGGTGCTCGCGGTGCCCGCCGCTTCCTGACCGGCCCGCCCGGCGGATCCGGCGCACGGGCTGTGACCAGCGAAATCCTGCCGGTTACACCCGAACGCCACATCCGCCGGGCGCCCCCGGCGTCCCACATGTCACGGTGGCAACATCTTCCCTGCTTCTCTCCCGCTGCATTCGTACGGACACAGCCGCCGAGACCGGAGCGCACGCCATGGCCGACCTGCAGGACGAACCGCACACGAACCCGGTGACCCCCGTGGGCCCCGGCTCCCTAGGAGCCGAGGATCCCACCGGCACATTGCTCCCGGGCGCCCTGGACCGGGCCGCCGCACTGCTTTGCGTCCATCCCGTCGCGGATGGCAGCAACACCCTCGTCTGGACCCTGCGCGAGAGTCCCTATCACGACATCGAGACCTCGGACGCGGGCGTCGACACCGACATCCCGCGGCTGCGCGCCGGGGGAGTGGGCGCCCAGTTCTGGTCGCTGCTCATGCCGCGCGAGGCCGAGTCCACCGACCAGGTGGTGGCCGACACCCTCGAACAGGTCGACGTGGCGCTGGCCCTGATGCGCCGGTACCCCGACAGCCTCTGCCTCGCGCTGACCGCCGACGACCTGGCGGACGCCCGCAACCGCGGCCGCATCGCCTCCTTCCTCGGCCCCGTGCCCGGTCGCACCCTGACGGACTCGCTGGGCGTGCTGCGCGCTTTCCACGCACTGGGCGTACGGATCCTCGCGCCGGCCGGAGCGCCGTGGGCGATGGAGGGGCTGACCGCCTTCGGCCACGACGTGGTCAAGGAGATGAACCGGCTGGCGATGCTGCTGGACCTCCGAGGCTGCCCGCCCGCGCCGGCCTGCCAGCTCGCGGCGGCCTCCAAGGCGCCGGTGATCATCTCGCACACCGGGGCGGCCGCCCTCAACCCGCACCCGGACAACGTGACCGACGAGGTGCTGCTCGCGCTGCGCGCGGCGAACGGCCTGGCGATGGTCAGCTTCGACACCGCACTGACCGGGGACTCCCTGCACGCGGTCGCGGACCACGTGGACCACGTGCGAGCCGTCGCGGGCCCCCACTGCGTGGGCCTGGGCGCCGGCTTCGGCGCCGAGCCGGGCGTCCCCCGGCCGTCGGGACTGACGGATCCCTCGGGCTATCCGCGACTGATCGCGGAACTGCTGGACCGGGGCTGGCCGGAGACCGATCTGGCGCTGCTGACCTGGGGGAACGCCCAGCGGGTGGTGCGGGACGCGGAGTTCACGGCCCGCGCGGCGCAGCACCGTAGGGCGTCCTGAGCGGAATTCAGACGCGCGCCGGGACCTCGGACCCGGCCTTGGACGCCGGGGCCGTCGTGGTCCCGGCGTCCTTCCCGTTCGCGGACCCGGTTCCGGGCACGGGGCTCACGCTGGCCCGCCACAGGCGCAGGCAGGACCAGACGGCGGCCCAGGCCAGCAGGCCGTTGCGGAGCACCAGGAGGAACGTGCCGAAGCCGGTGCCCGGGAGGATCTCCGAGCCGTAGGTGAGCGGGTAGATCGCCGTGCTGAGCGCGGTCGAGGCGACGATCAGCCAGGCCACCGGCCGCTGCGTGGTGTGCTTGCAGGTCAGGCAGACGGCCGCGAGGCCGACCAGCCAGATCAGGTACTGCGGGCTGAGTACGCGGCTGGTGATGGTGAAGACGAGGATGGCGCACAGCGCGGCGTCCAGCGGGGTCGCGGTCGTCCAGCGCCGGGCCTTCACCCGCCACAGCAGCAGCCACGCGAACCCGACGACCGTGAGGCCGACGGAGAGCAGGGCGACGCTGGAGACGTACGGGCCGAGGTACTCGTAGGCGCCGTAGCGGACTTCGACCTTCCCGGACCAGGCGCCGACGAGCTTGCCGAACATGAGGGCGGAGCCGCCGAGGGACTCGACCTGGATGCCGCGGTTGCCCTGGTTGCCCAGGAAGCCGAGGGTGTCGCGGAAGAACAGCGCGAGCACGGCGAGCAGTACGGCCCCGGCCGCCACGGCCGAGAC
Organism: Streptomyces sp. NPDC056883; assembly: GCF_042788835.1. NCBI lineage: Bacteria > Bacillati > Actinomycetota > Actinomycetes > Kitasatosporales > Streptomycetaceae > Streptomyces > Streptomyces sp. NPDC056883. The sequence goes on along the minus strand of NZ_JBHUBS010000035.1, from coordinate 19,192 downwards.
GACGGCGTCGCGGGTGGTGCGGCCGCGCGGGGTGCCGATCAGCGTGAGCAGCGGCCAGACCTTGACCAGGGCCCCGACTCCGGCGAGGACGCCGCCGAGCTTGCGGCGGAAGCGCAGGCACAGCAGCGAGCCGACGGCGAGCAGGGTGACCTGGAGGTCGTAGCGGCCGAAGGGCAGCGACAGCAGCAGCGGCAGCGTGGTCAGCCACAGCACGGCGCCGGCCAGGCTGCCGTCGGAGCGGCGGGCGGCGCGGACCAGGCCGACGGTGATCAGCGCGTCGCAGACCACGGTCAGGGCGACGAAGGCCTGGAAGTAGCTGAGGAAGGGGAGCAGGTCGGGCGACAGGAAGATGGCCGCCGCGGCCGGCGGGTACTGCCACATGACGTCGTCGTGCGGCATGGTCCCCGTGACGAGGACGTCGTACCAGTTGTTGTAGGTCTGGGTGATCTCCACGCGCACCGACGAGGTGCCGTGCAGGTTCACCACCAGGAGGACCACCATCAGCGTCCGGGTGGCCAGCCAGAACCCCGCCATGGCCAGGCGGCCGGCGCGTCCGCGGAGTGCGGAGTCGATGGTCGTGCTCGTACTGGTCATCGGCCGTGAGTCTAGCGATCCATTGCGCGCGGCCCGGCGGCTGCCGCCAACGATCCGGTGACGAGATGCGAAACCGCGCATTCCGGAACGAAGCGGATCAAGGTCCGCCGGGGGGCGGACCCGGAGGTCAGGCGCGCGGGCGGCCCATCGCGCGGTAGGTCCAGCCGGCGGCGCGCCACAGGGCGGGGTCGAGGGCGTTGCGGCCGTCGAGGACGAGCCGGTCGGTGACGACCTCGCCGAGGGCCGCGGGGTCCAGGTCGCGGAACTCCCGCCACTCGGTGAGGTGCAGGACCACCTCGGCGCCGCGGGCGGCGTCCAGGGCGGTGTCGGCGTACCCGAGGGTGGGGAAGACGCGGCGGGCGTTGTCCATGCCCTTGGGGTCGTAGACGGTGACCTGGCCGCCCTGGAGGTGGATCTGGCCGGCCACGTTCAGCGCGGGGGAGTCGCGGACGTCGTCGGAGTCCGGCTTGAAGGTGGCGCCGAGCACGGCGACCCGCTTGCCGAGGAAGGAGCCGCCGACGGCGTCGCGGGCCAGCTCGACCATGTGGCCGCGGCGGCGCATGTTGATGGAGTCGACCTCGCGCAGGAAGGTCAGCGCCTGGTCGGCGCCGAGCTCGCCGGCCCGCGCCATGAACGCGCGGATGTCCTTGGGCAGGCAGCCGCCGCCGAAACCGATGCCGGCGCGCAGGAACTTCTTCCCGATGCGCTCGTCGTAGCCGATGGCCTCGGCCAGCTTCACCACGTCGCCGCCGGCGGCCTCGCAGACCTCGGCCATGGCGTTGATGAAGGAGATCTTCGTGGCGAGGAAGGAGTTGGCGGCGGTCTTGACGAGCTCGGCCGTGGGGAAGTCGGTGACGACCAGCGGCGTGCCCTCGCCCATGGGGGTCGCGTAGACCTCCCGCAGGAGCTTCTCGGCGCGTGCCGTGGCGTTGGTGGTGACCCCGATGACGATCCGGTCCGGGTGCAGGGTGTCCTGGACGGCGAAGCCCTCGCGCAGGAACTCCGGGTTCCAGGCGAGCTCGATCTCCTCGCCGGCCGGGGCGAGCGCGGTCAGCTTCGCGGCGAGGCGCTCGGCGGAGCCGACGGGCACGGTGGACTTGCCGACGACCAGGGCGGGCCGGGTCAGGTGCGGGGCGAGCGATTCCACGACCGCGTCGACGTAGCTCATGTCGCAGGCGTACTCGCCGTGCTTCTGCGGGGTGTTCACGCAGACGAAGTGGACGTCGGCGTCGAAGGCGCCGAGCTCCTCGTAGGAGGTGGTGAAGCGCAGCCGGCCCGTGGAGCCCGGCAGTCCGGCCACGTGGGCGGAGAGCAGCTCCTCCAGTCCCGGCTCGTACATGGGTACGCGCCCGCCGGCGAGCATGGCGATCTTCTCCGGCACCACGTCCAGTCCGAGCACCTCGAACCCCAGCTCCGCCATTGCCGCGGCGTGCGTGGCGCCGAGGTATCCGGTGCCGATCACAGTGATCTTGAGGGGGGCCATGAGTGCTCCTGGAGGTGCTGGGCCGTTCGCGGCAACCGAGCATAGTCGGGCCGGTGACCGGGGATGCATTCCGGCGTCCGTCACCCGTCCGCCACCCGGTGGCCACACCGTAGCCGCCTGCCCGATGCCCGCGCCGGGCCGGCTGTCATGCAACTCACGTGCGACGCCCGTGTCGCGGTCGGCGCGCGGACACTAAGCTTGGGCTACTTAACGGTAGTTAACACCACGCACCACCTGGGGAGTGAGAGATCTTGGCGGGTTCTGCCGACTTCGACCTGTACCGCCCGGCCGAGGAGCATGACATGCTCCGCGAGTCCGTCCGCGCGCTCGCCGAGGCGAAGATCATGCCCTTCGCCGCCGCGGTCGACGAGGAGTCCCGCTTTCCGCAGGAGGCCCTGGACGCCCTCGTCGCCAGCGACCTGCACGCCGTCCACGTGCCCGAGACCTACGGCGGCGCGGGCGCCGACGCCCTCGCCACCGTGATCGTGATCGAGGAGGTGGCCCGCGTCTGCGCGTCCTCCTCCCTCATCCCGGCGGTCAACAAGCTCGGCTCGCTCCCGGTGATCCTCTCCGGCTCCGAAGAGCTCAAGGCCAAGTACCTCGGCCCGCTGGCCAAGGGCGACGCGATGTTCTCCTACGCCCTCTCCGAGCCCGACGCGGGCTCGGACGCCGCGGGCATGAAGACCCGCGCCGTGCGCGACGGGGACTTCTGGGTGCTCAACGGCGTCAAGCGCTGGATCACCAACGCCGGCGTCTCCGAGTACTACACGGTCATGGCCGTCACCGACCCGGAGAAGCGCTCCAAGGGCATCAGCGCCTTCGTCGTCGAGAAGTCCGACGAGGGCGTCTCCTTCGGCGCCCCGGAGAAGAAGCTCGGCATCAAGGGCTCCCCGACGCGCGAGGTCTACCTCGACAACGTCCGCATCCCCGCCGACCGCATGATCGGCGCCGAGGGCACCGGATTCGCCACCGCGATGAAGACCCTCGACCACACCCGCATCACCATCGCCGCCCAGGCGCTGGGCATCGCCCAGGGCGCGCTGGACTACGCAAAGGGCTACGTCCAGGAGCGCAAGCAGTTCGGCAAGCCGATCGGCGACTTCCAGGGCGTGCAGTTCATGCTCGCGGACATGGCCATGAAGATCGAGGCCGCCCGCCAGCTGACCTACAGCGCCGCGGCCCGCTCGGAGCGCGTCTCCGGCGGCGGCCCGCACGAGGACCTCACCTTCTTCGGCGCCGCGGCCAAGTGCTTCGCCTCGGACGTGGCCATGGAGGTCACCACGGACGCGGTCCAGCTCCTCGGCGGCTACGGCTACACCCGGGACTACCCGGTGGAGCGCATGATGCGCGACGCGAAGATCACGCAGATCTACGAGGGCACCAACCAGGTCCAGCGCATCGTCATGGCGAGGAACCTGCCGTAGGGCCCGACCCCGCCGTACGTGAGGTCTCCCGATCCTGGTCGGGGGGCCTCGCGTGGTCCGGCCGCCGGCGCACCCCCTAGGCTGTGCGCCGGTCGGCCCCGGGTGCGGGGCTGTGGGGGCGGGATCGCCTGGGGGCGGGGAATCAGGATGTCCGTAGAACGTCACATGGCTGGGATGCTCCAGCAGATCGCCCGTCAGCAGGACGTGGTCGAGATCGCCCCGCAGGGCACCGCGCAGAAGGCGGCCGCCCTGGCGCACGTGGCGGAGCAGTACGGCTACACGTACGGCATCGCCTACCGGACCGGCTTCAAGAACTCCCTCGTCCAGGTCCGGATGTACCGGGACCCGCGGCCCGACGCGCGCGTCCGCGAGGCGGCCGCCATCACCGCCCACCCGCAGGCGGGCAACGGCGGGACGGTGCCGGGGCTGGCGCAGGGGTCGCTGAAGCCGCTACCCGAGGCGGCCGACTCCGTGGCCGTGCTGAAGGACCTCGTCACCTTCGACGTCATGGCCATGTACGTCGGCGACCGGCGCCAGAAGGTGGTGTGCTACCTCCTCTGCGCGGCCCTGCCCGTCCTCATGCTCATCGACGACAAGTCGCCGGTCGAGGCGTTCCTCTCCGGCGGGTTGGCCGCGCTGCTCGCCACCGTGGCCTTCAAGGTGGGCGTGATCCGCCGCGCGACCATCACACGGCGGCTGACGGCCGCCGGGTTCCACGAGGTGCGCGACGAGCAGGGCAACCGGCGATTCCTGCGCCCGGGGCAGCAGTTGCCCGGCCACGCCAACCCGTTCGCCGCCTGAGGCCCTGGCCTGCGGCGAAGACGACCGCACACATCGGACACCAGCCCCCTGGGGACCCCCCGGATGGGCTAAATTTGGACCTTCGTACGCCGGAACCGGTTGGGGAGAACGCAAATGACGGAAGCGATCCTGCTGGTCGGCGGACAGGGGACGCGGCTGCGCCCCGTCACGGTGAACACGCCGAAGCCGATGGTCCACACGGCAGGTGTTCCCTTCCTCGCCCACCAGATAGCCCGCGCCGCCGCCGCAGGCGTCACGCACATCGTGATGGCCACCTGCTACCTCGCCGAGGTCTTCGAGCCCTACTTCGGGGACGGAACCGCCTTCGGCGTCCACCTGGAGTACGTGGTCGAGGACGAGCCCCTCGGCACCGGCGGCGCCATCCGCAACGCGGCGCAGCTGCTCACCGGCGGCCCGGACTCCCCGGTGCTCGTCTTCAACGGGGACATCCTCACCGGCCTGGACATCGCCGGCCTCGTCGAATCGCACGAGGCGGCCGACGCCGACGTCTCCCTGCACCTGGTCCGGGTCGACGACCCGCGCGCCTTCGGCCTGGTCCCCACCGACGCCCACGGGCGGGTGCTGGCCTTCACCGAGAAGCCGCAGACGCCCGAGGAGATCATCACCGACCAGATCAACGCCGGCTGCTACGTCTTCCGGCGCAGCGTGATCGACACCATCCCGGCCGGCCGGTCCGTGTCCGTGGAGCGCGAGACCTTCCCCGGCCTGCTCGCCTCCGGGGCCACCCTGCACGGGGTCACCGAGAACACGTACTGGATGGACCTCGGCAAGCCGGAGGCGATCATCCAGGCCTCCGCCGACCTGGTCCGCGGCGTCGTCCCCTCCCCGGCCGTCCCCGGACGCCGCGGCGAGTCCCTCGTCCTGCCCGGAGCCCACGTCGCGGCCGGGGCCAAGCTGTCGGGGGGCACCGTCGTGGGCGCCGGAGCCCGCATCGAGGCGGGTGCGGTCGTCCAGGGCTCCATCGTGCTGGGGGACGCGGTCGTCGGACCCGACGCGCAGGTGTCCGCCAGCCTGATCGGCGCGGGCGCCTCGGTGGGCGCACGGACCGTACTGGACGCCGCCGTCATCGGTGACGCGGCCGTCGTGGGGGCCGACAACGAGCTCCGCGCCGGAGCCCGGATCTGGTGCGGGGCGCAGCTGCCCGACGCGGCGATCCGCTTCTCCTCCGACGCCTGAGCCGGACGGGCGCCCCGGCGAGGGGCGCCCGCCCTGTGATCAGTTCCCGCGGACGGTGACCTTCTCGTCCTTCTGGATCTGCTGCACCAGCTGCTGCACCTTCGCCTTGTCCCAGACGAGGTTGCCGCCGCGCTGACCGGAGATCGGCATGTTCATGGACACGCCGTCACCGCTGCTGATGCCCTTCATCGCGAAGAACATCGACCCCATGTCCCACAGCCCCATGTCCTTGTCCACGATCAGCGTGTCCAGACCCGCGCCCAGCACCGGGTACAGCTTGAACGGATTCATGATCGTCGTCGGGGTCGCCGCCTGGCTGGCCAGCGCCGACAGGAACTTCTGCTGGTTCTTGGTCCGCTGCAGGTCCGACTCGGCGAAGGCGTAGCGGGTCCGTACGTAGGCCAGCGACTGCTCGCCGTTCAGCGTCTGGGTGCCCTCCTTGAAGTCGGCCCCGGACTTCTCGTCCTTGAACCCCTTCTCGATGTTCAGCTCCACCCCGCCCAGCGCGTCCACGATGTTCGCGAAGCCGGCGAAGCCGATCTCCGCGTAGTGGTCGATGCGCAGGCCGGTGTTGAACTCCACCGTCCGCACCAGCAGCTCCGGGCCGTCCTCCGCGTACGCGGCGTTCAGCTTGACCCGGCGGCCCTGGCCGGCGAACTTCTTGCCCGACTCCGAGCCGACGAAGGACGGGATCTCCACGTCCGAGTCGCGCGGCAGGGAGATCATCGTGTTCCCGCTGGAGCACTTGGCGAGGATCATCATCGAGTCGGTGCGCTTGCCCTCGGCCGAGCCGGTGTGGAGCTTCTTCTTGTCCTCGGCGGACATGCCCTCACGGCTGTCGGAGCCCACGATCAGGTAGGTCGTGCAGTCGCCCTCCTTCGGGCGCTCGATGACCTTGGAGAGGTCGACCTCGCGGCGCACGTTGGAGTCGGCCCAGAAGTAGGTGCCGATGCTCGTCACGAGCAGGCCCGAGGCCAGCACGATCGAGCCGATCTTGATCCGCTTGCGCCAGTCCGGGGCCGGTCCCGCCGGCCGGGCCGGGCCGCCGGGGCCGCCGGGGCCGCCCGGTCCGCGCCCGCGCGGCCCACTGGGCGGCTGGCCGCCGCCGTAGACCTGGCCGGTGTTGTAGCCGCTGTCGTATCCGTCGTGGCTGTTGCCGCTGTACGAGCCGTCCTGCTGCGGAGGCACGTAGGCGGGGCCCGCCGGCGGCTGAGCCGGGCGGCGCGGGGGCTGCTGGGGCTGCGGAGGCTGCTGCGGCTGCCGGGACGCCTGAGGGCCGGGGCCGGGCCGCTGGACGTGCCTCATCCGCCGTGCGCCTTCCGGCTCCGCCTGGCCGCTGCCGCGGCCGTACCCGTCATCGCGGCGGCCGCGCTGGTCCTGCTCGCCGCTCCACCCGTCCCAGTCACTCATGTGCCCAAGAATGCCTGGCCGCAAGGCCCACGGAACACCCCCGGCGGCTCTTCGTACCGCTGCTGTTGCAGAGCTGACACCAGCAAGCCGCACTTAAGCTGTCCCCATGACAGAGATATCGGGCGAGCTGCGCGGAAAGCCGATCTCGGCTTCCCGCACCACCCTGAGCCACATCATGACCGCCAACGACACCAACCTCCTCGGCACGGTGCACGGCGGCGTGATCATGAAGCTGGTGGACGACGCGGCCGGCGCCGTGGCCGGCCGCCACTCCGGCGGCCCGGCGGTCACCGCCTCCATGGACGAGATGGCCTTCCTCGCCCCCGTCCGCGTAGGCGACCTCGTCCACGTCAAGGCCCAGTGCAACTGGACGGGCCGCTCCTCCATGGAGATCGGCGTCCGCGTCCTCGCGGAGCGGTGGAACGAGTCCACCCCCGCCACCCAGGTCGGCAGCGCCTACCTGGTCTTCACCGCGGTCGACTCCGAGGGCAAGCCCCGCGAGGTCCCGCAGGTGATCCGGGAGACCGAGCGGGACGAGCGGCGCTACCAGGAGGCCCAGATCCGCCGCACGCACCGGCTCGCCCGCCGCCAGGCCATCCGCGACCTGCGGGAGGAGCGGTCCGCGCAGGGGCTGGACGCCGACGTCTAGTGCGCCCGGACCCCCTGCACCCGCACCTGCTCCTGCTCCTGCACGCGGCCATGCCGCCCCGCTCCACCCGGAAGGCTCCATGAACCGCCGCTCGGCCGTGCTCGCCGGCCTCACCGGCCTCGCGGGAATCGCGGGAATCACCGCCGCCGTCCCGATGCTGACGAAGGACTCCCCCCAGGCACCCGCCGGGGGCGAGCCGTCCCCCGACAGCTCCCCGGACCCCTCCTCCGGCACGGGGCGGTCCCGGAACATCCGCCTCATGCCCCTCGGAGACTCGACGGCCGCCGGTTCGGGAAGCTCCGGCCGCGCCGGCTACCGGCTGCCCCTGGAGCTGCTGCTCTCCGGCCAGTCCGGCTTCACCGTCGACTTCGTCGGCTCCCAGGAGCAGGGACGCATGGGCGACAACCAGCACGAAGGCCATCCCGGCTACACCATCGACCGGATCCGCGCCGGGGCGGACCGGTGGATCAGGACGGCCCGGCCGGACGTGGTCCTGGTCTCGGCCGGTCTCAACGACCTGAACCAGGGCGACGACCCCGAGCACGCCGCGGACCAGGCGCAGGACCTGGTCGAGCGGATCTTCGCCCTGCGCCCCGAGGCCACCGTCATCCAGCAGGGACTGGTCCCCTCGACCCCCGGCTCCCGGGGCCTGGACCTCACCGGGCCCATCGCCGCGTACAACCAGCGCCTCAAGCGGATGGAAACGGAGCTGCAGCAGCGCTCGGGCCGGCACTTCAGGTACGTCAAGCCCCCGTGGCTGACCCCCGCGGACCGGGCGGACGCGTCCATGCCGGCCGAGCTGGCCGACGGCCTGCACCCGAACGACATGGGGTACGAGAAGGTGGCGGAGGCCTACTACGAGGCCCTGGAGCAGGCCCACTCCGACGGCTGGTTCGGCTGAGCTCCGCACCCGCTCGGGCCGGAGCCGCACCCGCTCCGGCCAGGTCCGCTCCCGCTCCGGTCAGGAGCCGCCGCAGACCACCTGGTCACCGGTGACCACACCGAATTCGCCCTGGTACGGGTCCTCCGCACGCACCGGCACCACCTTGCGGTAGTCGGCGCCCGCGATCACCACCACGGTCCGCCCCTGCCCCCGCACGGCCCGCAGCTCACTGCCGGGCAGCGCGGTGGACACCGTACGGGCCGACCGGTCCCAGCGCGGGTCGTACGTGATCACCGTGCGCTTGACGTCCCGGCTCGCGCCGTTCCCCGGAGCCCGGGTGGTGTCGAAGCCGGTGGCGCGCAGCGCCGAGTCCACCCGGGTGCCCAGCCCGTCGATCCGGGTGCCGTTCTCCACCTGGACCCGGACCTGGCCCGGGGGCACGTCCACCGGTACCGCCGGCTGCCTGCGCACCGGCTTGCCGGGGGCGGGGGCCTGGGGCGGGGCCATCGGCCGGTCCTCGCGCAGCGCCTGGAAGAGCTTCGCGGCCTTCCCCTCGTCCCATTTCACGGTCGAGCCGATGCCCTTGACCGGGAAGGAGGGGTTTCCGACGGGCACGGAGGCGAACTCCGAGGAGGACGGGGTGAAATCGCGCATGGCCTGCCCGAGCGCCAGCATCTGCTCCGAGCCGAAGCCCCGGTCGGCCCGGACCGAGCTCAGCAGGGTGGAGCTGACCTGCTTGAACTTGACGGGGTTGAGCAGCACCCCGCCGCCCGTGGCCTGCTTGATCAGGGCGGCGATGAACCGCTGCTGGCGCTGCATCCGGCCCAGGTCGGAGGCCCCGTCGACATGGCGCGAGCGCACGTACTGCAGGGCCTGGCCGCCGCTGAGCCGGTGGGTGCCGGGGAGCAGGTCGAGTCCGGTGTTGGGGTCGTGCATGGTCTTGGCGGTGCAGATCTCCACGCCGCCCATGGCGTCGACCGTCTTCATGAAGCTGGTGAAGTCGACCTCCAGGTAGTGGTCGATCTTCACGCGGGTCATGTTCTCGACGGTGCGCACGGTCAGCTGGGGCCCGCCCTCGGCGTAGGCGGCGTTGAGTTTCACGGGGTGGGCCCCGTGCGGTTTGCCGCTCGAGCCGTCCACGTGCGCGGGCAGCTCCACGAAGCTGTCCCGGGGGAGGCTGACCACGCTGGCCCGCGACCGGTCCGCCGAGAGGTGGACCAGCATCACGGTGTCGGTGCAGTGGCAGGGCGCGCCGCCCAGGCGGTACTCGCGCTTCTCCTCGGCGGTGATCTTGTCGCGGCCGTCGGTGCCGACGAGCAGGAAGTTCACCCCGTGCCCGGCCTGCGGGCGGTTCTTCATGTCCTTGAAGGGGTCCACGCGCTGGATCCCGGTGTCCAGCCCGGTCATCACGGCGTGCCCGAGGGCCCCCGAGCCCAGGACGAGCACCGACAGCCCCGCGGCGAGCCGGACCCCCCAGCGGGGTCTGTCCGCCGGCCGGTTCCCGCCGGCCCGGGGCCCTGCCGGACCGCCTGGCCGCGGCGCGCGCTGCGACGGCCGGGCGGACCGGGCGGGCAGGGCGGGTCGGGTGGGACGGTGCGGCTGGGGCACGGGGGACACCTCGCACGTTCGGCAGATTCGTCAGAACAGTAGGCCCATACGATCAGCCGTTGTCCTTACTGCTCATCCGGCGCGCACCCGGTTCCCCCGTACGCGGTAACGTGACACCGATACCCGACCTTGAAGGACCACATGCCCGCCCAGCAGCCCGCAGTCTCGGTGATCATGCCGGTACTCAACGAGGAGCGCCATCTGCGCAACTCGGTCCACCACATCCTCGGACAGGAGTACGGGGGTGAGATGGAAGTGGTGATCGCACTCGGGCCGTCCAAGGACCGTACCGACGAGATCGCCGCCGAGTTGGTACGGGAAGACCCCCGGGTCCACACCGTCCCGAACCCCACCGGCCGGACCCCCGCCGCCCTCAACGCGGCCATCCAGGCCTCGCGCCACCCGATCGTGGTGCGCGTGGACGGCCACGGCATGCTCTCCCCGAACTACATCGCCACCGCGGTCCGCCTCCTGGAGGAGACCGGCGCGCAGAACGTCGGCGGCATCATGCACGCCGAGGGCGAGAACGCCTGGGAGGACGCCGTCGCCGCCGCGATGACCTCGCGCATCGGCGTCGGCAACGCCGCCTTCCACACCGGTGGCAAGGCGGGCCCGGCCGACACCGTCTACCTCGGGGTGTTCCGGCGGGAGGCCCTGGAGGCCGCCGGCGGATACAACGTGGAGTTCGTCCGCGCCCAGGACTGGGAGCTGAACTTCCGCATCCGCGAGGCCGGCGGACTGATCTGGTTCTCGCCGGAGCTGAAGGTCCAGTACCGCCCGCGTCCCTCGGTACGGGCGCTCGCCAAGCAGTACAAGGACTACGGGCGCTGGCGCCACGTGGTGGCCCGCTACCATGCGGGCTCCATCAACCTGCGCTACCTCGCCGCACCGGCCGCCGTCTGCGCGATCGCCGCCGGCGTGGTCGTCGGAGCCGCCGTCACCCCGTGGGCCTTCGTCCTCCCGGCGGGCTACCTCGCGGCGATCACCGTCGGCTCCGTTCCGGCCGGCAAGGGACTGTCGCTCAAGGCCCGGCTGCGGATCCCCGTCGCCCTGGCGACCATGCACGTGTGCTGGGGCTACGGCTTCCTGACCAGCCCGCGCTCGCTCGCCGCCAAGGTCATCGCGAGCCGCCGCCCGTCGGTCCGGCGGGACCCCGCCGAGGCCTGAGCCTGCGTACGCACACCAAAGGGGTGACCCGGTCCTCGGCGGACCGGGTCACCCCTTTCGGTGTCTGAAGGCGTCAGCGTTTCGGCGAGCCCGTCCTTCGGCCGCTCACTTCCACTGGAACGGCGCGTAGATGTCCATGCAGCTGGTGTCCGTGCCGTTGAGCACGTCGGCCGACTCCGGGACCGAACCGGCCTCGGGCGGCGCCTGCTGCGGGTACGTGGCGCCCTCGCGCCAGTCCGCGCCCACCAGGACCGTGATCTTGGCTGCCGAGGCCGACTTCTGCACCGAGGTGGCCGGGATCCCGAGCGCCGCGGCCACGGCCTGCGCGTCGGCGGCCTGGGCGTCCGTGGCGTAGCGGACGATCGTCGCCTTCTCGGGGGTCGGCGCGCCGTCCGCCTTGGCCAGCGAGTACCCCTTGGCGACCAGCTCGCCGGCGATGGCCGTGGCCCGCTTCTGCACCGCCTGCGCCCCGACACCAGTGCCGTTGACCACCTGTACGGCGATCTTCGCGGGGTTGGAGGTCGGCGGCGCGGAGGACGTCTGCGGGGTCGGCTCGGTCGACGTGGCGGGGGCCGAGGGGTCGGCGCCCGGCTGGCCGCTCTCGGCCGGCGCCGGGTCGCCGTTCTTGTCCATGGCCACGTCCTTGCGGAGCATCTCCCACACCTTGGGGGCGTCCGCGGGGTCGAGGATCAGCCGGTTCTCGTCGTTCGGAGCCTGCAGCACCGGGATCGTGGCCGACGTGATGCGGTTGACCGGCACGTCCTTGAGCAGCAGGGCGAGGTCGAGGAGCTTCTTGACCGACCCGATCTCCTCCGACACCTTCAGCGCCTTCGTCGCCGCCTCCGCCAGGCCCGTGAGGCGGGGGAGGTCGGTGAAGGCGTTCTGGCTCTTGAGCCCGCGCATCATCGAGTTCATGTACATGTGCTGCGCCTTGGCCCGGCCCATGTCACTGCCGAAGGCGTGCCGGGTGCGCAGCCACTGGAGCGCCTGCTCGCCCTGGACCTTGTGGGTGCCCGCGGTCAGCTTGAGGCCGGAACCGCCCGTCCCCGACCCGGGCTTCGACTGGTCGAAGACGTTCTGGTTGACGCAGACGTCGACGCCGCCGATGGCGTCGGCCATGCTCACGACACCGGTGAAGTCGATCAGCATCCAGTGGTCGATGTAGACGTTGGCCATCTTCTCCCAGGTGGCCAGGGTGCAGCCGGCGCCCCCGCGCGTGAAGCTCTCGTTGATCATGTTCTTGGTGGCTTTGTACTTGGTGCCCGTCGCGGGGTCGGTGCACTCCGGTATGTCCACGATGGTGTCGCGCGGAACGGTGGTGATCGAGGCGTTCTTCCGGTCGGCCGATATGTGGACCAGCATCTGCACGTCGGCCCGCACGGGGCCGCCGATCATGTCCCAGCCGCCGCCGAGCTTCGCGTTCTCCTCGTCGCGCAGGTCGGAACCGAGCATCAGGATGTTGAGCGGGCGCCGGCCCGCGGCATCGGCCTCGCCCCTGGCGACCCCGCTGTCGCCGCTCAGGCGCTGGCCGCTGCGGATGTTGCCGTTGAGGTGGCGGTAGTAGAGGTAACCGGCCGCCGCCGTCCCGAGTATGAGCAGCGCGACGATGGAGGCCGTCCAGCGCAGTATGCGGCGCCGCCCCCGCCGGGTCGGCCGCTTGCCGCCCTTGCCCCCGCCGCCACCGCCGCGGCGGTGGCCGGAGCCGGACCTCGGCGCGGGTACGGCACTGGTGGCCGTCGGTCGGGTGCCGGAGCCGGATATGCCGTCGCCGGCCCGGCCCGGCGCCCCCTCCCCTTGCACGCTGCTGTGCCTCACGCGTCCCCCATCACGATCACTCTGAGTCGGTATTGTGCCGGTCCGACGGGGTCCGGCACGTCATTTCGTGACCGCGGAGGGCCGGCCGGCCCCCCTGTTCGGTCACTTGGCGCAGACGGACTTGTCCGCCTCGACCCGCTGGACGCCTTCGGGCGCCTGCTGAGGCGCCGTCATGGAGACCCCCGCCCCCTTGAAGTCGGCGCCGAGCGTCAGCTTCATCGGAGTCTTGGGCGCGGCGTCGGCCGTACCCATCTTCAGCGCCGTCGCCGGCAGACCCATCATGTCCGCCAACGCCCTGGCCTGGTCGGCCTGGTTGGGTGCGTACTCCAGCTGCGTGGTGTCCACCTTGGCGGGCGCGTTGCCCAGGTTGCTGGACTTCGGCACCCCCTTGGTGTTCTGCAGCCAGTTCAGCGTGCCGGACGCGGATCCGGTCGGGCCGCCGCCGTTGTAGACGTCCACCCGGACGTCCTTGGCCTCCGCGCGGGCGCCCTGCAGGAGGGCGTCGAGCTTGGCCTTCGCGTCGGCGTCCGCCGCGTCCTTCGCCGCCTGCTCCTTCTTCTCGACCTCCGTGAGGGAGACGTCCCCGCGGATCATCTGCAACAGCGGTTCGGCCTGGGCCTGGTTGACGACCACGGTGGCTTTGACCTTCTCCGCCGGATTGTCGAGCACCGGAAGTGTGGTGAAGGTGATGTTCTTGAGGTCTATGTTCTTCAACTCACCTGCAAGTTCGGTGAGTTTTCCGATCGACCCTATCCCCGAATCCACGCTCAGCGACTTCGTGGCCGCTTCCGCGAGGGAGAAGAACTTCTTCGGACTCGTCAGCGTTTCCTTGGACTTCATCTCGCGCATCATCGAACTGAGGAACTGCTGCTGCGTCTTGATGCGGTCGAGGTCGCTCTCGTTGCCGAAGGCGTGCCGGGTGCGTACGAAGGCCAGCGCCTGCTCGCCCTCCAGCCGGTGTTCGCCCGCCGTCAGCTTGAGCTTGGAGTCCTTGTCGTTGACGTCCTTGGCCACGCAGACCGGCACCCCGCCGACCGCCGTGCTCAGGTTCTTCACCGCGTTGAAGTCGGCCATCATGAAGTGGTCGACCTGGATCCCGGTGAGCTCCTTGACCGTGCGCATCGTGCAGCCCGGGTCGCGGCCCGACTGTCCGAGGCTGGTGTTGAAGCGGGCCCCGCGCTCGCCGGGGATGTCCTTGGTGGAGCCGTCCGGCTGCTTCGTGGGGCAGGTCGGCAGGGTGGTGATCAGGTCGCGCGGGATGGACAGCGCCGTGGCGTTGGAGCGGTCCTTCGAGACGTGGAAGAGGATCGTCGTATCGGCGTGGCCGACGCTGCCGGCGTCCCCGTACCCCTCGTTGCCCGCGCCGCTGCGCTTGTCCGTGCCGATGACCAGGATGTTGATCGGCTGGTCCTTCTTGAAACCGCCGCTGGTGCCCGCGTCGCCGACGTCGGTGACGACGATGTTGCCGTTCAGGTGCTGGTAATAGAGGTAGCCCGCCACGGAGCCGCCGATCAGCAGCACCGCCAGGGTTCCACCCGTGATGGTCAGCGCGCGTTTGCGACCGCCACCGCCCACTTTGCGCGAACGTCCGCCGCGCCGGCCTCCGCCGGGGGGAGGAGCGTCACCGCGGCGCGGTCCGGGAACCGCGGGGGAGGGGGCGGCGGGGGAGCGGGGAGGAACGGGAGTTCTACGGGGCGCCGCGCGGGGGGCGGACCGCTGCGACGGTGCTTGCGCAGAGGTGTCTTCCAGTCGCAGCTCGTAGTTGCCGGTGCGGGGGTTGAGTACCCATTGATCTGCGGGGTCGATCTCGTCGGCCCGTCCACGGCTTTGCGCATCCACGGTTTGCTCGAATCCTCCGTCGGTGCTTCGCGACGCGCCTCCCCCAGGCGCACGGTCAACGATCCGGCTGCTGGCGCACGGCCTCTGTACTGGCCGGGCACCGGATCGCTCACCTTATCCGGACAGGTTCGCCGCAAACCATGCTGGTGATGAATTCCACGCACTTACAACGGGGCAATCGCCCCAACAAGCTCGGCCCGGGCACCGGCTTTTGGGATTGCTTTACCGGCAGTCGGCCACACCGGCCGTGGTGCCGGTGAAGGTGGGGACGGGAGTCGAGGGCTCCGCGGTTCCCGGGCCGTCACCGGTGCCGTCCCCGGTACTGCCCCGGGTGCTGTCCTGGCTGCCGTCCTGGGGGCGGTCCGCCTTGTCGTCGGCCGCCGCCTCGTCCCGGGCCCCGTCCGGCCGCTCGGCCGGAGCGGGCGTGGTCGTGGCCTTGGGCGCGGGCGGGGCGATGGTGAGGGGCTCGTCCGCCCGCAGCCGCTGGAAGAGCTGGGTCGCGTCGGGCTGGCGCAGTTCGTCCCGGTTCGCGTCGGCCGCGTACGGCCGGCGCGGCACCGTGAGGAACTTGATCTGGTCGGTCGGGATGTCGCGTACGCCCCGGACCAGCTCGTACAGCCCCCGCAGCGAGGCCAGCCCCGGGTCGGTGGTCACCGAGGAGGTCGCCGCGTCCAGCAGCGGGTACAGCCGGGCCGGATTGAGCAGCACCCCGTTGCTCTGCACCTTCTTGACCAGCGACCCGAGGAACGCCTGCTGGCGCTCCATCCGCTCGGTGTCGCTGCCGTTGCCCAGGCTGTAGCGGGCCCGGACGAAGCCCAGCGCCTGCTCGCCCTGCAAGGTCTGCCGGCCCGCCGGCAGCTTCAGCTTGGCCTCGGCGTCGTCCACCGGCCGGCGCAGGCACACCTCCACCCCGCCGATGGCGTCGACCATCTTCTTGAACCCGCTGAAGTCCAGCACCATGTGGTGATCGACCCGGATCCCGGTCATCGCCTCCACCGTGCGGATCGTGCAGGCGGTCCCGCCCCACTCGAAGGCCCAGTTGAACTGGGCGAACTGCTCGCTGGTCCGGCTCCCGTCCGCCTTCAGGCACGCGGGTATCTCCGCCATCAGGTCCCGCGGTATCGACACCGCCGTCGCACTCTTCCGGTCCGCCGGCAGGTGCAGCAGGATCGTGGTGTCCGAGCGCTGCGTGCCCTCGTCCTGCCCGTACGGGGCGTTGCCCGCGCCCGTGCGCGAGTCCGAGCCGATCAGCAGGATGTTCTGCGCGCCGCCCGCCAGGTGGACCGGGCGCTCCTTGTCGTAGCGCCGCAGCTCGGCGGCGGCGGAGGTGTCCTCGGCGATGTTCCCGTCGAGCTTGGAGTAGATCCACCAGCCCGTGCCGGCCCCGACGACGGCGAGCAGCCCGGTCCCGAGCCCGATCCAGCGCAGCAGCCGGCGCCGCCTGCGGCCGTTCGGAGGCTTCCCGCCTCCGGCCGCATCGGTGCCGCCCGGTATGCCTGCGCTGTCCGTCACTCGCGTTCCGTCCCCTCACCCGAACCGGTACGGGCCGTACGGGTGAGTACGGCCTGTGCCGATCCTGCCCCCGGGTGATCGATGAGGCCCGGGGGCGCGGCCCGGTATAGGGCCATGTGGGTGACAAATAGCCCAGATCCGGCATTGGGCGGTCCGGGTGACGGCGGGGTCAGGCCGTGTGGGTGACCCGCTCGCTCTCGATCCGCTGGGCCAGCGCCCCCTCCGCCAGCCCCTCGGCATTGCGGCACAGCACCACGGAGCCGCCCGTGGCCAGGGCCGCGTAGAGCCCGGTCGAGAGCCCCTCCCAGCTGTCGTAACCCTGCCGGGACAGCACCCGGGCGCCCTCGCCGAAGCCGAGCTTCACCGCGTCCTCGCGGGCCCGCTCGCAGATCCGTGCGTACGAGAGCTCCTCGCCGCCGACCACCAGGCCCGGGCCGTCCGCGTCCACGGGCTGGAAGGGCGCGAAGCGGTCGCCCTGCCCCGGCACCTCCACGGCGTAGTCGGCGAACCCGGCCGGCGGCTGCGGGAAGCGCCCGCCCAGCGGCCGCAGCGCGAGCGCCACCCGCTCGCCGGAGCACGCCGCCGCCTCCTCCAGGGTGTCCGGCCCGCTCACCACCAGGTCGGCATCGCCCGGATCCCCGCCCACCTCCACCACGACCCCGACGGAGGCGCAGGCGAGCAGCCACACGGCGCTCTGCCAGTGCGCGGGGAGCAGCAGGGCGAGCCGGTCGCCGGGCTCGGCGCCCAGGTCGCCCTGGAGCAGATTGGAGGTCTTGGCCACCCAATTGGCGAAGGTGGCGACGGACAATTCGACGCGCTCGCCCGTGGCGTCGTCGTAGAAGGTGACGAGCGGGCGGCCGGGATCGGCGGCGAGCGCGGATCGCAGCAGGTCGGCAGGGGTGCGGTCAGTGGCGTTCACGGACCAGAGCCTACGCGGGACGGCCCGCGCCCCTCCTCCGTACGGCCGCAGCACGATCCCCCGTACGGAGGAGGGGTATCGGTGCCGGTGCCGGACGGGACGTCAGTTTTCGGATGGCGCGCCCCTCCCGCAGTCCCCAGCATCCTTTCCATGCGTGCATTCCTTGCTTCCTCGATCGGCGTCGCGACGGCTGCCGCACTGGCCCTGCCGCTCGCGCTCCCCTCCACGGCCCTCGCACACCCGGCGGCGGTGACGGAGGCGGCCGCCCCGGTGACCCCCGCCGGCTCGACCCAGTCCCTGCCCCTCGTCCCCGTGGGACCCGCGGCGGACCGCACCCCCGGCGTCCCCGGCATGAGCACCTCGCCCCGGCTGCCCGAGACGCGGGGCCTGTCGGCGCGCGAGGTCAAGACCTTCTCGCTGGTCGGCGTCGTCTGGGACGACGCGAGCACCCAGCTCGACGGCCGCGTCCAGGTCCGCACCCGCTCCGTGGCCACCTCGGCCTGGTCCGAATGGCAGGACGTCGACACCCACAACAGCGAACACGCCGCCGACCCCGACACGGCGGAACGGGGCACCGGCCGCGTCCGCGGCAGCACCGCCCCCCTGTGGGTCGGGCAGTCCGACGGCATCGAGGTCCGGGTCCAGGCCGAACCGGGCGGCCGCGTGGTGAGCAGCGGGCTCCCGACGGGCATGCGCATCGAACTGGTGGACCCGGGAGACACGACCCGTCCGCAGACGGACGCGAAGAACGGCACCGAGGAGGCCTCGCCCGTCCTCGACGACGACGACAAGGGGGAGCTGGCCCTCCTCCCCGGCATGACGATGGAGATGGCGGAGTCCTCCTCCGCCAACGTCCCGATGGCCCCCCTGGGAGCCAAGGAGATCCCCGCCCTCAACAAGGCCGACTCCACCGCCGACGCGGTCCTCGTCGACGAGGCGCTCGCGGCCGCCCCGTACATCGGCCCGCGCCCGAAGATCGTCACCCGGCTGGGATGGGGCGCGGACGAGAGCCTGCGCGAAAAGGGCTTCGTCTACACGAACACGGTCAAGGCCGCCTTCGTCCACCACACCGCCTCGGGCAACAACTACGCCTGCAAGGACGCCCCGGCCGTCCTGCGCAGCCTGTACCGCTACCACGTGGTCAGCAGCGGCTGGCGCGACATCGGCTACAACTTCGCCGTCGACAAGTGCGGCACCGTCTACGAGGGCCGGGCGGGCGGAGTCGCCAAGGCGGTGCTCGGCGCGCACACCATGGGCTTCAACACGGACAGCATGGGCGTCGCGGTCATCGGCACCTTCGCCTCCACGGCTCCCCCCAAGGCCGCGGTGGACGCGGTGGCCGGCCTCACGGCCTGGAAGCTGGGCCTCTTCGGAGCGGACCCCCGCGCGAAGACCACCCTCAAGTCGGGCGGCGGCAACCTCTACGCGAAGGGCAGCAACGTCCGCCTGAACGTCATCTCGGGCCACCGCGACGGCTTCGCCACGGAATGCCCCGGCACCCGCCTCTACACCCAACTCCCCCCCACCCGAACCGCCTCGGCGAAACTCCAGGGCCGCCCCTGAGGCGCCTCCTTCTCGACGCGTCGCTCGCACCGCTGCGCGGGCTTCGCGTCGCTGCGCCGGGCACCTTCTCGACGCGCAGCTCGCACGGCTCGGCCCTGGCGGGCCTCCCCGGCTTCACTGCGCTGCGCCGAACTCCGTCCGGCGGTGGCCGGTCGGGGCTGCCGCCCCGGCCGTCCCGGCTTGGGGTCCGGTGGGCGGGTGCGGCTGGGCGGGCCCTGCGGGGCTGGGTCCCCTACCCGCCCTTCGCCCGTTCCCCGGGGCTCCGCCCCGGACCCGTTCCCGCGCGCGGCGCCGTTCGCGGGGGGGGGGAGCCAGCACCACCCCCCCC
>NZ_JBHUBS010000034.1:24722-43646 GCF_042788835.1 Streptomyces sp. NPDC056883 | reverse complement strand
CCGGCGTTTGAGGAGCGGGGGTCCGGGGGCTGGCCCCCGGGCACGGCGCCGCACGTGGAAAGGGTCCGGGCGGAGCCCGGGGAACGGTGGAAGGGCGGGTAGGGGACCGGCCCCGCAGGGGTACGCGTCACGACGTCACCGTCCAGGTGTCTGGGAGGGCTGGGGGGCGCCGCCCGACGGCGCGGAGGAGGGGGCCGGAGCGGCGGCGCCCGAGGGCACCGGGTCCGGGGACCCGGCCGGGCTGGGGACGGCCCCGCCCGGGGAGGGCGAGACCGGCGCGACGGACGCCGGCGGCGCCGGAGGAGACGGGGGCGGCGGCTCGGCGGCCGGCGAAGCGGTCCCGGCGACCTTGCCGTCCGGCCCGATGAACACCGGGCTGCCACCGGGGACGAGACCCAGCTCGTGCGCCCGCCGCTGCAACGCGTCGGGCGCCGAGTAGCCGTCCACGTCCCGCTGCAGCGCCTGCTCCTCGTCCGTGAGCGTGGTGGTCTCCCGCTTCAGCTTGCTCAGCTGGAAGGAGCCCTGGTTCAGCGCCGAGTTCAGCAGCAGCAGGCTGATCAGCCCGCCGCCGAGCAGCGCCACGACCAGCAGGACGAACGGGGTCCGCGCCGCCTGTCCGGCGACCGGTCCCCCCAGCACCCGCCCCAGGCGTTTCACAGCCGCGCCTCCCGAATGCGTTCCACCCCGCGGCAGCGGGCGGGCGCCGCACGCCGGTTCTCCGCGATCTCCTCCTCGGTCGGCAGCTCCGCACCGCGCGTCAGCAGCTTCAGCTTCGGCTGGTACTTCTCCGGTACGACCGGCAGCCCGGGCGGGGCCGTCGAGGCCGCGCCGGCCGCGAAGACCTGCTTGACGAGGCGGTCCTCCAGCGACTGGTACGAGAGCACCACGATCCGGCCGCCGACCGCGATCCGGTCCACGGCCGCGGGGATCGCCTGCTCCAGTCCGGACAGCTCGCCGTTGACCTCGATGCGCAGGGCCTGGAAGGTGCGCTTGGCCGGGTTGCCGCCGGTCCGCTTCGCCGCCTGCGGCAGGGAGTCGCGGATCAGTTCGACGAGGCGCGCACTGTTGGTGAAGGGGTCCTTGTCCCGCTCGCGCACGACCGCGGACACGATCCGCTTGGCCTGCTTCTCCTCGCCGTACTGGCGCAGGATGCGGACCAGCTCGCCGGGCGCGTAGGTGTTGAGGACCTCGGCCGCGCTGATGCCCGTCGTCTGGTCCATGCGCATGTCGAGCGGGGCGTCCTGCGCGTAGGCGAAGCCGCGGTCGGCCTCGTCCAGCTGCATGGAGGAGACGCCGAGGTCGAAGAGGATGCCCTGCACGGTGGGGATGCGCAGGCCGTCGAGTACGTCGGCCAGGTCGGCGTAGATGGCGTGGACGAGGGTGACCCGGTCCCCGAAGGGCGCGAGGCGCTCCCCGGAGAGGCGCAGGGCTTCCTTGTCGCGGTCCAGGCCGATCAGGTGGGCCTCGGGGAACCGGGTGAGCAGGGCCTCGCTGTGCCCGCCGAGCCCGAGGGTGCAGTCGACGACGACGGCCCCGGGCCTCTCCAGTGCCGGGGCCAACAGGTCCAGGCACCGCTGGAGCATCACCGGGACGTGTCGGGACTCGCTAGTCAAAGCGCCCTCTCAGATAACGGCGCGGCAGGCATACGCCGCGCCGCGCACGCGGAGTCTTACCAAAGGGCCGGGCGGCCGGTCAGGGCCGGGCTCCGGCCGGTTCGCGTCACTTTAGTGCAACGGTCGCCGCGGTCAACGAACCGCCCCGCGCGCCGTGCGCCCCGCTGTGACCGAAGCGGCAAAAGCCGCGAATCACCCGGTCGGCCCCGTGCGCCTCACCCCTGTGGGTTAGCTCACAACAGGTTCAGGTGACCTTCTTTGTCCACCCTCACTCGATGCTCATACGCCCTGTGACCACTAACGTCGTAACCATGACGACTTCCGCATCCCTGCCCGCCGAGTCCGCCCACCTTCCCCAGGCGGGTTCCCCCACCACCGACCGGCTCGTGGAACTGAACCGCGCCTACGCCGCGAAGTTCACCGACCCCGGCATGGACGCCCGTCCGGTCCTCCAGGTGGCCGTGGTGGCCTGTATGGACGCCCGCCTCGACCTGCACGCCGCCCTCGGCCTGGAGCTGGGCGACTGTCACACGATCCGCAACGCCGGCGGGGTCGTCACCGACGACACCATCCGCTCCCTCACCATCAGCCAGCGGGCGCTCGGCACCCGCACGGTGATACTCATCCACCACACCGGCTGCGGTCTCGAAAGCCTGACCGAGGACTTCCGGCACGAGCTGGAGGACGAGGTCGGCCAGCGTCCCGCCTGGGCCGTCGAGGCCTTCCGTGACGTGGACCAGGACGTCCGCCAGTCCATGCAGCGGGTCCGTACGAACCCCTTCCTGCCCCACAAGGACGATGTGCGAGGCTTCGTCTTCGACGTGCACACCGGCCTCCTGCGGGAGATCGATCCCACCTCTTGAGTGACACCAGGGCCAAGCCCGTCAAGAATGCGGGGAGACGTCACCCGGAAGAAGCCTTCCGGGCCGGTGATCGCGTTCTTGATGCTCGCGGTTTCTGAGGTGTTTCGGGGTGGGCCGGTCATGCGCCGTGGGGCGCCGGCCCTGGGAAAGGGTCGAGGAGAACCAGGTGACCACGTATGACGACCGAGCGAGCCTCGCGGATCTGACCAGCACGGCGCAGCAGGTGCGGGAATCGATCGAAAGCGTGATCGAGGGCAAGCCGGAAGTGGTCCGCCTCGCGCTGACCGTCCTGCTCGCCGAGGGTCACCTGCTGATCGAGGACGTTCCCGGCGTCGGCAAGACGATGCTGGCCAAGGCCCTCGCCAAGTCCATCGACTGTTCGGTGCAGCGCATCCAGTTCACCCCGGACCTGCTGCCCTCGGACATCACCGGCGTGAGCATCTACGACCAGCAGCGCCGGGAGTTCGAGTTCAAGCCGGGCGCGATCTTCGCGCAGATCGTCATCGGCGACGAGATCAACCGCGCCTCCCCCAAGACCCAGTCCGCGCTGCTGGAGTCGATGGAGGAGCGCCAGGTCACCATCGACGGCACCACCTACACGCTGCCGAGCCCCTTCATGGTGGTCGCCACCCAGAACCCGGTGGAGATGGAGGGCACCTACCCCCTCCCCGAGGCCCAGCGCGACCGCTTCATGGCCCGGGTCTCGGTGGGCTACCCCAGCCCCGAGGCCGAGCTGCGGATGCTCGACGTGCACGGCGGGCTCTCCCCGCTCGACGACCTGACGGCCGTCGCGCACGCCCACGACATCGGCAAGCTCATCGAAGCCGTCCGCGAGGTGTACGTGGCCGAGCCCGTACGGCGCTACGTCGTCGACCTGGTCTCGGCCACCCGCAGCCACCCGGACCTGCGCCTGGGCGCCTCGCCCCGCGCCACCCTGCACCTGCTGCGGGCCGTCAAGGCCTCCGCCGCACTGGCCGGCCGCGACTACGTACTGCCCGACGACGTGCAGGCCCTGGCCGGACCGGTGCTCGCGCACCGGCTGCTGCCCACCGCGCAGGCCCAGCTGAGCCGGCGCACCGCCGAGCAGGTCGTCGCCGACATCCTCCAGCGCACCCCCGTACCGGCTGCGCAGTCCCGCGGCGAGATCCCGCCCGGCGCGGGCATCCGGGGCTTCTGATGAGCGCCGGCGCCCCGCACGGTGCGGGCGGCCGGGGTCCGGAGGGCGGTGGCGGGCTGCGCGCGTCGCTGTCCGGGCTGACCACCCGCGGCCGGTCCTTCCTGGCCGCCGGGATCGCCGCCGGGCTGTGCGCCTACGTCCTCGGCCAGTCCGAGCTGCTCCGGGTCGGACTGCTGCTCGCCGTGCTGCCGCTGCTCTGCGTCCTGGCCCTGCACCGCACCCGCCACCGGGTCTCCGGCACCCGCCGGCTGACCCCGATGCGGGTGCCCGCCGGCTCCGAGGCCCGGGTGCAGCTGCGGCTCGACAACACCTCCCGGATGCCGACCGGGCTGCTGATGCTCCAGGACCGGGTGCCGTACGTCCTGGGGCCCCGGCCGCGCTTCGTCCTGGACCGGGTGGAGCCGGGCGGCCGCCGCGAGGTGTCCTACCGGGTCCGCTCCGACCTGCGCGGCCGCTACCCGCTGGGCCCGCTCCAGCTGCGGCTCACCGACCCCTTCGGGCTGGTCGAGCTGACCCGCTCCTTCTCCGCGTACGACACCCTCACCGTCATCCCGCGCACCGAGGCCCTGCCCCTGGTGCGCTTCACCGGCGAGTCCTCCGGCTACGGCGACGGCAGCCGCCGCTCGCTGGCCCTGGCGGGCGAGGACGACGTGATCCCGCGCGGCTACCGGCGCGGCGACGACCTGCGCCGCGTGCACTGGCGCTCCACCGCCCGCTACGGCGAGCTGATGGTGCGCCGCGAGGAGCAGCCGCAGCGCAGCCGGGCCACCGTGCTGCTGGACACCCGGCGCCTCGCCTACGAGGGCGCCGGCCCCGACTCAGCCTTCGAATGGGCCGTCTCGGCCGCCGCGTCGACCTTGGTGCACCTGCTGGAGCAGGGCTTCTCGGTGCGGCTGCTGACCGACACCGGGGACTGCGTGCCCCGCGAAGGCGGCGGCTTCACCTCAGGCGGCCAGGAGTCCGCCGAGGCGGCGGGGCTGATGATGGACACCCTCGCGGTGGTCGGCCACTCCGACGGCGCGGGCCTCTCGCGGGCCTGCGACGCGGTACGCAGCAACGGCGCCGGCAGCGGCTTCGGCGGAGCGGGCGGGGACGGGCTCCTCATCGCCTTCTTCGGAGACCTGGACACCGTACAGACGGGGCTGGCGGCCAAGATGTGCCGGCGCGGCGGCGGTGCCGTGGCGTTCGTACTGGACTCCGCGGACTGGTCCGGGCGGCCGCAGGGGCTGGCTTCGGTCATGGCACAGGGACTGCCTCCGCTGGAGGAGCGCCTGGCCGGGCTGCGCGACGCGGGCTGGACGGCGCTGGCCGCCCCGCCCGGGATGCCCTTCGGGGAGCTGTGGCGTCAGGCGGGCAACGCGCCGATCGGCACGGCAGGCGGTTCGGGTTCGGCGGGGGGCTGGGGATGAGCGGGCGGGCGAGACTGACGGTCTTCGCGGCTCTGGCGACGCTGTTCACCGCCTGGTCGCTGGACCCGCTGGTGGAATCGGGCGGCTGGATGCCGCAGGCGGCGCTGCTGCTGGCGCTGCAGAGCGCGGTGGGCGCGGGGGCGCGGCGGGTACCGCTGGCCCGGACGCTGACCGTGGCGGCGCAGGTCCTGGTGTCGCTGGTGGCGCTGATGCTGCTGTTCGGCGGGAAGATGCAGTCCGCCGAGGGCGACGGGCTGCTGGACTACCTCGTGACGGACTTCGGCGCACTGTTCCGCCAGGGCGTGCAGGACGTGAACGAGTTCGCGATGCCGGCCCCGCTGACGGACGGGATCCGGCTGCTGCTGGTGTCCGGGGTGCTGCTGATCGGGCTGCTGGTGGACCTGCTGGCGGTGACCGTACGGACGGCCGCCGCGGCCGGGCTCCCGCTGCTCGCGCTGTACTCCGTGGCGGCGGGCCTGTCGGGCGCGGCCGTCGGCTCCGGCGGCGCCTCCTGGATCTCCTTCCTGCTGGCCGGCTGCGGCTACCTGCTCCTCCTCCTGGCCGAGGGCCGCGACCGGCTCGCACAGTGGGGGCGGGTCTTCGGCGCGGCTCCTCGCGGGAAAGTGGCGGCCGGGTACTCGGGCGGCGGCCAGGCGCTCGCCCCGGTCCGCACCGGGCGGCGGATCGGCGCGGTCGCGCTGGGTCTGGCACTGGCGGTGCCGGCGGTGCTGCCCTCGCTGGGCAGCGGACTCCTGGGCACGGGCGGCGGCCCGGGCGAGGGCGAGGGCAACGGCCTCGGCCCGTCGATCCAGGCGGTCAACCCGCTGGTCTCCCTGCAGAGCAGCCTGAACACCCAGGACAACCGGGTGGTGCTGCGGTACCGCACGGACAGCCCGGAGCTCAGCGAGCAGTACCTGCGGATCCTGGCGCTGGACGAGTTCAACGGCATCAAGTGGGAGGCCTCGGGGCGCGCCCTGACGGACGTGCCGAAGCGGATGCCGAATCCGCCCGGGGTGAGCGACGGCGTGCTGAACGGCGCGACCGAGGTGCAGACCTTCATCTCCTCGGCGCAGACGTACGCGCAGCGCTACCTGCCGATGCCGTATCCGGCGATGGGCGTGGACATCACCGGGAAGTGGCGGTTCGAGCCGGCCGGGCGCACGCTCGTCGGGGACCAGCTGGGCAAGGACAAGTTCCAGAACGCCCAGGGCGTGCAGTACACGGTGCGGAGCCTGCTGCTGAACCCGACGGCGGAGCAGCTGCGCAGTGCACCGGCGGCGAATCCGGAGATCGCGGCCGAGTACACGAAGGTGCCGGACAACCTGCCGGCGGTCGTCGTGCAGACGGCCCGCGAGGTGACCCGCGGCACGAAGGACGACTACTCGGCGGCGGTCAAGCTCCAGGACTACTTCGCGGTGAGCGGCGGGTTCCGCTACGACACCAAGGTCTCCTCGGGTACGGGCTCGCAGGCCATCGCCAAGTTCCTCGCCGACAAGGAGGGCTTCTGCGTCCACTTCGCCTTCTCGATGGCGTCGATGGCGCGCACGCTCGGGATCCCGGCGCGGGTCGCGGTCGGGTTCACGCCCGGGGTGAAGCAGTCCGACGGCTCCGTCAACGTCTCGATGAGGGACGCGCACGCCTGGCCGGAGCTGTACTTCGAGGGCGTGGGCTGGACCCGCTTCGAGCCGACGCCCCGGTCGGGCATCACGGTGCCGGACTACAGTCGGCCCGCCACCCCGCAGACGCAGCCGAGCGCGCCGACGGCGGCCCCGTCGGCGAGCGCGGCGCAGCCTTCGGCCGGGCCCTCGACGGCCGACGACTGCCCCGCGGACCAGAAGAAGCTGGGCGAGTGCGGTCCGGCCGCGGCGCAGCGGAACACGGGCGCGGGCGGCGGCGGCCCCTCGGCGGGCACGGTCCTGGCCTGGACGGCCGCGGGCATCCTGCTGCTGGCCCTGCCGCTCCTCCCGTTCCTGTGGCGCGGGCGGCTGCGGGCCCGGCGGCTCGGATCGCGGCAGGTCCTGGCCGCCTGGCGGGAGCTGGGCGACGCGGCGTGGGACGTCGGGATCGTCCCGGACGAGGCGCTGTCCCCGCGGGGGGCGGCGGACCGGGTGGTGTCCCTGGGCCGGCTGGATCCGGCGGCGGCCGATGCCGTACGGCGGGTCGCGGGCGCGGTGGAGCGGGAGCTGTACGCACCGCCGGGTGCGGAGCCCCCTTACGGGGAGCTGGCACAGGACGTCCTGCTGGCCCGCGCCGGGCTCCTCGCCGGCGTGTCCCGCCGGGCGCGGCTGCGCGCGCTGTTCTTCCCCCGCTCGGCGGCGCGAGTCGGCTGGGCCGCCTCGGCCCGTTGGTCGGCCCTGACGAGCCGTTTCGCGGACTCGGCGTCCCGGGCACGGGCCCGGATCCCGCTCCGCGGCCGCGGCTGACGGCGGGTCGGGGGGCGGCTCCCTGCGGGGCTGTCCCCTACCCGCCCTTCGCCCGTTCCCCGGGGCTCCGCCCCGGACCCCGCGCCTCAAACGCCGGCGGGGCTGGAATTGCCCTGCGGGCAATCCAGCCCCGGCCACATCCAGCCCCTCCGGCGTTTGAGGAGCGGGGGTCCGGGGGCTGGCCCCCGGCAACGGCGCCGCACGCGGCAACGGGTCCGGGCGGAGCCCGGGGAACGGTGGAAGGGCGGGTAGGGGAACTCCGCCCCGCGCAGCGGCACACCCGCAGCCGGGTCAGGGCCGCAGCCGGGGGCCGGGGTTCGGGCCCCGGACGGGGAAAGGCCGAGGCCGGGGCTCGATCCCCCCGAGCCCCGGCCTCCGCCGTGTTCCCACCCCGTCGGCCAGAGAGACCCGATCCGCACCTGCCGCCCCGTGCCGGCGGTGCGAGCCGGGTCCCTGTCCGTTGCCCCCAGTCTGGCGTGCCGACATGCAGCACCCCATCCGCGCAGGTACTCATTTCCGCGTCTAGGTACGGATACTCACCCGCCCCACCAGTTCTACGCGGCCCCACCGCCCCCGCGGCACCGCCGATCGGGTCACCCGTCAGCGTCAGCGGTTCCCGCTCACCCGGCCCCGCAGCAGCAGCGACAGCGCCGAGTGCACGTCGTCCAGCGACCGCTCGCTCTGGAACGACTGCCAGTCGAGCGCCGCCACCAGCACCATCCCCACCAGCGCCGCGGCCGTCAGCGGTACGTCGATCTCCGCGCTGAGCTCACCCCGTTCCACGCCTTCCCGCAGCACCGTCTCCACGACGGCGACGGCCTCCCGCCGGACGACCATCAGGGTGGACTGCCAGGTCCGGTTGGTGCGCCACAGCTCGGCGACGTAGAGCTGGGTGAAGGCGGGGTACCGGTCGATGAAGACCAGCCCGGCCCGGATCATCTCGTCGAGCGCCTCGACCCGGGTCCCGCCCCTGGCCTCGGTCGATTCCGCCGCCGTCCGCAGGGACTCGGTCAGGAGTCCGACCCCGTGCCTCAGCAGCTCCTCGAAGAGGTCGTTCTTGCTGGCGAAGTTGTAGTAGACGGTGCCCTTCGCCACGCCCGCCCGCTCGGCGATCTCCTCGACCGTGGTCGCGGAGAAGCCCTGCTCCGCTATGAGGGTGACGGCTGCTTCGTAGAGCTTCTGCCGTGTGGCCTGGCGGCGGCCGCCGCCCGCGACCGTACCGGTGCTGCTGCTTTCCATGGCGCTGATTCTCACAGGTCGACCTGTCTCTCCGGGCTACAGGCTCAGTTCCGGGCGCAGCCGGTCCATCGTCCACACCTGCTTGCCGCGGGCGGCGAGGGCGGTCAGTGCGAGGGCGCCCAGCGTGAAGGCGGTGAGGACCGCGCAGCCCTGCCAGACCGGGGCCAGGTCGCCGCCGGTGATGAGCCGGCGCAGGCTCTCGACCACGTACGACATCGGCAGGTAGGGGTGGATGGCGTTGAAGAAGCCGGGGCTGGTCTGGACGGGGTAGGTGCCGCCCGCCGAGGTGAGCTGGAGCATCAGGACGGCCAGGACCAGGATCCGCCCGGCGGCGCCGAACTTGGCGTTGAGCCACTGGACGATCGCGGCGAAGCACCCGGTGACCAGCATCAGGAAGCCGACGGTGAGCGCCGGCCGGGCCATCTGCAGGCCGAGTCCCCAGTGGAGTACGGACATCAGTGCGCCCACCTGCGCGGCGCCGATCCCGGCCACGGGCAGCCAGCCCGCGAGGGCGATCCGCCAGGGCGAGGCTCCGGTGGCGAGCGCGCGCCGGTTCAGCGGTGCGATCAGCATGTAGGCGACCATCGCGCCGACCCAGAGGGAGAGCGGGATGAAGTACGGGGCGAAGCCGGTGCCGTAGTTGGGCGCCTTGTGCAGGGACTGGTTGGCGAGCCGGACCGGGTCGGCCATGACCTCGGTGCGGGCGTCGCGCTGCTGCTGGTCGTAGGCCGGGATCTTGGCCGCGCCGTCGTGCAGGCCGCCGGCGAGTTCGCCGTTGCCGTCGACGAGCTTGACGAGGCCGCCGTCGAGGTCGTGCGCGCCGACGCCGAGCTTGCCGACGCCCACGCCGAGTGCGCCGGAGCCCTCGGTGGCGGAGCCGATGCCGGTGTGCAGCCGGGCCATGCCGTCGGAGACCTTGTGGGCGCCGTCGTTGAGGGCGTTCACCTGGGCGACCGCCGCTTCGAGGTCCGACGAGAGGCCGGGGGCCTTCTTGACGAGGAGGCGGGCTTCGCGCTCCAGGTCGTCGAGCTGCTTGTGGAGGGTGGCGAGGTCCCCCTTCGAGTTCCCCAGCAGGGTGTCCACGTCACCGGCGAGCTCGGCGGCTTCGGCGGCGTCGTCCTTGAGGCGCTTCAGCTGCGGGCAGGTGGCCGGGACCGGCTTCGCGCCGGTGGTGCAGGTCTTCGCGTAGACGTCGGCGGCGCCGGTGGAGACGCGCTGGGTGACGGTGGCGGCGGCCGGGGCCGCCTTGGCGAAGGCTTCGAGGTGCTTGTCGACGACCTGGGCGGTGTCGGCGACGAGTTCGGCGCTGTCCGCGAGGCTCTTGGGGTCCTTCAGGAAGGGGCGGGCCTTGTCCGCGACGCCGCCGACCTTGTCGGCGAGCTTCTGGGTACCGGCCGCGACGTCCTTCGTTCCCGTTTCCAGCTGTGCGGCGGCCCCGTTCAGCTTCTTGAGCCCCCCGGTGAGCTCGCCGTTCTTCTCCTTCGCCGTGTCCAGGCCGTCGGCGAGGTCCTTGGCGCCCTTCTGGGCCCGGCCCGCCCCGTCCGTGAGCTTGTCGGCTCCGTCGGCGGCCTCGGCGGTCTTGCCGTGGAGGTCGGAGAAGTTGACGAAGATCTTGTCGAGGAAACCGCGGGAGGCGTTGGTCGACGCCGCCGAGCGGACCTCGGAGAAGACGGTGCGGGAGATCGAGCCGACGATGTAGTTGTTCGCGTCGTTGGTGCGGACCTGGAGGGCTCCGGTGGCGGGGTCCTCGCCGGAGCTGGAGGCGATCTTCGAGCTGAAGTCGGCGGGCATGGTGAGGGAGAGGTAGTAGGTGCCGTTCTCCAGCCCCTTGGCCGCCTCTTCGGCGCTCACCTCGCGCCAGTCGAAGGTCTTGCTGTCGTGCAGCTTGCGGGTGATCTCGCCGCCGGCGTCGATCTGCTTCCCGTCGACGGTGGCGCCCCGGTCGGAGTTGACGAGGGCGACCGGCACCTTGTCGAGGCGGCTGTAGGGGTCCCAGAAGGACCAGAGGTACAGGGCTCCGTAGAGCAGCGGCAGCAGGAGCAGCGCGACGAGGGCGGCCCGGGGCAGCTTCCCCCGCCCGAACCGCTTCAGCTCAAGCGCGGCGAGCTTCGGCGAGCGCATCGTCGTCCCCCTTCGTGTCGTGCGAGTCGTGCGAGTCGTGGGCGGCGGCCGTGGTGTCGGCACCGGTCTCGGTGTCGGCACCGGTGTCGGCGTTGCCGTCGGAGTCCTGCGGGGCGGCGGTCTGGGCGCCCCAGGTGACCTTGGAGTCCATGGGCCGGGGCACCACGGGGGATCCCGCGGCCGGGTCGGCGGCCGGAGCGGCAGCGGATTCCGCCGCCGGGCCGGTGCGCAGGACGATCGCGTCGGACGGGGCCTCGCTGCACACCGCGAGGACGGTGGTCCCGCGGGCGGCGAGGGAGCGCAACAGGTCCCAGGCTTCGGCGCGCTCGGCGTCCGAGAGCTTGAGGTCCAGGTCGTCCAGGGCCAGCAGGCGCGGTGCGCCGAGCAGTGCGATGGCCACCGACAGCCGTACGGATTCCAGCCGTTCCAGGTCCCGCACGGAGGTGCGCGGTCCCTTCGGCAGGGTTGCCACGTCCAGTCCGGCGGCGGCCAGGGCGGCGTCGATCCGGGCCGCGGTGGAGGCGCGCCGCTCGCCGCGCGGGCGGAGCAGGGCGCGTACCGGGCCGTCGTAGCGGCGCTGGAGCAGGGCTCCCTCGCGCAGTTGCTCGGCGACGGTGAGGGCCTGATCGAGGTCGTTGACCCCGGACACCGGGCCGAGGGCGGCGATGCGGCGGACCGCGGCCATCTTCTTCGGCAGCCGGTGGCGGCCGATCTCGGCGTGGCCCTCGGTGGGCTTCATCCGGCCGGTGAGGGCGAGGAGCAGGCAGGTCCGCCCGCTGCCGGAGGGGCCTTCGACCGCGATGAGCGAGCCGGGCGCCGCGTCGATGCCGATCCCCCGGAACACCCAGCCGCGCGGGCCCTTGACTCCGAAGTCCTCGGCCTTGACGGCCGCGCCGTGCGGGCTGTCCACACCCTCCCCCTTCTTTTGAACTGACCGGTCAGTTCAAAAACTAGCATCCTCGGTGGCATCCGCTGCGCACCGGGCGGCAGTTGCCCGGCCACCACCCCTGAGTACGGGGCAAAACAGCAGGTCAGCGCGATTGTCAGTGGGGGCCGTCACGATGGGGACACGTAAGAACGGCTCGATTTGCTCGATGTGTAGGAGCTACACCAGGCAGCGCCATGCGCACGCAACGACAGGAGGTTCGTCATGGCCACACCGTCCCCGTCCCCTGTCCACCCCGTCCCCCGGAAGTCGGCGGCACCGCCCGCCGCCCTCGATCTGCTCGCCAAGGCCCACGAGGGCCTGGCCGAAGCCGCCCGGCTGACCCGGCCCAACGAGCGGTACGCCACCGCCCATCTCGCCGCGCTGCGCACCGCCGCGGCCGTGCTCGCCGTGCGCGGGCGGCCCGAACCGGTGCACCCCCGGCGCAGGCCGCGGATCCGCAGCGCGTGGGAGGTGCTCCCGGAGATAGCGCCCGAACTGACCGAGTGGAGCGCGCTCTTCGCCTCCGGCGCCGCCCGCCGGGCACGGGCGGAGGCCGGCATAGAGGGAGCGGCCACCGGCCGGGACGCGGACGATCTGGTGCGTGCCGTCGCGATGTTCGTGCGCCTGGTGGAGCGGATGCTCTCGCTCCACCCGCAGGTGCCGGCCGGCCCCGCGCAAGGCCTGCCGCTGCCGCGGACGGAGCGTCCGGACGTGGGATGACCTGCCCGGCAGCCGGAGGCAATAGGGTGGGCAGCGACCGCTCACCCAACGTGCCGAGGAGCCATCAGCCGTGTCGGACACTTCCCGCCCCCGCGCCTCCCTCCGCACCGCCGTGGTGTGGGAGGTCCTCAAGGAGGCGCTCGACCGCCGGGTGAAGGCGACCGGGCGGGACGTGCTGGACGTGCTCGACACGGGCGGCGGTACCGGCAAGTTCGCCGTGCCGGTGGCCCACCTCGGCCACCGGGTCACCGTGGTCGACCCGAGCCCCAACGCGCTGTTCGGACTGGAGCGCCGGGTCGCCGAGGCCGGCGTGGCCGATCTGGTCCGCGGGGTGCAGGGCGACGCCCAGGGTCTGCTCGAGGTCGTCGAGCGCGATTCCTACGACGTGGTGATCTGCCACGGCGTGCTGGAGTACGTGGACGACCCGGCCGAGGGTGTGGCCAACGCGGTCGCCGCCCTGCGCCCCGGCGGCATCCTCAGCCTGCTCGGCGCCGGACTCGGCGGGGCCGTCCTGGCCCGCGCCCTGGCCGGGCACTTCACGGAGGCCCGTACGGCCCTGACCGACCCGGCCGGGCGCTGGGGCGCGGGCGATCCGGTACCGCGGCGCTTCACCGCCGAGCAGCTCTCCGCGCTGGTCTCCGAGGCGGGTCTGGCCGTGGGCGCGGTGCACGGGGTGCGGATCTTCGCCGACCTCGTCCCCGGCGTGCTGGTCGACACCGAGCCGGGTGCCGTCGAGGCCCTGATGCGCCTGGAAGAGGCCGCCGCAGAGCTCCCGGCGTTCCACGCGGTCGCCACGCAGCTGCACGTCCTCGGCGAGAAGCCCGCCTGATCTGCGGAGCTTCCGGGAACGCGGTGAGCCACTCACCCTCCGAACCGGGGTCGTGACCCGTATGATCGGGGTCAGCGACCGGCATGCCGAGCGGACCTCTGGGGAATAACGCCCTCAGTGGGCCGTTCAAGACGGCGCTGAGCATTCCCCAAGCGGTACTTTTTACGGGCAGTGTTTTTTTAGAACGTGGCGTAGAGGGCGGGTATCACGGGGGCGATTCCCCGCCTATCCTGAAGGGGACCCCTGGTCGCTACCCCCCGCGACCGACGGATGAGGAGGACTCCCGTGCCGCTCTCGGAGCACGAGCAGCGAATGCTCGAGCAGATGGAGCGAGCGCTGTACGCCGAAGATCCCAAATTCGCTACAGCGCTTGAGGGAAGCGGACTGCGCACGTACACCCGGCGACGGGTCTACCAGGCAGTCGCAGGCATTGTGGTGGGTATCGCGCTCCTCATGACCGGTGTGATCGTGCCGAACGTACTGTGGATCAGCGTGGTGGGATTCCTCGTCATGCTGGGCTGTACGGTGCTCGTGGTCACCGGTTGGCGCAAGGCACCCAAGCCTGGTGAGCAACCCGCCTCCGGAAGTGCAGGCGGTTCGCCCCAAGGGCAGAACCGGCAGCGTCGGTCGATGATGACCCGGATCGAGGAACGGTGGCAGCGCCGCCGTGACGAACAGGGGCAGTAGGCCCCACCGACAGACTCGGGTGAGGGGACGGCCGCCGAAAGGCGGCCGTCCCCTCACTTTTTGGGACATGATGATCAGATGAGTGTGCTCCCCCTGGTCTTCACCAGCGGCTGGGCCAGTGGGATCAACGCTTACGCCGTGGTCCTCCTGCTCGGCATCTTCGGCAGGACCGGTTTGACCGACGAGGTCCCCGCGTCCCTGCAGCGCACCGACGTGCTGATCGTGGCCGGCGTCCTCTTCCTGTGCGAGGCGGTCGCCGACAAGATCCCGTACGTGGACTCCCTCTGGGACACCGTCCACACCGTGATCCGCCCGCTGTCCGGAGCGGTGGTCGGCGCATTGCTCGCCGGGCAGAGCGGCTCGCTCTCCGACATCGCCGCCGGCGCGGTCGGCGGATCCACCGCCCTGGCCAGCCATTTCGTCAAAGCCGGCACGCGCATGGCGATCAACACCTCGCCCGAACCGTTCAGCAACGTCATCATGAGCACCGCCGAGGACCTCGGCGTGGGCGGGATCGTCACCTTCGCGATGTTCAATCCCGAGGCCGCCGCGATCATCTGCGCCGTCCTGCTGATCATCGGACTCGCCCTGCTGATCTACCTCTGGGCCAAGATCCGCCGCTTCCTGCGCCGCCGCGCCCAGCGCCGCGAGGAGAAGAGACTCGCCGCCGAAGTGGCCCGCGTCGCTCGATAGGCTCAGCCGCATGGCACGAATTGCGGTGATCGGCGCCGGGATGGGCGCGATGGCGACGGCGGCACGGCTGGCCGTCGCCGGGCATCAGGTGACGGTGTACGAGCGCGGGGCGACCTACGGCGGAGCCGTCGGCCGGTACGCCCGCGACGGCTTCGTCTTCGACACCGGCCCCGGCCTGGTGCACCTGCCCGCCGTCTACCGCGATCTGTTCGTCAAGACCGGCAAGCGCCCCCTGGAGGAGTGCGCGGAGCTGGTCCAGATCGACCCCGCCGTACGCTACGTCCTCCCGGACGGCCGCACGCTCACCTTCCCCGGCGGCTCGCACGGCGGCGCGGCCGCCGCCGTCGACGCGGCCTTCGGACCCGGCTCCGGGGACCGCTGGAGCGCGGTCCTGGGCCGCGCCCGGGACGCCTGGGACGCCACCCGCCGGCCGCTCCTGGAGGAGCCGCTGAAGCAGGACCGGTCGGTCCTGGGCCTCGATCCGTACCCCGCCCTGCGCGGGAGCGGGCTGCTGCGCCGCCGGCCGCCGACCCTGGCCGAGGTCGCCGCCCGCGAGCTCGGCGGCGGCGGCTTCGACGAGCTGCTGACCGCGCGCGTACGGGCGTACGGGGTCGATCCGGCGACCGCACCCGCCTCGGCGACGGTGCTCCCCTACATGGAGCAGACCTTCGGCAGCTGGTACGTGCGCGGCGGAGTCCGCGAGCTGGCCACCGCCGTGTACGAGCGGTGCCTGGAGCGGAAGGTCGCCTTCGAGTTCGGCGCGGCCGTACGGGAGGTGCTCGTGCAGGGCGGCCGGGCGGCCGGGCTGCGCCTGGCCGACGGCACCGAGGTGACGGCCGACCACGTGGTCTGCGCGGCCGACCCCCGGCCCGTGAAGATGCCGACCGCCCTGGACTCGGCGCCGGTCGGCACGGAACCCGCCCGCTGGTACACCCTCTTCGCCGCCCTGCGCGGAGCCCGGGACGCGGACGCCGCGCACCGGACGCTGCTGGGCCCGGTGACCGTGCTGCGCCCCGACGACCCGGCCACCCGGCCGGACGCCGAGCACGAGGCGGTCACCGTGCACGCCGTGGTGACCGAGGGGTCGGCGCCCGCTCCGACAGCCGAGGACCTGCTGACGGCGGCCGCGCGGGCCGTACCCGGGCTGCGGGAGCGGCTGCTGTGGCACGAGCTGCGCACCCCGGCCGAAGTCGGCGCGGACACGGGCTCGGTGGACGGCCGGGTGCCTGCGCCCTCGCTGGCCGGTGCCGGGGGACGGCTGCTGCACCCCGCGAACGCCACCGGCGTACCCGGGCTGTACCTGGCCGGCGGCTGGGCGCACCCGGGCGGCGGTCTGGCGCACGCCGGGATGACGGGGGCCCTGGTGGCCGGGCTGATCGTGGAGGGCGCGGACTTCCGCGGCTCCCGCTAGCCTCCCGGCCCGCTAGCCCGCCGACCCGCCGGGGCGGCTAGTAGCGGTACTGCTCGTACTCGCCGGTGCCCTGGTACGGATACGGGTACGGCTGCTGCTGCGGCTCCTCCGCCGGGTAGGGCTGGTTCGCGTCGCGCTGCTGCGGGACCCAGACCCCGCCGGGCGGGGTGTCCATGGAGTACTGCTCCTGCTGCCCGGTCGCGTACGGGTCCGGGGCGTAACCGCCGTACGGGGCCTCGTAGCCGTACGGCGGCTGCGGGGCGACGGTTCCGCCGGTGCCGATGTACGGATCCGAGTAGGCGGCGTAGACCTGCTGCTCGCCGGGGGCCGGATAGCCGGTGGTGTAGTCGTAGCCGCCCTGGGTCTGCGGGTCGTAGTACGCCGCGTACTGGTGGGCGTCCTGCTCGGCCGGGGCGAAGGGGGTGAACGGGGAGGCGAAGGTGCTGGTCTCGCCTTGGGCGCCGTACCCACCGGACGGGTCGGCTGCCGGCTGCGGGGGGTAGAACCCCTGGACCTGCTGGCGCACGGCCCCCGCGGTGAACGCATTGGCGTCCTCGGCAGAGTCGTCGTCCCCGTCCCCGTCATCGGCCGGGTCGGGCCCGTACTCCAGGGCCGTCACCTCCAGGGACGGCTCCGGGCGCGCTCCGGCCCCGGCCCGGCGGCGCCGGCTCTGCGGCAGCTCGGGCTCGGGGGCCTTGCCCCGGCGCAGCGACCAGCCGGACACGAAGCCCTTGCGGAAGGAGAGGGTCACCAGCGTCTGGCCGATCGCGAACGCGACGGCGCCGGCCCCGATGACGAGCACCGACGGCAGCACGACGCCGGCGACCACGCCGACGAAGCCGGCGAAGGCGAGCAGGCGCCAGCGCAGCCGGGCCTTGTACTGCATCAGGACCTCGGCAAGCAGCCACAGCGCGACGAAACCGAACGCGATGTAGAGGACCGTCATTCCCATGCGGGGCCCCTCTCGGTACGGCCGCCCGCCCGTGGGGGAACGGGGCCGGCCGATCAGGCCCGCTGGTGCAGGCCCAAGTTCTCGTAGATCTCGAGAGTCGCCGTGGAATTGTTCAGCGTGATGAAGTGCAGCCCCGGGACACCCTCGGACAGCAGCCGCGCGCAGAACTCCGTGGCGAACTCGATGCCAATGGAGCGTACAGCGGCCGCGTCGTCCTTGACCGCGAGCATGCGCTCTTTCACGTCCGCAGGGAAGACTGCGTTGGTGAGCTGGGGCAGTCGGTCGAACTGCTTGATGCCGACAACAGGCATGATCTCGGGGATGATCGGGGTCTCGCAGCCCGCCTTTTCGACGCTGTCGCGCAGCCGCAGATAATTCTCCGGGTCGAAGAACATCTGCGTGATGGCGTAGTCGGCGCCGGCGCGGCACTTGTCCACGAAGTGCCGGATGTCCGTGTCCCAGTCCGAAGAACGCGGGTGCATCTCGGGGAAGGCCGCGACGCCCACGCAGAAGTCCCCGGACTCCTTGACGAGCCGGACGAGGTCCGCGGCGTAGTGCACGCCCTCGGGGTGCGCCACCCACTCGCCCATGGGGTCGCCCGGCGGGTCTCCGCGCAGGACGAGCATGTTGCGGATGCCGGCGTCGGCGAACTGGCCGATGACGTGGCGCAGCTCGGCGACCGAGTGGTCGACCGCGGTGAGGTGCGCGACGGGGGTCAGGGTGGTGTCCGCGGCGATCTGCTCGGTGGCCCGGACGGTGCCGCCGCGGGTCGAGCCGCCGGCCCCGTAGGTGACGGAGACGAAGCTCGGGGCCACGGCCTCGACCCGGCGCAGCGCGTTCCAGAGGTTGCGCTCGCCCTTCTCCGTCTTGGGGGCCCAGAACTCGAAGGAGTACGAGCGCCCGGACGCGATGAGCTCGCGGACCGTGTGTGCACGGTCCGACCAGGTGGAAGAGGTACCAAGGGCCATACGGGGAGGTTAGACGCGGTCCGGTGTCCACCGAAGCGTTGTCCACGGATTGGACGCGGAAATGAGACGCCGGGTGGGTGCGGGGCGGGCGGCCGGGGCCGCCCGGGGCCCGCTAGCCGAGCCGGGCGCGGACCCGCTTGGCGAGGTCGGCGGCGGCGGAGCCGGGGTCGGAGGCCTCGGTGAGGGCCCGTACGACCACGACGCGGGAGGCGCCGGCGTCCAGTACTTCGTCCAGATTCCCCGCGTCGATCCCGCCGATGGCGAACCACGGCCGGTCCTGGGCGAGGGAGGCCGCGTGCCGGACGAGGCCGAGGCCGGGGGCGAACCGGCCGGGCTTGGTGGGGGTGGGCCAGCAGGGGCCGGTGCAGAAGTAGTCCACGCCGGCCTCGGCGGCGGCCGCGTCGACCTCCGCCTCGGAGTGGCAGGAGCGGCCGATGAGGACCCCCTGGCCCAGGATGGCGCGGGCGGCGGGCACCGGGATGTCGCCCTGCCCGAGGTGCAGCACGTCCGAGCCGATGGCGTGCGCGACGTCGGCCCGGTCGTTGACGGCGAGCAGCTTGCCGTGGCGGCGGGCCGCTTCGGCGAAGACCTGGAGGTGCTCCAGCTCCTCGCCCGCCTCCATGCCCTTGTCGCGGAGCTGGACGATGTCCACCCCGCCGGCGAGGACGGCGTCCAGGAACTCGGGGAGGTCGCCCTGCCGCTTGCGGGCGTCCGTGCACAGGTAGAGCCGGGCATCGGACAGCTGGGCGGCGATGGCGGACATGGGTACCCCCGGGTGGTGTGTCGTACGTACGTACGCGGTGTGGGGGGGGCAGTCGGGGGACGCCCACCCCACCTTCCGTTTTTTTTTTCCCCTCTTTTTTCTCTTGGTTCGGTCCAACGGGTAACACC
>NZ_JBHUBS010000034.1:0-24712 GCF_042788835.1 Streptomyces sp. NPDC056883 | reverse complement strand
GGAGCGGGGGGGGGGGGGGTTGTGGGGAAGGAGCGGTCCTCTTTGGGTTTGTTTTCCGCTGGTGTTGCTGTGGTGTTCCCCCCCTGCGCCACCCCCCCCCACCGCGCTTGCGCTTGATCTTGAACTTGATCTTGATGCGGAGTCAGGTCAGATGGCGAGCGCCTGAGCGCGGCGCTTCACCTCCGTGCCGCGATTCTCGCTCAGCGCCTGCACGGGGGTGCCGGGCAGGGTCTCGTCGGCGGTGAAGAGCCACTCCAGGATCTCCGCGTCGGTGAAGCGGTCGTCGCGGAGCACGGTCAGCAGGCCGACCAGGCCCTTGACGATCTTGTCTCCGTCGATGAACGCGGCGGGGACCTGGAGGGAGCGGTTCTCGCCGCGGCGCACCGCGAGCAGCTGACCCTCCTTGACCAGCTGGCGAACCTTGGTCACTTCGATGTCGAGCATCTCCGCGATGTCGGGGAGGTACAGCCAGGCGGGAACAAGGGCATCGATCTTTGCGTCAATCTCGGTCACGAGCACAAGCCTGCCATCTCGGACTGCCCGCCGGTACCCGAGCGACCCCGTCCGGGGTGCGGGGGCCCCGCCGACGGGGCCGAAGACGGGGCGGGCGGGACCCGAGCGAGCCGGAATCGGGACACCCGCGACCCCGAGTCGCCCTGGCCCTGGCCCTGGCCAGGGCCCGCACTCCGCCGGGTCAGCCGGGTCAGCCGGGTCAGCCGGGTCAGCCGAGTCAGCCGAGCAGCGTCGACTTCAGTGCGGTCGCCGGGTCGGCCACCTTCGCCCGGTCCACCAGAGCGCCCGACTCGATGAGCCGGCGCCCCTGGGCCAGGTCGCGCGGGCGGCCCACCGCGAGGACCGCAACCAGCCGCCCCTCGCGCAGCCAGCACACCGACCAGGTGTCCGCCCCCGGGTCACCGCGCCACAGCATCGCGTCCGCGTCGCCGTGATGGCCCG
The DNA here is from genome assembly GCF_042788835.1 of Streptomyces sp. NPDC056883. Classification (NCBI taxonomy): domain Bacteria; kingdom Bacillati; phylum Actinomycetota; class Actinomycetes; order Kitasatosporales; family Streptomycetaceae; genus Streptomyces; species Streptomyces sp. NPDC056883. The sequence continues at coordinate 23,758 of NZ_JBHUBS010000034.1, read as the reverse complement.
CGTACTGCACGAAGCGGCCGAACTGCTCCGACCAGAAATACGGGACCGGGTCGTAGACCTGCTCCCCGGAGCCCCCGGCCACGATGTCCGCCGCCACCACGCGCGGCCCCTGGAGCGCGTTGTCCCAGTGGTGCACCAGCAGCCGGGACCCGTAGCGGCCCGACGGGAACGAGGCGCAGTCCCCCACGGCGTACACCCCGGGCACCGAGGTGCGCAGCCGCTCGTCGGCGGTGACCGCTCCGTCCGGGCCGAGCTCCACGCCGGACCCGGCCAGCCATCCGGTGGCCGGCCGGGCGCCGATGCCCACCACCACCGCTCCGGCCGGCAGCGCCCGCCCGTCGGCCAGCAGGACCCGGCCCGCCTCCACGGAAGCCACCCTCGCGCCGGTCAGCAGCTCGGCGCCCGCCTCGGCGTACCACCGCCCCATCGGCTCGGCCACCTCCGCGGGCAGCGCGCCCGCCAGCACCCGGTCGGCCGCCTCGACCACCGTCACGGCGCAGCCCGCCTCGCGGGCGGCCGTGGCGAATTCCGCGCCGATCCAGCCGGCCCCGACCACGACCACCGCCGAGCCGGCCGCCAGGACGGGCCGCAGCCGGGCGGCGTCGTCCAGGGTGCGCAGCAGGTGGACCCCGGGGACACCGTCCGCGCCGGGCAGGGTCAGCGGGAGGGCGCCGGTCGCCAGCACGAGGACCTCGTACGGGACCGGTCCGGCCTCGGTGTCCACCTCGCGGTCGGCGGGCCGCAGCCCGGTGACCTCGACCCCCAGCCGGAGCTCGATGCCAAGCTCCTCGAAGTCGACGTCGAAGGCCGAGTCCTCCGCCTTGCCGAGGAGCACCGCCTTGGACAGCGGGGGCCGGTCGTAGGGCTGGTGGGGTTCGGCCCCCAGCAGGGTGACGGGGCCGGTCCAGCCCTGCTCCCGGAGGGCGACCGCGGTCTGGACCCCGGCCATCCCGGCGCCGACGATCACCACGCCGCGCCGAGTCTCTTCCACCTGCTGCGTCTGCTGTTGCGTCTGCTCGCTCACGCCGCCCACCCTAATCAACTGACGGTCCGTCAGGAATAGTGGATGGCGACCCGTCCGGGATCCGGGCGGGAGCCCGGCGGGAGCCCTGCCACGGCCGGACCGGCACCGCCGCCGGGGAGGCAGCCTTACCGGCCGTCGGCCTCGGCGTTACTCTGACACCGAACCTATCGCGGGAGTCCGGGCGCACCGGGCTGAGAGGGAGGCTGGCCGGCCTCCGACCGTACGAACCTGATCCGGGTCATGCCGGCGAAGGGAGGGGCTGGACGCCCATGCATTCATTCAGGAACGGCCGGAGTCCCGGCTACGACGTCCTCGTCATCGGGGGCGGCATCATCGGCCTGGTCACCGCCTGGCGGGCGGCCCGGCGCGGGCTGCGCACCGCGCTGGCCGATCCGGCCCCCGGCGGCGGCGCCGCCCAGGTCGCGGCCGGCATGCTGGCCGCCGTCACCGAGCTTCACTACGGCGAGGAGACCCTGCTCGGGCTCAACCTCGCCTCCGCCGCCCGCTACCCCGAGTTCGCCGCCGAGCTCGCCGAAGCCAGCGGCGGCATGGACATCGGCTACCGCGCCTGCGGCACCCTCGCCGTCGCCCTCGACGCCGACGACCGGCTGCACCTGCGCGAACTGCACGCCCTCCAGCGCCGCTGCGGCCTGGAGTCCGACTGGCTGACCGGCCGCGAGTGCCGCCGCCTGGAACCGATGCTGGCGCCGGGCGTACGCGGCGGCCTGCGCGTGGACGGCGACCACCAGGTCGACCCCCGCCGCCTCGCGGCCGCCCTGCTGGCCGCCTGCGAACGGGCCGGGGTCGCCCTGCACCGCGCCGGGGCGGCGCGCCTGCTGACCGCCGCCGACCGGGCCTGCGGCGCGGTCCTCGACGACGCGGACGGTACGGAGCTGCGCGCCGACCAGGTGGTGCTGGCGGCGGGCTCGCTCAGCGGCCGGCTGGACGGCGTACCGCCCGAGGCCGTGGCGCCCGTACGGCCGGTGAAGGGCCAGGTGCTGCGCCTCGCGGTGCCGCCCTCGTACGCCCCGTTCCTGTCACGGACCGTACGGGCCGTGGTGCGCGGCAGCCACGTCTACCTGGTCCCCCGCGAGAACGGCGAGCTCGTCGTCGGCGCCACCAGCGAGGAACTCGGCTGGGACACCACCGTCACCGCGGGCGGGGTCTACGAACTCCTGCGCGACGCCCACGAACTGGTGCCCGGAATCACCGAACTCCCCCTGGTGGAGACCCGGGCCGGGCTGCGGCCCGGATCGCCGGACAACGCCCCCCTCCTCGGCCCGACCGACCTCCCCGGCCTCCACCTGGCCACCGGCCACTACCGCAACGGGGTCCTGCTGACGCCCCTGACCGGGGACGTGATGGCGGACCTGCTGACCACCGGCGAACTCCCGGAAATCGCCCGCCCCTTCACCCCGCGCCGCTTCGCCGTCACGCCCACCCTCACGCGACAGGAGTCGTTCGCATGACCATTTCCGTCTCCGTCAACGGCGAGCCGCGCGAGATCGCGGACGGGACCAAGCTCGCCGCCGTGATCGCCACCCTCACCGAAGCCACCAAGGGGGTCGCGGCCGCCCTCAACGAGACCGTGGTGCCGCGCGGCCAGTGGCCGTACACCTCCGTGACCGACGGCGACCGCGTCGAGGTCCTCACCGCAGTCCAGGGAGGCTGAGCACATGGCGGACACGTATGACATCTCCGACGACGCCTTCACCCTCGCCGGCCGGACCTTCTCCTCGCGCCTGATCATGGGCACCGGCGGGGCGCCGAGCCTGGACATCCTGGAACGGGCGCTGGTCGCGTCCGGCACGGAACTCACCACGGTCGCGATGCGGCGCCTCGACCCGACGGTGCAGGGCTCGGTCCTGTCCGTCCTGAACCGCCTCGGCATCGCGGTCCTCCCCAACACCGCGGGCTGCTTCACGGCCGGCGAAGCCGTCCTGACGGCGCGCCTCGCCCGGGAGGCCCTCGGCACGGACTGGATCAAACTGGAGGTGGTCGCGGACGAACGCACCCTCCTCCCGGACGGGGTCGAACTGCTCGACGCCGCCGAAACCCTGGTCGACGAGGGCTTCACGGTCCTCCCGTACACGAACGACGACCCGGTCCTCGCCCGCAAACTGGAGGACGTGGGCTGCGCGGCGATCATGCCGCTCGGCTCCCCCATCGGCTCCGGCATGGGCATCCGCAACCCGCACAACTTCGAGCTGATCACCGAGCGCGCAGGCGTCCCCGTCATCCTCGACGCGGGCGCCGGAACGGCCTCGGACGTGGCCCTGGCCATGGAACTGGGCTGCGCGGCGGTCATGCTCGCCTCGGCGGTGACCCGGGCGCAGCTCCCCGTCCTGATGGCCGCGGCCATGCGCGACGCGGTCACGGCGGGCCGCCTGGCCCACCGCGCGGGCCGCATCCCCCAACGCCGCTTCGCAGAAGCCTCCTCCCCGGTGGAGGGCCGAGCCACCCTGGACCCGGAACGCCCGGCGTTCTGAGCGGGCGGCGGTACGGGGCCTGGCGGGTGGGGGGCCTGATGCCGTACGGGCCCTCCGTGGGCGGGGCCTTCACCCCCTCGCGCTCCACCCCCGGCCGGTGGCTGCCCACCCGCCGCCCCCTCGGGACCGGACAGGCCCGGGACCGCCCAGCGCGGCGGAACCGAGGGATGGGCGGGACGGGGGCCGGCCGGAGGCTTCGGGAGGTTTGGGGTTTTCCGGCAGCCTCATCGTCCTTCCGCGTCGGGCCGGCCTGTCAAGGGCGCTCCCTGCGGTCGCGTCGCTTCGCGACGGCCTTCGGCCGCCCTTGACAGACCGACCCGCCACGGAAAAACGAAGGCAGCCGGAAAACCCCAAAAGAACGGGCGGGTCAGAGAGACATGGACGGCCCAGCAGGAAGGTGCGGCCAAACACCACAGGGCCCACCCCGAGCCCCGGCACCCATAAGCCGCCCGCGCCGGCGGCGGGCGCATCAGATCGCTACACGCATCCCCCGGCTCAGCGACTGACCGCCGTCACGAGCCAACCTCTCAAACGCGTCCCCACCGCTTCGATCTAGGCGTCGAAGGGTGGCGGGTGGGCAGGCACAGGGGCCGGGTGGAGCGCGAGGGGGTGGGAGCCCCGCGCGCGGGGGACCCGTGCCGCCCCACGTCACAGGTGCGCTGCAACCCTCCGGGGCCGGGACGGGGGGCGAGTCGGCCCTCGTAGAATCTCCGGGTGGACACGACCCTGGATGACCCCCTCGTCGGGCAGACGCTCGACGGCCGCTACCGCGTGGACGCCCGTATCGCGGCCGGCGGCATGGCCACGGTCTACCGGGCCGTCGACACCCGGCTGGACCGGGTCCTCGCGCTGAAGGTGATGCACCCGGCCCTCGCCGCCGACCCCGGCTTCGTCGACCGGTTCATCCGGGAGGCCAAGTCCGTGGCCCGGCTCGCCCATCCCAACGTCGTGGCCGTCTTCGACCAGGGCACGCACGGGCCGTACACGTACCTCGCCATGGAGTACGTGTCCGGCTGCACCCTGCGCGATGTGCTCCGCGAGCGCGGCGCGCTCCAGCCCCGAGCAGCCCTCGACATCCTCGAACCGGTGCTCGCCGCCCTCGGCGCCGCGCACCGCGCCGGCTTCGTGCACCGGGACATGAAGCCCGAGAACGTGCTGATCGGCGACGACGGCCGGGTCAAGGTCGCCGACTTCGGGCTGGTCCGGTCCGTGGACTCCGTGACCAATACCACCGGGTCCGTCCTCGGCACCGTCTCCTATCTCGCTCCCGAGCAGATCGAGAACGGCGTCACCGACACCCGCGTGGACGTCTACGCCTGCGGCGTCGTGTTCTACGAGATGCTCACCGGCTCCAAGCCGCACACCGGCGCCAACCCGGCCCAGGTGCTCTACCAGCACCTCAACGAGGACGTCCCGCCGCCGTCGGCCGCCGTCCCCGGGCTCCCCGTCGCGCTCGACGAGCTCGTCGCCCAGGCCACCGCGCGCCACCCCGATCTGCGTCCCTACGACGCGGCCGCCCTCCTCGCGCTGGCCATAGGGGCCCGTGCCCAGCTCTCCGACTCCGAGCTGGACGCCGTACCGCCGCAGGCCCGGGCCACGGAGCGGACCGCCGCCGAGGACCGCACCGGCGTGATCCCCCGCCCGGTGACCACACACGCTTCGCACGCCGAGCCGGTGTCCCACACCTCCCGGCTGGCGGCTCCGCCCCTGCCCCCGGCGCCCGCGCCGGCGGCCTCCCGGATCCGCCGGCCCGGCGTGCTGCTCGTCGTCCTCGGCGTCCTGCTCTTCCTCGGCCTCGGTACGGGGGTCTGGTACATCAGCTCCGGCCAGTTCACGAAGGTCCCCAACCTGCTCGGCAAGACCGAGGCGGAGGCCAAGTCCCAGCTGTCGGCGGCCGGGCTCGGGGTGAAGCGGGTCGACCGGAAGTTCAGCGCGGCCTTCGACAAGGGGACCGTGATGAACACCGACCCCGCCGGCGGCAAGCGCATCCGCGGCAACGGCGCGGTGACGCTCACCATCTCGCGCGGACCCGAGGTCGTCGTCGTACCCGACCTCAAGGGCAAGCCCCTGGAGGCCGCGAAGGCCGAGCTGACCTCGGTCGGCCTGACGCCGGGGGCCGTCACGCAGGCCTTCAGCCAGGACGTCGCGCAGGGCTCGGTGATCAGCACGGACCCGACGGGCGGCCAGAAGCGGTCCCTCGACACCCTGGTCGCGATGGTGGTCAGCAAGGGCCGCCCGGTGCCGGTCCCGCGCGTCACGGGAACCTCCCTCGACCAGGCCCGTTCCACCCTGGAGGGCCTCGGCCTGAAGGTGGAGACGGCCCCGGAGGAGGTCAACTCTCCCTTCCCCGCCGGTACGGTCGCCAACCAGTCGATCGGCGCCGGCAGCCAGGCCGCCGCGGGTGACACCGTCACCCTCACCGTGTCCAAGGGGCCCCGCCAGATCCCGGTCCCGGACGTCACCGGCCAGGAGGCCGACGCGGCCCGCAAGACCCTGGAGGGGCTGGGCTTCAAGGTCAAGGTCGACAAGCCCTTCCTCTCCTTCAGCAACACCGTCGACTCCCAGTCGGTCCCCGCGGGCCAGAACGCCGCCGAGGGCAGCACCATCACCATCAGGACCAAGGGGCTGTAACAGCACGCCATGAACAACAATTCAACATGCCGCAATCCGGTCGGCGGGCACGTGCCCGTCGCGGGCGGGCTGGCCTCGGTCGGGCTGGCGTACGCCCGCGAGATGGGTGCCGAGGCCGTTCAGGTCTTCGTCGCCAATCCGCGCGGCTGGGCCACCCCGGTCGGCAATCCCGCCCAGGACGAGCTGTTCCGCGAGGCCTGCGCGACCGAGGGGATCCCGGCCTACGTCCATGCCCCGTATCTGATCAACTTCGGCTCGCACACCGAGGCCACCGTCGAGAAGTCCGTGGAATCGCTGCGGCACTCGCTGCGCCGGGCCCGCGCGATCGGCGCGCTCGGGGTGGTCGTGCACACCGGCTCGGCGACCGGGGGCCGGCCGCGCGAGGCGGCGTACGCGCAGGTCAGGGAGCACATGTTGCCACTGCTGGACGAGCTGACGCATGACGACGACCCCTTCCTGCTGCTGGAGTCCACGGCCGGGCAGGGTTCCTCGCTGTGCTCGACCGCCGAGGAGTTCGGCCCGTACTTCGACGCCCTCGACCGGCATCCGATGCTGGGGATCTGCCTCGACACCTGCCACATCTTCGCGGCCGGGCACGATCTGGCGGAGCCGGGCGGGACGAAGCAGACGCTGGACCTGCTGGTGGACACGGTGGGCGAGGGCCGGCTGAAGCTGGTGCACGCCAACGACTCCAAGGAGGGCGTGGGCGCCCACAAGGACCGGCACGCGCAGATCGGTCAGGGGCACATCGGCCGGGACGCCTTCGCCGAGCTGTTCACGCATCCGGCGATGGAGGGTGTCCCGCTGATCATCGAGACGCCCGGTGGCAAGGAAGGGCACGCGGCGGACGTGGCGCTGCTGAAGGAGCTGCGCGAGCTCGGCTGATCCGTTGATCCATTGACCCGTTGAGGAATACCCCTGGGGGGTATACGGTTCTGTCATATCGACCGACAGAGCCGCTATCCGGCGTTCCTCGCCAGGGGGTTGTCATGGAACACGCGCACGAGCAGCAGCACGAGCACGAGCAGCACCACGGACAGCACCACGAGCACGAGCAGCACCACGACCACGGCCACCACCACACCACCTCCGGCGGCAAGGTCACCTGGGCCGCCGCCGCGCAGGCCACGCTCCACTGCCTCACCGGGTGCGCCATCGGCGAAGTGCTCGGCATGGTCATCGGGACGGCGCTGGGCTGGGGGAACGCCCCGACGATGGTCCTCGCGATCGTCCTCGCGTTCTTCTTCGGCTACGCGCTCACCCTGCGCGGGGTCCGCGCCGCCGGCCTGGACTTCCGTACGGCCATTCGGGTGGCGTTGGCGGCGGACACCCTCTCCATCGCCGTCATGGAAGTGATCGACAACGGGGTGATCCTGCTCTGGCCCGGAGCCATGGACGCGATGCTGTCGGACGCGCTGTTCTGGACTGCGCTCGCGATCGCGTTCGCGGTGGCCTTCGTCGTCACGACGCCCGTCAACAAGTGGATGATCGGCCGCGGAAAGGGTCACGCGGTGGTCCACCAGTACCACCATTGAGCCACCGAACCGATGAGCTACAGCTCGGGGCCGTCCCCCGGCTCCTCCTGGTACGAGTAGCGCTGCTCGCGCCAGGGGTCGCCGATGTTGTGGTAGCCGCGCTCCTCCCAGAAGCCGCGACGGTCGGCGGTCATGTACTCGATGCCGCGGACCCACTTGGGGCCCTTCCACGCGTAGAGGTGGGGCACGACCAGCCGGAGCGGGAAACCGTGCTCGGCGGTGAGCAGTTCGCCGCCCTGGTGGGTGGCGAAGACGGTCCGCTCGGAGGCGAAGTCCGCGAGGCGCATGTTGGAGCTGAAGCCGTACTCGGCCCACACCATCACGTGCGTGACCTGCGGGGACGGCGGAGCGAGCTCGAGGATCCTGCGGGCGAGCACGCCGCCCCATTCGGCACCGGTCATGCTGAACTTCGTCACGCAGTGCAGGTCCGCCTCGACGGAGTCGAACGGCAGGGCCGCGAACTCCTCGTGGTTCCAGCAGTGCTTGTCACCGTCGGCCGTCGCACCGAAGACGCGGAACTCCCAGCGCTCCGGCTTGAACTTGGGTACCGGTCCGTAGTGGGTGACCGGCCAGCCGCGCTGCAGCCTCTGCCCCGGGGGAAGCTCCAGTTGTTCTGATCCCGGAGATTCCCGGCTTTCCGGCTGACCCATGTCTCCATGGTGACAGACTTGGCGGGGTGGTCATGACCAGCTTCGCCCGGATTCGGGCAAGTCACGGTAACTCCCACTAAGGAGGCACTTACTGGACGGCCTCCTGTGGCGGTGCAAGGATGCGCGCACCTGCCCCGTCACATTGCTGACATTGCTTGGAAGGAGCCTCTGCGATGCAGGGCGACCCCGAGGTCCTCGAGTTTCTCAACGAGCAGCTGACCGGCGAACTTACGGCCATCAACCAGTACTGGCTCCACTACCGGATCCAGGACAACAAGGGCTGGACGAAGCTCGCCAAGTACACGCGCGAAGAGTCCATCGATGAGATGAAGCACGCGGACAAGATCACCGAGCGCATCCTGATGCTCGATGGTCTGCCGAACTACCAGCGCCTCTTCCACGTCCGCGTGGGCCAGACGCTGACGGAGATGTTCCAGGCCGACCGGCAGGTCGAGGTCGAGGCGATCGACCGCCTCAAGCGCGGTATCGAGGTCATGCGCGGCAAGGGTGACGTCACCTCGGCGCGGCTCTTCGAGGAGATCCTGGAGGACGAGGAGCACCACATCGACTACCTCGACACCCAGCTGGAGCTCATCGAGTCCATCGGCGAGGCGCTCTACATCGCGCAGCTCATCGAGCAGCCGAGCTAGTCCTACGCTGCTTCGGCGAGCTCCGTACCAGCCGATACCAGTGCCGGTACCAGGGGGTCGGCCGCGAGCACGGCGGCGGCGTCGCCCTTCTCCAGCAGTTCACGGCGCGGGCAGGCCCCGCGGCCGAGGAGACCCTGGATGGTCCGCACGCAGGAACCGCAGTCGGTGCCGGCCTTCGTGGCCGAGGCGATCTGGCGGGGCGTGCAGGCTCCGGCCTCCGCGTGGTCCTTGACCTGCTTGTCGGTGATCCCGAAACAAGAGCAGACGTACACGCGGTTCACCTCCCGGAAAGGAATGGTCGGGCCAGCCATCCCCTATTCGGTGAGGCTTACCTAACCATACCCAAACTTAGGGTTCCCTAAAAGAGCCGGGAACGACGATGGGGCGCGGATCACATTCGATCCGCGCCCCATCGGCCGTTACTCGTCGGTTGCTCACACTGCGCTGCGTCCTACTGGTCGCGGTACATCTCGGCGACGAGGAAGGCCAGGTCCAGGGACTGGCTGCGGTTGAGGCGCGGGTCGCAGGCCGTCTCGTAGCGCTGGTGCAGGTCGTCGACGAAGATCTCGTCGCCGCCGCCCACGCACTCGGTGACGTCGTCACCGGTGAGCTCGACGTGGATGCCGCCCGGGTGGGTGCCGAGGCCCTTGTGGACCTCGAAGAAGCCCTTGACCTCGTCGAGCACGTCGTCGAAACGGCGCGTCTTGTGGCCGGAGGCCGCCTCGAAGGTGTTGCCGTGCATCGGGTCGGTGACCCAGGCGACGGTCGCGCCCGAGGCGGTGACCTTCTCGACGAGCTCGGGGAGCTTGTCGCGGACCTTGTCGGCGCCCATGCGGACGACGAAGGTCAGGCGGCCCGGCTCGCGCTCGGGGTCGAGGCGGTCGATGTAGGTGAGCGCCTCGTCCACCGTGGTGGTGGGGCCGAGCTTGATGCCGATCGGGTTGGCGATCTGCGAGCAGAACTCGATGTGCGCGTGGTCCAGCTGGCGGGTGCGCTCACCGATCCAGACCATGTGGCCCGAGGTGTCGTACAGCCGGCCGGTGCGGGAGTCCGTACGGGTGAGGGCGCCCTCGTAGTCGAGGAGCAGCGCCTCGTGGGAGGCGTAGAACTCGACGGCCTTGAACTCCGCCGGGTCGGTGCCACAGGCCTTCATGAAGTTCAGCGCGTTGTCGATCTCCCGCGCGAGCTGCTCGTAGCGCTGCCCGGAGGGGGAGTTCTTCACGAAGTCCTGGTTCCAGGCGTGCACCTGGCGCAGGTCGGCGTAACCGCCGGTGGTGAAGGCGCGCACCAGGTTCAGCGTGGAGGCCGACGCGTGGTACATGCGCTTGAGGCGCTCGGGGTCCGGGACGCGGGACGCCTCGTTGAAGGCGAAGCCGTTCACGGAGTCGCCGCGGTACGTCGGCAGGGTGATGCCGTCGCGGGTCTCGGTGTCCTTGGAGCGCGGCTTGGAGTACTGGCCCGCGATGCGGCCGACCTTGACGACGGGCACGGAGGCCGCGTACGTCAGGACGGCGCTCATCTGGAGCAGCGTCTTCAGCTTGGCGCGGATGTGGTCGGCGGAGACGGCATCGAAGGCCTCGGCGCAGTCGCCACCCTGCAGCAGGAACGCCTCGCCCTTGGCGACGGCTCCCAGGCGGGCGCGCAGCTGGTCGCATTCGCCCGCGAAAACGAGGGGAGGATACGACTCGAGGTCCGCGACGACAGCGCGCAGGGCCTCGGCATCGGGGTACGAAGGCTGCTGCGCCGCGGGAAGGTCCCGCCAGGTCGCCTTGGAGGCGGGGGCTTGGGTTTCAGCGTTCACGGTCACCCCACACACATTACGGCGTCACACCGCACCTCCCGGTCGAGGACCACTACGTGAGACGGATGTCTCTCGCTCTGTTACTCACCCGTTTACCTGCCCTGGCCGGACGGTTGGGCTAGGGTCGGAGCATGTACGCGCACTCGAACCAGAACTGGTGGTGGCCCGCTCCCGGCGGCCCACTTCTCGCGCGTACCTGAAGACACGAGCGAAACGAAGGCCGCCCCGAGGGGCGGCCTTCCGCATTCTGTGAGTCACCACAGTCTCTGGAACACCGGGCCGTCCCACCCTCCGAAACCGGATAGGACGCCCACGCCATGCACCCGAACCCTCACCCTCGCCCTCACCCGCAGCTGAGCCGCCTGCTCGACGACAGCTGCCCGCCGTTCGCACTGCTGCGCCGCCGCACGCCCGGCCGCGACCACGACACCGTCGAGGTGCTGATCGGCCCGGTCCACGAGGCCGAGCACCTGGCCGACCTGCCCGTCGGCGAGCGGCCCGCCCTGGCCCTCGTCCCCTTCCGCCAGATGCGGGAGCGCGGCTTCGACGTGCGCGACGACGGCACGCCGCTGAGCGTGCTGGTCGCCGAGGAGGCCTACGAGATCCCGCTCGCCGAGGCGCTGGCCGCGCTGCCGGCCCACGAGGTGCGCGTCGACGGCGGCGGCTTCGACGTCCCCGACGAGGAGTACGCGGACACCGTCCGGCAGGTCATCGAGGACGAGATCGGCCGGGGCGAGGGCGCGAACTTCGTCATCCGGCGCACCTACGGGGGCCGGATCGAGGGCTTCGGCCGCGCCGACGCCCTCGCGCTGTTCCGGCGGCTCCTGGAGGGCGAGCGGGGCGCGTACTGGACGTACGTGGTCCACACCGGGGACCGCACCCTCGTCGGGGCCAGCCCCGAGGTGCACGTGCGGATGTCCGGGGGCACGGTCGTGATGAACCCGATCAGCGGTACGTACCGCTATCCGGCCGAGGGGCCGACGGCCGACTCCCTCCTCGCCTTCCTCGGGGACCGCAAGGAGACCGAGGAGCTGTCCATGGTGGTGGACGAGGAGCTCAAGATGATGTGCACGGTCGGGGACATGGGCGGGGTGGTCGTCGGCCCCCGGCTCAAGGAGATGGCGCACCTCGCGCACACCGAGTACGAGCTGCGCGGCCGGTCCTCGCTGGACGTGCGCGAGGTGCTGAAGGAGACGATGTTCGCGGCGACGGTGACCGGATCGCCGGTGCAGAACGCCTGCCGGGTCATCGAGCGGTACGAGACGGGCGGGCGCGGCTACTACGCGGGCGCGCTGGCCCTGCTGGGCCTCGACGCCTCGGGCGCCCAGACCCTCGACTCCCCCATCCTCATCCGGACGGCGGACATCGCGCCGGACGGCGCGCTGCGGGTGCCCGTCGGGGCCACCCTCGTACGGCACTCCGACCCGGCGGGCGAGGTGGCGGAGACGCACGCGAAGGCGGCCGGGGTGCTGGCCGCCCTCGGCGTCCGCCCGGCGGCGGTACGGCCCTGCGCCGACGGCGGGGCCGGGCCGCGGCTGGCCGACGACCCCCGGGTGCAGGCGGCCCTGGCGGCTCGCCGCGAGGACCTGGCGCCGTTCTGGCTGCGGATGCAGGAGCGGCCGTCGCAGGTGACGGGCCACGCGCTGGTGGTGGACGGGGAGGACACCTTCACCTCGATGCTGCGGCACGTGCTGCGGGTGGCCGGGCTGGAGGTGACCGTACGCCGCTACGACGACCCGGGGCTGCGGGCGGCCGCCCTGACCTGGGACGGGCCGATCGTGCTCGGCCCCGGCCCGGGCGACCCGGCGGACTTCGACGACCCGAAGATCCGCACGATGCGCGAGCTGACGGCGGAGCTCCTGGCCTCGCACCGCGGCGGCCTGCTCGGGGTCTGCCTCAGCCACCAGCTGCTCGCCGCCGAGCTGGGGCTCCCGCTGGTCCGCAAGGCGGAGCCGGCGCAGGGGGCGCAGACGCGGATCCCGCTGTTCGGGGCGCAGGAGGTCGTCGGCTTCTACAACACCTACGCGGCGCACTGCTCCGCGGAGCGGGAGCGGTCCCTGGCCCTGCGCGGCATCGAGGTCTCCCGCGACCCCGCCACCGGTGAGGTCCACGCACTGCGGTCCCGCACGGGCGGCTTCGCGGGCGTGCAGTTCCACCCGGAGTCGGTCCTGACCCTGCGCGGCGCGGAGCTGGTCCGCGACCTGATCGCCGGAGTCCGGGCGCCCGCCCGGGCGTGACCGCTGCCGGGCCCCGCCGGCGTCAGGAAGGGCCGGCGGGGCTCAGGAGGGGTCGGCGGCGGGGCTCAGGAGGGATCGGCGGGGCTCAGGGTGTTCTCCGAGCGGCGGCCCGCCAGGTAGTCCGCGACGTTGGCCACCGTGGTGTCGATGATCTGGCCCACCGCGTCGAGGGTGTAGTACGCCTGGTGGGAGGTGACGACCACGTTCGGGAAGGTGATCAGCCGCGCCAGGGTGTCGTCCTCGACCGCCACCAGGGACTTGTCCAGGAAGAAGAGTCCGGCCTCCGCCTCGTACACATCCAGGCCGACCCCCGTGAAACGCCCGGACCGCAGCTCCGTGACCAGCGCGTCCGTGTCGACGAGCCCGCCGCGGCTGGAGTTCACCAGGATCGCGTCGTCCTTCATCAGCTTGAGCGCCTGGGCGCCGATGATGTGGTGGGTGGACTCCAGCAGCGGAACGTGCAGGCTGATCACGTCCGAGGACGCGAACAGCGTGTCCTTGTCCACGTACTTCATGCCCAGCTCCACGCACGCCGGGTTCTGCGCCACGTCCCAGCCCAGCAGGTTCATGCCGAAGCCGTGGGCGATCCGGGTGAACGCCTCCCCGATCTTTCCGGTGCCGAGCACCCCCACCGTGCGGCCGCGCAGGTCGCGGCCCATCAGGCCGTTGAGCCGGAAGTCGAAGTCCCGCGTGCGGTTCGAGGCCCGGACGATCCGCCGGTTCACCGCCATGGCCAGGGTCCACGCGAACTCGGCCACCGAGTACGGGGAGTAGTACGAGACCCGGCCGACCGTCAGGCCGAGCTGCCGCGCGACGTCCAGGTCGATGTTGTTGAAGCCGGTGGAGCGCTGGGCGATCATCTTCGTCCCGCCCGCGGCCAGGGTGCGCAGCACCCGCCCGCTCAGGTCGGCGTTGACGCTGGAGGAGACGATCTCGTACCCGGTCGCGATGGGGGCGGTGTCCTCGCTCAGGAAGACGTCCAGGCAGCGCACCTCGTGCTGCCCCGCGAATGCCTTCTCGATGAGCGGCTTCTCGTCCGCCGTCACCCCGAATGCCAGGATTTCCACGTTCGCTCCCGTACTGCGCCAAAGAATCGGACCATGGGTCGTTCGTCACCTTACGACCCACGGTCCTGACCCGCCCTGCGCCCAGCCGGGGCTCGACCGGGAACTCAGCCGAAGAACACTCCGGCCTCCTCGTACAGCGCCGGGTCCACCGTCTTCAGCTTCGCCGTCGCCTCGGCGATCGGCACCCGCACGATGTCCGTGCCCTTCAGCGCGACCATCTTCCCGAAGTCCCCGTCGCGCACCGCGTCGATCGCGTGCAGCCCGAAGCGGGTGGCCAGCCACCGGTCGAACGCGCTCGGGGTGCCGCCCCGCTGGATGTGTCCGAGTACGGTCGTACGGGCCTCCTTGCCGGTCCGCGCCTCGATCTCCTTGGCCAGCCATTCGCCCACTCCGGACAGCCGGACGTGCCCGAAGGAGTCCTTCGTCGCGTCCTTCAGCACCATGTCGCCGTCCTTCGGCATCGCGCCCTCGGCGACGCACACGATCGGCGCGTAACTCGCCTTGAACCGCGAGCTCACCCAGGCGCAGACCTGGTCCACGTCGAAGCGCTGCTCGGGGATGAGGATGACGTTGGCGCCGCCCGCGAGCCCCGAGTGCAGGGCGATCCAGCCGGCGTGCCGGCCCATCACCTCGACGACCAGCACCCGCATGTGCGATTCGGCGGTGGTGTGCAGCCGGTCGATGGCCTCGGTGGCGATGCCGACGGCGGTGTCGAAGCCGAAGGTGTAGTCGGTGGCCGACAGGTCGTTGTCGATGGTCTTCGGGACCCCGACGCAGGGGATGCCGTACTCCTCGTAGAGCTTCGCGGCCACGCCCAAGGTGTCCTCGCCGCCGATCGCGACGAGGGCGTCGACCTCGTACTTGGCGAGGTTCTCCTTGATCTGGCGGACGCCGTCGTCCAGCTTGAACGGGTTGGTGCGCGAGGAGCCGAGGATGGTCCCGCCGCGCGGCAGGATCCCGCGAACGGCGGGGATGTCGAGCGGGACGGTGCGGCCCTCGACCGCACCCCGCCAGCCGTCCTTGAACCCGATGAACTCGTACGCGTACTCCTGCACGCCCTTGCGCACGACGCTGCGGATCACCGCGTTGAGCCCGGGGCAGTCGCCGCCGCCCGTCAGCACTCCGACCTTCATGGCCTTCATGGAATTTCCCTTCGCCACAGGGCCCGCTGAGGCCGCGGGGCCCGCATGACGGTCACGCTAGTGGTGACTCAGGTCACAGCAAGGCCTGAGGAAGGGTCAATTCCGGGGGAATTGCGGGGCGTTGCGTACGCCCGTTCACTCGTACGAGCGGCAGCCTCACCCGTGCGCGCCTCAGGCGTCGTCGAGGCCCCGCTCGATCGCGTACCGGACGAGCTCCACCCGGTTGTGCAACTGGAGCTTGCCCAGGGTGTTCTGCACGTGGTTCTGGACGGTGCGGTGGGAGATGACCAGCCGTTCCGCGATCTGCTTGTACGAGAGCCCCTTGGCCACCAGCCGCAGCACCTCGGTCTCCCGGTCGGTGAGCTGCGGTGCCTTGGGCTCGTCGGAGGCGGCCGGCGCCGGGTCGGTGGCGAGGCGCCGGTACTCGCCGAGGACCAGTCCGGCCAGGCCCGGGGTGAAGACGGGGTCGCCGGCCGCCGTGCGGCGCACGGCGTCGATGAGCTCCTGGGCTCCCGCGGACTTCAGCAGGTAGCCGGTCGCGCCGGACTTCACCGCTTCCAGGACGTCGGCGTGCTCGCCGCTCGCGGAGAGCACGAGGACCCGCAGCGCCGGGTTGGCGCCGACCAGCTCCTTGCAGACTTGGACCCCGGGCATGCCGGGCAGGTTGAGGTCGAGGACCAGGACGTGCGGGGCCGCAGCGCGCGCTCGGCGGACGGCCTCGGGTCCGTCGCCCGCGGTGGCCACCAGGTCGAAACCGGCGGCGGCCAGGTCGCGGGCGACCGCGTCCCGCCACATCGGATGGTCGTCCACGACCATGACCTTGATGCCGCCCAGGCCGTTCTGCCCGCCCTGACTGCCCTGACTGCCCTGCTCGCTCGACTCGTTCACTGGTTGCTCCCCCTCGGTACTTTCAGTTCCACTTCGGTGCCCTGCCCCGGGACGGACACCAGCTCGGCGCTGCCGCCGAGGTCGCGGAGCCGGCCCCGGATGGACAGGGCCACTCCCATCCGGCCCTCGCCCTCGGCCTGGTCGAGCCGGCCGGCCGGGATGCCCGGACCGTCGTCCCGGACGGTCACGATCACCTCGTCGCCCCAGTCCTCTACCAGGATCCAGGCGCTGGCCCCCTCGCCCGCGTGCTTGCGCACGTTGTCGAGGGCGGCCCCGACCGCCGCGGCCAGCTCCCTGGCGGCGGGCACCGGCAGCGGCACCGGGGTGCCCGGTTCCGCGAAGCTCACCCGCGAGCCCGCGTGCGGGGCGAGGAGGGCCCGCAGATCGAGCTCGCCCTCGTCCTCGCCGGGTTCCTCCACCTCGACGGAGGCCACGATCGCGCCGTGCGACTCGTCGCGGGAGATCCGCGAGGGGCGCGCGAGTCCGCTGGAGACCAGGGTGCGCAGCGCGACCTCCTGCTCCCCCGCCATCCGGCCCAGCTCGGCGGCTTCCCCGCCCAGTTCGGTGCCGCGCCGCTGGACCATCGCGAGGACCTGGAGGACCCCGTCGTGGATGTCGCGGGCGAGGCGTTCGCGCTCCCGGGTGGCGGCCTCGATCTCCAGGGCGCGGGCGAGGGTGGCCTCACTGGCCCGGGCCACCTCGACGACGTAGCCGATGGCGATGGAGGCCACCCAGACCAGGAGCACGTTGTGCAGGGTGTCCCGGGTGGGCTCGCCGCGCTGCACGAGGTTCGCGGCGGCGACGAAGCTGGAGGCGAAACAGGCCCAGCGCCAGCCGCCCTTGAGGGCGAAGGCGAGGACCGCGCCCGCGGTCCAGATGGAGGGCAGCGTGGGGCCGCCGCCCGTGACGCGTTCGTGGCTGTCGGCGAGCGGGGTGAGCAGGATCCCGACGCAGGCGACGGTGAGGTCGGCGCCCAGGAACCGCTTGGTGCAGCTGGCGGCGTTGGCCACCTTGGGGAGCGTGACCAGGGTCCAGCCCGCCAGGAAGGCGAGGTAGGAGGCCGCGATCCAGGGGCGGTCGAACTCCTTGTAGGCGGAGGCGAACAGCAGGGCCGCGTAGACCATGGTGAGCAGCCGGTAGGCCGTCAGGGCACGCCACAGCGGCTGCTCGACCGACATGCGTACGACGCGCTCGCGCTTCGCCATCTCCCCCACCCCGTACGGGCGGTCCCGCCCGTGTGCTGCTACTTGTCGGTGTCCGCGACGGCCGGTCCGGCCTTCTCGGTGCTCTCGGCGCTCTCGGCGTGTGCAGCCTTCTCGGCCTGCTCCGCCTTCTCGGCCTTCTCGCTCTTCGCGGCGGCCTTCTCCGCGTCGGCGATCTGCCGCTTGGCGGCCGTCGCGTAGATGTCGACGTACTCCTGGCCGGAGAGCTTCATGATCTCGTACATGACCTCGTCGGTCACCGAGCGGAGGATGAAGCGGTCCCCGTCCATGCCGTGGTAGCGGCTGAAGTCCAGCGGCTTCCCGATCCGGATACCCGGTCGCATGAGCTTCGGAACCACCTTGCCGGGCGGCTGGATCTTCTCGGTGTCGATCATCGCGACGGGGATCACGGGCGCGCCGGTGGCCAGCGCCACCCGGGCCAGACCGCCGGGCTTTCCGCGATACAGCCGGCCGTCGGGTGAACGCGTCCCCTCGGGGTAAATACCGAACAGCTCTCCGCGCTCGATGACGTCGATGCCGCTCTTGATGGCGGCCTCGCCGGCCCCGCGCGCACCCGAACGGTCCACCGGGAGCTGGCCGACGCCCTTGAAGAAGGCGGCCGTCAGCTTGCCCTTGACGCCCGGGGAGGTGAAGTACTCCGCCTTCGCGATGAAGGTCACCTTCCGGTCCAGCACGGCCGGGAGGAAGAAGGAGTCGGAGAAGGACAGGTGGTTGCTCGCGAGGATCGCCGGCCCCTCTGCGGGAATGTTCTCGAGGCCCTCCACCCACGGCCTGAAGGCGAGCTTCAGGGAACCGCCGATCGAGAACTTCATTGCGCCGTAGATCAACTCGAAAGCCTTCCTGTGTCTGTCGAACAGACCATATCCCGTGGTCGCACCCGGAGCCGTCAGACGACCCTGGTCGGTGCCACCCCCGTCGCGTACGGTGAAGTCACACAGCGCTACGCACCCCACGCCCCCCTTTAAGGAGACCCTGGTGCCCGTCCTCCCTGGAGCCGAGCCGTTCCGCCACGAGGGCGGAAAGGTCGGCGTCCTCCTCTGCCACGGCTTCACCGGTTCCCCCCAGTCGATGCGGCCCTGGGCCGACCATCTGGCCGCGCAGGGACTGACGGTGTCGCTGCCCCTGCTCCCCGGGCACGGGACGCGCTGGCAGGACATGCAGCTCACCGGCTGGCAGGACTGGTACGCCGAGGTGGACCGCGCGCTGCGGGAGCTCCTCGACAGCTGCGATCAGGTGTTCGTCTTCGGGCTGTCGATGGGCGGCGCGCTGACGCTGCGGCTGGCGGCGAAGCACGGGGACAGCATCAGCGGGATCGTCCTCGTCAACCCGGTCAACAAGATCCACGACCCGCTGGCCGTTGCCCTGCCGGTGGTCAAGCACTTCATCCGGTCGACCCCGGGCATCGCTAGCGACATCGCCAAGCCGGGCGCGGACGAGGTCGGCTACGACCGGGTCCCGACCCGGGCCGCGCACTCGCTGCGGAAGTTCCTGCAGATGCTGGACACCGAACTGCCGCAGGTGACGCAGCCGCTGCTGCTGCTGCACAGCCCGCAGGACCATGTGGTGCGGCCGACGGACTCGACGCGGATCCTGGCGCGGGTGTCCTCCACGGACGTCACCGAAACGCTGCTGGAACAGAGTTACCACGTCGCGACGTTGGACCATGACGCGGAGAAGATCTTCGCGGACAGCTACGCGTTCGTCGGACGGCTGTCGGAGAGCTTGGGCAGGGAGGGGGCGGCCAGCGGTGGCTGAGCACGAGGAGTCCTCCGGGGGTGTCCCCCCGCTGGACGAGGAAGCGGCGTGGGCGGCGATCGTCGCCGGCTACGGCCAGGAGCCGGCGGATCCGCCGGGCGCGAGACCGTTCCGGCCGATCGAGAACCTCCTCCTGCCGGAGGAGGACGTGAAGCCGGCGGCCGGCCCGGTGCCCCCGGCCGACCCGGCTTCCCCGGCGAACCCGGCCTCCCCGGAACCGCCCGCGGCGGCGGCTCTGGGCAGCTCGGTGGTGTTCGCCCCGGGCGTGGGCGGAGCGGGCCCCCGGGACCACTCCCTGGCCGAGCCCGACGACTCCCCCGAGGCCGCGAAGGACGAGGGACACTTCGTCCCCCCGGAGCCGGAGCTGCCGGAGGCGGACGCGACGTCGAAGTTCGCCTGGCTGGCGGTGGTGGGCGGACCGGTCCTGCTGCTCCTGGCGGTGCTGCTCCAGTGGGAGATGACCTGGTGGCTGACGACGCTGGGCGTCGGCGGCTTCCTGGGCGGCTTCGCGACGCTGGTCGCGCGGATGTCCACGGACGAGGACGAGGACGACGACCCGGGCCGCGGCGCGGTGGTCTGACCTTTTGACGCGCCGCTCGCGCCGCTGCGCGGGCTTGGCGTCGCTGCGCCGGACTCCGTCCGGCGGTGCCTGGGCGGGGCTGCCGCCACCGCCGTCCCGGCGCGGGGTCCGGTGGGCGGGTGCGGCGCGTCAAGAAGGAGTGCGGTGCGTTAAGAACGTGCGGGCAGCCGGAGGGTGGCCAGGACCGGGAGGTGGTCCGTGGCTTGGGTGAGGTCCTGCGGGGTGACTCCGGGCAGGGGTGAGGGGACGCCGCAGGCCAGGACCTCCACGCCCGCGCTGGCGAAGACGGCATCGATCCGCCGCGGCGGCGCCGACCGCACCCACGTGTGCTCCCCACCCCACGGCGCCACCGCCCGGCAGTCCTGCAGGGCCCCCGCGAGCCGGCGGAAGGCGGGCCCGGACGGGCCCTCGTTGATGTCCCCCGCCGCGATCGCGTACGGCACGTCCATCCCCTCGAGCCGCTCCAGGAGCAGCTCCGACTGGGCCAGCCGTTCGGGCCCGTCCAGCGACAGGTGTGCGCTCAGCACCCCGACCCGGACCCCGCCCAGCCGTACGACGGCCGTGGCGAAGCCCCGCCGGTGGCTGCCCGGTGTCAGCGGCAGCAGTATGTCCTCGGTCCGCTCCACGAAGGCCCGTAGGGAACACAGGAGCAGCGGCCCCGCCGCCGTGGCGCCGCCCGACAGGACCACCAGGTCGCACTTCGAGGCCAGCCGCGCCGCGTGCTTGCGCCAGCGGAAGAACCTCGGCGCCTCCTGGACGCACACCAGGTCGGGCGCGCACGCGCGGATCACCCTGGCCAGTGCGTCCTCGTCGTCGCGCAGCGAGCGGACGTTGTAGGAGAGCACCCGGATCACGGCGGAACCATCGGCTTCGGTGCAGGAGTTCGGCAGCTCGGTGAGGTCCATACCCCGCAACATAACGAGACTGCCCGCCGCACCCCAGGGGGCGCGGCGGGCAGTCCGTCGCAACGGGTCGTCGCAGGGCGGGGGCCTCAGCCCTGGCGGGCCAGGTCCGCCGCGCCGACCAGCCCGGCCTTGCCGCCCAGCTGGGCGGCGAGCACCTGCGCGTGCGGGCGCCATGCGCCGCCGATCAGCCAGCGCTTGAAGGACTTGCGGATCGGGTCGAGGACCAGGTCGCCCTCGTCCGAGACGCCGCCGCCGACGATGAACGCCGAGGGGTCGAAGAGCGAGGCCAGGTCCGCGAGGCCGGCGCCCGCCCAACGGGCCAGCTCGCGGAAGGAGTCGATGGCCACCAGGTCGCCGGCGCGGGCCGCCTCGCTGATGTGCTTGCCCTCGATGCCGTCGGGGGTTCCGTCGCCGAGCGCGAGGAGGGCCACCGCGTTCTCGGGGGTGGCGTTGGCGCGCTGCTTGGCGTACCGGACGAGCGCGCGCCCGGAGGCGTACTGCTCCCAGCAGCCCTGGCTGCCGCAGCCGCACAGCAGGCCGTCGGGGACGACGCGGATGTGGCCGAACTCGGCGGCCACGCCGAAGCGTCCGCGCCGGAGCTTGTTGCCGATGATGATGCCGCCGCCCAGGCCGGTGCCGAGCGTGATGCAGATGACGTCCTCGTGGCCCTGGCCGGCGCCGAAGCGGTACTCGCCCCAGGCGGCGCAGTTGGCGTCGTTCTCGACGACCACGGGCAGGCCGATGCGCTGCTCGACCTTGTCCTTGAGCGGCTCGTGCCGCCAGTTGATGTTCGGCGCGAAGAGTACGGTCGCACGCTTGTCATCGACGTATCCGGCGGCGCCGATGCCGACCGCGTCGATGGTGTGGCTGGCGCTGACCTCGGAGACGGCGGCGCAGATCGCGTCCGTCACTCCGTCCGGGGTCGGCGGCGTGGGCACCTTGTACGTCTCAAGGATGGTGCCGTCTTCGTCGACCACGCCGGCCGCGATCTTCGTGCCGCCGATGTCGACGCCGATGGTGAGTCCCATTAGTCCCTCGGTTTCCGGTCAAACCCCGCCGCTGTCAACCGTACCCGAGGGAGGCGGGGGTTCAGTCGAGATCGATCCGCTCGGTCGGGCCGTCGTCGCCCTCGTCACGGGGGTCCTTCGCGTTCCCGGCGGCACTTTCGGGGGTCCCGCTCCCCCACCCCGGGGCCCGCTCGTCGCGCGTCCAGCGGCGCTCGTGGCCCTCGACCGCGGAGCGGTAGGCGGCGAGCAGCTCCGAGCCCGCCGCCGCGAGGTGGTCGAAGACCTCGGGATTGCGCTCGACCACGGGTTTGGCGGCGGTCTTCGCCTGGTTGACGAACTGTCGTACGGCACCCTGCGCGGCGACGCCGAACAGCGGGTTGTTCAGCGCGGAGACCTTGTCGGACACCTTGTCGGCGACGGCCTCGAAGAGCTTGAACAGCTCCTCGGCGGCGGTCCCGGTGCCGGCGCCCGCGGAGGCGCCCTGCTCGGACCTGCGGCGCTCCCGCTCGGCGGCGAGGTCCTCGGCACAGGCCTCGGCCCAGGCGTCGTCCCCGGAGGAGGGATCGGTGGGACGGTCGGTGGCCTCGCTCATGGCGGACTCTCCTGCGGCGGCGGCTGGGCGTGCGGTACGGACTCCTGCTCCTACCGACGTTACCCGAACGGCGGTACGGCCCCCAGGCCGCCGGGGCCCGCCTTCCGGGCTTCTACGCCTTCTCGCCGCTCCGGGGCCACAGGCCCGGGTCCGGGGTGAAGCGGATGCGGAGCTCGTCGTCGACGAGGGCGGCGCCGGAGACGGTGCAGCGGCGCAGCGCCGCCGGCAGCGGAACGATCCTGCGGTACGGGCCCACGGTGAGCAGCAGCTCGTCTCCGCGCCGCACCAGCCCGAGCTCGGGCTTCTCCGCGCGGGGCAGCGGGACCCGCCAGAGCAGCACCCCGTCCTCGGCGATCCGGTCCTCCACGGTCCAGGCGGGGCGGGGCGCGGTCGCCGGGGCGGGGGCGGGGGCCAGCTCCGCCAGGTCCTCGGGACCGTGCGGGTCCCGGCCCAGGTGGGGTACGGGGAGCACCGGGAGGCTCTCGTCCCCGGCCCACTGGGCGGCGTACTTCTCCTGCTGGGCGGCGAGTCCCGCCAGCCACGGGTCGGTGGATCCGGCGGGCAGCATCCGGTTGGCGACCAGCGCGGAGACGGGCAGCCGGTACAGGGCGAGCCCGAGCCCGCCCAGGCGCAGCGCGGCGTCGGCGGCGGGTCCCGGCTCGGCGACGAGCCGTACGGAGGTGGTGGGGGCCTCCAGGACGTCCTGCACGGCCGCCAGGTCCTCGTCCCAGCGGGCGGCGGCCTCGTACAGCCACTGCGCGGGCATGGGGACACCGGCGAGCTGGGCCAGTACGGGGCGCAGGGCGCGGGCCGCCTGGCGCTCCGCGGGGAGCAGCCGGGCGAGGTAGCGGCGGAGCTGGGCGGGGAGGGCGAGGGTGGTGATCGCCTGGTGCAGCGGAGGCATGTCGACCACCACGAGGTCGGTGCCGGGCTCGTCCGCGGCCCGGCGCAGGGCGCGGAGCAGGGCGAACTGCTCGGCGCCGGGCAGCTCGGTGATCTCGTCGGTGTGCAGGGGGCGTGCGCCGAGCATCCCGAGCACCGCGGAGCCGCGCTCCTGGAGCGCGACGAGCTCGTGGCGGAACTCCTCGCCGGAGTCGACGCGGGTCACGCGGAGCGTGCCGTGCGGGGTGATCGGCGGGGCGGTGGGGCCGGTGGTGAGCAGCACCACGCGGTGGCCTTGCCTGGCGGCGGCGAGGGCGGTCGCTGCCGCGACGGTGCTTCTGCCGGCGCCGCCGGGGCCGGTGACGAGAAGGGTGTGCATGCTGCTCCTAGCTCCGCGCGGCCGGGGATAACGCCCCCCGCCAGCCTCCCACGCCCCCGAACCCCACCCACTACGCGGGGCGACGCCCCCACTGCGCCCCTCACCGCTGCGCGGGGCAAAGTCCCCGCAGCACCCCTCACCGCTGCGCGGGGCGGAGTCCCCGCAGCACCCTTTGCCGCTGCGCGGGGCAAAGTCCCCGCAGCACCCTTTGCCGCTGCGCGGGGCAAAGTCCCCTACCCGCCCTTCGCCCGTTCCCCGGGCTGCGCCCGGACCCCTCCTGGGGCTCCGCCCCAGACCCCGCGCCTCAAACGCCGGCGAGGC
>NZ_JBHUBS010000033.1:0-58957 GCF_042788835.1 Streptomyces sp. NPDC056883 | reverse complement strand
GTATCAACTTTTTGGCGTTGATTTTTGGCACGCTGTTGAGTTCTCAAGGAACGGACGCTTCCTTTGTACTCACCCTCTCGGGCTTTCCTCCGGGCGCTTCCTTCGTTCTTGTGTCTCCGACTCTATCAGACTCTTTCGGGCCTGACTCCCAGTCAGCGGGTTTTGCCTTCCGGGCTGTTGGGCCCTTCCGACTCCCGAACTCTAGTGGATTTCCCGGGCGATTCATAATCGACCTTCAGGAATGAATTCGGGCATGCCGAATGCGTTCCCAGTGGGAGATCTTGCTGAGTTGGGTGCCGCAACGAGGCGGCGGGATTCGTTGTCTCAGAAACCTTTCGGCTCAGGGACAACTCGAAGAACCTTACGGATCCGCGGAGTCCGTGTCAACCCGAGCAGCTGGGCCGGGTCGCTGGGCGGTCAGTGCGGTCAGTTCGGGGACTGGAGGTCCTCTACGCGGGTCAGGAGGCGGGTGAGCATGTCGCCCAGTACGCCCCGCTCCGCCGTGGAGAGGTCCTGGAGCAGGTCCTCCTCGAAGACCGTCGCCGCGCGCATCGCGTCCAGCCACTTGCTGCGGCCTTCCGCGGTGAGCTCCACGATCACGCGGACGCGGTTGTTCTCGTCCCGCTCGCGCGTGACCAGTCCTTCCGCCGTCATGCGGTCGATCCGGTGGGTCATCGCCGCCGGCGTGAGACCCAGCTGCTTCGCGAGCTCGCTCGGCCCCATCCGGTACGGGGCTCCGGAGAGGACGAGGGCCTTGAGGACCTCCCACTCCGCGTTGCTGATGCCCAGGGCCGCCGTCTGGCGGCCGTACGCGACGTTCATGCGGCGGTTCAGGCGGCTGAGGGCCGAGACGACCTTCTCGACCTGGGGGTCGAGGTCCTGGAACTCGCGCTGATAGACGGCGATCTGTTCGTCGAGGCTCGGCTCGTGGACGGGCGCAGTGCCGTCGGGGGTGTCACCCATGGTCCGAAGTATGGCACGGGGCTCGTTGGCATCTAACTCCTTCGGTGTGTAGTGTTAAGCATCGAACTTTAGGTATGAAGTCTTCAAGCTTCAGCAATCAAGGTGGTGAGAAGTGACCAAGGTGATGGGCGCTGCGATGCGGAGGATCCAGGCCGGGAACGCGTTGACCGCGTTCGGTATCGGCTTCACGGTTCCGTTCCTCTACGTCTACGCGGCGAAGGTGCGAGAACTGGACCCCATGTGGGCGACGGGGACGTTCATGGCGTTCGCCCTCGGTGCGCTTCTCGCGCTCCCCTTCACCGGGCGGGTGATCGACCGGCGCGGTCCGGTCCCCGTCGTCATCGGCGCGGCGGTCGTCGCCTCGTTCGGCGCGCTGTCGCTCGGGCTCTCCACCGGCGTGGTCGCGATCCTGCTGTCCGCGCTCGCGCTGGGTGCCGGCCAGGCCGTCATGCAGCCCGCGCTGGCCACGATGATCGTGCGCTGCTCCACCCCCTCCACCCGGACCCGTGCCTTCGCCCTCCAGTTCTTCATGCAGAACCTGGGTCTGGGCATCGGCGGTCTGATCGGCGGGCTCATCGTCGACGAGAGCCGTCCGGGCAGCTTCACGCTGCTCTTCGGCATCGAGGCCGTGATGTTCCTGGTGCTGGCCGGGGTCATCGCCACCGTGCGGATGCCGCAGGTGCCGGCCATCAGCACCGCGCTGGCCAAGGACGCGGCCCAGGCGGGCGGCGGCTGGAAGCGGCTGCTGGAGCACAAGGCGATGGTGCAGTTCTGCGTTCTCGGGTTCGTTCTGTTCTTCGCTTGCTACGGGCAGTTCGAGTCGGGTCTCGCCGCCTTCGGTACCGAGGCCGCCGGGATCTCCCCCTCCACGCTCGGGTTCGCGCTCGCCGCCAACACCGGTGCCATCGTGCTCGCCCAGTTCGTCGTGCTGCGGCTGGTGGAGAACCACCGCCGGTCCCGGGTGATCGCGCTCGTCGGTCTGCTCTGGACCGTGGCGTGGATCATCGCCGCCTTCTCCGGGCTGGGGCACGGCAGCGCCGTCGTGGCCGCCGCCGCGTTCGTGACCACGTACGCCCTCTTCGGCATCGGGGAGGCCATGCTGTCGCCGACGCTCGCGCCGCTGGTGGCCGACCTGGCGCCCGAGGGGTCCGTGGGCCAGTACAACTCGGCCTTCGCGCTGGTCAAGCAGCTGGCTCTGGCGCTCGGGCCGCTCGGTGTGCCGCTGGCCGCGGGCGTGCCGATGCTCTACATCGGGATCTTCGTCCTGGTCTCGCTCGGCATCGCCGGGCTGGCGCTGCGGCTCGGCAAGCAGCTGACGCCGGTGCAGGACAACCCGTCGCTGGCCGGGAGCACCGTCGTGGTGAAGCGGGTGAAGGAAGCCGAGCCCGTGGCCGCGTAGGGAGATGGTGAGCAGGTGGGACGACGAAGGCCCCGGTCGGTGGACCGGGGCCTTCTGCGTGTTCGGCTACGGGGCCCTGTCGGGGAGGGCGAACTCGCACCAGACGGCCTTGCCGCCGCCCGGGGTGCGGCGGGAGCCCCAGGCCGAGGCGATGGTGGCCACGATGGAGATGCCGCGGCCGGTCTCGTCGGCCGGTTCGGCGCGGCGGCGGCGCGGGAGGTGGTCGTCCCCGTCGGTGACTTCGATGATCAGTCGGCGGTCGGTGCGGCGCAGGCGCAGGCGCATGGGCGGGGTGCCGTGCTGGAGGGAGTTCGCGACGAGTTCGCTGGCCGCGAGGACGCCCAGGTCGCAGAGCTCCACCGGGAAGCGCCAGGAGGCCAGGACTCCCTGGGCGAAGGCGCGGGCGCGCGGAGCGGCCTCGATGCCGCCGAGGAGTTCCAGGGCCGCGTTGTGGAAGAGCTCGGCATCCGCGCCGGTGCGGGCGGGCTGCTGGAGGACCATCACGGCCACGTCGTCGTCGTGATCGGCGTCGACCCCGAGGGCGCGCATCAGGCGGTCGCAGATGACGGCGGGAGTGCCCTGGGCGCCGGAGAGGGCGCGTTCCAGGGCGGCGACGCCTTCGTCGATGTCCTCGCCGCGGCGCTCGACCAGGCCGTCGGTGTAGAGGACGGCGGTGGAGCCGGGGCCCAGCGCGATGGTGCCCGAGGTGTGCAGCCAGCCGCCGGTGCCGAGCGGCGGGCCGGTGGGGTCGGCGGCGCGGCGGACCGTGCCGTCCTCGTCGCGGACGAGGATCGGGAGGTGGCCGGCGGAGGCGTACGCGAGGAGGCCCTCGTTGGGGTCGTGGACGGCGTAGACGCAGGTGGCGATCTGGCTGGCGTCGATCTCGGCGGCGAGGCCGTCGAGGAGCTGCAGGACCTCGTGCGGGGGCAGGTCGAGGCGGGCGTACGCGCGGACGGCGGTGCGGAGCTGGCCCATGACGGCGGCGGCGCGGACGCCCCGGCCCATGACGTCGCCGATGACGAGGGCCGTGCGGCCGGCGCCGAGGGTGATGACGTCGTACCAGTCCCCGCCGACGGCGGCTTCGGTGCCGCCGGGCTGGTAGGTGGCGGCGACGCGCAGGTCGTCGGGCTGTTCGAGCTCCTGGGGGAGGAGGGAGCGCTGGAGGGTGACGGCGGCTTCGCGCTGGCGGCGCTCGCTGGCGCGCAGCCGCTCGACGGCCTCGGCGTGGTCGGTGACGTCGGCGAGGTGGATCAGGACGCCGGTGCCGGTATGGGCTTCCGGTTCGTTCTCGCTGCCCGATCCCGAGGCGGAGCCGGAGCTGGAGCCGGAGCCCGTGCCGCTGCCGGCGTCGGCGTGCGCGTGGGCGGTGGACCCGTCGGCGTCGGCCTTGGTCTTGGGGAACTCGATCGGGGTGCAGGTGACCGTGTACGAGCTGGTGCCGCCGGGCGCGGTGCGGTTCTTGGCGGTACGGGGCTTGCCGCTGCGCTGGACCTGGTCGAGGAGCGGGAGCAGGCCGAGCTCGCCGAGCTCGGGGAGGGCCAGGTGCGCGGGGGCGCCGGGGGCGCGGGCGCCGAAGCCGGCGGTGTAGGCGTCGTTGACGTAGGCGACGCGGTGCTCGGGGCCGTGCACGAGGGCGACGAGGGCCGGGAGGCGGTCGAGGACGTCGCGTACGGAGAGCTCGTCGAGGGAGGGTGCGGGGATTCCCGTACCGTCCGCGACGGCTGCGGCGGAACCGGTACCGGGGGTGGAACCGGTGCCGCGGACCGTGGGGTCGGCGGGGCAGCCGTCCGGGCCGGCCGCGGGGTGGCCGACCGCGCCGCGGGCGGCCGGGACCGAGCCCTCGCCCCGTTTGGCCTGGGCGGCTGCGTGTTCGGACCGGGCCGCGGCGCGGCGCTGCGTTCCGGGAAACCGGGCGCTCCAGCGCGTGAAGTTCACTGCTTTCAAGCCTCGTGGTGTCGCTCGTGGTCGCTGTGTCACTCGGTGGCAATCGGGTGGCACTCGGATGTCACGCTGATGTCACTCTGTGCAGGTGTGAGCCCACCTATGGTCACACGTCCAGTGTGGCCGACGGGACTGACAGCATCAGTCTTCGGTCTTCTTCGGAGGGTCCTTGGGGCCTCCGCCCGCCGCGAGTTCGAATTCTGCTCTGGGGTGTTCGAGGGATCCCAGCGAGACGATCTCGCGTTTGAAGAGCCCGGAGAGCGTCCACTCGGCGAGCACGCGCGTCTTGCGGTTCAGGGTCGGGACGCGGCTGAGGTGGTAGGCGCGGTGCATGAGCCAGGCCGGGTAGCCCTTGAGCTTGCGGCCGTAGATGTGGGCGACGCCCTTGTGGAGTCCGAGGGAGGCCACGGAACCCACGTATTTGTGGGCGTACTCGGTGAGCAGTCCGCCGCGCAGGGACGAGACGAGGTTGTCGGCGAGGACCTTGGCCTGGCGGACGGCGTGCTGGGCGTTGGGGGCGCAGGCGACGCCCTTCTCCGGGGCGGTGATGTCGGGGACGGAGGCGGCGTCCCCGGCGGCCCAGGCGTGCTCGACGCCTTCGACGGTGAGGAAGGAGGTGCAGGCGAGGCGGCCGCGCTCGGTCTTGGGCAGGTCGCTGGCGGCGAGGATCGGGTGCGGTTTGACGCCGGCGGTCCATACGACGGTGCGGGTGGGGAAGCGGGCGCCGTCGCTGAGGACGGCGACCCGGTTCTCGCAGGACTCGAGCCGGGTCTCCAGGCGCAGGTCGATGCCGCGGCGGCGCAGTTCGCGGATCGTGTACGTGCCCATTTCGGGGCCGACCTCGGGGAGGATCCGGTCGCTGGCCTCGACCAGCACCCACTTCATGTCCTCGGGCTTGACGTTGTGGTAGTAGCGGGCGGCGTAGCGGGCCATGTCCTCCAGCTCGCCGAGCGCCTCGACGCCGGCGTAGCCGCCGCCGACGAAGACGAAGGTGAGGGCGGCGTCGCGCAGGGCGGGATCGCGGGTGGAGGAGGCGATGTCCATCTGCTCGATGACGTGATTGCGCAGGCCGATGGCCTCTTCCACGGTCTTGAATCCGATGGCGTATTCGGCGAGTCCCGGAATGGGGAGCGTGCGGGAGACGGAGCCGGGGGCCAGGACCAGTTCGTCGTACTCGATCTCCACGGGGCCTTCGCCCTCCTCGTCGGTGGCGAGGGTGGTGACGGTCGCGGTCCGGGCGGCGTGGTCGATGTGCCGGGCCTCGCCGATGACGATGCGGCATTTCGGCAGGACGCGGCGCAGCGGGACCACGACGTGGCGCGGGGAAATGGAGCCGGCGGCCGCTTCGGGGAGGAAGGGCTGGTACGTCATGTAGGGCTCGGGAGAGACCACCGTGACCTCGGCCTCGTCGGTTCTCAGCTTTCGCTGGAGCCTGAGTGCCGTGTACATGCCTACGTAGCCGCCGCCGACGATGAGGATCCGCGTACGGGGCGGGGTACCGGGGGCCGTGCCCCGGGAGTTAGCAGCCTTCACCGTCCCATGACGCAACGTGGCCGGGAGTTTGTCCACAGGCCCGACAAATTGTGTGACCGGAGGGGACGGCGGGGCGAGGTTGTCAGGGGGTGCGGGTGGAGTGGAAGGTGCGCAGGTCAGGCGGTACGGAATGAGTGATTCCGGGGGCTTCGAACGGAAAATTGAGGGTGAATGCTCCGATCGGGCGGTGGTCCGTCCGGGGCTGCCTCTTCTGAATTGACTCTGGCTCAACTATGTTCGTAACTCGTCGAGGAGTAGGACCAGGGCCCTCATGACCGTGGCCCCCCTCGACATGAAGGCGGGGAGTGTCTCCGGGGGGAGACAAATGATTACCGGGGGATACATATGCACATTTCCGATTTCCATGCTTCTGCCACCGCTCTGTCGTCGGCCGCTTCGGCGACCGACAGCCACGGGCGGCTGATGGCCGGCGGCGCCACCACACACGGCGTGGGTCGCTCCACGCCGCTGCGCGTCGACGCACAGCGCAATCTCGAACACGTACTTCGCGCGGCCCGCGAGGTCTTCGGCGAGCTCGGCTACGGGGCTCCGATGGAGGACGTCGCACGGCGCGCACGGGTCGGTGTCGGCACCGTGTACCGGCGTTTTCCCAGCAAGGACGTCCTCGTCCGGCGGATAGCCGAGGAGGAGACCTCGCGACTGACCGAGCAGGCCCGCACGGCTCTCGGCCAGGAGGAGGAGCCCTGGCAGGCCCTGTCGTGCTTCCTGCGCACCTCCGTGGCCTCGGGCGCCGGGCGGCTGCTGCCTCCGCAGGTGCTGCGGGTCGGCGGACCCGGCGAGGACGGGGCCGACGGGGTGGACGAGGAGGCCGCGCGGGTTCCGCACCAGCGTCAGGCCGTCGCGGTCGGCGGGGCGCCCGACCTGCGGGTCGTCGGCGCTGCGCGGACCGGCCTGGAGGACGAGCCCTCCGAGGACGCGGGCGCGGGCGAGCTGCTCGAGGTCGTCGGCCGCCTCGTCGACCGGGCCCGTGAGGCCGGTGCGCTGCGTGCCGATGTCACGGTGGCCGACGTGCTGCTGGTGATCGCCACGGCCGCGCCGGCGCTGCCCGATGCGGCGCAGCAGGCGGCGGCTTCCGCCCGGCTGCTCGACATCCTGCTCGAAGGGCTGCGGTCCCGGACGGCGTAACTCCGGGGGACGGTTCGGATCGGTTCGGTTTGATTCGGTTCGTTCGGCCGGGGCGCCCGGGACGTGAGGTTCGCGGACCGGGTGGCTCGGCCGGGCGTCAACCGGCTCCTTTCCGGGGGCTCTCGCTCGAACGGGTGAGGATCCGTACGGCGATTCGTCGGGGCTTGCCCGGATGAGTGGAAGGTGTGGAGACGGGTTCGGCGCGTGTCCGCCGTGTGACACGCTGGATCGGTGTACCGGTTGAGTGTGTCGTGCGAGGGTCTCCGCGATGAGCGTTGACGGGCGGGAAGAGCCACACGGTGGCGCCGGTGGCGAGGTCGACGCGGGCAGCCTGCCCGCACGACAGGTCCCGGCGCAGCGCGAACCGGGTGGCCGGCACGCCGCCGGGGCGAGCGGGGAACTTCCGCCTTCCGACGGGGACCTGATCGCGCGGATGCGCGGAGGCGACGACGGGGCCTACGAGGAACTGTTCCGGCGCCACTCCGATGCCGTGCGCCGCTATGCCCGTACCTGCTGCCGTGACGGGCACACCGCCGACGATCTGACCGCCGAAGTGTTCGCGCGGACGCTCCAGGCCGTACGGGGCGGGGCGGGTCCGGACCAGTCGGTGCGCGCCTACCTGCTGACCACCGTGCGCCGGGTCGCCGCAGCCTGGGCGAAAACGGCGAAGCGCGAGCATCTGGTCGAGGACTTCGCGCTGTTCGCGGAGCAGGCCGCCGGTTCCGGCGACAGCTCGGTCGGGCTGCCCGTTCGAGCCGGGGACGACACCCTCGAACTCGGCGCGGATGTACGGGCCATGCACGAGGCCGAGCAGACCCTCGCGATGCAGGCCTTCCGGAGCCTGCCCGAGCGGTGGCAGGCCGTGCTGTGGCACACCACCGTCGAGGAGGCCTCGCCGAGTGCGATCGCCCCGCTCTTCGGGCTGAGCGCGAACGCCACCGCGGTCCTGGCCAGCCGGGCCCGCGAGGGACTCAAGCAGGCCTACCTCCAGGCCCATGTGAGCACCGCGCTGAGTTCCGGCGGGGACTGCGCCCGGTACGCCGACCGGCTGGGGGCGTATGCCCGCGGGGGCTTGCGGATGCGGGCCGAGCGGGGACTGCGCAAGCACCTCGAGGAGTGCGCCCGGTGCCGGCTCGCCGCGGGCGAGCTCAAGGACGTCAACGCGGGTATTCCCGCGCTGCTGCCGGTCGCCGTCATCGGGTGGTTCGCCGCCGGGTACGCGGCCAAGGCGGCCGGAGTGGTGGCCGGCGGTGCCGTCGCCGCGGGTGGCGCCGGGGCCGCTGCCGCAGCCGTGGGCGGGTCGACGGCCGGGGCGGGGGCCGGAGCCGGGGCTGCGGGGGCCGGAGCTGCCGGGGCCGGGGCCGCGGGTGGGGCCGCCGGTGGAAGCGGGGCCGGCGGCGTCGGCGGAGCCATGGCTTCGGAGGGGCTGGGGTTGCCGGCCAAGGCGGCCATCGCCGCCGGGGTCGTGGTGGCCGCGGCCGCCGGCGTGGTGTTCGCGCTGGCCGGTGACGACACCGCTCCGGCCGTGCGCGCGAACCCCGCTCCGGGCGTGGCCGTGCCGGTGCCGCGGAGTCCGGCTCCCGCCGTGCCGGAGCCCGGCCCGTCGCGGGCGCAGCCTTCGCAGGCGCGGGGATCCGTACCGCCCCCGAAGAAGCAGTCGCCCGCGCCGCCGCCGGCCCCCGCACCGGCCGTGCCGGAGCCTTCGCGGAGCCCCGAGCGGTCCTCGCCCGCGCCGAGCCCGAGCCGGGTCCCGAGTCCGAAGCCGAGCCCCACGCCGAGTCCGGTACCGCCCCCCAGGCCGACGCCTCCCAAGCCGCCGCAGGCACCGCAGGGGTTCCGGCTCTCCTCCCTGGGCCATTCCGCCTACGGGGACCACGACAACCCCGAGATCGAGACCTGGCGGAGCAGCTGGGTGTGGCAGCGCTGGGCGCCGATGATCGGCGGACAGCGCTTCTCGCACGGGATCACCGTCAACTCCCGCTCCTCCGTGGAGATCACCCTCAACCGGAGCTGCGTCAGCTTCTCGGCGCGGGCCGGTGTGGACGGCATGTCGCTGCTCACGAACGGCACGGTCCGCTTCTCCGTGTACGCGGACGGGCAGCGGCTGTGGCAGTCCCGGGCCCTGGGCTACGAGGACCCGGCGGCGAGCGTGTCCGTCTCCCTCTCCGGGCACAAGACGCTGCGCCTGGTCGTGGAGCGCGCCGGGGGCGGCCGCCTGCCGACGCTGGCGAGCTGGGCCGACTCCGTCATCAGCTGCCGCTGAGCGCGGCGGCCGCGAAGGCCCGTACGGCCTAGGGCTTCAGGACAGGGCCGGGCGGCGGAGGGGGACTCCGGTGGGGACGGCCCTGCGGCGGGGGGTGGAGGTGCCCGTCCAGCAGGTGCCCCGGCGGGCCAGGAGGCGGCCCAGCCACAGTTCCATCGAGACGAGTTCGGCGATGCCGTCGAGCGGGACCGGGCGGCCGTCCGCCGCGTCCAGCAGGGCCTGGCGGACGACCCGGGCTTCGATCAGGCCCGCGTCCGCCAGCAGCGGTGACGTGAAGAGGGTCAGCAGGTCCGGGAGGGCCGCGCGCAGTCCCAGGCGGGTCGCCGATTCGTTCGGGGCGTGGGCCGTCGCGCCCCACCCCGGGGGGAGGTCCCGGACCCCGGCGGAGGACAGGACCCCGCGCAGGACCGCCGCCCGGGCGCCGGGTTGGACGCGCAGGGATTCGGGCAGGGCCCGGGCGGCCCGTACGACCTGGTTGTCCAGGAACGGGGCGTGCAGCCGCTGGCTGCGGACCTCCACGGCCTGCTCGAAGACCCGGTGGTCGGCGGCGTGCCGGGCCAGGACCGCGCGGGCCCGGGCCTCCCCGGGGCGCAGCGAGAGGGGAGGGCGCCCCGCGGCTGCGGTGAGGCGGATCGATACCTCGGCCAGTGCCTCGCCCGTCAGCCAGGCCGCCGCCGGGCCCGGCCGGGACCAGGTCAGGGCCGCGAGCGAGGCGTCCACCGGGGAGCAGGGACCCGCGGCCGGGACCCCGTCGCGCAGGCGGGCCGCCGCCGCCTCCATGCCGGCGCGGTACGGCGTACGGGCCAGGCGGCGGGCCGCCGCGTAGACGGTGAGCGGGACCAGGAAGGGGAGGAGGGGCCCGAGCGGGGAGTCGCCCTCCGACGGGGAGGAGCGGGCGAGGGCCAGGGTGGGGCGCAGCAGGTGGCGCCGGCGCCGGTCGAGCAGCAGGTCGGCGAGCCGGGCGGGGTGGGCGTCGAGGACCTGGCGGGCTCCGTGGCCGGTGAAGTGGTCCGCCGAGCCGGCCGCGAGGCGGCGCCGCTCGCGGGCGGCGAAGACGAGGGAGGGGCCCGGTTCGTCGGTCAGCGGCCCGTCGAGGTCGGCGTACGGGAGGGCTTCCTCGGCGGCGGCCACGACCACGTGGTGCAGACGCGGGTCGGACGCGATGGCGTGGGCGCGTTCCAGTTCGGGTTCGCGGCCCTGGGGGGTGGCCAGGTCGTTGAAGGTGACGGCGAGGAGGCGTTCCCCGGTGCGGCCGCGGAGGGCGCCCGGTGCTCCGGGGAGGCCGGCGGCGAGCAGGGCGAGGGTCGCGGAGGCGCTGCCTCCGGAGAGGTCGGCGCCGACTCCGGGGACGGGCGCGGGGGCGCCGCGTGCGGCCCGGCGGTCGGCCGGGCCCATTCCGGGCACGGGCCCGGGGTCGTAGGGCACCGTCTCGGGAGCATGCCGCGGAGCCGTGAGCCGGGCGCGCACCGCGTCGACCAAAGCTTCCCGTACGCCCTCCACCGCGAGCGCGGGATCGGCCGCGGGGGCGGCCACCGCGAGGGAGGCCACCGGCTCGTAGCCGGTGATCTCCCGCGAGCCCTCGCGCAGGATCAGCGCGTGCCCGGGCGGGATCCGGCGTACGCCGACGTACGGTGTGCCGTCGCCCAGCGCCTCCGGGCTGTCGGGGCAGGCCAGCAGGGCGGCGAGATGGCCGATGTCGAGCTGCGCCTCGATCAGGTCGGCGAGCGGGAGGGCGGCGGTGGCGTACGCGGTCCCGCTCGCCCAGGGCGTGTAGAAGACGGGCCGGGCGCCGGCCAGGTCGCCGACGACCGTGATGCGGCGGCCGGCCTGCACGACGGCGGTGTAGCTGCCGGGCCACTGGGTGAGGTGGCGCAGGGCGCCGCCGCGGGCGGCGTAGAGCGCGCGGCGCAGTTCCTCGTCGCTGGCTCCGCAGCAGCCGAGGACGGCGAGGCGGGTGAAGGGGTCCGCGGGATCGGCGGTGAGGGTGCGGATCTCGTCCGGGCGCCAGTCCCCGACGGCCCAGAGGGGGTCGGGGTCGCCCCAGAGGAGCTGGGCTCCGACGGGGACGACGGTGCGGTCGGCCTCGGCGGCGCCCGGTTCGTCGGGGTGGCCGGCGTCGGCGAGCCCGCCGCGGACCGGGCCGTCGCCCCATCCGTCGGGGCCCGGGGCGGAGCCGTAGCCGTTCCCTGAGCCGTGGCCGTAGCCGTTCCCGGAGCCCGAGGCCGAGCCGTAGCCCGAGCCGGATCCGTAGCCCGCGCCGTATGTGCCCTGGTCGGAGGCGTGCGCAGCGCCGTGCCCCGCGACCCGTCCGGCCGTGCCGAAGCTCGCGGCGATACTGCTCCAACCCACCAACCAGCGCACCGCCGCCTCCCCAGCCCGTGGGCACCTGACCGGGGTGCGAACCGCGCGGCCGGCGCTCAGCGCGCGGCCGGAGGGACCCCGGGTGGCTCGGGGTCCATGCTGCCACGAGACAGGCGTGCGGGAGTGGGTAAGGGGGGCGCACGTATAAACGAACACGCCCCGGCCATGCGGTATTTGGCGTTCCGTTCCGACCGCCCCATAGGTCGGTTTCGGCCATTCTTCGGCCGTACTGAGAGCACTGCGCGGAGCCCTGCCCGGAGTCCCGCGCGGAGCCCGCCGAGGAGCCCTGCGCGCAGCCCCCGCGGGTCCGCCGCCCGGGCCCGCCCGGCGGAGCGCGGCCCGGGGGGCGGGATCCACCCCCCGGACCGTTCCGCCACCCGCGGGGATTGAGGCAGCGGCATCCCCCGGTCCGCCCGGTCCACGCGGCGGCCCGACCCACGCACCGCACATCGAATCGCCGGGCCCCCACAGCGGCCAGAGCGCACGGCCGGGCGCACGGCCACACGGGTGGAGCACGCGCCGACACGTGCGCCCCGCCCCCGGACCCCGGCCCGACTGTGCATACGGACAACAATCCCGCCATACGGAACAGGGGGCCTTAACGCTTGGGAGGCGGGGAACTACGCTGGGTTTACGAAATGCCGGGCGCCTATGCCCCGGATGCGTTGGCGATGTATGCGTTCCGCGTGTGACGAGGGGTGGCGCATGTCCAGGGAGCTCCGCGAGCCCAATGAGAAGCTCGGCGCCGTCCTCGCCCTCGCGGGCATCAGCAACGCCGGGCTGGCCCGGCGGGTCAACGACCTCGGCGCTCAGCGCGGTCTGACCCTCCGCTACGACAAGACCTCGGTGGCCCGGTGGGTGTCCAAGGGGATGGTGCCGCAGGGCGCCGCCCCGCACCTGATCGCGGCCGCCATCGGCGCGAAGCTCGGCCGGCCCGTGCCCCTGCACGAGATCGGCCTCGCGGACGCGGATCCGGCACCCGAGGTGGGGCTGGCCTTCCCGCGCGACGTCGGGGCGGCCGTGCGCTCGGCCACCGACCTCTACCGTCTCGACCTCGCCGGCCGGCGCGGCGGAGGCGGGATCTGGCAGTCGCTCGCCGGTTCCTTCTCCGTGTCGGCATACGCGACGCCGGCCTCGCGGTGGCTGATATCTCCCGCCGACAGCTCGGTGGCGCGCGAACCGGCGGGCCGCGAACCGGTACCGGGCGCGGCCCCGCCGGAAGGCCTTCCGGCACCGCCCGGCGCCCACGTCGGGGGTGTGCCCGCCCAGCCTCCGCGCGAAACGCCACCGCCGCCCGCTCCGGCCGCACCCGACGCCGGGAGCCCGCAGCGCGTGGGCCACAGCGATGTGACCAAGCTGCGCGAGGCCGCCGAGGACGCCCGCCGCTGGGACTCCAAGTACGGGGGCGGCGACTGGCGTTCCTCGATGGTCCCCGAATGCCTGCGGGTGGACGCGGCGCCGCTGCTGCTCGGCTCCTACACCGACGAGGTGGGCCGCGCGCTCTTCGGCGCCACCGCCGAACTGACCCGGCTGGCCGGCTGGATGGCCTTCGACACCGGCCAGCAGGAAGCGGCCCAGCGGTACTACATCCAGGCGCTGCGCCTGGCCCGCGCCGCCGCCGACGTACCGCTCGGCGGGTACGTGCTGGCGTCGATGTCCCTGCAGGCCACCTACCGGGACTTCCCGGACGAGGGCGTGGACCTCGCGCAGGCCGCCGTCGAGCGCAACCGGGGCCTGGCCACCGCGCGGACGATGAGCTTCTTCCGCCTCGTCGAGGCCCGGGCGCACGCGAAGGCGGGCGATTCGGCCGCCGCCGGGGCCGCGCTGCGGGCCTCCGAGGGCTGGCTGGAACGGGCCCGGGACGGCGACGCCGATCCGACCTGGCTGGGTTTCTACTCGTACGACCGCTTCGCGGCGGACGCGGCCGAGTGCTACCGCGATCTCAAACTCCCGCGCCAGGTAAGGCGTTTCACGGAACAGGCACTGTCCCGGCCGACGGAGGAGTACGTACGATCACACGGGCTGCGGCTCGTCGTGAGCGCGGTGGCCGAGCTGGAGTCCGGGAACCTCGACGCGGCGTGCGCGGCGGGGACCCGGGCGGTGGAGGTCGCGGGGCGGATCTCGTCGGCCCGGACGACGGAGTACGTACGGGACCTCCTGCACCGGCTGGAACCGTACGGGGACGAACCGCGCGTCGCCGAACTGCGCGAGCGGGCCAGGCCTCTGCTGGTAACCCCGGCATAGGCCCCGCGTGGCCCCGTTGTCAGTGGTGGGGTGCACTATGCAGGGGTGGGAGGTGTCAGTGTGGGCGGCGGCGTGGGCGGCATGGGCAGACTGGACTGCGATGTGCTGGTGATCGGCGGCGGAATCGTCGGCCTGTCGACGGCGCATGCCCTCGCGGGGCTCGCTCCGGGGACCCGGGTGGTCGTCCTGGAGAAGGAGGACGGCCCCGCCCGGCACCAGACGGGCCGCAACAGCGGCGTGATCCACAGCGGGATCTACTACAAGCCGGGCTCCCTCAAGGCGCGCTTCGCGGTGCGGGGCGCGGCCGAGATGGTCAAGTTCTGCACGGAGCACGGCATCCCGCACGAGGTGACGGGCAAGCTCATCGTCGCCACCGAGCGGGACGAGCTGCCGCGGCTGCACGCACTCGTGCAGCGGGGCCGGGAGAACGGCATCCCGGTGCGGGAGCTGGGGCCGACGCAGATCTCGGAGTACGAGCCCGAAGTGCGCGGGCTCGCGGCGATCCACGTGGGAACCACCGGGATCGTGGACTACGGGCGGGTCGCGCAGCAGCTCGCGGAGTCCTCGGGGGCGGAGATCGTCTACGGCGGGGCCGTGGATCTGATCTCGCGCCGGGCGTCGGGCGTGGCGGTGCGGACGAGCAGTGGCGTGGTGGTGCGCGCGCGGGTGCTGGTGAACTGCGCCGGACTGCAGTGCGACCGGATCGCGCGGCTGGCCGGGGACGACCCGCAGATGCGGATCCTGCCCTTCCGGGGCGAGTACTACGACCTGGCCCGGCCCGATCTGGTGCGCGGGCTGGTCTATCCGGTGCCGGACCCGGCGTTCCCCTTCCTCGGCGTCCACCTGACCCGGGGCATCGGCGGCGGGGTCCACGTCGGGCCGAACGCGGTGCCGGCGCTGGCGCGCGAGGGGTACGGCTGGGGCGTGGTCCGGCCGCGGGACCTCGCGGACGAGCTGGCCTGGCCGGGATCCTGGCGGATGGCCGCGCGGCACTGGCGGTACGGAGCGGGTGAGGTGCGGCGGTCGCTGTCGAAGGCGGCGTTCGTCGAGGCGGTACGGAGACTGCTGCCGGCGGTGCGTGCGGAGGATCTGGTGCCCGCGGCGGCGGGGGTGCGGGCGCAGGCCGTGCTGCGGGACGGGGCGCTGGTGGACGACTTCCTGATCCGGGAGGGGGAGCGGACGGTGCACGTGCTGAATGCGCCTTCGCCCGCGGCCACCGCTTCGCTGCCGATCGGGCGGGAGATTGCCGGGCGGGCGCTCAAGTCCCTGCGCAGCGCGTAGCCCTGCGGGGCTTGGCTCCAGGTCGTGGTCGTGGCCCGATCGCCGCTGCGCGGGACCGGCCCCTGCCCCGGAGCGTGGCTGCGGGTGTGCCGCTGCGCGGGGCGGAGTCCCCTACCCGCCCTTCGCCCGTTCCCCGGGCTGCGCCCGGACCCCTCCTGGGGCTCCGCCCCAGACCCCGGTCCTCAAACGCCGGACGGCTGGAAAGAAGTAGGATCCGGGGATTGTGTCTGAGTCTCTGAGTCCCCAGAATCCCGCCGCCGAGCCCGCGCCGGAGGCGACCTCCACCTACGTGCCCCCGAAGTGGCGTACCGAGCCGCGGTTCCCCGACGGGCCCGCGCCCGATCCGGCGGGTTCGCACCACGAGCGGCGGATCCGGAGCTTCCAGCCCCGTCGCAGCCGGGTGACCACCGGGCAGGGCGAGGCCCTGAAGCGGCTCTGGGGGACCTGGGGGCTCGACATCACCGGGCACGAGGTGATCGATCTCAAGAAGATGTTCGACGGGCTCCCCGTCGTCCTGGAGATCGGCTTCGGCATGGGCGAGGCCACCGCGCAGATGGCCGCCGCCGACCCGGGCACCGGGATCCTGGCCGCCGACGTGCACACCCCCGGCCAGGGCAACCTCCTCGCCCTCGCCGAGCGCGGCGGGATGACCAACGTCCGCGTCGCGAACGGGGACGCCATCATCCTGCTCCGCGAGATGCTGCCCCCGGACTCCCTCGCCGGGCTCCGCGTGTACTTCCCGGACCCCTGGCCCAAGGCCCGCCACCACAAGCGGCGCCTGATCCAGCCCGAGTTCCTCGCGCTGGCCGCCACCCGCATGGCGCCCGGGGCGATCCTGCACTGCGCGACCGACTGGGAGCCGTACGCCGAGCAGATGCTCGAAGTGCTGACGGCCCAGCCGGAGTTCGAGAACACCCAGGCCGACGGCGGTTACGCACCGCGCCCCGACTTCCGGCCGCTCACCCGCTTCGAGGGGCAGGGCCTCGACAAGGGACACGTCGTACACGATCTGCTGTTCCGGCGCACGGGTAACGCCCAGAACTGAGGACATCACTCCGCGTGTCGGGTCCGCTCGGTAGAGTCATCACGTGCCCCGAGCGACCCGGCCGCCCAGGCTGCTGCACCGCGTGCCGCGTACCGCCGGCGCCGTGCGCACGTACGCACTCGTCGTGCTGCTCGGCGTCTGTGGCATCGCGATCCTGGAACTCGTACGCGAACAGACCGGTACGCCCGGGTTCTTCGTCGGTCTGGGCCTGGCCCTGCTGCCGGTGGCACCGCTCGTGGCGGCGTTCCGCTGGGTCGGGCGGGCCGCGCCCCACCCGTGGGCGCAGGTGGCGTTCTGCTTCGGCTGGGGAGCGTGCGCCGCGGCGCTGATCGCCATACTGGCCAACAGTTTTGCGACCCAGTGGATAGCCGCGGCCACCGCGGATCCTTCCTACGGCGACCAGCTCGGCTCGGTGGCGATCGCCCCGGTGGTCGAGGAGAGCGCCAAGGCGGCCGCCCTGTTGCTGGTGTTCCTGTTCGGGAGACGCCGGTTCAGCGGTCCCTCCGACGGTTTCGTGATGGCCGGTTTCACCGCCACCGGCTTCGCCTTCACCGAGAACATCCTCTACCTCGGCAACGCCTTCGACGAGGACGTCGAGAACGGCACTGGGGTGCTGAACTCCGTGACGGCGGCGACGTTCTTCGTCCGGGGCATCATGTCCCCCTTCGCCCATCCGCTGTTCACCGTGGCCACCGGCCTCGGTTTCGGCGCCGCCGCGCTCGCCGTGCGCCGGACGCGCAGGATCGGCCTGCCGCTGCTCGGCCTCGCCTCGGCCATGGGGCTGCACGCGCTGTGGAACAGCTCCTCGGAGCTGGGCGAGTCCGGGTTCTACGTGGTCTACGGCTGCGTGATGGTCCCGGTGTTCGGGCTGCTGGTCTGGCTGGCCGTGTGGATACGGCGCCGCCGACTGCGGGCCGTCGCGGGGGAGCTCGCCGTGTACGCGGCCGCCGGCTGGCTGGGCCCGGCCGAGGTGCCCGCGCTGGTGTCGATGCCCGCGCGCTCCCTGGCCCGCGCGCTGGCCCGGAGCACCGGGGGCCGGCCCGCCGGACGGGCGGTCGCCCTGTACGAGGCCGATGCCGCGGCGCTGGCTCTGCTACGTCACCGGGCGCGCAGCGGCGGCCCGGACCGGGAGCCGGACTTCGCGGGGCGGGAGCGGGAGCTGCTGCGCCGGCTGTGGCTGCGCCGCGCGACGGCGGGCCCGGCGCTGTCCCGGGCCGCGGTGCTGGAGGAGCTCCTCCCGCCCTGCTTCGACCCCCTGGGCCCGACCGGTCCGCTCGGCTCGCCGGACGGGCGGCTCGACCGGCCGTTCAGCGGGCCCGCGCTGGGCCTCGTACCGGGTCCTAGACGTTCAGGCCCCGTGCCGTCAGCCATGACAGCGGGTCCACCGTGACGCCGCCCTTGCGGACTTCGAGGTGGAGGTGGGGGCCGGTGACGTTGCCGGTCGCGCCGACCCGGCCGATGGTGTCGCCCCCGGCGACGGAGCCGCCGGTCACCGACATCGAGGACAGGTGGCAGTACCAGACCTCGGTGCCGTCGGGGAGTTCCAGCACGATGCGGTAGCCGTACGCCCCGGACCAGCCGGCCGAAATGATCTTCCCGGAGCCGACCGCCTTGACGGGGGTGCCGGTCGGAGCGGCGAAGTCGAGGCCGGTGTGGTGGCCGGAGGACCACATCGAACCGGAGTCGCCGTAGTGCGAGGTGAGGGTGTAGGCCGAGGTGGGCAGGAAGAAGGCTCCGGCCGTGCGGGCGGCGCTCTCCGCCTTCGCCTTGGCCTCGGCGGCCTCCTTCGCCTCCTGAGCCCGGCGCGCTTCCTCGGCGGCGGCCTTCTCGGCCGCCTCCGCCGCCGCCTTCTCGGCCGCTTCCTTGGCCGCCTGCGCATCGCGGGCCTGCTGGGCCGCGGCCTCCTGCGCCACCCGCTCGGCTTCGGCCCGCTCCTGGGCCGCGGCCGCCTCGTGCTGGGACTCGGCCTGCTGGAGGATGCGGCTGCGCAGCAGCTCGCCCGCGTCGGAGCGGCGGTCGGCCTGCTGCGGGATGATCCCCGACCGGACCGGCTCGGCGGTCCGCGCGGAGCCGGCGCCCCCATCGGACTGGTCCGCGCCGCCCAGGGCCTCCGGGAGGTCGGGCAGGGCCGGGAGCGAGGGCAGGGATATGGCGACCTGGGGCCGGTCCTGCGCGGTGGCGATGCCTCCCGCGCCGACCGCGGCGATCACGCCGACGCCGAGGACGGTGGAGGAACGGGCCAGTCCCCCGCGCTGCTTGAGCACGCGGTGCTTGCCGCGGGGCGGG
Organism: Streptomyces sp. NPDC056883; assembly: GCF_042788835.1. Lineage (NCBI taxonomy): Bacteria > Bacillati > Actinomycetota > Actinomycetes > Kitasatosporales > Streptomycetaceae > Streptomyces > Streptomyces sp. NPDC056883. Next base: position 40,495 of record NZ_JBHUBS010000033.1, on the reverse strand, counting down.
CGGGCCGAGTCCTCGGTGGGGTTCCACTCGCCCCAGGCACCGGCGGTGGGCTGCTCCTGGACGTCGATGCCTTCAGGGGCAGGCGAGTTGGAGGCCACCGGGGCACACTCCTCATGGGCGAGCACGCGCACGGTGCCGTCTCTTGCGACGGCTGGGACGACCGCTCTGCGTTATCGAACGGTAATAGAGAAAGGGGAGTGATTCCAAGCAGTTGCGATTGATCGTTAATGACAATCAGCCACCGCCTGCACAGCCCTGGCCAGGACTTATCGCCACACTCGGGGGTCAACTCGGGCAAAATTCAACCCTCCCCCTCGCCTCTTACGCCACATCTTCACATTGACGGCCCGTCAGTTTGCTTGCCGAGCGCGCCTCTTCGGTCACGCTCCGTCCCCCTTCGGGACCACCCGCACCGTCCGCCGCCGGTTCGGCTGCCCCGCCCCCGGTCTGGCCACCGCCAGCAGGGCCATGTCGTCCGTGGCCGCCCCGCCCGTGTGCCGGCGCACATCGGTGGCGAGCGCGCTCAGCAGCTCGTCGGGTCCGGGGAAGACCCGCCCGCGCAGCCGGGCCGCCGGATCGTAGAAGGCCCCCGCCCCGTCGCGGGCCTCGGTCAGCCCGTCCGTGTACAGGAGCAGCGTCGCACCCTCCGGGAAGGGCCACTCCTGCACCCGGTCCGGCCAGCCGCCCAGCTCCCCCATGCCCAGCGGCAGCGCCGGCTCGAAGGGGGGCAGCTCCGCGAGGCCGCCGTTCGCGTACAGGAGCAGCGGTTCGGGGTGGCCGCGGTTGACGAGCCGGAGCAGGCCCGCGCCCGACGGGATCTCGCCGAGCACGCACGTGGTGAAACCCTCCACCGCGTCCAGGCTGTCGCGCCGGTTCCCCTCCCGGGAGAGCGCCCGCTCCAGCCGCCGCGCCACACCCTCCAGGGTGGGCTCGTCCTCGGCCGCCTCCCGGAACGCCCCGAGGACCACGGCCACCGCCTCGACCGCCCCGAGCCCCTTCCCCCGTACGTCGCCCACCGCGAGGCGCACCCCGTACGGGGTGTCCTGGACGGCGTAGAGGTCGCCGCCGATGAACGCGTCCGCCTGCGCGGCCTCGTACGAGGCGGCGACCTGGAGGCCCGCGATCCGCTCGGCGGGAATCGGCAGGACGGCGCGCTGGGCCGCCTCGGCGATCCCGCGCGCGGAGGCGAGCTGCTCGGTGCCGCGCCGCACGACGATGTTGATCAGCGTGGCCAGCCCGGAGACGGTCAGGACGGTGACCAGCTCGGTCACGGCCTCCACCTTGAAGCTGGTGCCGTTGTAGATGTGCAGCACGACCACGGCGAAGGTGGCCAGGATCCCCGTGAGGACGGTGGCCCGGAGCGTGAACAGCGGGGCCGCGATGAGCGGGGCGGCGGAGAAGAAGGGGGAGCCGGTGAAGCTGGGCGGGGTCAGCACGTCGAAGAGGAAGCCGAGGACGATCAGGGTGCACGGGAGCAACTTGACGATCCGGCGGACCACGGCGCTGCCCGCGACCGCGCCGAAGACGCGTTCGCCCCTGCCCTGCCGGCCCAGCCCCACCACGCTGCTCTCCTGCCGCCCGGTCCGCCTCGCCCCCCAAGGCTGGGGGCAGGAGGGCCCGTAAGGCGACCCGGGCGCGACCGTTCGAGTGACGGCCCGCACGCCCGCCCGTGGATCCACGGATCCACGGATGCATGAACACACGGATACGACGAAGGCCCGGCCCCCCAAAGGGGACCGGGCCTTCGTACTGAGTAGCGGGGGCAGGATTTGAACCTACGACCTCTGGGTTATGAGCCCAGCGAGCTACCGAGCTGCTCCACCCCGCGTCGGTAAACACAACTCTACGCCATCCGGGGGGAGCCCCCCGCCAATTAACGTCCGCACCACCGAGGTATGACCCATAACCGCAGGTCAGAGCCCCAAAACCGGCCGCCCGTCGGCGCTCTGCCCCCTCGGATCCGGCCCGGTCGGCACTCCCCGACTCCGCCTCCGAGCCCCTCTGACTCTCCCTCAGCACACGAAAACGCCCCACCCGGCGGACCGGGTGGGGCGCTGTGAGCTGTAGGCCATGTCGGACTCGAACCGACAACCAACGGATTAAAAGTCCGCTGCTCTGCCAATTGAGCTAATGGCCCTCGGCGTGCTCACCCCAGAGCATAGCCGCAGAGCGCCGGACAGCCGATCGTAAATCGGCTGTCCGGCCCGGGGATGTCGGTGCGGGCCCGAGGTCACGGACCGCCGAGCACCGAGCCGCCGGTCACGGTGAGCGGGCCGGAGAGCGCGAGTTCGGCGCCCTGCCCGTCGGCCGGCTTCACCTTGAGCGCCCAGGTGTACGCCCCGTCGGGCAGGTTGAACCCGCCGGAGGTCTCCCGGCCGTCCTTCATGGGCTGCAGCAGTCCGCGCACTTCGCCGCCGGTGAGGGTGCGGACCACCTTGCCGGTGGCCTTGTTCGTCACGGCCATCGTCCAGGAGGCAGCCGGCTTCGACAGCCACACCTGCGGCGCCCAGCGGTTCGGTGACAGCGCGGACCAGGCGCCGGAGGCCGGGATGTTCCGGTCGATCGCGGTCAGGGCGGAGGCCTTGCCGGTGACGCCGACGATGTGGACGGCCTGGTCCGGGCCGATGTAGGCGAAGTCTCCGCCGAAGCGGTCGACGGTGTACATGTCGCCGTACACCCGCTCCGCGGGGGCGAACTCCCGTACGGCCTTGCCGGAACGCAGGTTGTAGATCTCGCCGTAGTCGCGCACGACGAACCCGTCTCCGAGCTGCACGGCGATGTCCGTCGTGGCGTCGGGCAGCGCGACCCGCTTCTTGGTCGGCACGTGATAGCCGGACGCGGAGGCACCCGCTGCCGAGCAGGCCGAGTAGAACCACTCGGCCGTCGCCTGGAGCTGGTGTGGACGGCAGCCCGTACCCAGGTTCACCCGGCGGGTCACCTTCCCGGTGCGCAGGTCCGTCCCTGCGATGACGCCCTTGTCACCCTCGGGCTGCCACAGCATGGAACCCCACAGGGCGGTGGCGGTATTGGGCGCCGGAGTGGGCAGGAGCTTGCCCGCGTCGATGTCGGCCACGTAGAGCCGCCTCGCGGTGCCGCGGGAGGCTTCGAAGAGGAGGTAGCGGCCCGAGGCGGTCACGATGCGGTGACCATCCCATTCGGTGCCGTCGAGGCGCACCTCCCGGACGGTGCCTGCGGGGCGGACGTCCCGTATGAACAGGCGGTTGTGGGGGTAGTTGCTGGTGGCGAAGGACACGATGCGCCCGTCACCGGTCGCCCATCCCGGCCCGGAACACTCCGGTGACGGGGTACTGCCCTCGTCACAGGTCCAGACGGGCTTCCGGGACACCGAAACAGGCCCTGAGACGGACGACTTGAAGACCAGGAGGCTCCTGCCGTCGCCGTTGTCCTGGCGAACGGCAAGGTGTCCCTGGGCGAAGGCGAGGCCGGACCGGATCGCCGGTCCCGGCGGTATGTCCCGGACCTTCGTGGCCCGGGGGATGCCCTGGGCATCGAGGGCGATCCGATGGACGCCCCAGTGGGCCGCATCGGAGCCGCCGACCACATACAGATTGCCGTCGGAACCCTTGACGCCCTTGCTCGCGGTCGGGGGCAGCAGGGTGCGTACCGCTCCCCCCTTGAGCGGGATGGCCTCGCCCCACCGGATGAGCCAGTCGCCCAGGAAGTGTCCCTCACGTGCCCCTGCGAAGGCCGGGACCTTGCGGAGGTCGGCTCTGGAGAGCAGGGTCGCCCTGCCCTTGGACGACGACAGGAGGACCCGGGTCGGGCTCAGCGTAGGCCAGTCCATCTCCCACGGCCCTTTGACTCCCTCGGGAAGCGGGAGCGGGCGCATGGTCGCCGTGGCGTAGTCGACCAGCCCGATCCGTTGAGAGCCCGCCCCGTCCCGGTACCAGATCACCGCACCCTGGTCGTCCGACACCATGGAGCTGACCGTGGGGCCGCTCAAAGGATGCACCTGCTCGGTCGTCTTGACGACGACGTCCTTGCGCGGCTCGGTCTCCCGGCCGATCAGGTGAAGCGTCAGCCCCCCGTCCGGGCGCGGCTCGGTCGCGAGCACCCGGGTCGACGTGAACGGGCCGACCCACGACCTGCCCGCCTTGCCGGGCACCGTCTCGTTCGTGCCCGACGCGTAGTCGTGGATCAGCAGGGGGCCCCAGTCGGCGGTATCGGTCCGTTCATTGACCTGACACGCGCGCGAGTCGCCGGAGAAGTCCCACGAGAAGCTCTGGTCGCACCCTCTCCACACCTTCTCGCTGCCGTCCTTCATGCTGCTCCAGACAGCGCCCTCAACACGCGCGTCGTACATCAGCAGGCCGGTTCCGGCCGAGTAGACGGACGACCTCGCCGGCGTATTGCTCGGGGGCGCCACCAGAATCGCCTCGCCCCCCGGCGGTGCCGTCCCCGCCCCCGTCGCCGGTACGGCGCCCAGCGCGGCCATGGCCACGGTCAGCGCGAGCGCGGTAAGCGCGCGTGTTCGTCTCATGTGTTGCCGTCCCCCGGTGCAAAGTCTGCGGAGCCTAGCAACAACGCCGCAGGGCCCCCACGACGGGTGTCGTGGGGGCCCTGTCAGGCAGTCAGCTCATCGGCTGCGATTAGTCGTTGCGCTTCCAGCGGGGCTTGTCGTCGCGGCGGCCGAAGGAGGAGCCGCCGGTCGAGCCGGACGGGCGGTCGCCGCCGGAGCGGAAGCCGCCGCCGGCCGGACGGTCGCCACCGGAGCGGAAGCCACCGGACGGACGGTCGTCGCGGCGGAAGCCGCCACGGTCGCCACCGCGGTCGTCACGGTTGAAGCCACCCGAGGGGCGGTCGTCGCGACGGAAGCCACCACCGGCGGGACGGTCGCCGCCGGAGCGGAAGCCACCACCGGTGGGGCGGTCGCCACCGGAACGGAAGCCACCGGACGGACGGTCGCCGCCGGAGCGGAAGCCACCACGGTCGCCACCGCGGTCGTCACGGTTGAAGCCGCCCGACGGACGGTCATCGCGACGGAAGCCACCGGACGGACGGTCGCCGCCGGAGCGGAAGCCACCACGGTCGCCACCGCGGTCGCCGCGGTCGTCACGGCGGAAGCCGCCACGGTCGCCGCCACGGTCGTCGCGACGGTTGTCACGGCGCTCGTAGTTGCCACGGTCGTCACGGCTCTGGAACGCGGGGCGCTCCTCCGCGACCGGCTCGGCCACGGCGGCCGCGACCTCGGCCTCGGCGGCCTCGGCCACCTCGGCGACAGCGGCCTCCGGGTCCTCGCCGCGCTCACGCGCGGAGCGGGCGACCAGGCGGTCGGCCTCCTCGCGCAGCTCGACGGCACGGCGCGACAGGCGCTCCAGCTGCTTGGTGAGGTCGGCGACCTCGCGCTCGGCCTGCTTCGCGGCGTTGTTCGCGGAGTCGGCCTGGACCTGGGTCAGCGAACGGGCACCGGTGATCTCGGCGACCTCGGGGTCGAAGGCGCCGACGCCCTGGACGATGTGGCGCGAGGCATCGACGCCCGCGTCCTCCATCAGGCGGAAGATCTGGCGGCGCTGGTGCGGCAGGGCGAGGGAGACGACCACGCCCGACTTGCCGGCGCGGGCGGTACGGCCCGAGCGGTGCAGGTAGTCCTTGTGGTCGCCGGCCGGGTCCACGTTCAGGACCAGGTCGATGCCGTCGACGTGGATGCCGCGGGCGGCGACGTCGGTGGCGACGAGCGCGTTGACGTAGCCGTCCTTGAAGTCGGCGAGGACGCGGGTACGGGCACCCTGCGTCATGCCGCCGTGCAGCGCGTCGGCCTTCACGCCGGACTCGATGAGCTGCTCGGCGATGCGGTCGGCGCCCAGCTGGGTGCGGACGAAGATGATGGTGCGGCCCTTGCGGGCGGCGATGGCGGCCGTGACCGGCGCCTTGTCCTTCGGCTTCACGACGAGGACGTGGTGCGTCATGGTCGTGACGTTGCCCTGCGCGCTGTCGACCTCGTGCGTGACGGGGTTGGTCAGGTAGCGCTTGACCAGGGTGCCGATCTCGTTCTCCATGGTGGCGGAGAAGAGCATGCGCTGACCGCCGGCCGGGACCTGGTCGAGCAGCTCGGTGACCTCGGGCAGGAAGCCCAGGTCGGCCATCTGGTCGGCCTCGTCGAGGACGGCGACCTCGACGTTCGCCAGGGAGCAGGCGCCGCGGTTGATGATGTCGCGCAGACGGCCCGGGGTGGCGACGAGGACGTCGACACCGCGCTCCAGAGCGAAGATCTGGTTGCTCATGGAGGTACCGCCGCAGACGACCTTCATCTTGAGGCCGAGCACGTCGCCGTAGGGCTGGAGAGCGTCGGCGACCTGCATCGCGAGCTCACGCGTCGGCGTCAGGATGATCGCGCGGGGCTTCTTCTTCTCGGTGAAGCCACCGGCCAGGCGGGCCAGGGTCGGCAGACCGAAGGAGAGGGTCTTGCCGGAGCCGGTGCGGCCGCGGCCGAGGATGTCCTTGCCGGCCAGGGCGTCCGGGATGGTCGCGGCCTGGATCGGGAAGGGCGCGGTGACGCCGTTCTGCGCGAGCTTGCGCACGATGCCGTCCGGCAGACCGAGGTCGCCGAAGGTCAGGGTGGGCTCGGCGTCGGCGTCGTCGGCCTCGGCGTCGTTGAAGTCTTCGGTGGAGTCCTCGAAGGAGTCGTCGGACTCGTGGTTCGCCACGTCGGCCTCGAGGGCCTCGATGATCTCGTCGGCGACTACGGCCTCGATGGCCTCGGTGACCGCAAGGGTCTCGGCGTCGACGATCTCGTTGGAGTCGTTCTCGGGCATGACGGAACGGTCAGAACTGGAAATGGACATGCGAAATGCGAAACCTTCCGGAGTCTCGGCACGCGCCCAAACTCCGTGAATTCGCAAATCGACCGCCTCAATGCGGTCAGCCACGGCTGGGGAGAGTACGCGCCACGCGGCGCTCTTCGGAGTCGGCGCCGGGCAATGGGATCAAACGATCTATAACCATACGCACCCTCCCCGGGGTCTGGCAAATCGCTCCCCCAAAGAAGGCCCTGACCTGCGGAAATGGCATCCACCCGCCAGACCCTGGCAGGCGGATCGCACCGCGGCCGCGCCGGTACCGGGCCTACGGCTGCCCGCCCGGCTCGCCCGTCGGCTCCGGCTTCGGGGGCTCCGGACTCGGTGTGGGTTCCGTCACGGGCGGCGGGGAGACCGGCGGGGCGGGGCTCGGCGGTTCCGGGCTCGGGGAGGCGGGCTGGCCGCCCCCGGAGGCGCTGCCTCCGCCGGAGCCCGACCCGGAGCCGGAACCGCCCGTCGGGGGCTGCTGGGGGCCCTGGCCGCCCGCTCCGCCGCCCGGTCCGGCCGACGGCGAGGGGGCTCCGGGCGGGCCGGCCGGGGCGCCCGGGCTGGGGGAGGCCCCGACCGCGCCGGAGGTGGTCCCGGGCCCGCCGGCCTTGCCGTCCTGGTTCCCCGTACCGCCCTTCGAGCCGTGGCCGCCGCCCTGGGTTCCGGCGCCCTTCCCGGAGGAGGAGCCTCCACCGGACTTGCCGCCCTGGACGCCCGTCGACGCGGAGGGCCCGGGCTTAGCGGCGTCCTCCCCGACACTCATGCATCCCGCCGTCGCGGCCACCGCGAGCGCGGCGACGGCGAGGCGGAGCGACCGGGAGGACCGGGGGGACCGGGTGGACCGGGAGGATCGGGGGGAACCGAGGGAAGCGGACAACTGGCGCACGGGGCACCTCCGGAACGCTGGCAAGGGTCCGCGATGAGCGGGTCAATGTGCCCAACTCCCTCTGCCCCGTCAGGGACACGCCCCAGCGCGCCTCGAGGGAGGCGGGCGGCGCACCGTCAGGCGAACAGCTGTCCCGCCACCTGGTGGCCGAGCGTGACCCCGCCCAGCCCGACCAGCACCGAGGCCGTCACGTTCGCCGCCGCCAGGAACTTCCAGCCCCGCTCGGCCAGGCGCAGCGTCTCGTAGGAGAACGTCGAGTAGGTGCTCAGCGCCCCGCACAGCCCGGTACCGAGCAGCAGGTTCAGCCGCGAGGAGGCGGCCCCGTCCAGCACCGCCCCGGTCAGCGCCCCCAGCACCAGGGAGGCGGCCGCGTTCACCACGAAGGTGCCCCAGGGGAACACCGAGTCGTGCCGCGCCTGCACCGCGCGGTCGGTCAGGTACCGCAGGGGCGCCCCGACGGCCGCGCCCACCATGACGATCAGCCAGTTCATCCCTGCGCCGCCCCCTGCCCCGCTCCTCGCCCCGCCACTCGCCCCGGACCGTCGCCGACCGCGCGCCGGGTGACCACGGCCGCCGCCCACACCGCGGCCAGCGCCGCGGCCACCGTGAGCGCGGCGTAGGCCAGCGCGGTACCGGCCTCATCGGCGTCGAGGAGCCGCGCGAAGTCCGCGGCGTAGGTGGAGAAGGTGGTGAACCCGCCGAGCACCCCCACCCCGAGGAAGGGCCGTACGAGGGGATGCGCGGACCGGCCGCCCTCGCTGATCAGCACCATGAGGACGCCGATGAGCGCGCAGCCCGAAACATTGATCCAGAAGGTGCCCCACGGGAAGGCCCCGGGCGCGGCCGGCCACAGCAGCCCGACCCCGTACCGCGCCGTGGCGCCCACGGCACCGCCCGCCGCCACGGCCGCGAGGACCCGGCGCTGGGGTTCGGCGCGCTGCGCCGGCACGTGCAGGTCGACGTCCGGGTCGATGGCCTCGGCCCCTTCCGCAGGCCGGGTCATCCGCACTCCGCTTCACAGGTCGCCACGGGTTCACAGGTCGCCACCGGGCCATTCTCGCGCGCCGGGTCCCGGCCCGCCGGAAACGAGCCGCCGCAATCGGAGCGCGGCACGGGAGAATGGGCCCGTGCTGGAGATGACGCGTGACGCGTTCGAAGAGCTGGTGGCCGAAGCGCTGGACTCGATCCCCGAGGAGCTGACCCGGGTCATGGACAACGTGGCCGTCTTCGTGGAGGACGAGCCCGCCTCCGACGACCCTGAACTCCTCGGCCTCTACGAAGGGACCCCGCTCACGGAGCGCGGGGAGTGGTACGCCGGGGTCCTGCCCGACCGGATCTCGATCTACATGGGGCCGACCCTGCGGATGTGCGGGAGCACGGACGAGGTGGTCCACGAGGTCGCCGTGACGGTGGTGCACGAGATCGCCCACCACTTCGGCATCGACGACGAGCGGCTCCACGAGCTCGGCTGGGGCTGACCTCCCGGGTCTTCTCCGGGCCGCCTCCGGGCCGCTGCCGGCTCGCCGCCGACCTGCCTCCGACCCGCCGCTGACCCGCCCGCGGAAACCGTTTTGGCGATCGCCGCCGGGATCCCATATGCTTCTCACGTCCCCGACGCGCTGGAAAGTGCCCGGCGGGCCTTTAGCCCTCATCGTCTAGTGGCCCAGGACGCCGCCCTTTCAAGGCGGTAGCACGGGTTCGAATCCCGTTGGGGGTACGCATTACCGTGTGCGAGACTTGTGCTCGCACATTGCAAGGACCTGTGGAGCAGTTGGTTAGCTCGCCACCCTGTCAAGGTGGAGGTCGCGGGTTCAAGTCCCGTCAGGTTCGCTGAAGCCGGAAACGGTTTCGTGGCTGGGTAGCTCAGTTGGTACGAGCGATCGCCTGAAAAGCGATAGGTCGCCGGTTCGACCCCGGCCCCAGCCACCAGAGAATCGAGAAGGCCCCGTCCATCGGACGGGGCCTTCTTCGTCATTCCCTTTCCGCTCCGGCGCTCGCGCTCGCCTCCGCCGCCCGGGCCCGCCGGCGCCACTGCACCAGGCCCGCACCCGCCGCCGCCACGGCCACCAGCCCGAGCAGCGCCCAGTCCGGGACCGCGTCCGCCACCGCCTGCACGCGCTGCTCCACCGCGAAGGAATCGTCCACGTCCAGCAGCCCCGGCAGGGCGCTCGCCCCGTCGTAGACCAGGAACAGCGTGCCGAGCAGCACGAAGAACAGGCCCGAGGCGAGCGAGGTCGTGTGCAGTTCGAAGCGGCCGACCGAGAAGGCGCGGCCGCGCAGCCAGCGCCGGCGGCCCAGGTCGAAGCGCTCCCAGAGCAGGGCCAGTACGAACAGCGGCACGGCCATGCCCAGGGCGTACACCGCCAGCAGCAGGCCTCCGTAGACCGGACTGCCGCTGACCGCCGCCACCGTCAGGATGCTGCCGAGGATGGGCCCGGCGCAGAAGCCGGCCAGCCCGTAGACGGCGCCCAGCGCGTACACCGACAGGGCGGTGGTCGGCCGGATCTTCCCCGACAGCTCCGAGATCCGCTTCGGGGCGAAGCCCAGACCCAGGATCTGGGCGAGGCCGAGCCCGATGATCAGCCAGCCGCCGGCCAGCACCAGGGCCTCGCGGTTGCCGTGGAAGAACCGCCCGGCGTACGAACCCGCCGCCCCCAGCGGTACGAGGGTGCTCGCGAGGCCCGCGTAGAAGATCCCGGTGCGCGCCAGCAGCCGGGACGTGGAGTCGATGGAATACGCGAAGAAGGCGGGCAGGAGCAGCGCGCTGCACGGGCTGAGCAACGCGAGGAGGCCGCCGAGCAGGGCGGCCAGGTATCCGGCGTCGGTCACTTCGCGGCCGCCTGCGCCTGTGCCTTGGCCTTCGCGATGGCGGCGTCGAAGGCCGCCGGGGGCTGGGCTCCCGCGATGGGCTGCCCGTTGATCAGGAAGGACGGGGTGGAGGTCACGCCGATGCGGTAGCCCTCCTCCTGGTCCTTCGCCAGAGCGGCGGCGGCCTGCTCCCCCGCCCTGTCCTTCTCGAAGCGCTCCAGGTCCGGGACCCCGGCCTCCCGCGCCAGTTCGGTCAGCCGCTCCGCGCCGAAGCCCTTCTCCTTGGCGCCCTCGGCGTACGCGGCCGCGTGGAACTGCGCGAAGCGGTCCTGCTGGCCCGCCGCCCAGGCGGCCTTGGCGGCGGCCTCGGAGTCGGCGCCGAAGATCGGGAAGTTGCGCCACTCGATGCGCAGGGTGCCGTCCTCCACGTACTTCTTCACGAGCTCGGGCTCGGTGTCGCGGGCGAACTTTCCGCAGTAGCCGCACTTGAAGTCGGAGTACTCGATCAGCACGACGGGGGCGTCGGCCCGGCCGGCGGCGAGCTTGTCGCCGGACTCCCGGCGGGCCAGGGCCTTGAGCTGCGCGGCGGGATCCGTGGCGGATCCGGTCGCCGGAGCCTCCGGGGAGGAGGCCGCGGACGACCGGGAGCTGCTGCCGGTGCCGTCATCCGGCTTGGTGGCCTGCCAGGAGACGAGCCCGAGGGTGACGGCGGCGAGGGCGACCCCGGCGGAGATCAGCAGGGGCTTGCGGGAGGAAGAGGAGGAGGAAGGGGACGCGGGCATGCGGGTGCTCCAGAGCTGTGCGGACGGGAGGGGACGGACCGGGCGGCCGATGCGGCCGGTCCTCCTAGACCCGCATCACGGACAGCTCCAGCAGGGACGGCGCCGACGGTCCGGGCCCGCGTACGAGGACCCGTACGGGTATCACCCGTACCGGGACCGCCACCTCGGGCCCGGGCCCCGCGGGCGGGGCCTGAGCCTGCGCCTGGTCGGCCCCGGCCCGCCCCGGCAGGGCGGGTACGCCGTCCCGGCCGGGGGCCCCCGGGGCACAGGCGGGCCCGGCCGGACGGGCGGAGCCGGAGGCGAAGGCCGCGACGGAAGAGGAGCCCGGCTCTGCCGGGGCCGCGGGGGCCGCCGGAGCCACCGAGACGGTCGGGACATCCGCGACGGGCAGGGCCACCGGGGCCACCGGCACCGCCGCGACCCCCGCGCCCCGGGCGGCCGCCGGGGCCGCCGCCTGGAAGGTTCCGGCCAGGAGGGCCCAGCCCAGCAGTACCGCGAACACGCACCGGAGGCGGTGGCTGCGGGACATCGTGGGCGGCCTCTCGCTGGGACATCGTCGGGGCGTCGCTGGGGACACGTCGGGGTAACGCTCGGGGGACTCGTCCCGAAATGGTACGGGTCAGCCCCACAAATGCGTTCGCCACCCGGCACCTACGGGTGAGATCCTCGACCAGGTATGTCTACTTCCTTCGCCGCCCTGCAGACGCTTCTCGGTGAGATCTCCCTCCGTGACGCGCACCGCCTCGGCCGCCGCCTCGAAGGCGCCCGCCGTATCCGCAAGCCCGAGGCCAAGCAGGCCGTGCTCGACGAGATCGCCGCGGAGGCCGAGCAGGCCGCCGCGCGACTGGCCGGCCGCGCCTCGCGGAAGCCCGAGGTCACGTATCCCGAGAACCTTCCCGTCAGCCAGAAGAAGGACGAGATCGCCGAGGCGATACGCGACCACCAGGTCGTGATCGTCGCGGGCGAGACCGGCTCCGGCAAGACCACGCAGATCCCCAAGATCTGCATGGAGCTGGGGCGCGGGGTCCGCGGCATGATCGGGCACACCCAGCCCCGCCGGATCGCGGCCCGCACGGTCGCGGAGCGCATCGCGGAGGAGCTGAAGTCCGAGATCGGCCAGACCGTCGGCTGGAAGGTCCGGTTCACCGACCAGGTGGACCAGGACGCGACCTTCGTGAAGCTGATGACGGACGGCATCCTGCTCGCCGAGATCCAGACGGACCGCGAGCTGCGCGCGTACGACACGATCATCATCGACGAGGCCCACGAGCGGTCGCTGAACATCGACTTCCTGCTCGGCTACCTCGCCACGCTGCTGCCCAAGCGCCCCGACCTCAAGGTGATCATCACCTCGGCGACCATCGACCCCGAGCGCTTCTCCCGGCACTTCGGCGAGGCCCCGATCGTCGAGGTCAGCGGCCGGACGTATCCCGTGGAGGTCCGCTACCGCCCGCTCCTCGAGGACGATTCCGAGGACTCCGACCGCGACCAGATCACCGCGATCTGCGAGGCCGTCGAGGAGCTCCAGGCGGAGGGGCCGGGCGACATCCTGGTCTTCCTCTCCGGCGAGCGCGAGATCCGCGACACCGCGGACGCGCTGGAGAAGCGCAAGCTCCGCCTGACGGAGGTCCTCCCCCTCTACGCACGCCTCTCGCACGCCGAGCAGCACCGGGTCTTCCAGCAGCACACCGGCCGCCGGATCGTCCTCGCGACGAACGTCGCCGAGACCTCCCTCACCGTCCCGGGCATCAAGTACGTGATCGACCCGGGCACCGCGCGCATCTCCCGCTACAGCCACCGAACCAAGGTCCAGCGGCTGCCCATCGAGCGGATCTCGCAGGCCAGCGCCAACCAGCGCAAGGGCCGCTGCGGCCGTACCAGCGACGGCATCTGCATCCGCCTCTATTCCGAGGACGACTTCACGACCCGTCCGGAGTTCACGGACGCCGAGATCCTGCGCACCAACCTCGCCTCCGTCATCCTCCAGATGACCGCGGCCGGCCTCGGCGAGATCGAGAAGTTCCCCTTCATCGACCCGCCGGACCACCGCAACATCCGCGACGGCGTGCAGCTGCTCCAGGAGCTCGGCGCGCTGGACCCGGCGGAGAAGGACCACAAGAAGCGGCTCACCCCGATGGGCCGCCAGCTCTCCCAGCTCCCCGTGGACCCGCGCCTCGCCCGCATGGTGGTGGAGGCGGACAAGAACAACTGCGTCCGCGAGGTCATGGTCATCGCGGCGGCCCTGTCCATCCAGGACCCGCGCGAGCGGCCCTCGGACAAGCAGACGCAGGCGGACCAGAACCACGCCCGGTTCAAGGACGAGACGAGCGACTTCCTCTCGTTCCTGAACATGTGGCGCTACATCCGCGAGCAGCAGAAGGAACGTGGCTCGTCCTCCTTCCGCCGGATGTGCAAGCAGGAGTACCTGAACTTCCTGCGGATCCGCGAATGGCAGGACATCTATTCGCAGCTGCGTACGGTCGCCAAGTCCATGGGCATCCACGTCAACGAGGCCGACGCCCCCGAGACGAGCGTGCACATCTCGCTGCTGGCCGGCCTGCTGTCGCACATCGGGCTCAAGGACACGGACAAGAACGAGTACCTGGGGGCCCGGTCCGCCAAGTTCGCGATCTTCCCGGGTTCCTCGCTGTTCAAGAAGCAGCCCAAGTTCCTGATGTCGGCCGAGCTGGTGGAGACCTCGCGGCTGTGGGCCCGGGTGAACGCCAAGGTCGAGCCGGAGTGGGTGGAGCCGCTCGCCCAGCACCTGATCAAGCGCACGTACAGCGAGCCGCACTGGGAGAAGGACCAGGCGGCCGTGATGGCCTTCGAGAAGGTCACGCTGTACGGCGTGCCGATCGTCGCGCAGCGCAAGATCAACTACGGCCGGATCGACGCCGAGGTCTCGCGCGATCTGTTCATTCGCAACGCCCTGGTCGAGGGCGACTGGCGGACCCACCACAAGTTCTACGCCGACAACCGCAAGCTCCTCACCGAGGTGGAGGAGCTGGAGAACCGGGCCCGGCGCCGCGACATCGTGGTCGACGACGAGACGCTCTTCGACTTCTACGACCAGCGGATCCCCGAACACGTGGTCTCGGGGGCGCACTTCGACTCCTGGTGGAAGCACAAGAAGCGCGACGAGCCCGAGCTGCTCGACTTCGAGCGCGAGATGCTCCTGACGGAGAAGGCGGCCGGGGTCACCAAGGCCGACTATCCGGACTCCTGGATGCAGGGCCGGCTGAAGTTCCGGGTGACCTACCAGTTCGAGCCGGGCGCGGACGCGGACGGCGTGACCGTCCACATCCCGCTCCAGGTGCTGAACCAGGTCACGGACGAGGGCTTCGACTGGCAGATCCCTGGTCTGCGCGAGGAGGTGGTCACGGAGCTGATCCGGTCCCTCCCGAAGCCGATCCGCCGGCACTACGTGCCCGCGCCGAACTACGCGACCCGCTTCCTGGCCACCTCGCACCCGCTGCAGGAGCCCCTGCACGTGACGCTGGCCCGGGAGCTCCAGCGGATGGTCGGGGTGCCGGTCAGCGCCGAGGACTTCGACCTGACCCGCATCCCCGACCACCTGAAGATCACCTTCCGGATCGTCGACGAGCGCCGCAAGAACCTCGCCGAGGCCAAGGACCTGGAGGCCCTGCGGCTGCGGCTCAAGCCCAAGGCCCGCCAGGCGCTCTCGCAGGCCGCCGCGGCCAGCGCCGAGCGGGAGGGCGGGGAGTCGGTGGAGAAGACCGGGCTGACGGACTGGACCATCGGGACGCTGACCCAGGTCTTCGAGACCCGCCGGGCCGGCCAGCCGGTGAAGGCGTACCCGGCGCTCGTGGACGCCGGTACGAGCGTCTCCGTACGCCTCTTCGACACCGAGGCCGAACAGCAGCAGGCGATGCGGCTCGGCACCCGGCGGCTGATCCTGCTCAACATCACGGTGAACCCGGCGAAGTTCGCCTCGGACCACCTGAGCAACCAGCAGAAGCTGGCGCTGTCGCGCAATCCGCACGGCTCCATCCAGGCGCTGTTCGACGACTGCGCGACCGCGGCGGCCGACCACCTGATCGCGCGGCACGGCGGGCCGGCGTGGGACGAGGCGGGCTTCCGCAAGCTCTACGAGGCCGTGCGGACCGACCTGGTGGACACGACCGTACGGACGATCACGCAGGTGCAGCAGGTGCTGGCCGCCTGGCAGGCCTGTGAACGCCGCCTGAAGACCACGGCCAGCCTCGCCCTGGTGGCCAACGTCCAGGACGCCAAGACGCAGCTCGCGGCCCTCGTGCCGGCCGGGTTCGTCACGCTGACCGGGCTGCGCCGGCTGCCGGACCTGATGCGCTACCTGGTGGCCGTCGACCGGCGGCTCCAGCAGATGCCCACGGGCGTCCAGCGCGACACCACGCGCATGGAGAAGGTCCACGAGATGCGGGACGAGTACCTGTGGCTGCTGGAGCAGTTGCCCCGGGGCAGGCCGGTCCCGGCGGAGGTCACCGAGATCCGCTGGATGATCGAGGAACTGCGGGTCAGCTACTTCGCGCACGCCCTCGGAACGGCCTATCCGATCTCCGACAAGCGCATCGTGAAGGCGGTGGACGCGGCGGCCCCGGGGCCTGCTCGGTGATCGGGTTCGACTGCACCCCCTGAGCTGCGGTACAGTCTGATTCGCAGCCGCCCAGCGGCCGCAAATCAAGGACCTGTGGAGCAGTTGGTTAGCTCGCCACCCTGTCAAGGTGGAGGTCGCGGGTTCAAGTCCCGTCAGGTTCGCAAGATCGTCAGGGCCCGCATCCTCTGGATGCGGGCCCTGACGCGTTTCCGGGGCGCGGTGGCCCCCGAAAGGGCCGCGGCGGCTCCCCGAGGGGTACGACGGCACCGAAGTGCGGGGCGGCGTACGGCCCGAGGCGCAGGTCGGCGTACCGACCGCCGCACGGGCCCGTTGGGCCGGACGGCCCACCAGGCCGCCTCACGGGCCCGATTGGGCCCAGCCCGCCCCAGAACCCCCACCAGGCGCTCCACGGCCCGCTGAGGGCCGCCTGGAGCCCCGCGCGGGGCCGACGGGGAAAGCCGACGGGGAAGCCGACGGGGCGCACGGGCCACCTCGGACCGCCCCACCTCCGACCCCGTCGCCCCATCACGCCATCGCGCCCGCGACATCGCCCGTCCGGATGATGCGCTCTGCGTGACACGTCCCTTTACGGGGTGCATTGCCTGATCCACAAGAGTGATCATCTGTGACGGGAGTCACCCCATGTGTTTTTGAGACGCACCCTTTTATGGGACCCATACGCCCGCTCGATTTTATATGTGCCATTGCACCCACCCCCGCCGGCTCCGCACATCAGCTCGATAACGCCCTGACCAGGGCATAAAAAAGATCGCGCTGGACCCGGCGGAGTCCAGCGCGATCGAACGACTGATGAACCTGTTGGGGCAGGTCCGGTCGTTTGAAGCTCTGTGGGGCTCATCGGATTGGGGGACCCGATAAACGCCCGGCAATAAGTAGTGCTGCGGAACCTCAGGCCTCGCTGCGCTGCTGCGGAATTCCCGCAAGCAGTGCGCGGACCTCAGCCTCGCGGTAGCGGCGGTGTCCACCCAGGGTGCGGATGGACGTGAGCTTGCCAGCCTTGGCCCAACGGGTGACCGTCTTCGGGTCCACGCGGAACATCGTGGCAACCTCAGCCGGGGTCAGCAGCGGCTCGGCATCAGGGGTGCGAGCGGTCATGAGCGGCCTCCTCGGGAGAACCGAACCATCTCGGTTCTTTCCTCTAAATTCTGCACCTTGGCCCACGTTGCCCGAAATGGACATACGCGGGCCGAGTCGGTTATAGGACGAACGGCTTGTCCTCGGCACTACAACTACACCATCCGTCCAGCCTCGACGGCCAAACCGATGGAATTGCCCTCCGAGGTGTTCATCAGCGGCGGAAGCCGATGGACCGTCCCATAACGGACAGTCACCCCACTGTGACGATCAGTCACAGAGCGATCAGGAGTCGTCAGACCCCCCGTAGAGTGCAATACCGAGCATTCCGCCCTTAGTTGGACGGAAGGAACCCTCCCCGGACTCCTTGTCCTATTTTGGCACGAGGGTAGGGGAAGGGCGCAAGGGTGTAGAAAGTGCGGTCCGTCACGCTTGGGCCAATGGCCCGTATCGGGACGAAGGTCCCGGAACAAAGACCCAAAAGAGGGCATCACGGCCTTGAGCTGGCCGTTCTCTTTCGTGCTCGGCCGATCGGCGGATGGACAAGCGCCTCCCGAGTCGCTACCCGGGTCGCACAGGTCACTCGGGCCGGAACCGGAACCGAACCACTCAATTAGCGAAGAGTCTCTCCCGGACCGCCCGCCACCGCTCCGCCAGGGCCCCGTACGTGCGCGCCGCCCCGTCCCGGTCCCCGGTCCTCAGGGCGGCGAGCCCCGCCGCCAGGTCCGCCGCCGAGTGGTCGGCGTCGAGCCGGTCCGCCGGCAGGGCGTGCAGCAGCCCGCCGTAGTCCAGCTCCACCATCGACCGGGGGTGGAACTCCTCCAGCCAGCTCCCGACCTCCACCAGCCCCTCGGCGAGCATCCCGTACCCCTCGGCCTCCCGCAGGGTCCGCAGCCCCCGCGCGAGCCGGCGCCGGGCCTGCACCATCGGCGTCCGGTAGCGCAGCCCCTCGCCCGGCACGTACTCCCGCTCCTCGTCGGCCACCAGCACGAACCAGCGCAGCGGCACCTGCCAGACCCCCGTACGGATCCACGGGCGCGCATCGGGATTGCGTCCGCGCCAGAGCTCGTAGTCCTCGGTCGCGCGGCGGCGGGCGGCCGCGGGCAGGGCGGCGTCGAGCACCGGCAGCGGGAACTCGGCCTGGAGTTCCTGGAGGGCGAGCCAGCCCCGCAGCCGCGTCCGCCAGGGGCAGACCAGCAGGACCCCGTCGAGTTCGGCGGTGAAGGCGTCCGCGCTCTCGTGCGCCGGGACACCGACCACGGGCACCCGCACCAAGTCCACCAGCGACCGTCGCAGTTCGTCCTGGGCGGTCGGGGTGGCCCCGCGCCGGGCGTAGTCGGCCCAGTGGGTGCGCTCGGGCTCCGGGAAGGCCGCCAGCGGCTCGTAGACGCGCAGGTAGGAGGCGTACGGGACGGTCGGGGCCGAGCGGGCGGACGGCAGCCGGGGATCGGGGGATTCGCTCACGCTCTCGTACTCCCCCGCCCCGCCCGGCGCTACTCCGGCGGACACGCCCCCGCATCCCCTCTCACCCCTCAGCGTCCCGATCTCCGGACAGGGGGGATCGCGGGGCCCCCGAGGTCTTACGCTGCTCCCAGCACGCCCTCCCCCACCCGCAGGGCGGGCGTCTTACCCGCCGCATCTCTTCCATGGGAGTCACCACCGTGACCGAAATGACCGACGGCGTCCTGCACACCCTGTTCCGCAGCGAACAGGGCGGCCACGAGCAAGTCGTGCTGTGCCAGGACCGAGCCTCCGGCCTGAAGGCCGTCATCGCGATCCACTCCACCGCCCTGGGCCCGGCCCTCGGCGGTACGCGATTCCACGCGTACGCCTCGGACGAGGAGGCCGTCCTCGACGCGCTGAACCTCTCGCGCGGCATGTCGTACAAGAACGCGCTCGCCGGGCTCGACCTGGGCGGCGGCAAGGCCGTCATCATCGGCGACCCGGACGTCCTGAAGTCCGAGGAACTGCTGCTGGCCTACGGCCGGTTCGTGGAGTCCCTCGGCGGCCGCTACGTGACCGCCTGCGACGTCGGCACCTACGTGGCCGACATGGACGTCGTGGCCCGCGAGACCCGCTGGGCGACCGGCCGCTCCCCCGAGAACGGCGGCGCCGGCGACTCCTCCGTCCTCACCGCCTTCGGCGTCTTCCAGGGCATGCGCGCCAGCGCCCAGCACCTGTGGGGCGACCCGACCCTGCGCGGCCGCAAGGTCGGCATCGCGGGCGTCGGCAAGGTCGGCCACCACCTGGTCGAGCACCTGCTGGAGGACGGCGCCGAGGTCGTCATCACGGACGTCCGCACCGAGTCCGTGCAGAAGATCCTCGACAAGCACCCCGGCAAGGTGACCGCCGTCGCCGACACCGAGGCGCTGATCCGCGTGGAGGGCCTGGACATCTACGCCCCCTGCGCGCTCGGCGGGGCCCTGAACGACGACTCCGTGCCCGCGCTCACCGCCAAGATCGTCTGCGGCGCGGCGAACAACCAGCTCGCCCACCCGGGCATCGAGAAGGACCTCGCGGACCGCGGGATCCTCTACGCCCCGGACTACGTGGTCAACGCGGGCGGGGTCATCCAGGTCGCCGACGAGCTGCGCGGCTTCGACTTCGACCGGTGCAAGGCCAAGGCCGCGAAGATCTTCGACACCACCCTGGAGATCTTTGCGCGTGCGAAGTCGGACGGCATTCCGCCGGCCGCGGCCGCCGACCGCATCGCCGAGCAGCGGATGGCGGACGCCCGCAGCGCGGCGCGCACCGTCTGACCCGCACGACCCGCACGACCCTCACGGGGCCCTGATCGGGGCTTCTGGGCGGCCCGCCGGGGCGCAGCGAGACGGAACTCACTGCGCTTCGGCGGGTCGCCCGTCAGGAAACGGCTAAAATCGCAGCTGACCAGCGAGGACGGGGCGCCTTGCTGGTACTGCACCGGGGCGCGTCATGCGGGCGGCGTACCGTATGGCCGCGGAAGCAGGTACCGTTAAACCCCTACGGACGGTCTCTCCACGGAGAGCCCGCTCCGAACCATGAACGCGTGTCAGACTCTGGGGCCGTCGAGCCCCGTCACCGAGGGGGTCGAGCCATGGGGCGCGGCCGGGCAAAGGCCAAGCAGACGAAGGTCGCCCGCCAGCTGAAGTACAGCAGCGGCGGGACTGACTTGTCGCGTCTGGCCAATGAGCTGGGCGCATCGCACACGGAACCGCTGCCTGTCAGCGAGCCGGTCGTCGATGACGAGCTTGATGATGATGACGAGGACGACCCGTACGCCAAGTACGCGGAGCGCTACAACAGCGATGACGAGGACGAGGACGAAGAGTCCGGTCCGTCCGTCTACCGTCGCGGTGCTTGACGCGCCCATCGGCGTCGAACTCGCGGTGCGCTGATCCTCAGCAGCGGCACACAGCTTCACATGCACGGAAACCCGGTCCAGGGCATCGCCCCGGGCCGGGTTTCCGTGCTGTCCGCACACATCCTGTTCGCACGAACCTGTACGCACTCATGCTGTTCGCGCAGGTGGGAGCCGGTGGTGGCCGGCTCCCCCGAACCGGTCAGCTCGCGTAGTCGCCGGTCATCGTCGCGCCCTCGGTGTGGTCGCCGCGGTCCAGGATCTCGCCCGCGACCCAGGCGTCGACGCCCCGGTCGGCCAGGGCGGTCAGGGCCACGTCCACCGACTCCTGCGGGACCACGGCCATCATGCCGACGCCCATGTTCAGGGTCTTCTCCAGCTCCAGGCGCTCCACCTGACCGGCCTTGCCGACCAGGTCGAAGATCGCGCCCGGGGTCCAGGTCGAGCGGTCGACCGTGGCGTGCAGGTGGTCCGGGATCACCCGGGCGAGGTTGGCCGCGAGGCCGCCGCCCGTGATGTGGGAGTAGGCGTGCACCTCGGCCGTCCGGGTGAGGGCCATGCAGTCCAGCGAGTAGATCTTGGTGGGCTCCAGCAGCTCCTCGCCGAGGGTCCGGCCGAGCTCCTCGACGTGGCCCTCCAGGGACATTCCGGCCCGGTCGAAGAGGACGTGGCGGACCAGCGAGTACCCGTTCGAGTGAAGACCGGAGGACGCCATCGCGATGACGGCGTCGCCCGTACGGATACGGTCCGCGCCCAGCAGGCGGTCGTACTCGACGACGCCGGTGCCGGCGCCCGCCACGTCGAAGTCGTCCGGACCCAGCAGGCCGGGGTGCTCGGCGGTCTCGCCGCCGACCAGGGCGCAGCCGGCCAGGACGCAGCCCTCGGCGATGCCCTTGACGATGGCCGCGACGCGCTCGGGGTGGACCTTGCCGACGCAGATGTAGTCGGTCATGAAGAGCGGCTCGGCGCCGCACACGACGATGTCGTCCATGACCATCGCGACGAGGTCGTGGCCGATGGTGTCGTACACGCCCATGCGGCGGGCGATGTCCACCTTGGTGCCGACGCCGTCGGTGGCGGAGGCGAGCAGGGGGCGCTCGTAGCGCTTGAGGGCGGAGGCGTCGAAGAGGCCGGCGAAGCCGCCGAGGCCGCCGAGGACCTCGGGGCGCTGCGTCTTCTTCACCCACTCCTTCATCAGCTCGACGGCGCGGTCTCCCGCGTCGATGTCCACGCCCGCGGCTGCGTAGCTGGCACCGGTGGTCTTCTCTGTCATGACAGGAGAGAGCTTTCGTGTCGTTGCTGCGTGTGGTGCGAGGCCCTGGAAAAGCCTGAAAGAGAAGGCCCCGCGCAGGTTGAGCAGGATGAGGGGGGAGGGGAGGGGCCGCGGTGCGCGGGCTCGTGCGAGCCCGCGTACCGCGGCGTTGCCTCGGGCCCTACGGGCGCCGGAGGGCGTCGGCGGCGTCGGTGCCGCCGGCCAGCTCCGTCTCCAGGAGCTGCTTGCCCAGGAGCTGCGGGTCGGGCAGCTCCATGGGGTACTCGCCGTCGAAGCAGGCACGGCAGAGGTTGGGCTTCTGGATGGTCGTCGCCTCGATCATCGAGTCGAGCGAGATGTACGAGAGCGAGTCCGCGCCCAGCGACGTGGCGATCTCGTCGACCGTCATGCCGTTGGCGATCAGCTCGGCCCGGGTGGCGAAGTCGATGCCGAAGAAGCACGGCCACTTCACCGGCGGCGAGGAGATCCGGATGTGGACCTCCGCCGCGCCGGCCTCGCGGAGCATCTTGACCAGGGCGCGCTGGGTGTTGCCGCGGACGATCGAGTCGTCGACGACCACCAGGCGCTTGCCCCGGATGACTTCCTTGAGGGGGTTGAGCTTGAGGCGGATGCCGAGCTGGCGGATCGTCTGCGAGGGCTGGATGAAGGTCCGGCCCACGTAGGCGTTCTTGACCAGGCCGACGCCGTACGGGATCCCGCTGGCTTCGGCGTATCCGACGGCGGCGGGCGTCCCGGACTCCGGCGTCGATATCACCAGGTCGGCCTCGGCCGGGGCTTCCTTGGCCAGGCGCCGTCCCATCTCGACACGCGAGAGGTAGACGTTCCGGCCGGCGATGTCGGTGTCCGGGCGCGCCAGGTAGACGTACTCGAAGACACAGCCCTTGGGCTTTGCTTCCGCGAAGCGAGAGGTCCGGAGACCGTTCTCGTCGATCGCGATCAGCTCGCCCGGCTCGACCTCACGGACGAAGCTGGCGCCGCAGATGTCCAGGGCGGCGGTCTCGCTCGCCACCACCCAGCCGCGCTCCAGGCGGCCGAGGACCAGCGGGCGGATGCCCTGCGGGTCACGGGCGGTGTAGAGCGTGCCCTCGTCCATGAAGACGAGCGAGAAGGCGCCCTTCACCTTCGGGAGGACCTTGGTGGCCGACTCCTCGATGGTCAGGGGCTTGCCGTCGTCGTCCGTCTGGCCGGCCAGCAGGGCGGTGACCAGGTCGGTGTCGTTGGTGGCCGCCACCTGGGTGGCACGGCCGTCCTGACGGGGGAGGTCGGCGACCATCTCGGCCAACTCGGCGGTGTTCACCAGGTTGCCGTTGTGACCCAGGGCAATGGAGCCGTGGGCGGTCGCACGGAAGGTCGGCTGAGCGTTCTCCCAGACGGAGGCACCAGTGGTCGAGTAGCGGGCGTGACCGACCGCGATATGACCCTGGAGCGAGCCGAGAGAGGTTTCGTCGAAGACTTGGGAAACGAGGCCCATGTCCTTGAAGACGAGGATCTGGGAACCGTTGCTCACAGCGATGCCCGCGGACTCTTGTCCGCGGTGCTGCAATGCATACAGTCCGAAGTAGGTGAGCTTGGCGACCTCTTCACCCGGAGCCCAGACACCGAAGACGCCACAAGCGTCCTGGGGGCCCTTTTCGCCGGGGAGCAGGTCGTGGTTGAGTCGTCCATCACCACGAGGCACGCCCCCGAGTGTAGGCGAGATCGACCACTGGTCCGAATTGGGGATGCCCGGGAAATGTCACAGCACGCAGGGTGACGAAACCTGTTCGGAAGCCGGTCGTCTCAATATCCGGATTGCCCTGGTTGACAGCCGCCTGTCGTTTCGTACAAGCTCCGGCCCATGCAGCCTCTCGGTGACCGCACCGTCACCCTCGTCGCGCGCCGACACGTGGACCTCGTCCGTGTCGCCAGCGCCATCTGTCGCTGTTCTGCGTAGTCACACGCCGCTTTTCCTTTTCTTTTTCGCCTTTCCCCGCCGCTTTCCGTCCGCATCCGCTCCGCCGTGCCCTGCGCCGTCCCGCGCCGCCCGGAGCCGGACCGCGCCGACGGCCGGCGGGCCCTGCTCTGGAGTACCCGTGACCTCGTACGAACCCAACCTGTCCCGGCGCGCCTTCGGCGGCGCGGTCGGCGCGACCGCGGCCGCCGCCGCGGTGGGGCTGGGCGCCGCCGCCCCGGCCCACGCGGCACCCGCCGAAGCGCAGCACGCCGGCCCGCAGGAACGGGAGTTCCGCGCCGACCGGGGACGCCGCTCCCGCCGCCCGAACATCCTGTTCATCCTCGGGGACGACCTCGGCTGGGCCGACCTGTCCTCCTACGGCTCCCCGAACATCAAGACCCCGAACCTGGACCGGCTCGCCCGCCAGGGCGTCCGCTTCACCGACGCCTATTCGGGCTCCGCGACCTGCTCCCCGACCCGCTTCAGCCTGTACACCGGCCGCTACCCGGGCCGCGCCAAGGGCGGGCTCGCCGAACCCATCGCGGACAAGACGGTGGGCCTGGAGCCGACCCACCCGACGCTCGCCTCGCTGCTGCGCGACTCCGGCTATGCGACGGCGCTGATAGGCAAGTGGCACTGCGGCTACCTGCCCGACTACAGCCCGACCAAGTCCGGCTGGGGCGAGTTCTTCGGCAACTTCGGCGGAGCCCTGGAGTACTACTCCAAGCTGGGCCTGGGCGGGGAGTACGACCTCTACGAGGGCGACGCCGAGTACAAGGACCTGCGCTACTACACGCGGATCCTGACCGAGCGCGCAGCTACGTACGTCTCCCGCGACCACGGAGACAAGCCGTGGCTGCTGAACCTCAACTTCACCACCCCGCACTGGCCGTGGATCGCCGACGGGGACACCGAGGCGAGCGCCGAGGTCACGCGCCGGATCAAGGCCGGTGACGGGCGGGCCCTGTGGCACCAGGACGGCGGCTCGATCGAGAAGTACAAGCAGATGGTGGAGGACCTCGACCGCTCGGTCGGCGAGGTGCTCAAGGCGCTGAAGCGTTCCGGGCAGGAGGAGGACACCCTGGTCTTCTTCTCCAGCGACAACGGCGGCGAGCGCTTCTCCCACAACTGGCCGCTCTCGGGCAACAAGGCCTCCCTCCAGGAGGGCGGCATCCGCGTCCCGAACATCGTCCGCTGGCCCGCCCGGCTCGACGGCGGCCAGGTCAGCCACGTGCCGGTCTTCACCCCCGACTGGACGGCCACCCTGCTGGAACTGGCGGGCACCCGCGCGAACCCGGCGTACCCGCTGGACGGGGTCAGCCTGGCCGGCTACCTGCTGCGCGGCGAGAAGCCCGCCGAGCGCAACCTGTTCTGGCGGGTCCGCGGGGAGCGGGCGCTGCGCCGCGGCGACTGGAAGTACTACCGCGGCAAGACGGGCCGCGACCAGCTCTTCAACCTGGCCGGCGACATCCGCGAGCAGGCCGACAAGGCGGCCCTGGACCCGGCCCGCCTGGCCGAACTCCGCGCGGCCTGGGAGAAGACGGACGCGGGCCTGCTGCCGTACCCGGGCTGATCACCGCCCGTACCGCGCTCCCGGCGAGGTCGTCCCCCGGCGGGATCCACAGCCTGTGGACGGCATGGGGGCGGCTCACTCGACGGCCGAGGCCGCCTTCGCGGTGATTGCGGTGCCCGAAGCGGTCGCCGTGAGGGTGAGGGTGTCGCCCTGGATCTTCCAGTCGAGGGGGCCGGAGGCGAAGAGGGCGGTGAGGGTGCGTTCGAGCTCGCCGGGGCCGCCCTCGCAGGCCATCCGGGTGGTGGTGAGGGGGCCGACGGTGAGCCGGTTGCCCTCGACGGCGGCCGGCGCGTTGAAGCGGTTGCAGCCGAGGCTGCCGCTCACCGTCCCGTCCGCGGCCAGGGTGAAGCGGGCCCGGCCCTCGGCGTCGGCCGGGACCGAGGAGGCGGTCTCGCCCTTGATCAGGGAGTCGACGGTCCACTGCGTGGCGAGGAGCGGGGCGGCGGGCGCCGGGGGCTTCGAGCTCAGGGCGATCACGTTCCCGTCCGGGGCCTTCAACGTGATCTTCTCCAGGCTCCGTTCCACGGTCAGCGGGCCCCGGAACAGCTTGGCGAAGGCCGTCTCGAACGGCAGGTCGGGGCAGGCCATGTCGGTGTGGGCGCCGGGCGAGACGGTCATGGTGGCTGCCGAGTCGAAGACCACCGCGGCGGTGAAGCCGTTGCAGCCGTAGTTGCCGGTGGCCTCGGCCTCGTGGCCCTTGCCGGGTTCCACCGACAGCCGGGCTGCCGCCGGGGCCGGCAGCACCTTGCCGTCGACGGTCAGGCTCTCGACCGACCAGGATCCGGAGAACCCGCGGCCGGGAGACGTCCCCGGCGTCCCGCCGCCGTCACCACAGGCGGTGGCGGTGGCGGACAGCGCGAGTACGGCGACCAGGGCGGCGGGAAGGAGCGGCAGCGTACGCATGCCGATGGGACGCGGCCGGCCGCGAACCGGTTCCCGGATCAGCCCATCAGGGGGAGCAGCGCCGAGAGGTCGGCGCGCTCGCCGCTGGCCCGGACCTGGGCCCCGTCCAGCGCTTCGGCCCAGCTCGTACGGCCGGTGGCGAGCCGGATCCAGGTCAGTGGATCGGTCTCCACCACGTTCGGCGGGGTGCCCCTGGTGTGCCGGGGCCCCTCGACGCACTGCACCACCGCGAACGGCGGGACCCGGAACTCCACCGCCCCGCCCGGAGCCTTGAGCGCGAGGGCGTCGGCGAGCAGCCGGGTGCACGCGGCCAGGGCCTGGCGGTCCACGGGGATGTCCAGTCCGGTGGCGCGGCGCAGGTCGTCGGTGTGCACGACGAGCTCGACGGTGCGGGTGACCAGGAAGTCGGCCAGGGTCATCGCCCCGATCCACAGGTCCAGCACGCGGCTGCCCCGGTTCGCGTCGAGCGCCTCGGCCAGGCGGGCTCCGGCCCGGTCGTAGAGCTCGGCGAGCGGGGCGCCCTCCAGGGTCTCCTTGGCGGCTTCCGCGATCTTCCCGGCGAGCGAGGCCGTCGCGAACGGCCACTCGGCGGCCGACAGTTCGGCGACGGCCGCGGGCGGCCGGGCGAGGCCGCCGGCCAGCGAGTCGGCGATCCACGCGATGTGCGCGGCGAGCTCCGCGACGGACCAGTCCCCGACCCCGCTGGGGCGGGCGAGCTGCTCGGCGTCCAACTCCCGTACGGCGTCCCGTACATGCCCGAACTGCGCGAGGACGGCCGTACGGGTCCTGGCGTGGTCGTAGGTGCGCGGCTTCTTCTTGGCAGGCGGCATGGGGCCGACCCTACGCGGACCGGGCCGCGTGCCGTCAGACCGTCGGAGCCGCCGGCAGGGTGGTCTCGCAGCCCGCCTTCGACGCCGCGCGCAGGGCCGCTTCGCGGGCCAGCGCCGCCAGGGCCCCGGGCTCCCCTCGGTGTGCGCGGTCGCCCTCACGCACGGCGGTCACCCGCAGGAAGGTCACCCCGGCGGACGCGGCCGGGTCGGCGCACTTCGCGGTCACCTCGACGCTGCGGACCCCGAGTTCGAACCGGCTCCCGCCCGGCTCGGCCTCCTTGGAGGAGACCACCACCAGCGAGAAGTAGTCCGCCATCCCCTTCTGCCCCTCGAAGGTCACCTCCCGGCTCAGCGTGCACCCGTGGCCCGCCGTGCCCGTGGCATCCACCTTCCGCCCGCCGCCGCCGAACCGCATCACCGCGTCCGCGTCCACCAGCCCCCCGCAGGCCTCGGTGATCTCCGCCCGGCTGTCCTGGCGGATCACGTACGCGCCGTGGACGAACCAGCCGCCCACCGCCAGAGCCGCCACGCACACGGCCAGCCCGACCCGGCCGCCCGTACCGAGCCTCCAGCCCCTGTTCCCGGACATCCGTCCCCCTTCCCGCGGCCGCCGCCCGTGCGGACGTCCTGCCGGAACGGACGAGCCCCCGCCCGGGAAAGGTTCCGGACGGGGGCTCGGGAAACGCCGGCTCAGGCGAGCAGCGCCGGGATCGTGCCTTCGTGGGCGGTGCGGAGCTCGGCCAGGGGGAGGGTGAACTCGCCCTGGACCTCGATCTCCTCGCCGTCCACGACACCGATCCGGGTCGCCGGCAGGCCCCGCGCACCGCACATGTCGGTGAAGCGGAGCTCCTCGCTGCGCGGGACGGCCACGATGGCCCGGCCCGCGGACTCGGAGAACAGGAAGGTGAAGGCGTCCAGTGCCTCGGGCACCACGATCCGCGCACCGTTGCCGCCGCGCAGGCAGGACTCGGTGAGCGCCTGGATCACGCCGCCGTCGGACAGGTCGTGCGCGGCGTCGATCATGCCGTCGCGCGAGGCCGAGATCAGGATCTCCGCGAGGAGCTTCTCGCGGCCCAGGTCCACCTTGGGCGGCATGCCGCCGAGGTGCTGGTGGACCACCTCGGACCAGGCCGAGCCGCCGAACTCCTCGGCGGTGTCGCCGAGCAGGTACAGCAGCTGGCCGGCCTCCGAGAACGCCATCGGCGTACGGCGGTTGACGTCGTCGATCACACCGAGGACCGCCACGACCGGGGTCGGGTGGATCGCGATGTCGCCCGTCTGGTTGTAGAGGGAGACGTTGCCGCCGGTCACCGGGGTGCCCAGCTCCAGGCAGCCGTCCGCGAGACCGCGGGTGGCCTCGGCGAACTGCCACATGACGTCCGGGTCCTCGGGGGAGCCGAAGTTCAGGCAGTCGGAGATCGCGAGGGGCTTGGCGCCGGTCGCGGCCACGTTGCGGTAGGACTCGGCCAGCGCCAGCTGCGCACCCGTGTAGGGGTCGAGCTTCGCGTAGCGGCCGTTGCCGTCCGTGGACATGGCCACGCCGAGGTTGGTCTCCTCGTCGATGCGGACCATGCCGGCGTCCTCGGGCTGCGAGAGCACCGTGTTGCCCTGGACGAAGCGGTCGTACTGGTCGGTGATCCAGGACTTCGACGCCTGGTTCGGCGACGAGACCAGGGCCAGGACCTGCGCGCGCAGTTCCTCGCCGGTCTGCGGGCGGGGCAGCTTGCCCGCGTCGTCGGCCTGCAGCGCGTCCTGCCAGGAGGGGCGCGCGTACGGGCGGTGGTAGGTCGGGCCCTCGTGGGCGACGGTGCCCGGGGGCACGTCCACGATGAGCTCGCCGTGCCAGAAGATCTCCAGGTGGTCGCCCTCGGTCACCTCACCGATGACGGTGGCGATGACGTCCCACTTCTCGCAGATCTCCATGAAGCGGTCCACGTACTGCGGTTCGACGATCGCGCACATGCGCTCCTGCGACTCGCTCATGAGGATTTCCTCGGGCGAGAGCGTCGCGTCGCGCAGCGGAACGGTGTCGAGGTCGACGCGCATGCCGCCGGTGCCGGCGGAGGCCAGCTCGCTCGTGGCGCAGGAGAGCCCGGCGCCGCCGAGGTCCTGGATGCCCGCGACCAGCTTCTCCTTGAAGATCTCCAGGGTGCACTCGATGAGGAGCTTCTCCTGGAAGGGGTCGCCGACCTGGACCGCCGGACGCTTGGTCGGCTTCGTGTCGTCGAAGGTCTCCGAGGCGAGGACGGACACGCCGCCGATGCCGTCGCCGCCCGTGCGGGCGCCGTAGAGGATGACCTTGTTGCCCGGGCCGGAGGCCTTGGCGAGGTGGATGTCCTCGTGCTTCATGACGCCGATGCAGCCGGCGTTGACGAGGGGGTTGCCCTGGTAGCAGGCGTCGAAGACGACCTCGCCGCCGATGTTCGGCAGGCCGAGGCAGTTGCCGTAGCCGCCGATGCCCGCGACGACGCCCGGCAGGACGCGCTTGGTGTCGGGGTGGTCGGCCGCGCCGAAGCGGAGCGGGTCGACGACCGCGATCGGGCGGGCGCCCATGGCCAGGATGTCGCGGACGATGCCGCCGATGCCGGTGGCCGCGCCCTGGTAGGGCTCGATGTACGAGGGGTGGTTGTGCGACTCGACCTTGAAGGTGACCGCGTAACCCTGGCCGACGTCGACGACTCCGGCGTTCTCGCCGATGCCGACGAGCATGGCGTCGTTCTGCGGGACCTTCTCGCCGAACTGCTTCAGGTGGACCTTGCTGCTCTTGTACGAGCAGTGCTCGGACCACATGACGGAGTACATGGCGAGCTCGGCGCCGGTGGGACGGCGGTCGAGGATCTCGCGGATCCGGGCGTACTCGTCCTCCTTGAGGCCGAGTTCCTTCCAGGGCTGGGAGGCGTCCGGGGTCTCGGTGGCGTTCTTGACGGTGTCGAGGCTCATGCGCTGACCAGCTTCTTCAGGACCGAGGTGAAGAACGGGAGGCCGTCGGTGCGGCCCGTCCCGATCAGCGGCTCGACCGCGTGCTCGGGGTGCGGCATGAGGCCGACGACGTTGCCCGCGGCGTTGGTGATGCCGGCGATGTCGCGCAGCGACCCGTTCGGGTTGACGTCCACGTACCGGAAGGCCACGCGGCCTTCGGCCTCCAGTTCGTCCAGCACCCGCTCGTCGGCCACGTAGCGGCCGTCCATGTTCTTGAGCGGTACGGAGATCTCCTCGCCGGCGGTGTAGTCACCGGTCCAGGCGGTCTCCGCGTTCTCCACCCGCAGCTTCTGGTCGCGGCAGATGAAGTGCAGGTGGTTGTTGCGGAGCATCGCCCCCGGCAGCAGGTGGGCCTCGGTGAGGATCTGGAAGCCGTTGCAGATGCCGAGGACGGGCATGCCGCCCTTGGCCTGCTCGATGATGCTCTCCATCACCGGCGAGAAGCGGGAGATGGCTCCGGCGCGCAGGTAGTCCCCGTAGGAGAAGCCGCCCGCGAGGACGACCGCGTCGACCTGGTGGAGGTCCTTGTCGCGGTGCCAGAGCGATACGGGCTCGGCTCCCGCGAGGCGCACGGCGCGCAGCGAGTCACGGTCGTCGAGCGTTCCGGGGAACGTGACGACTCCGATGCGAGTGGTCACCGTCAGGCCTCGACCTTCACGGTGAAGTCTTCGATGACGGTGTTGGCGAGGAAGGTTTCGGCCATCTTGTGGATGCGGTCGAGGGCGGCCTGGTCGACCGGTCCCTCCACCTCCAGTTCGAAGCGCTTCCCCTGGCGGACGTCGGCGATCCCTTCGAAGCCCAGGCGCGGCAGTGCACGCTGCACCGCCTGGCCCTGGGGGTCGAGGATCTCCGGCTTGAGCATGACGTCGACTACGACGCGTGCCACTGGCACTCCCGATGAGGTGGTTGGTGCGAAGGCGGTTCCCTCAGCGTACCTGGAGGAAATTTCTACGCGGGTAGATATCTCTCTTGTATGATCCTCCACGCCGTTTCGGCTTCACCAACGCTTCGCAAAATCCCCCGGAAAACCACGCGCCCGGCATTGCGGCGGGACACGCGGAGATAATTAACTGGGCTTCGCAATGCAATGAGAATCGGGGTACAAAGGATTCCTCCGTTGCCCCGGCATTTTTCGGTGCACGGCGATGCCAGAAAGATGCATTCCTCCGAAACATCCACACAGGCGACATCACCGCTCCGTCCGCGCACGTCAAGCGGGAGCGGCGTCGCACGAAGGGACCGATATCCGTGGCGCAGCGCGTAGTAGTCACGATCTCCGACGACATCGATGGCGGAGATGCATCGGAAACGGTCGTCTTCGGGCTGGACGGTAAGTCGTACGAGATCGACCTCAATGTGGCCAACGCAAAGAAACTGCGGAAGAGCCTCGCCCCCTTCGTGGCCGCG
The DNA here is from genome assembly GCF_042788835.1 of Streptomyces sp. NPDC056883. Taxonomy (NCBI): domain Bacteria; kingdom Bacillati; phylum Actinomycetota; class Actinomycetes; order Kitasatosporales; family Streptomycetaceae; genus Streptomyces; species Streptomyces sp. NPDC056883. The sequence goes on along the minus strand of NZ_JBHUBS010000033.1, from coordinate 9,289 downwards.
GGCCGCCGGCAGGCCCGCTCCGGGAAGGCCTTCAAGCACACCTCCATCGCCCCCGACCCGGCGGTCGTCCGGGCCTGGGCCCGCTCCAACCAGCTCGACGTCCCGCCGCGCGGGCGGATCCCCAAGAAGGTCTACGAGGAGTACAACGCCGCTCACTGAGAGCCGATTTGCCATCCACCCCCTGCGGTCCGCTAGTGTGTGGATCACGCCAAGGGGCGCGGCCGCAGGCCGGACCCCGAAGTCGTGCGGGTGTAGTTCAGTAGCAGAACATCCTCCTTCCAGGAGGAAGGCGCAGTGTGCGATCCCTGTCACCCGCTCTGCTCGCTTTACCGACCACGGTTGTGGATCAGGTAGAGTGATGCACGCATCGCACGGCAGTTTGTCGTGAGAAGCATGCGGACGTAGCTCAGTTGGTAGAGCACCACCTTGCCAAGGTGGATGTCGCGCGTTCGAGTCGCGTCGTCCGCTCAGCGTATGAAGGCCCCGGTCAATGACCGGGGCCTTTGTCGTATGCCCGGTTATCTCATGTGACGGCTCCGATGTCACAGCTCCGGGATCCATGACAGGTGTCATGGCCTCGCCGGCCCGGAGCCCGCGAGACTGGGCCCATGAAACTCAGCGGCTGGTGGAAGAACCGCAGCAGCGCGGGGAAGGTCGAGCTGTACACGCGCTGGTCGTTCCACTTCTTCGTGGTCCTCGAGATCCTGTCGATCGGACTGGCCGCGCTCGGGTCGGGGACCGGAGAGGGCTCGGCGTGGGTGCCGGTCCTCCTCTTCCTGACGGTGATCGCGCACTCCGTGCTCGTCGGCTTCCTCTCCTCCCGGTCGCTCGACTGGATCCTGGGCCGGCGCGAGCGCCCGGTACGGCTCGCGGTCGTCGTCACCTCCCTGACCGCCGTCACCGCCCTGGGGGTGCTCGGCCTGCGCGCGGCCGGCCTCACCGGCGACCCGGCGGCGGCCCCGGCCCTCGTCGCCGGCATGACCTGCTTCGCCGCCGGCACGCTCGTCCTGTGCCTGCGCAAGGTCCGGCAGATGCGCTACGTGGCCCCGGCCGCGGCCGCCTTCGCCGGCCTGGCGTACCTCGCCTTCGGGGTCCCGGCCGCCGAGTCCGCGGGGCTGGCCGTCGGGGTGCTGCTGACCAGCGCCCTGATCTGCGCGGCCTGCGGGTTCTCCGGCTGGCTGCTCGACGCCGTGTACGAGCTGGACCGGGCCCGCGAGGTCCAGGCGCAGCTCGCGGTGGCGGAGGAGCGGCTGCGGTTCGGCCGGGACCTGCACGACGTGATGGGCCGCAACCTGGCGGTGATCGCCCTCAAGAGCGAGCTGGCCGTGCAGCTCGCGCGGCGCGAACGCCCCGAGGCCATCGACCAGATGATCGAGGTGCAACGGATCGCCCGGGAGTCCCAGAAGGAGGTCCGCGACGTGGTCCGCGGCTACCGCGAGGCCAATCTCGCGGTCGAGCTGGAAGGCGCGCGCGGGGTCCTGCACGCGGCCGGGATGGACTGCCTCGTCGAGTACGAACAGGGCCGCGAGCTGCCCGCCGAGGCCCAGTCGGCGCTCGGCTGGGTGGTGCGCGAGGCGACGACGAACGTACTGCGGCACGGCGACGCCCGCAGCTGCGTGATCCGGCTGACGGCCGCCCCCTCGGGCGCGCTCACGCTGGTCGTGGAGAACGACGGGGCCCCCAAGGCCCCGGCCGGGCCGCCGGGCTCGGGGCTCGCGGGCCTGCGGGAACGGCTCGCGGTGCTGGACGGCACGCTGGAGGCCGGTCCGGTGGACGGCGGCCGGTTCCGGCTGCGGGCGCAGATCCCCGGCCAGGCGGCCGGTCCGATCCGAGAACTGGAGGCGCGGGCATGAGCCCCGTACGCGTACTGCTGGCCGACGACGAGCATCTGATCCGGGGCGCGCTGGCCGCGCTGCTGGGGCTGGAGGACGATCTGCTGGTCGTCGCCGAGGCCGCCTCGGGGCCGGAGGCCCTCGCAATGGCGCGGGCCCACCGGCCCGACGTGGCGGTGCTGGACCTGCAGATGCCGGGGGCCGACGGTGTGAGCGTGGCCACATCCCTGCGGGCCGAACTCCCCGACTGCAAGACCATGATCGTGACCAGCCACGGGCGGCCCGGACACCTGAAGCGGGCCCTCGAGGCGGGCGTACGGGCCTTCGCGCCGAAGACCGTTTCGGCGCAGCGGCTGGCCGAGCTGATCCGTACCGTGCACGCCGGAGGCCGTTACGTGGACCCGGAGTTGGCGGCCGACGCGATCAGCGCGGGCGACTCCCCGCTGACCGCCCGCGAGGCCGAGGTACTGGAACTGGCGGGGGACGGGGCGCCGATCGCGGAGATCGCGGAGCGGGCCTCGCTGTCCCCGGGGACGGTACGGAACTACCTGTCCTCGGCGGCCACCAAGCTGGGCGCCGAGAACCGGCACACGGCAGTGCGTCTCGCACGGGCCCGGGGTTGGGTATAGTAGTTCTCGCGCTACGGCGCACCTGCGGACATAGCTCAGTTGGTAGAGCACCACCTTGCCAAGGTGGATGTCGCGCGTTCGAGTCGCGTTGTCCGCTCAGTAGTGAAGAAGCCCCGGTCCTCGGACCGGGGCTTCTTTCGTTTCCGGACCCGTTTCGTTTCCGGACCTGGCCGCATGATGAAGGGGCCCCGTTTCCGGGGCCCCTTCACCGTTCTCGCCTCAGGCCCAGGTCTGGCCGGTGAGGCGCTCGTAGGCCTCGACGTAGCGGGAGCGGGTCTGCTCCACGACCTCCTGCGGGAGGGCGGGCGGCGGGAGTTCGCCCTTGGAGTCCCAGCCGGAGGCCGGGGAGGACAGCCAGTCGCGGACGTACTGCTTGTCGAAGGACGGCTGGGCGTGGCCCGGCTCCCACAGGTCGGCCGGCCAGAAGCGCGAGGAGTCCGGGGTCAGCACCTCGTCGGCGGCGACCAGGTTGCCGTCCTTGTCGAAGCCGAACTCGAACTTGGTGTCCGCCAGGATGATCCCGCGGTCACGGGCGATGTCCCGGGCCCGGCCGTACACGGCGAGGGTGGTCTGGCGCAGCAGGGCGGCCGTCTCGGCGCCCTGGGTCCGCGCGACCTCCTCGTAGGAGACGTTCTCGTCGTGCTCGCCAACCTCGGCCTTGGCGGCCGGGGTGAAGATCGGGGCGGGCAGCTCGGAGCCGTCGACCAGGCCCTCGGGCAGGGCCAGTCCGCAGACCGTACAGGTCTTCACGTACTCGGCGAGGCCCGAGCCGGTCAGGTAGCCGCGGGCCACGCACTCGACGGGGACCATGTCGAGGTTCTGGCAGACCAGGGCGCGGCCGGCCCAGTCGGCGGGGGCGCCGGCGGGCAGCTCGGTGCTGATGACGTGGTTCGGGACGAGGTCCGCGAGCTGGTCGAACCACCACAGGGAGAGCTGGGTCAGGATCCGGCCCTTGTCCGGGATCTCGGTGGGCAGCACCCAGTCGGCGGCGGAGATGCGGTCGCTGGCGACCATGACGAGATGGCCGTCCTCGTCGCGGTAGAGGTCGCGGACCTTGCCGGTGTGGAGGTGGACGAGGCCGGGCACCTGGACCGGCTCGGGCTTTTCGACGAATCCGGGCACGGAGTCTCCCTGTGGTTCTGTACGAGCGCGCGGCCCATTCTCCCGCACCTGACCACGACCGCGGACAACGGGTCCGGTCAGTCCCTCTTGCAGATCCGGTCGAGGAGATTGGCGGTCGCCCGCTGGACCCGCTCGTCCACGTGCCCGGGGCGGTCGAGGGCCGGGGACCAGGCGAAGGTGCCGGACGCGAAGACCAGCGCGCCGCTGGGGGCCCGGTAGAGGGAGGTCTCCTGGTGGCGGCGGTGGCCGTCGCCGTCCTCGTACGGGGAGTGCGCGAGCAGGATCCGGCTCTGGTGCTCGGGGAGCTGCGTGCGCGGGAAGTACCGGTCGGCCTCGCCCGCGACCAGGCCGGGCAGTTCGTCGTTCTCGGCGGCTCCGGTGGAGTCCCAGAGCCAGTGCGTGGCATTGCGCACGATGAGCGGAGCGGGCTCGGGGACCCGTCCCGCGTACTGGATGCCGAGCAGTTGCTGCTCCGGGCGGTCCACCTCGCGCCAGAGGGTGGGGCGGCCCGGACCGCGGCGTTTTCGACAGGTGAGGAGCCGGTCGTCGACTCCGGAGGGCGAGGGGGAGAGCTCGACCTGCCAGTACATGGTGTTGGCCGAGAGGAAGACGAGCGAGGTCCCGTGGTCGCGGGCGCGCTCGACCGTGCGGCGCATGGGACCGGACCAGTACTCGTCGTGACCGGGGAAGACCAGGCCCCGGTAGCGGGTGGGGTCCACGCGGCCGGCGTGCAGGTCGCGGGCGTCGGCGTAGGCCAGGTCGTAGCCGTAGCGCTCGGCCCAGCGGATGAAGTCGTAGGCGTGGCCCACGTGCAGGGGCAGGCCCGCGCCGGCGTAGGGGCGGTCGAAGGAGACGGTGATGGCGGCATCGCGCTCGCCGAGCAGCCGCCCCTCCTCGTCCCAGGCGTGGTAGAGGCTCGCGCCCGTTCTGCCGTCCTCCGGGTAGAGGTTGTAGGCCTGCCAGGTGATGTCGGGCAGCAGGAGCAGCAGATCGGCCGGGTGGTCGTCGCGCACCGTGAAGGGGATGTGCGAGCGGTATCCGTCGGCGGTCGTCAGGACCGCCACGTAGGCGCCGATGCTCCAGTACGAGGGGACCTGGAGCCGCCAGGACAGCCACCAGTGGTGGCAGGAGACGGTGCGGTCGGCGGTCAGGGGTGCGGGCTGGACGATGCCGGAGAGCCGGGGACTGGTGGTGATCTTGGAGGCGCCGTCGCCGCCGTAGTGCCCGATGCGGTAGACGTCCACGGAGAACTGCTGGGGCGGGTCCACGGTGATGTGGAAATCGATGGCCTCACCGGGCGTGACGGCTCCGGTGGAGGCGAACCCCTTGATCTGCCGGTGCACGTCGTCGGCGGTGCGGGGGCCGCCCGCGCCACGGGCGCGGGGGATCTGCTGCCCCGGACCGGCGGCCACGGCCGGGTCCACGTACCAGGGCACGACCTGCCCGTTGTCGTCGTAGTAGAGCTCGCTCCCCCGGAACCACGGCAGGGGGCCCTGGCCGAAGGGATCGGTCACCGCGTGCGCGAGCGCACCCGACTCCCAACGCCTGATCTGCTCCGCACCCATACCGCTGCTCCCCTCCCTCGCTCCCCCGAACGCCGCGACCGGTCCCCAGCACATCACATAACGCACGCACTCCGTCACCGTTCGTCGCGAAAACTTCACCGGGGATCCCGACGGAGCCCGGCCCCGGGGCCGGAGGGGCCAGGGGGCCCAGCGAGGCCCGCGGGGCTAGACCAGGCGGACCGGCTTCTCCGGACGTACGCCGACCTCCGCGAGCCAGTCCCGGAGCGGGCCGGGGTCCCGGTCCTCCACGAGCGACAGCACCGGTCCGGCGAGATCGGCCCGCCGCACCCCGGCCACCAGCAGGACCGGCCCGTCCAGCCAGTCCAGCCCGGGCTCGCCTCCCGCGGAGTCGACCGCGGCGCAGCACACCAGCGCCACGACGTGGTCCGCCAGCAGGTCCCGCCCGCTGCGCGGAGCCTCCAGCGGGAACAGCGGCAGCGCGTCGGCCCCGCGGCCCGCGGCGGCGGCCGCCACGGCGGGGACGGCCTCTCGCGCCAGATCACCGCTCAGCCGGCCCGCCAGGGCATCGGCGTCGGCATCGGCGCCGGCAGCGAGATAGGTCAGCACCCGCTCCACCGTGGAGGCGGCGGGCACCGACGGGGCCGACAGCGCGTCCAGGGCGGCCAGCAGGCGGGCCGCCTCCGTGCGCCACTTGCGGTCGACGACCTCCTCCGGATAGGCCGCCCAGTCCACCGGCGACCAGTCCGGACCGGCTTCGGCCGGTCCGCCGTGGAACAGCCGCGCGGCCAGCAGCGAGGCGGCCTCGTCCACCGCACCCGGCTGGTCCAGCAGATCGCACGCCGGGCGCTCGCCCAGGCGCGAGGTGAACCCGTCGGCCAGCCGGTCGCGCCGGGACAGCTCGGTCAGTGCGGAGACGACGCCCGCGTCCAGGTGCGCCGGCCAGCGGCCCATCCGCCAGGCGGGCAGGGCGACGCGGGTCAGCAGGCGGTCCCAGCCGGCGTACGCCAGCCCGACCTGTTCCTGGGCGACGATGCGCAGTGCGTAGTCCACACCCTGTGCACGGTCCGATGCGGCGGCGGCGACCCCGCGCTCCATCTCGGCGGCGTCCACCCGGCACAGCCGCAGCAGCAGCCGGGCGGGGGCGGCGATCCAGCCGAGGAAGCGCCGGCCGCCCACGTCCACGGCGGCGTCCAGGCCCCGTACGAATCCACGTGCGTCGGCTATGTCCGGGTGCGCGGAGGGGCCGGTACCGGCGACGACGGGCGCGAGGACGGCCCGGAGCTCGGCGACCCTCATCCACCACAGGAACGGCGAGCCGATCACCAGCACCGGGGCGGCGCCGGGCTCGGACTCCGGGCCACCGGCTCCGGCGGCCCCACCGGATATGGCCGTGCGGCCGCGGGCACGGCGGTGCGCCGCGTGCGTGCGGTCCTCCAGCCAGCTGTCGCAGTCGGGGGTCAGGGCTATCGCGGAGGGCGCCGGAACGTCCATCCGGTCCGCCAGGTCCCGTACGAGCCGGTAGAGATCGGGGGCGGCGGACTCCGACAGCGGCACGGTCGGGGTCATGGCGGGGCTCGCCCGCAGCACGACGGCGGCGAAGATCCCGCCGACGAGCAGGACGAAGGCGGCGACGGCGCACACGGCGAGGGTCACGGCGGGCCAGGGGTCACCGGCGAGCCGGCCCGTCGTACGGGCGCTCACCAGCACCACGGCCACGGCGGCGGGCAGCAGCCCGACGGCCAGCGCCCTGCTGCGCACACGCAGCACGGCCAAGGCACGGGAACGCGCGGACGGCGTACCCACTTCAGCGATCGAACCGGTTCCGGACACGGCCGGACCTCACCCCCTCTGCCATGCGGCGGCGTTGCTCACTCCCCCACTGTGACACCGCCCACTGACATCGCAATGCCGGTGGGCCATGTGCCGGAATGAGAGCCGGAATGCTTGCGCCGCACCATAGTTGGGACACGGGCGGCCGTCAGGCAGACCGGGTGACGATCACCCGATGGAATGGCTTTGGGTAAAGCTGGGTGCGTTCGAACGCGGCCGGATGCACTCGCACGCGAGCATGCACGCGGGCCCGGCCGCACCGAGTGCGCACCGGGCCCGCTTCCGTGAAATCCCGCTGATCAGCGACCTTCAGGGCTGTTCAGCGCTGTTCTGCGGCCTTCGCCGCGATGTCCGTGCGGTACTGCGAACCGTCGAGCCCGATCCGCGCGACCGCCTTATACGCCCTGTCGCGGGCCTCCGCCAGATCGGAACCGGTCGCCGTCACCGACAGCACGCGTCCACCCGCGCTGACGACGGCGTCGCCCTCGGTACGGGTCCCGGCGTGCAGGACGTACGCGTACGGGGCGTCCAGCTCGGCCACCTCGGCCAGGCCCGTGATGGGGTCCCCGGTGCGCGGGGTCTCCGGGTAGTTGTGCGAGGCGATGACCACGGTGACGGCCGCGTCCTCGCGCCAGCTGAGCGGGGGCAGGGTGTCCAGGGTGCCGTTGGCGGAGCCCAGCAGCACGCTCGCGAGCGGGGTGCGCAGCCGGGCCAGGACCACCTGGGTCTCGGGGTCGCCGAAGCGGGCGTTGAACTCGATGACCCGCACGCCGCGCGAGGTGATCGCGAGGCCCGCGTAGAGCAGCCCGGAGAAGGGGGTGCCGCGGTGGCGCAGCTCGTCCACGGTCGGCTGCAGGACGGAGGCCATGACCTCGTCGACGAGCTTCGGGTCGGCCCAGGGGAGGGGCGAGTACGCGCCCATGCCGCCGGTGTTGGGGCCCGCGTCGCCGTCGAGCGCGCGCTTGAAGTCCTGCGCGGGCTGGAGCGGCAGCACGGTGACGCCGTCGGTGATGGCGAAGAGGGAGACCTCGGGACCGTCGAGGAACTCCTCGATGACCACGCGGTCGCAGCCCAGCGCGTGGGCGCGGGCGGCGGCCCGGTCGTCGGTGACCACGACGCCCTTGCCGGCGGCGAGGCCGTCGTCCTTGACCACGTACGGGGCGCCGAAGGCGTCGAGGGCCTCGTCCACCTCTTCGGGGGTGGTGCACACGTAGCTGCGGGCCGTCGGGACTCCGGCGGCCGCCATCACGTCCTTGGCGAAGGCCTTGGAACCCTCCAGCTGCGCGGCTTCGCCGGACGGGCCGAAGACGGGGATGCCCACCGCGCGCACGGCGTCGGCGACTCCGGCGACGAGCGGGGCCTCCGGGCCGACGACGACCAGGTCGGCGCGGAGCTCGGTGGCGAGGCGGGCGACGGCTTCGCCGTCGAGCGGGTCGACGGGGCGGAGCTCGGCCACCTCGGCGATGCCGGCGTTGCCGGGAGCGCAGTACAGCGCGTTGACGTCGGAATCGAGGGACAGAGAGCGGCACAGGGCATGTTCGCGGGCGCCGCCGCCGATGACGAGGACCTTCACGCCATGAAGACTAGCCCGCGTTCCCGGGTGCCCTTCGTGCGGGCACCCAAGCCGGACCCCCTATTCGTTCGTATATTCCTCTACAACGGTGGCTCCGAGCTCGCGCACGATCAGGTCGTGTCCGCTCAGTGCGGTGTCGACGAGGTCCGGGTCGTCGGCCTCCGCGATGTCGTCCTCGGGGGCGACCGGCGGGGGCGCCTGGTGGGTCGGCTGGTGCTGCTGGGACTGCTGCTGCTGGTACGACTGCTGCTGAGGCTGCTGGGACTGTTGCGGCTGCTGCTGGTACGCCTGCTGGTTCTGCGGGGGCTGCTGCGCCTGTTGGGGCTGCTGGTACGCCTGCTGGTTCTGCTGCGGGGCCTGCTGGGCCGGCGGCTGGTTGTAGGCGGGCGCGGCCGGAGCGCCGTACGAGGACCCGGACACGGGGGCCAAGGGCTGGGCTCCCCCGCCGACCACGGCCTCGATCTTCCAGGTGACCTGGAACTGCTCGGCGAGCACCGCCTTGAGCACGTCCTCGCTGCCGCTGCTCGCGAAGTTGTCGCGGGCTCCGGCGTTGGGGAAGCCGAGTTGGAGGGTGGTGCCGTCGAAGCCGGCCACCTGGGCGTTCTGGCTGAGCAGGATCCAGGTGAAGCGGCGGCGGTTCTTCACGGCGTCCAGCACGGCCGGCCACATGGCCTGGATCTGCCCGGCGCCGGCGGCCATGCCGGGGGCCGGGGCGGCGGGCGCGGCGGCGGGCGGGGCCGCGGGGGCCTGGGCAGCTGCCGCCGGGGCGGCTGCGGG
>NZ_JBHUBS010000032.1:0-59536 GCF_042788835.1 Streptomyces sp. NPDC056883 | reverse complement strand
TGGCAGAACAACCACTGGTACTAAACCGACCAGCGGAACACGAAGACACGCAACGCCCGACCGGTATCCCTCCGGCCGGGCGCTTTTGCATACCCACAGGCCTCGGCCACATGGCGATGCGCGCCCTCAGCCGCCCGACAGCCGGTACGCGTCCCGTGCCAGGGTCAGCGCGATGAGGTCCCGGGGGCGGGACAGGGACTTCGACGTCAGGTGTTCCAGTCGGCGCAGGCGGTTGAAGACCGTGTTGCGGTGGCAGTACAGGCGGCTCGCCGCGCGGCCCGCGGACCCCTCCGCCGCCAGCCAGGCGTCGAGGGTCTCCAGCAGCATCGCCCGGTCCGCCGGGTCCAGCTCCAGCAGGGGGCCGAGCACCGCCTGGACCAGCTCGGCGGACAGTTCGGGCTGGCGCACCACCAAGGCCGTGGGCAGCCGGTCGGCCAGCCGCACCAGCACCCGCTCGTCCTGCCCGCAGGTCCGCAGCGCGGTCTCCGCCAGCCGCCGGGCCCGGCCCAACTCGGCCAGGCCGTCGACCACCGGGCTGATGCCGCCCGGCCCCGGGCAGCGGTCCGCGAGCTCGGCCGCCAGATCGGCCGGCGAGGAGTCGCCCAGGGCCACCACGGCCAGCTCCCGCTCCGTGCGCATCCGCCAGAACAGCCGCATCCCGCCCGCCGCCACCACCCGGTGCACCGCATCGCCCCGGTCGGCCGGCAGCACCACCACCGCGTACCGCCCCTGCTCCGGCAGATCCAGGGCCAGCGCCACCTGTGCGGCCAGGGCCGGCGCCGTGTCCCCCTCCAGCAGGGCGTCCAGCAGGGCCTGGGCCCGCTCGTCGCTGCGTCGGCGCATCTCCAGCTCCGCGGTGCGGTACGCCTCCGCGGTCGCGGCCGCCTGCTGCTCGATCCCCGCCCACATGGCCCCGGCCGCGCGGGCCAGTACGGGCAGCGCCTCCGGATCCTTCTCGGTGACGATGTCCAGCAGCGCGTCCCAGGTGAGCCGGCCCGCCCTGCGGTACGCGTAGAGCAGCAGGTCCAGCGGCAGCCCCTGCTCGGCCCGGCGGCGGCCCAGCTCCTCCGCGTACACGAGGTCCTTGCGCGGGCCGGACCGGGGCGCGGCGAAGGCCTCGATCCCGTAGTGCATGGCCTCGCTGACCTGTTGCCAGTGCTCGTCCCGCGGAACGGCGAGGTCGAACAGCGGCGAGTGCTTCGCCAGGTCCCTGATGAGCTGGTCGGTGAGTCCGGGAATGTCGGCGATCAGTACGTCCGCCGCCGACACCAGGACCGACCACTCCTGTTCCGTGCGCGATCTGCGTCCACCCATGGCCGCTGAGGATGTCACCCCGCCTCCGCCGCCGAAAGGGGCCCGCGCGAGAGGTCTGTGCGCGTGCACAACACGCTCCCGTCCGGGCTGGTCATCGGCAGCGATTCCGCATCGGCCCGTGGACGCCCGCCCCGGCCCGGTGCTGGTGTGTGCGCCAGCACAAGGCCGCCCAGAGGAAGGAGACGACGTGGGTTCGCTCCACGTGCGTGAGCTGTCCATCGGCTACGGGCCGGTCCGGGCACTGCGCTCGGTATCGCTCGACGTGCCCGCCGGCGCGGTGGTCGTCGTACTCGGAGGCAACGGCGCCGGGAAGTCGACGCTGCTGCGCGCGGTGTCCCGGACGCTCGGGTTCCACCGGGGAGCCGTCACCGGCGGGAGCATCAGCTTCGACGGCCGGCCGCTGGACGGGCTCACCCCGGACCGGGTCGTCGCCGCGGGAGTGGTGCAAGTACCCGAAGGGCGCAAGGTGTTCACCCGGATGACCGTCGCGGACAACCTGCGCGCCGGGGCCCTGGGCGGCCGCGCGGGATCCCGCGCCGACACGGCCCGCTCCCTGGCCCGGGTGCACGAGCTGTTCCCCGTACTGGCCCAGCGGGCTCGGCAGCGGGCCGGACTGCTGTCCGGCGGCGAACAGCAGATGCTCGCCCTCGGCCGGGCCCTGATGGCCCGCCCGCGGCTGCTGCTGCTCGACGAACCCACCCTCGGGCTCGCGCCCAGGATGGCCGCCACCATCGCCGAGACCATCACCGAGATCAACGCCTCGGGCGCCTCGGTCCTCCTCGTCGAACAGAACGCCGCCCTGGCGCTGCGGCTCTCTTCCCACGCCTACGTCCTGGAGGTCGGCGAGGTCACCCTCGACGGCCCGGCTCCCGAGCTGGCCGCCTCGGACGAGGTACGCCGCCGCTACCTCGGCATCACCGACGAGGCGGCGCCCGACGCGGCCGCCGCCGGGGCGCGGCGGGAACTGCGCAGGTGGTCGGCATGAACGGGGACGCCGTGAACACGAACGCCTCACCTCCGCCGCTCACCGTCACCGACGTCACCGTCCGCTTCTCCGGCCTGACCGCGCTCGACGCGGTCTCCTTCACGGTGGAGCCCGGGAGCGTGCACGCCGTCATCGGACCCAACGGAGCGGGCAAGTCCACCTGCTTCAACGTGCTGTCCGGGGTGTACCGGGCCACCGGTGGAAGCGTCCGCTTCGGCGCCGCCGAACTCACCGGCCTCGCCCCGCACTCCGTCGCCGCCCTCGGTATCGCCCGCACCTTCCAGAACCTGGCACTGCCCCCGCACACCACCGTCGCCGACAGCCTCCTGCTGGGGCGCCACCGGCTGATGCGGACCGGCTTCCTGGCCGCCGGCCTGCGGCTGCCCGCCGCCGCGCGCGAAGACCGCAGGCACCGCGAACGAGTCAGGGAGATCGCCGAGTTCGTCGGGCTGGAGGGCGACCTCGCGGCGCCCGCAGGCTCCCTCCCGTACGGAAAGCAGAAACTCGTCGAGCTGGCCCGGGCCCTGTGCATGGAGCCCCGGCTGCTGCTCCTCGACGAACCCGTCGCCGGCATGACCGCCGACGAGAGGCAGCGCACGGCCGCCGTCATCGCGGGCGTCCGGGACGGCCTCGGCATCTCGATCGTGCTGGTCGAACACGACATGGGGGTGGTGATGCGGCTCGCGGACGCGGTGACCGTACTCGACTTCGGCAAACGCATCGGCGGCGGAACTCCCGCGCAGGTGCAGAACGATCCCACAGTGATCCGCGCGTACCTCGGAGAGGAGGAGCCGGCCGCATGACCACGTTCCTCGAACTGCTCCTCGGCGGGCTCTCCATGGGCTCCGTCTACGCCCTGATCGCCCTCGGCTTCGTGGTCATCTTCAAAGCCACCGAAGTGGTCAACTTCGCCCACGCCTCCCTGCTCCTGGCCGGCGGGTACGTCACCGCCACCCTGCACGAGGAGCTCGGATTCTGGGGCGCGCTCCTGGCCGGGGCCCTGTCGGCGGCCGCCGTGGGCGCGGCGATCGAGTTCCTGGTGATGCGGCGCTACCGGGGCCAGGACCAGAGCGTGCTGGCCATCGTCACCATCGGCGTCGACATCCTCCTCATCACCGACCTCACCCGGCGCCTCGGCACCGACGTGCTCTCGCTCGGCGACCCGTGGGGCGACCGCGTCGTCCACCTCGGTGCGGTCACCGTGCCCCAGACCCGGATCGCCGCCATCCTCGCCGCGGGGCTGCTGATCACCGTGTTCCTGCTCGTGTTCCGGCACACCTCCTGGGGCGTGGCCATGCGCGCCGCCGCCGAACAGCCGGAGACGGCCGCGCTGATGGGCGTACGGCTGGGCCGGGTCTCGCTCGCGGCGTGGGCCGTGGCCGGGGCGCTGGCCGCCGTCGCCGCGCTCTTCCTGACCGTCTTCCCCACGCCCGGCCTGGAGCGGGCCACCTCCCTCGCCGCCCTGAAGGCCTTCCCGGCCGCGATCCTCGGCGGTCTCGACTCCACCTCCGGCGCACTGGCCGGAGGTCTGATCGTGGGCGTCACCGAGGCCCTGGCCACCGGTTACCAGAGCCAGTTGACCTTCCTCGGCCGGGGCATCGGCGACCTGGCCCCGTACCTGGTGATGGTCGCGGTCCTGCTGATCCGTCCCGCCGGACTCTTCGGCACGAAGGAGCTCGCCCGTGTCTGACACCCGCAGCCCCGTGCTGCACCCCGAGGCCGCCGCCCCGGTGGCGGCCTCCCGGCCCCGGCTGCTCACCACCCGCAACGCGGCGGCGGCAGCCGCCGTCCTGGTGCTCCTCGCGCTGCCGTTCTACTTCGACCGGTTCTGGCTGCAGGCCGGGCTGTTCGCCATCGCCGCCGCCATCGGGGCCATCGGGCTCAACCTGCTCACCGGAGCCACCGGCCAGCTGTCGATGGGCCACGCCTTCTTCCTCGCCGTGGGCGCCTACGGGTACTGCGCGCTGGCCGGGGACGGAAGTACGGCGGGCAGCCACGAGCTGGTCGGACTCGGGCTGCCCAGCTGGCTCGCCGCGGTCCTGGCCGTCGCCCTCGCCGGGGCGGCGGGGGGCCTGTTCAGCCCCATCGCCGGCCGCCTGCGCGGCGCGTACCTCGGCATCGCCACGCTCGCGCTGATCTTCATCGGCCAGCACGTGCTGTTCAACGCCACCAGCGTCACCGGCGGGTTCAACGGGCGGGAGGTGGAGCCCCTGTCCCTCTTCGGCTTCACCTTCGACGACACCGAGACCGTCATCGCCGCCGTCCCCTTCCAGTCCGCCGAGAAGCTCTGGTACGTCGCCCTCGCTCTCCTCCTCGGCGGCGCCCTGTTCGCCCGCGGCGTCCTGCGGGGCCGGCCCGGCCGGGCCATGAACGCCCTGCGCGACCACAGCATCGCCGCCGGGGTGATGGGCGTGCCGGTCGCCCGGTACCGGGCCGCCGTCTTCGTCCTGTCGTCCATGTACGCGGGGCTCGCCGGTGTCCTGCTGGCCCTGGTCTTCCAGCGCACCGTGCCCGACTACTTCGGCATGGTGCTGTCCCTGGAGTACCTCGCCATGATCGTGATCGGCGGCCTCGGCACCGTCGCGGGAGCCGTCGTGGGCGCCGTCTTCGTCTCCCTCCTGCCCCAACTCCTCACCCGTTACAGCGACGCCCTGCCGCTGGTCTCCGCCCCCGGAACGGGCGGGGTCTCGCCGGGCGAGGCCTCCCGCTACCTGTACGGAGCGGCCGTCGTCGTGGCCGTCCTGTTCCTGCCCGGCGGTCTCACCGGCATCACCCGGATCGTCCGCACCCGCACCACACCCCCGAAGGAGCGAACGTGAACAGAAGAAGGCACGCCGCCGCGGCCCTGGCGGCCGCACTCGTCCTGACCGGAGCCGCCGGGTGCAGTGGCAAGGCCAAGCCCGCCGAGGGCGACAAGCCCGCCGCCTCGGGCGGGGTCAAAGCCGGAGACGGGGTGAGCGACAAGACGATCAAGCTCGGCGCGCTCACCGACATGACCGGCGTCTACGCCTCGCTCGGCAAGAGCGTCACCCAGGCCCAGCAGTTGTGGGTGAAGCAGACCAACGCGGCGGGCGGCATCTGCGGCCGCACCATCGAGCTGACGGTCCGCGACCACGGCTACGACCCGCAGAAGGCCCTCGCCGCCTACACCGAACTGGAGCCCTCGGTGCTGGGCTTCGCCCAGTTCATCGGCTCCCCGTTCGTCTCCGCCGTCAAGCAGCGGATCGACGGCCAGGACAAGGGGCTGGTCATCCCGCAGGCCTGGTCCGCCTCCCTGCTCGGCAGCCCCTACATCCGCACGGTGGGCGCGACCTACGACATCGAGACCATCAACGCGGTCGGCTACCTCCTCGACCAGAAGCGGATCGCCTCGGGCGACAAGATCGGGCACGTCTACTTCGAGGGCGACTACGGCGAGAACGCCCTGACCGGAGCCAAGGCCATCGCAGCGGAGGCCGGGCTGACCGTCGTCGAACAGAAGATCAAGCCGACCGACAACGACATGACGGCCCAGGTCGCCGCCCTCAAGCAGGCCGGGGTCAAGGCCGTGGTCATCAGCGCCGGCCCCCGTCAGGCGGCCTCGCTCGTCGGAGTCGCCGCGGCCGGCGGCTGGAACGTCCCGATCGTCGGCAACAACTCGGCCTTCTCCCCGCAGCTCCTCGCCACTCCGGCGGGCGCGGCCCTGCAGAAGGACTACTACGTCGCCTCCTCGGCCCTGCCGATCGGCTCGACCGAGGCGGGCCCGGCCGCGCTGGCCGCCGCGTACAAGGCGGAGTACCCGGACTCGGGCCTGGACAACGGGGTGGTGGCCGGGTTCACCGCCGGCACCCTGTTCGGGGAGGTGCTGAAGAAGGCCTGCGCCGACAAGGACCTGACCCGCGAGGGCATCCGGGCGGCCCTGCTGAGCCTGAAGTCCTACGACAACGGCTTCGGCATCACCCACGACTTCTCGGACCCGAAGGCCCCCTCCACCCGACAGAGCGTGATCATGAAGCCCGATGCGACGGTCCCGGGCGGCATGAAGGTGGTCAAGGAGGCCACCGCGGCACCCGCCGCGACGAAGTTCACGCCCGCTTCCTGAGCGGAGCGCAGGAACGGACGCCGCCGCCCCGACCCGCGTCGGGGCGGCGGCGTCCGTCTGCGTGGGTCCGGTCATCCGGTACCCCCGGCGGGCTCGACCACTCCCGATGAAACGCTTGAGGCGCCTTCGGCCAAGTACTGGATGAGGGAGCCATCCGGGATCCCTGCGCAAGGGAGGCACCGGGTGCTCAGCCCACGACACGAGACCGGACCGCCGGGTCTCACCACGCCCGAGGGATTCGGTGCGTTCTACGAGGAACACATCGACGCCGTCCTCGGATTCGTCACGCGCCGGGTCGCCGACCCGCACCTGGCGGCCGACCTGGCCGCGGACATCTTCCTCGCCGCCATGGGAGCCGCTGCCGGCTACCGGCCCGGCAGGAGGGCTCCGATCGTCTGGCTGTTCGCGATAGCCCGCACCATCCCGCCGGGCGCCCGCGGCCAGGCCCGCGACGGCGGAGCACCGGCGCGACTCAGCGGCCGGGGCCTCCTCGACGGCGAGGACCTTGCCGCGCTGGAGGAACGCATCGAATCCCAGCGGGCCTTCAGACAGCGGGCCGAGCGCCATGCCGTCCTGCCCGAGCCGCTGCGCGCGGCCCTCGATCTCGTGGTGGTCGACGAACTCACCCCGGCCGAGGCCGCGCAGGTCCTCGGCGTCACCCGGGCGACGTTCCGCGTCCGCCTGCACCGTGCCCGGCGCGCTCTGGGCGCCGTCCAGGGCTCTGTCACCGAAGCCCAGTTGGAGGTATCCCGATGAGCGACAGGCCCAGTGGTTTCGAGGAGCGCCTCAAGGCGGCGCTCATGGCACGTCTCCCGGACGTGCCGCCCGCACCCCCCACCCGATCCCGCGCCCGGCAGTACGGCATCCCGTTCGCCGTGGGCGCCGCGACGGCAGCGGTCGTCGCCGTGATGGCCCTGCCCGGCAGTACCCACGACGGCTCCCGGCCCGCCCAGGGTCCCGTCGGCTCGCCGAGCCCCTCGGCCACGGACGAGCCGGAGATCAAGCGGGACCCGGACGGCTCGCTCCGGTTCAACCTGCCCGAGAACCACCAGGTCCACGCGCTCGTGGAGCGGCTGAAGGCACTGGGAGTCGCAGTCGCTGTGGTCCAGTCGAAGCCACGGTCGCAGTGCTCCGAGGTGGGAGGCGGGTACCGCGGTCCTCAGGCCGATCCCGAGGCCGAGGTCATGCCGAGGGGCGGTGGCGGCGGCATGGACCTGAAGGTCAACGCGAAGACGGTCCCGCCGGGCTACACGCTCACGTTCGGGTGGTCGGACTACTACCCGCTGGGTCAGGGGGGGAGCAGCTTCGGCGTGATCGAGACGTCCAAGGTCCCGTCCTGCACGATCGACTTCTCCGAGGGACTGGAGGAACTACTGGCATCCCGCGCTGCCAGTCCGACCCCGTAACCCGCATCCACCGGCCAGGACCCCCCAGCACCGCATGCGGCCGCCCCCGGCCCCTCACAGGGCCGGGGCGGGCCTGTCCACCGTTCCCTACGGACTTCCCTACGGACGTGCGGTGAAGAGCGCTTCGGTGAACTCCGTGACCTCGCTGAAGCCGAGCCGGCGGTAGAGGCGGACGGCGGTGGCGTTGTCCGCACGGACGTTCAGGCCGATGTGGTCCACGGTCTCTCCCAGCCGTCGGCACAGCGCGGCGACACAGGCGCCGCCGGCGCCCTGGCCGCGCACCCGGGGATGCGTGGTGACGTTCCCGATCGCGGCGACCCGGTAGGCGGCCGAGTGCACGTGTACGCCCGCCACGGCGACCAGTTGTCCGGCCTGTCGGGCGCCGAGGTACTGGCCGGTGTCGAGCATGCGGTCGTCGAACCAGTTGCCCGGGTAGGCCTGTTCGAAGAGTTCAAGGAGTTCCGGGAGGTCGGCCCGGCTCAGTGGGGCGGGCTGCCAGGGTCCGGCGGGGTACCGCTCGGCCACGTCGGGCTCGGTCAGCGCCATGCGGAGCAGGGTGGAGTGAGACTGGGCGACGTACCCGGATTCCAGAACCTTCGCGGCGTTTCCGGTCAGATGGCCGAGAAAGCGCCGGGGCAGTACGGGGAGCAGCGCCTCGGCGAGCTCCTCCAGGGCGGCCGCTTGCCCGGGGCGGGTGAAGCCCAGCAGCGTCGGTACGTCGCCGACCGCGTAGAGCAGTGCCACCGGCCCGTCCGGCGAAGCGGTGTACCAGCTGGTGTGGGGCCAGGGCAGGTCGTCGAGGTCGCCGAGTTCCATCAGGTTCATGGCGGCATCGCGTACGAAGCGGGCGGCCAGGTCCGATCGGTCGTGAAGGCTGTGCAGGATCACCCGGACAGAGTACGGCGGTGCTCGGCCCGGTTCGACGGCGAGGTGGGGCGGGGCCGCCGGAGGCGGACGCAGCGACGCCCCGCACCGATACGGTGCGGGGCGTCGGGCTGCTACGGCTCAGAGGGGACGGATGTCCTCGGCCTGCGGGCCCTTCTGGCCCTGGGTGACCTGGAACTCGACCTTCTGGCCCTCCTGGAGCTCACGGAAGCCCTGGGCGTTGATGTTGGAGTAGTGGGCGAAGACGTCGGGGCCGCCGCCGTCCTGCTCGATGAAGCCGAAGCCCTTTTCCGAGTTGAACCACTTCACAGTTCCGGTGGCCATCTTCATGCTCCCTGTCGGGGACGAGGGTCCTCGCTGCTGAGGACCCTTGGGTGTGGGGTGCTTGCCCTGGTCCTCCGACGCTTGGTGAAGCGGTACTTCGGACACACGACTGCCGATCACGAGGCATGATCTACCCACTTGCACGAGGAGGGCAAACCGATGATCGTTTTGCCCTGGCATGGGCACATCGCCTCCGGCCGATCGAGCCCGCCGCCGTGCGGGTCCGAGGGTCGTCAACGGGCCCGCGATCTCATGCCCGTAGGGTGGTGCTCATGGAGTCGTACACGATGGGACAGGCCGCCGACCTGCTGGGTGTGAGCGTCGACACGGTGCGGCGGTGGGCCGACGCCGGCCGCTTCCCGACCCACCGGCAGGGCAGCCGGCGCATCGTGGAGGGTCCCGCCCTCGCCGGGTTCTGCGTGGAGGTCGCCCAAGAGGGCGCCGATGACGGGGACACCCCGTACACCTCGGCGCGCAACGCGTTCCCGGGGATCGTGACGGCCATCAAACTGGGTGACGTCTCCGCGCAGGTGGAGGTCCAGGCGGGCCCGCACCGGGTGGTGTCGCTGCTGACCCGGGAGGCCGTCGAGGATCTCAGTCTGGCGCCGGGCGTCACGGTCACCGCCCGGGTGAAGTCGACCAGCGTGCACATCGAACGCGGCTGAGCTCCCTTGGAATGGGGGACGGGCCTGGCCGGCCTGGCCACCGGTCTGCTGATCGCGGTGATCACCGCACCGGTCGGGGTGTCCGGCGCGGTGTTCCTGCTGCCGGTACAGCTGAGCGTGTTCGCGGTCCCGAGCCCGGCGGTCACGCCGACCAACCTGCTCTACAACGTCGTTGCCGGCCCCGGCGCGCTCCTGCGCCACCACCGCACCGGCACCCTGCACGGGCCGTTGGTGCGCCGGATGGTTCTCGGAACCCTGCCCGGCGTCGTCCTCGGAGCCGTCATCCGGGTGTTCGCGATCCCGGGACCGGCCGTCTTCAAGGCCTTGGTGGCCGGGTTCCTGCTCCCGCTCGGACTGTGGCTGACCGCCCGCACGCTCCTGCCGTCCCGGTGGCCCGGCCGGGCCCGCGAGGCGCTGTCGCCGCGGGCGGTGACCGCCCTGGCCCTGACCGTCGGCGTGGTCGGCGGGATCTACGGCATCGGCGGTGGCTCCCTCCTGGGCCCCGTCCTGGTCGGCCGCGGCATGCCCGTCGCCCAGGTCGCCCCGGCGGCCCTGGCCTCGACCTTCGCCACCTCCGTGGTCGGCGCCGCCACTTACACCCTGCTGGCCCTCTCCGGGCCCGGCAGCATCGCGCCGGACTGGTTCCTCGGCCTGGCCTGCGGCGTCGGCGGCCTGATCGGCGGGTACCTCGGCGCCCGCCTCCAGCCGCACCTCCCCGAGAAGGCCCTCAGGCTCCTCCTGGGCACCCTGGCCACTGCCGTAGGCGCCCTCTACGCCGCCCAGTCCCTCACCTGAGTCCCTCAGCGGACGGCTCAGGCGCGGCGGCCCCTCCAGAGCCATGCAGCCGTGCCGGCCAGCAGGGCGAGCGTCGCCAGGTTGGCCAGGTTGGCCGGGGTGTCGCCCGAGGGGACGGCGCTGGACCAGATCCAGACGCTGATGGCGAGGGTCGGCAGGACGGCGGTGAGCAGAACGCCGGTCGTCTTCTGGACCGTGCTCCAGTGCACTGACGTACAGAGGAGCACCGCGCCGATGACGCGGAACAAGGTGCTGCAGAACCCCGCGGCGGGGACGTGGGGGAAGACCGAGGCGACGAGGAAGGGGACCGTGAGCATCAGGAGCGGCACGAGCGGGTGCACCTTGCCGCGCCGGACGCGTGCGTCGGCCCCGCCGCGGGCCGGGGCGCCGACGACCCCGTCGCCCGCCTCGGCCAGTGCCGTCGCGGCGATCGCGCGAGGGTCCCCGAGTTCCGACAGGACCTCGCCGATCGTGACGTGGGGACGTTCGGCGCGGGTCACCTCGATGTGTTCGGCGAGGTCGGCGAGGAGTTCCCGGCGACGGTCGGCGGGCAGTGCGGAGGCCTCGCGCTCGACGGCGGAGAGGTAGTCGCGTGCGGGGTCGGCCGAGGTCTTCATGCGGGATCTCCGGTGGCGTGGTGCGGGGTGGCGAGGAAGTCGTCGACGGCGTTGCGGAAGCCGGGCCAGACACGGGTGAACTCGTCGAGCGCGGCGCGGCCGCTGTCGGTGAGCGCGTAGTAGCGACGGGGTGGTCCGGAGGCGGACTCCTGCCAGGTGGTGGTGACCAGGTCGTCGCGGCGCAGCCGGGAGAGCAGCGGGTAGACCGTGCCCTGGCTGGTGGCCAGGGTGCCGGAGTCCTCCAGGGCGTGCAGGAGCTCCACCCCGTACCGGGGGCGGTCCCGCATCAGGGCGAGTACGCAGTACTCCAGGACCCCCTTGCGCAGCTGGGCGGCCGCCCGGGCCTGCTTGGTCGAATCACCTGGTTCCATGCGATGCAAGATACCTGGTGAGACAACCGGCCGGGAAGGGGGCCCGGTGGCCCCCGGTGGCCCCCGGTGTCACGTTCGCCGGAATCGGGTGTCCGATACTTGATCGCGTGACGGGGGGAAGCACGGCTGCGGACCAACCGGTAGGGAACCGGTTCACTGCCAGGTCAAAGGGTGTGGGTGATCGCATGGGCTCGTCGGTGGTGTCGGAGACCGTCGTGGAGCGCGAGGACAGGTTCGATTGGTTTTGCGAGACGGTGTCCAGCGATGTGATGCCCGTCATGCTCAGCACCCGGCACACCGCCGACTTCCGGGCGAACATCACGGACCTGGATCTCGGCGTGGTGCGGTTGTCCGCGTTGAAGTGCTCGCCGGTGCTCTCGCGCCGCACTCCGGCCCATGTCCGGCGTGGCGACCCCGAGCACGTCCAGCTGGCGCTCGTCACCCAAGGTGCTTTCAAGATCTCCCAGCGGGGCAGCGAGTCGGTGGTCGCCGGGGGACTCGTGCTCACGGACACCTCGCGGCCGAGCGAAGGAGTCAGCGCCGGCGGTCAGGGCGAGGCGATCGTGCTGCAGATTCCCCGCCCCGCCCTGGGGCTGCGCCCGAACCGCGTGGACCGCCTCCTCGCGCAGAACCTGGCCGCGGACAGAGGGTCGGGGGCCGTCTTCGCCGACTTCCTGAAGACCCTGCTCACGCACGGCCCGCGCTGCCGCCCCGAGGAACTGCGCGGGATGGGGTCCATCGCCCTCGACCTGGCCACCGCCTGTCTCGCGCAGCAGCTCGGCGACCTGGGCGAGGCACCTGCCGAGGTGCGCGCGCAGGAGACCCTGCAGCGGATCCACCGCTTCATCGAGAACAACCTCGGCGACCCGGGCCTGACTCCGCAGCTGATCGCCGATCGGCACAACCTGTCCCTACGGGCCCTGCACGCCCTCTTCGCCGGCCAGGACCTGAGCATCGCGGCACGTATCCGCGCGAACCGGCTGGAGCGCGCCCACGCGGACCTCGCGCGCGGGGAACTGAGCGGACAGCCCGTTCAGGCCATCGCGGCGCGCTGGGGATTCTCCAGCGCCACCGCGTTCAGCCGGGCATTCCGTGAGACCTACGGAATCACCCCGACCGAACACCGGGCCTCGTCCCTGCACGCCTGAGGGTGTTAGCTTCCTGCCCATGGTGGATCATCAGACCGAGACCAGGACGGCCTACGACGGGGTCGTCGAGCTGTATGCGTCGATGTTCGCCGATCGGTTGGAGACGCACCCGTTCTCGCGGAACATGATCGGCACCTTCGCAGAGCTGGTGCGCGGAACGGGAAACCCGCGAGCGGCCGACGTGGGATGCGGCCCCGGACACCTGACGGCCATGCTGCACGATCTGGGACTGGACGCCTTCGGGCTCGACCTCTCCCCGGCCATGGTCGACCACGCCCGCCGGGCCCACCCGGCCCTGCGCTTCGACGAGGCGCGCATGGAGGCCCTGCCCGTCGAGGACGCAGCGCTGGGCGGCGTACTGGCCCACTACTCGATGATCCACACACCGCCCGGGGAACTGCCCGCACTGCTCGCCGAGCAGGTCCGCGTCCTGGCCCCGGGGGGCCTGCTCCTGGCCTCGTTCTTCGCGACCGACGGATCGGAGGATCCGGTCCGCTTCGACCACAAGGTGACGCCCGCCTACAGCTGGCCGGTGGACCGGTTCGCCGAGCTGCTGTCCGGAGCCGGCCTCGTCCCCTTCGCCCGGCTCGTCCACGACCCGGCTTCGGAACGCGGCTTCCTCGACGCCCATGTGCTGGCCCGCCGCCCCTAGGGGGTGTCTTGCCGATGTGACCAAAGACCCTGAAATGGTGCAACACGTCGGCGCCGTACTCCGCGCGCATTTCCCGGTGTTAAGATTTTGTTTGATCGATCTCGATCGCAGGATTGTTACTCCCCGAGGGCATCACCTTCGTCGCCACGCGACGTCAAGGCGGTGCGCCGCTTGAGGGGAGGCAAGGCCTGGGTAGCGCCGCGTGCGCGACCCGGGCCTTTTTTGTTGCCCGGATCCGGGCGTGAGAGATCGCGAACCGAAGCAGGATGGCAAGCGCCCCAGGATGCAAGGACGCATCATGAACACACCCGTAGCCGGACCCGGCACGCTCGCGGAGCAGATCCTCCGCGGCGTCGGCGGAGCCGAGAACATCGAGAGCCTCACGCACTGCGCGACGAGGCTGCGTTTCCAGCTCCACGACGGTGCGAAGGCCGACACGGCCGCGCTCGATGCCCTCGGCGGCGTCATGGCCACCGTGCCGCAGTCCGGTGACCGCCTCCAGATCGTGATCGGCGGAGCCGTCGCACGCGTCTACTCCGAGATCATGAACCTGCCGTCGATGGCAGGGGGCGGCACGGCCGGCCCGAAGTCCGACGCCGACGTCAAGGCCGCGATGCGGGCCAAGAGCCGCGGCCGCTACGCCTGGGTCGACAACTTCTTCGAGTACCTCTCCGACTCGTTCCGCCCGCTCATGGGCGTCCTGCTGGGCTCCTCGCTGATCATCGCGATCGCCTCCGTGCTCGACGCCCTGGGCGTGGTCGACTTCCGCGCCGCGGACAAGTCCGCCACCTGGGTCTTCGTCGACGCGATGTGGCGCTCGGTGCTCTACTTCCTGCCGGTCATGGTCGCGTACAACGCGGCCAAGAAACTGAAGATCGACCCGTGGGTGGGTGCCGCGGTGATGGCCGCGGTCATGACCCCGAACTTCACGGGCATGCTCAACCCGAAGTCCGGGATCCCCGGCATCACCTGCACCACCAACGGCACGCTCGGCACCCAGGAGTGCGTGGCGCACGTGTTCGGCCTGCCGATGCAGCTGAACGACTACGGCGGCCAGGTCTTCGTGCCGCTGCTGATGGTCGCCGTGCTCGCCCTGGTCTACAAGGGACTGCAGCGGATCTTCCCGGAGACCGTGCACCTGGTCTTCGTACCGTTCTTCAGCATGCTGATCATGATCCCGATCACCGCCTTCCTCATCGGTCCGATGGGCGTCTGGGCCGGCAACGGCCTCGGTTCCGGCCTGTCGTGGCTGAACGGCAACGCCCCGATCGTCTTCGCGATCATGATCCCGCTGCTGTACCCCTTCCTGGTGCCGCTGGGTCTGCACTGGCCGCTGAACGCGCTCATGCTGGTGAACATCAACACCCTCGGCTACGACTTCATCCAGGGCCCCATGGGCGCATGGAACTTCGCCTGCTTCGGCGCGACCGCCGGTGTGCTGCTGCTCTCGATCCGCCACCGCGAGAAGGAGATGCGCCAGACCTCCGTCGGCGCCCTGGCCGCAGGTCTGCTCGGCGGCATCTCCGAGCCCTCGCTGTACGGCATCCACCTGCGCTTCAAGCGGATCTACCCGCGCATGCTGGTCGGCTGTCTCGTGGGCGGCGTGATCGTCGGCGTCCTGGGCGGTGTGGACACCAAGGCCTTCGCCTTCACCTCCCTGCTGACCATCCCGGTCTTCTCCCCGATGGGCACCTACGCCATCGCGATCACGGCCTCCTTCTTCGTGTCGATGGCGCTCGTGTACTTCTCCGACTTCCGCACCCCGCAGGAGCGCGCCGAGGCCAACGCCGAGCGCGACGCCGCAGAGGCCGCTGCCCGCGGTGAGGCCGTGGCGGCCGACGACCGCGAGCTCGTCACCGTCGGTGCGACGGCGACCGCCGAGGGCGCCTCCGGTACTGCTTCCGCTTCCGCTTCCGCCTCCGGTTCTGCTTTTACTTCCACCCCGGCGGCCGGTGCTCCCGCCTCCTCCGCCGCACGGCCCGTCGAACTCGCCGCTCCGGTCGCGGGCCGCGTCGTCGACCTCGACGAAGTCGGCGACCCGGTCTTCGCCTCCCGTGCGCTCGGCGAAGGCGTGGGCATCGAGCCGGCCGACGGCCGCATCGTGGCCCCGGTCGACGGAGAGCTGATCATCGTCGCCGCCACCGGCCACGCCTTCGGCATCCGCACCGCCGACGGCGTCGAGGTGCTCATCCACGTCGGCATCGACACGGTGAAGATGAAGGGGGAGGGCTTCGACGTCCGTGCCGAGGCAGGCCGGCAGGTCTCCGTCGGCGACCTCCTCGCCGAGGTCGACCTCGACGCCGTCCGCGCGGCGGAGCACCCGACCGTCACCCTCATGACGGTCACCAACACCGCCGACCTCACCTCGGTCGAGCCGCACACCGGTCGGACCGGATCCGGGGAGGGAGTGGCGCACGGGTGGTAGACAATGCGGGATCATTGGTCAGAATCGGACCGCGAAAAGAAGGAGAGCAGGCGTTGAAGGCGCTGCGTGTCCTCAATAACAACGTGGTCCTCGCGCGCGACGACAAGGGGCAGGAGGTCATCCTCACCGGGCGCGGCATCGGCTTCAGCTCCCGCCAGGGGAAGCCGGTCGACCCGGCACTGATCGTGCGCGTCTTCGTACCGGCCGACGGCCGCGACCCCGACCACCTGAGCGAGGTCCTCGCCCTCATCGACGAGGAGGTCCTGCGGGCCGTCGTGATCGCCCTCGACGAATCCGGGATCGAGGGACGCGAGTCCACCCGGCCGACCCTGGCCATCGCCGTCGCCGACCACGTCGCGGGCGCGCTGGACCGGGCGGCGCGGGGCATCGTCATCGAGTACCCGCTGCGCGCGGAGGTCCAGGCGCTGTACGCCGCCGAGTTCGCGCAGGCGCAGCGTCTGCTGGAGGCGATCAACCAGCGCGTGGACCCGCGGTTGGATCCCTCCGAGGCGATCGCGCTCGCGCTGCACCTGGTCAATGCCGGATTCGCCACGGGCGACCTGTCCTTCACGTACACGATGACCGGGGTCATCCAGCAGATGCTCGCCGTCGTGCGGGAGCGGTACGGGCTGTCGGTCTCCCAGGAGTCCCTGAACGCGGCGCGTTTCATCACCCACGTGCGCTACCTCTTCGTGCGCATCCAGCAGCACCGGCAGCTGAAGGGGCACGAGTCGACGATCGGCGAGGGCATCCGGCGGCACTACCCGGAGGCGACCCATACCGCCCAGCAGCTGGCGGCGATCGTCGAGCTGCGGCTGGGGGAGCGCCTGAGCGAGGACGAGGTCTCCTACCTGGCACTCCACGTGGCCCGCATGACCCTGGAGTCGGACGGCGCCACCGCATAGGCCCGGGCCAGGTACGCGTACGCCCGCATGCCGGGGCGCGTGCGGAGTCATCGCACCTCGGCCGCCCCGGTGGGCGCCCGACGGCGACGATGCGATCCGCGGGGCAATTGCCCAGCCGCGGACGGCGGACCGGGGCGGACCTGCCCGCCCGGCGCGCGGACGCGGCGTACGGATCGGGTGGGCCCACGTACACTCGGCCCATGAGCCGCACACGACGTGTCATGGGGGAGTGCCTGCCGCAGGCCGGCCCCGACGCGCCCGCGGTCCCTGCGGGCCGGACGGGCATCAGCCTCCGGACCGCCGCCGACGGTCAGGCCCCCACGGTCGGCCGCGGCGTCCTGCACGGCCACGGCTAGCGCTTTCCCACCGCGCCCGGGCCCCTTTCCTCCCGCCGCACCATCCTCGGTGACGGCCCCTGCCCCGGCAGCCCGCGCCCGGGCCCGATCACCGTGTCCGATCACCGTGTCCGGTCCGGCCCCGTCGTCTCGGGGGCGACGCATCGCCCTCCCGCAGTACCACCGCGGTCCCGACGCTCCGTCGGCACTGCCACCAGGTTAGGGCCGTGCGCCGGGCCGTAGCCGCCTCCGAAGGGACCACCGTGAAGTTGAGCGGGTTGCTGACCGGCCATGAACACCACGTCATCCAGGGCGACATCGAGTCCACGGCGATCACCGCGGGAACCACCTTCGACGTCGACCGGGTCGTGCCGGGCTCGCTCTTCATCGCCGTATCCGGCCACCGCGGAGGCGGCCCCGCAGCCATCGCTGCGGCGCTCGCGCGCGGGGCGGTCGCGGTGCTCGTCGACGAAGCGGGAGCCGCCGCCGCACCCCGCGGGCAGGAGCTGCTGCCGGCGGTGTGCGTCGTACGGGTCCGCGACACCCGCAAGGCGGCGGCCGTCGTCTCCTCCCGCTACTTCGGCGAGCCGGGCCGGCACATGGACGTGGTGGCGGTCACCGGGACCAACGGGAAGACCTCCATCTCCTACATGGTCGAGTCGCTCCTCAAGATCTCCGAGGGCGCCTCGGTGGGCGTGATCGGGACGGCGGGCAGCCGGATCGGCGACGAGATGATCCCCATGCCGCCCACGGTGCTGACCACACCGGAATCACCGGACCTGCAGTACCTGCTGGGCCGCATGCGGGACCGGGGCACCGGCAGCGTGGTGCTGGAGGCAACCTCGATGGCCCTGCAGACGTACCGGGTGGACAGGACCTTCGTCGACGTCGGCGTCTTCACCAACCTGACGCAGGACCACCTGGACGACCACGGCACGATGGCCCACTACACGGACGCCAAGATGCGGCTGTTCCAGGGGCTGTGCCGGCACGCGGTCGTCAATGTGGACGACGCGGTGGGAGCCGGGATCCGGGCGATGATGCCCGGCGCCGTGACGACGTACGCCCTCGACGAGGACGCCGACTTCCGGGCCACGGACCTGATCGCGGATGCTTCGGGCACGCGGTTCACGCTGCACCACGCCGGCCGGGAGTACCCGGCGTCGATCCCGGTCCCGGGCCGGTTCTCCGTGTCCAACGCACTGGCGGCCGTGGCGGCCTGCCGGGTGCTGGGTCACGACCTGGACGGACTCGTCGCCGCACTCGCCCAGATGCCGCCCGTACCGGGCCGGTTCGAGCGCTTCGTCACCCCCGCCGGCACCTCGGTGATCGTCGACTACGCGCACTCGCCCGACTCCCTCGACAAGGTCCTGACCGCCATCAGGGGCTTCGCCCGGGGCCGCGTCATCACGGTCTTCGGCTGCGGCGGAGACCGTGACACCACCAAGCGCGCCGAGATGGGCCGCATCGCCGGCGCCCACTCCGACCTCTGTGTCCTGACCTCGGACAACCCCCGCACGGAGAACCCCGAGACGATCCTGGACCAGATCGCATCCGGGATCGGAAGCACCGGCACACCGTACGAGCGCTCCGCCGACCGGCGCCGGGCCATCGCCTTCGCGCTGTCCGAGGCGCAGCCCGAAGACGTCGTCCTGATCGCGGGCAAGGGCAGCGAACCGCACCAGATCGTGGGCGAAGTCCTGCTCCCGTTCAGCGACATGGCGACCGTGCGCGACCTCGCCTCCCGCCTGCTCCCCTGAGCCCGTACGCCGGACGGCGGCGCGACGGCCTCCTAGTCGGGGATCCCGGGCATGCCCCAACGGGCGCTCCTGTCACCGACGTCGGCTTGCGGACACGTCCTCCGCCAGGTGGTGAGCGCCGGGGGAAGGCCGGGACGGCCGAAGAAGAGCCGCCTTCCCCGCACGTGCAGCCGAAGTCTCGCCGAGCCGTCGACGTTGTCGTGGATGACGAGCACCCGGGTCACCTGGCGGGGGTCGTGGTCCGTGATCCGTCCTCCGGCACGGCGGAGGCGGAGCCTTGCGCTGCCGGCTGCCCCGCCGGGGACGATCCGCACCTCGACCAGGCGCCGCCGGTCCCAGGCCCCGTAAGCGATCTCCACGAGCACGTAGGCCACGGCTGCCAAGGCCGCCCACCGGCCGTCGGATTCGGCCCACATCACTAGGCCGAAGAAGCCGAGGCAGCATGCCGCCACCGCCATGCGCCGCAGCAGGGGAACAGCGCGCATGCCCTTGTCCGCCGCGTCCCAGAGCACGTCCTCGCCGGCTGCCATCCCGTCATCATGGGCCCCGGCCATCCCTCTTGAGAAGCCCCGCCCGATCCTCCTATTGGTCCAGACCTATTGACCGGCCGTGTCGTTGCTCCTACGATCCGGTCGGCACAGCCCCACCTGTCCCCACCTCACCCGGAGCCGGGCGTCACGCCCCCACGCGTCGGTCATGTCCATGACGCTCGGCCTGAATGGAGCACACCATGTTCCGTCGGAGATCACGTACTCCGCGCCCGCCGGCCGACTTCGGCCCTCGTGCGGATCGGACCGGCCGCACCAGGCGCGGAGCGACCGTTCTGAACCGCTCCCTCGCCGGAGTGAGCGCCGCCGCCGTCATCGGCGCCGGCATCGCCGCGGCGGGTGCCGTCACGGCCGGCGCCGCGACGAACGAGGCCGTCGCCACCAACCTGGTGGTCAACTCCGGATTCGAGAACGGCCTCTCCGCCTGGACCTGCTCCGGAGGCTCCGGGGTGGCCGTCGGCACTCCGGTCCGTTCGGGGGCCTCCGCGCTCAAGGCCACACCGTCCGGCCAGGACAACGCCCAGTGCACCCAGACCATCAGCGTGCAGCCCAACTCCCAGTACACGCTGAGTGCTTACGTCCAGGGCAGCTACGTCTACCTGGGCGCCACCGGCACCGGCCTCACCGGAACCACGTCGACCTGGACGCCGAGCAGCCCGTCCTACGGCCAGCTCAGCGTCGCCTTCGGCACGGGGCCGAGCACCACCTCGGTGACCGTCTACCTGCACGGTTGGTACGGGCAGCCCGCGTACCACGCGGACGACGTGTCGCTCGTCGGCCCCGGCGGCAGCAGCCCCACCCCGACCGTGCCGCCGACCACGACGCCTCCCACCACCGCGCCGCCCACCACCGCGCCCCCGACGACCACTCCGCCGACCACGGCGCCCCCGACCACGACGCCTCCGACCACCGCCCCGCCCGGCGAGACCTGCCCCACGAAGCCCAAGCCGGCCGGCAAGGTCCAGCAGGGCTACTGGGAGAACTGGGACGGCGCCTCGAACGGCGTCCACCCGGGCATGGGCTGGGTCCCCATCAC
This sequence comes from Streptomyces sp. NPDC056883, assembly GCF_042788835.1. Lineage (NCBI taxonomy): Bacteria > Bacillati > Actinomycetota > Actinomycetes > Kitasatosporales > Streptomycetaceae > Streptomyces > Streptomyces sp. NPDC056883. The sequence goes on along the minus strand of NZ_JBHUBS010000032.1, from coordinate 39,284 downwards.
GGACAGCCGGATAGCCGCGCACGGCTACAACGTCATCAACGCCGCGTTCCCGGTGATCCTCTCGGACGGCACCGTCCAGTGGCAGGACGGCATGGACACCGGCGTCAAGGTCGCGACCCCGGCCGAGATGTGCCAGGCCAAGGCGGCCGGAGCGACGATCCTGATGTCGATCGGCGGCGCCACCGCGGGCATCGACCTGAGTTCCAGCACCGTCGCCGACAAGTTCGTGGCGACCGTCGTGCCGATCCTCAAGAAGTACAACTTCGACGGCATCGACATCGACATCGAGACCGGCCTGTCCGGAAGCGGCAACATCAACACGCTGTCCGCGTCCCAGGCCAACCTGATCCGCATCATCGACGGCGTGCTGGCCCAGATGCCCGCGGGCTTCGGCCTGACGATGGCCCCCGAAACCGCCTACGTCACGGGCGGCAGCGTCACCTACGGGTCGATCTGGGGCTCCTACCTGCCGATCATCAAGAAGTACGCCGACAACGGCCGGCTGTGGTGGCTCAACATGCAGTACTACAACGGCAGCATGTACGGGTGCTCCGGTGACTCCTACCAGGCAGGCACCGTCCAGGGCTTCACCGCCCAGACCACCTGCCTGAACAACGGCCTGACCATCCAGGGCACCACCATCAAGGTGCCGTACGACAAGCAGGTCCCCGGCCTGCCGGCCCAGACCGGCGCGGGCGGCGGCTACATGACGCCGAGCCTGGTCGGCCAGTCGTGGAACGCCTTCGGCGGTTCGCTGAAGGGGCTCATGACCTGGTCGATCAACTGGGACGGCTCGAAGGGCTGGACCTTCGGCGACAACGTCAAGTCCCTCCAGGGCCGTTGATCGCACCCCGCTGACCCTCAGGGGGATGCGGACATGAACGGGCAGGGCCCCGGGGGCGCGTTGAGCGCCCCCGGGGGTCTTGCTCCGGTGTGGTTCAGGAGGCGGTGCGCAGCCGGGCGGCCGCGGATTCCGCTTCCCGGACCACGCGGTCGGTGTCGACGTCGACGAGGCGGCCGTTGAGCTTGAGGGGACGGCCGTCCACGAAGACCGCGCGGACGTTCTCCGGGCGGCCGTTGAAGACGATCTGGTTGATCCAGTCGAATCGCGGCGCGAAGTTGAGGGCGGCCGGGTCGATCACGATGACGTCGGCGCGTTTGCCGGGGCTCAGGGAGCCCACCGTGTCGGCCATGCCGATCGCTTCGGCGCCGCCGAGCGTGGCGAGGCGCAGGACGTCGTGCACCTGGGGGAACACCGAGGACTCCAGTGCGCGTGCCCGCTGGAGACCGATGGCCGCTTTCATGAGGCCGAAGAAGTCCGAGGTGTCGTTGGTCCCGCCGTCCTGGCCCAGCCCGGCCTTGACGCCGCGCCGGCCGAGGTCCGGCAGCCGCATGATCCCCGAGGCGAGGCGCATGTTGCTGAGCGGACAGTGTGCGACCCGCACGTCGTGCGCGGCGACCGCGGCGATCTCGTCGTCGGTGAGGTGTATCGCGTGGTTCATGAGGAGCTGCGGACCCAGAGCGCCGATGTCCGTGAGGGTGCCGACCGGGTCGTCCGCGCGCTGCTCGGAGCGCTCGAGGACATGACTGTTGAGCATGACTCCGAGATCTCGGGCGATCTCCCAATGCAGCCGGTTGAGGCCCCGGATGGCCCGTGCGGCATGGGTGGCGACCTGGGCCGAGGCGAGGGGGAGCGGGTCGAGGAGCTCCTTCTTCGTCCGGGCGATCAGTGCGGCTTCCCGCTCGGCCTGGAACATGGCGTAGGCGAAGCGCACACCCGTGTCGGCCAGGGCCCGCACGTACTGGACCGTCGTGTCGTACGGGAGGGCGTCCACCCAGTCCACGAGCGTGGTCACGCCGGACTGCACGGAGTCGAGGGCGCCGAGGCGGACGAAGCGGTACATGTCCGAGGGCGTGATCCGGGAGAACGTCGCCCGGTTGCAGTCGGCCAGCCATCCGAAGAGGTCTCGGTCCGCGCAGCCGCCCCGCATCGACGACTGCCACAGGTGGGTGTGCACGTCGACGAATCCCGGCATCACCAGCTGGCCGGTGGCATCGATCACCTGGGTGCCGGGCGGGACGGGCAACCGTCTGCCCACGGCCGCGATGGCGCCGCCCCGCATGTGGACGTCCGCGTGCTCGACCGTCCCCAGAGGGCCGTCGCCGAGCGCGGGGTCCATGGTGAGCACGAGTGCGGCGTTCCTGAGGACGACGGCTTGCCCCGAGGGCGTTCCGCCGTGCGGCCGGCTCCTCCCGGCGCCCACCAGGAGCGGGGCGGCCGCGGCCATTCCGAGGCCGCCCAGGACGCCGCGACGGCTGGGCGCCCCTAACGTGGGCGTGGGCGTGGGCGAGGGCGAGCGGAGTTCGGGTAAGGGGGGCGGGACGGGTTCGGGACACTCGCTGAGCGGGTTCATGGCGTGTGGCCTCCCAACGAACGAGGGTGGGATCGCCCTTCCCCCGCGCTGACGGTCGGTCAGGTGAAGGCGGGGAGGGTAGGTGAATCGTCCATCGGGCCGAGGTCTTTCCGATAGAGGTGCGTCAACATTCTGTAGAAGTTTTATCCGTGGCGCCGCCTCCGCCCAGGAAAACGTGCTGCTCCTACGGCCCTTCGTCGTAGGTCCCCGCCTCGATCTCGAGGGCGAGTTCCTGGAGGACCTCGATCGCGGACACGTCCGTACGCCCGCCGTCGTGAGCGATCGCGAGGCTGGTGAACGCCAGGCTGAATCCGGAGACCATCGTGTGCAGCGCCGGACCGAGGGCCTCGGCCACCGCCGTGGCGACCTGCTGCGGAGAGGCGTCGGCCGGCACGCTGATCGACGGCAGCATCTCGTTCAGGAGGGTCGAGGCCACTTTGGCCGTTGCCCCGTCGGCGTCCCCGTGACCGTCTGTGCCGTCTCCGCCGTCTCCGTTCGTGTCCCGTTCGGATTCGACGGCCCGGCGGATGTCCTGGGCTTCGGTGAGGATGCCGATCACTCGCTTGAGGACCTCAGTGCGTTCCATCCTGTGGAGCGTAGCCCCGCACGCGAACCTGCGCGGCTCATCTGGGCTGCCGCTCCACGGAGCCGGCGCCGCGCAAGGATTCCACGGGCGGCCGCTCCCGCAGCGCCCCGTAGCCGATGAAGTAGGCCGGCACCCGGTTCAGCCATCGGGAGTCGGTGACGAGCTCCGTCAGCCGCTTCGCCACCTGCGGGTGGCCGAACGCGGTCCGCCCGGCCAGCAGGGGTTCGATGACCCGGGCGTGGGCCAGGCGTTGCAGGCTCTGGGTGGTCACCGTCGTGGGCATGCGGCGGCGTTGTACCCGGCGTACGTCGTGCAGCCCCACCGTCCCCGCGCGCAGCGGTCCCACGAGATGGCGGGCCGCCGCCACCGCGTCCTGTACGGCGAGGTTGATGCCGATGCCGAAGACCGGCGACATCGCATGGGCGGCGTCGCCGATGCACAGCAGCCCCGGCCGGTGCCAGCGGCGCAGCCGCTCCAGCCGTACGTCGAGCAGCTTGACCTCGTCCCAGGAGGGGACCGAGTGCGCCCGGTCGGCCAGCCACGGGACGGCCTGCGTGAACTGGGCCATGAACCGGTCCAGGCCCTCCGCGCGGCGCTCGGCATCGGTCCCCTTGGGGATGAGTCCCGCGCACTGCCAGTAGTCACCGCGGTCGATGAGCGCGCTGAAGAACCGCTCGCCCAGGCCCCCCACGAGCCCGCTGGGATCGCTCTCGTGGCGCGGCAGCCGGAACCACCAGGCGTCCATCGGGCACGGGAAACCCTCCAGGCCGAGCTCCGGCAGCTCCCTGGCGAAGGATCCGCGGCCGTCGCAGGCCACGGTCAGCGTGGCCCTGAGCTCACCGGCGACGCCGTCCGCGGTGCGGTACCGCACGCCGGCGACCCGGCCGTGCTCCATCAAGAAGGACGTCGCCTCGGTGTTCATGCGCAGCCGGAAGGAGGGTTCCTTGCGCGCCTCGTCGGCGAGCAGATCGAGCAGGTCCCACTGCGGCACCATCGCGATGTAGTTGTACTTCCCGGGCAGCGCCCCGATGTTCCCGACCGTGACCAGGGAGCGGTCGGGCCCGATGGGCAGCTGCACCGAGGTCACCCGCCGCTGCGGCAGCCGGGCGAACCGCTCGGCGAGGCCGATGTCGTCCAGCAGGGACAGGGTGGACGGGTGCACGGTGTCGCCGCGGAAATCGCGCAGGAAGTCGCCGTGCTTCTCGAGCACGGTGACCTCCACCCCGGCCCGGGCGAGCAACAGGGCGAGCACCATCCCGGCGGGCCCGCCGCCCACCACACAGCAGGTCGTACGCTCCACGGCAACCCTTCCCTTCACCGGCATCGGCCGACCCGACGACGTAGACACCCCACCAGCTTGCTCGTCACTGCCCCGCGCGGGGCGGCGACGCGCGGTGTCCTGGGAGCAGACCCCTTGCCGGGGCGGCCGGCCTCCCCGACGATGCTGCATGGCCCCTTCTGCCCGCGTTCTGCCGGGCCCTTGACGGGTCATCGAACAAAAGGGGGATGAAGTGACGAACGATCACACTCCGAAGAAGCGTTCCCGTGCGGCGATGTCCACACTGGTACCGCTCCTCGTGCTCGCCGGGCTGCTGCTGGGCCCGGCGGCGACCGCCACGGCGGCCGCGCCGGCCGCCCGGCAGGCTCCCGCGGCTGTGGCCCTCCAGCAGAGCCCCCTCTCGGCCGGCGCCGGCACGGTGACCGTGCTTCGCGCACCGACCTCGTCCAGGGTTCAGGCCACCACCGGCAACAAGAAGAAAAAGAAGAGCAAGAAGAAGGGCGGGATCTTCAAGACCCTCATCATCGTCCTGCTCCTGGTGGTCGTGGTGCTCGCGATCTTCCTCGTCGTACGCATGCTCCTGCGCCGCAGGTCCGCCTAGGAGGGCCCGGAGAAGGTCAGGCCTCCGCCCCGGCAGACGAGGGGGCGGAGCGCTCCGCGACGTGCGGCGGTTGGGCCGTGGTCCAGGGGAACGGGGCGCGGTCGGGTTCCGTCCAGCCCGTTCTGGCGTGCCGGCCGGCCAGGGTGGCGGGGTGGTAGAAGCGGGTGAGCAGCCGCTTGTCGAGGAGCGCCGGGTGGCGGGCGGCGAACTCGTCGAAGTCGTCCTCGTCGCCCTCGGCGGCGTGGTGGCCGACGAGTTCGACCCAGGCCCGGCTGACGGTGGCGTTGTACTTCTGCGGTGCGCCCGCGTAGCGGGCCGTGCGCCGGATGCCGTCGCTGACGAGGTCGACGGCCGCGGTGGTGCCGTGGGAGCGGACGGCGAGCCAGGTCAGATGGACGTGTTCGCGGTGGCCGAAGCCGGATGCCGTGGCCATGACCTCGCGCATCACCTCGTCGAAGGCGGGGTCGTGTCCGGTGGCTGCCTGCGGGGCGTGGGTGTTCATGAGCGGACCTCCGTGAGGGCTTGCAGGCCGGCCCGCAGACCGGCGATCTCGTCGGCGCTCAGCCGGCTGAGCGCGCGGTGTTCGAGGTCGGTGACGGCCTCGACGATCGCCGCCGCGGTCGTGCGCCCGGTCTCGGTGAGCGCGATGAGAACCACCCGGCGGTCGCCCTGGCGCGGTCCGCGGGTGATGAGACCGCGCCGGGCCAGGCGGTCCAGGACGCTGGTGAGCGTGGTGGGACGGGAGCCGACCGCCGCGCCCAGCTCCGACACGGTCCGGGCGTGACCGTCGGCGAGGTTCGCGAGCGCATTGATCTCGGACGGTGTCAGGTCCAGACCCGCGAGCTCCGCCACGAGGACCTGGAGCGTGGAGTGGGTGGCCCGCTGGAGCGCGAGCAGGGCGGACCATCCAGATGAAACGGAATCGGACTTCATACGTCTGAACTCTACGATTTCGTTGTACCTGCCGCAAGGGCCCACCCCTCTACCGACTTCGGGGTGCAAAGCCCTTGCTCAATGGTCAAGAGTTGTTGACCATTGGGGGCATGCCTGCGGATGAGGTTCCCGAGACGTTTCACGTCACCACCGACGAACAGCTGCGCGCCGTCTCCAACCTGGCACGCCACCGGATCATGTCCGTGCTCCGCTTCGAGCCGGCGACGATCACGCAGATCGCCACGCGGGTGGGACTGGCGAAGGGGAGTTCCAGCTATCACGTGCGGCTCCTGGAGCGGGCCGGCCTGGTGAAGGTGGTACGGACGCGGAAGGTGCGGGGGGTCACCGAGCGGTACTACGCGATGGCCGCGCGGTCGATCGTGCTCCCGGACCCCGGCGAGGGAGGTCCGGACCTTCTGATGCGGCACGCGGTCGCGGACCTCGAGGCGGCGCCGCGCGAGGCCGGGCGGCACGTGGGGATGGCGCACCTGCGGCTCACCGAGGAGCAGTTCGCGGAACTGGGGGCGCGCTTGGAGGCGCTGGCGGACGAGTACCGGGAGCTGTCAGACCCGTCGCTGCCGGACGTGTCGCTCGTCTTCGCACTGTTCCGGCCGACATCGCAGGTGCAAGCGGAAGGGGATGACAAGTGACCTCGGAGGTAAAGAAGCTGCCGGCCGGGTTCGGGCGGCTGTGGACCGCGCAGACCGTGTCCTCGCTCGGCGACGGAGTCACGCACGCCGCGCTGCCGCTGCTCGCGCTGACCTTGACACGGGATCCGATGGCGCTCGCCGTCGTCACGGCCGCCGGGACGCTGCCGTGGCTGCTGTTCGGGATCCTCGGCGGTGCACTGGTGGACCGCTGGGACCGCCGGCGCACGATGTGGGTCGCGGACGCGGCGCGCGCGGTGCTGCTCGCGATACCGGCGGCAGCGGCCGTGTTCGACGTACTGAGCATTCCGCTGCTCGCGGCCGTCGCCTTCCTGCTCGGCGTCGGCGGACTCTTCTTCGACACGGCCGCCACGGCCTATCTGCCGGATCTGCTCGGCCGCGACCCCGCACTCCTCGAGCGCGCCAACTCCCGCCTGCGCGGAGCCCAGACCGCCGCGTCGGGCTTCGCCGGGCCGCCCGCAGGCAGCGCGATGCTCGCGCTCGGGAGGGCGGTTCCGCTGCTCGCCGACGCGGTGTCGTTCGCGCTCTCCGCGCTGCTCGTACGCTCACTGCCCGCCGGGCCCCGGCCCGTACCGGCGAAGGACCGCGAATCGCTGCTCCGGCAGGCGCGGGCCGGAGCCTCGTACGTTTTTCGGGACCGGTTGCTGCTCGGACTCGCACTCCGTCCGGCGGTCGGGAACATCGCCTTCGTCGCCGTCGAAACCGTGCTCGCCCTCTTCGCGCACGACCGTCTCGGCATCGACACCTTCGGCTTCGGCCTGCTCCTCACGGCGGAGGCCACCGGCGGCCTGCTCGGCGCGGCCATCGCTTCCTTCCTCGGCCGGCGACTCGGCACCGGCACCGCACTGACCTGCACGGCCGCGGTCGAGGGACTGGCCGTTCTGGGGCTCGCCACGGCCCAGAATCCGTACGTGGCCGGTTGCGCGCTCGCGGTCTGCGGGGCCGGCATGGGCGCCACGATGGTGCTCGCGCCCTCCCTGCGGCAGGCGATCGTCCCGGCCCACCTGATGGGCCGGGTCGCCTCGACGTCCCGCATGCTCGCCATGTGCGCCGCCCCGTTCGGCGCGTTCTTCGGCGGCTGGCTGGCCACCGCGTACGACGTGCGCACGCCGCTCTACGCCGCGTCCGGCCTCCTCCTCGCCATGACCGCCGTCACGGCGACCATGACCAGCAACCGCCGGGTCGAGGCGGCACTGCGCGGTGCTGCCGAGACGGGCAGTGCAGGTGACCCGGAATCCGAGGACCCCGTCCGGGCGGGTGCACCCGGATCTTCGTGACGGTTCTGCGGAGTCGTGGTCGGCAAGATCGGCAGGATCTTGGGCGCCATGCGCACACGGCGGTTAGCCTCCCAAGGGATCGGCAGGAGGCCGGCCTCGGGGGGAGGGGTGGATCGTGGCCGACGGGCAGGGCTGGGAGCGGCGCAACGAGCACGCGTACGGGATGGTGGCGTGGCGGCGGGCCGTGATGACCTGCGGGGCGCTGGTGGTGTGGTCCACCGGTTACGACAACCGGGCGGAGCCGGGCCCGAGGGGACCGCGTCCGGGCCGGCCCGACGCGCCCGGCGCCGCGGAGTTCAACTCCGTGTGGATGCGCGTCGTCGCGCTGCTGGCGCTCGCGGCGAGCCGCGCCGCCCGCGAGGCGGACGTCCTGGTCGACGACGTCGAACTGCCCACCCTGATCGGCTGGGTCGACGGCGCCCACACGGCCCGCCTCCACCAGGGGCCGCTGGAGACCGGAGGGGCGCGGGAGCGCACGGAGGCGGGCTGGCTCGAGCTCGTCGGGGACGAGAGGCGTCAGCGCCTGGCCCGCCAAGTCCTCGCCGACCACGTCGCGGCGCACATGGCCTGCGAACAGGAGCCGGAGGACACCGGCGAAGGGACCGAGCCGCCCCCGCTGACGATCGGAGACCGGGCCCGCGCCGTGCGGGCCGCCGGGATCCCGGACCTCGAGCCGGATTGGGCGGGCCCCGTGTCCCGTGCCCGGGCCCGGCTCGAGCAGCTCGAGCCGGCCCTGCGCGGCGGACTCTGGACCCCCACCCGCGGACACCGCAGGTTCGCGGAGATCCTGCACCGCACGTTGGTCGCCGAGCCGGACTTTCCGAGCCTGCCCGAGGGGTTTCCCGGGCCGGCCTGGGTGCAGCGGGTGCTGCGGATGCCCCACATCAGCTCCACCTACCTCGCCGTCACCGAGCTGCCCGAGTTCGTGGCGTACGGCCCGCTGGGGGACGCCGGAGACCTGCTGGGCAACGCCGTCGGCTCCGTGGCGACCGACGCCCTACGGACGACGGAGAGCATGGCGGTCGACCTCGAGAAGCTGTGGGCGGCCCGCCCCGCGGATCAGCCGGTGGCGCTGTGGGAGCGAGCACACCTGCCCGCACCGGTCCGCACACAGGTCCTGGCCGTCGAGAAGGTGGTGGACGAGCTGTCCGTCATCCTGTCCGAGGTCTGCCGCCGTCCGTGAGGGTGACGCGGCGCAGGGTGCGGATGGCCGGGATCGAGACCAGCGCCACGCAGCCCGCCAGGCAGGTGCCCGCGGAGACCAGGAGCAGCGTTTCAGGAGAGGCCAGTTCGGTGGCCGGGCCCGCCAGGATCTGGCCGAGCGCGATGCCGGACACCGAGCCGGCCAGCTCGTAGGCGGTGACCCGGTTGAGAACCTCCGGTGGCGTGTGGGTCTGGACGCTCGTGGCCCACATCACCGACCAGAACGCCCAGGCGCCGCCGCCGATGACGTGGCCGGCCAGGAGTACGGGCAGTCCGGCGCCCAAGGCCACGCAGAGCGGCAGCACGGTGAACAGCACCATGGCCACCGCCCCGGCCGCCAGTGGCCGGGCCGGGCGCAGCCGGAGTGCCAGCATGCCGCCGAACACCGTTCCGACACCGAGGGAGGAGACGGCCAGGCCGTAGGCGTTCGGGCCGAGCCGGGCTCCGATCAGCGCCGAGCTCAGCGGCACCAGCGGCCCGAAGAGCAGGACGCCGTAGGCCACCCAGATCAGGATCACCGCCCACATCCAGGTGCGCGAGCGGAACTCGTGCCAGCCCTGGCGCAGGTCGCGGCGGAGCGAACTCTTCTTGGTTCCCGTGGCCGTGCCTGCCGGAGCGAAGCGGATGAGCCCCAAGCACAGGGCGCTGAGCACGAAGGTGCCCGCGTCGATCGCGTACACGGTCCCGGCACCGGTCAGCACGATCAGCAGCCCCGCCAGCGCCGGGCCGAGCAGTTGGGCGAGTGCGTCGGCCACCTTGAGCGTGGCGTTGGCCCGCTGCGGTTCCCGTGCGACGAGCGGGACCATGCCGTTCACGCCCGGCTGGAACATCGCGACGGCCGCTCCGGCCACCGCCGCCATGGTCACCAGCAGCCAGAACGGCGGCGCCCCGACGAAGAACGCGGCAGCCAGCACGCCCTGGGTGAGCACCCGGACGAGGTCCGCGCCGACCATCATCCGGCGCGCGCCCACCCGGTCGGCGAACACCCCGCCGAACAGGACCAGGAGGACGAACGTGCCGGTCCAGGTGCCCAGCACCAAGCCGACTCCGGAGATCCCGTACAGCGGGCCGACCGCGAGCGCGGCGGCCACCGGCATCATCGCGTCTCCGACCAGGGAGACCGCACGGGCGGTGAAGTAGAGCGTGAACCGCCGGTCCCACAAGGGAGGTTTGACGGCGGGCGGATCGGTCCGGACAACGGGGTGGACGGCCTGGTTCGGTGTCTGCGCGGTGGTCACAGCACGATGCTGGACTAGACCAATCGGCCGCTCCAGTGTCCTGACCGACACGATGGGGTACTTTCGCGCCATGACACCGCGTACGCCGCCGAACTCCCCGGTGCTCCACCGGGTCGTGGCCGTGCTCCAGCCCCTCCAGTCGACCTTCCCGCTGGCCTGTGCGAACGAGGTGTTCGCCGACCACAGCCCGGCCATCCCCTCCCGCTACGCGTTCGAGGTCTGCACCGAGCACCCCGGACCGGTACGCACCCAGGCCGGATACGACCTCCTGGTCACGACGGGCCTGGACGCCCTGGAGCGCGCGGACACCGTACTGATCCCCGGCTGGCACCAGCCCGTCGGCACCGAGGTGTCGACGACGCTGATCGCGGCGGTCCGCCGGGCGCACGCCCGCGGCGCGCGCGTCGTCGGCATCTGCTCGGGCGCCTTCGTGCTCGCTGCCGCCGGACTGCTCGACGACCGGCGGGCCGCCACCCACTGGGCCCAAGCCCGCGAACTGGCCGCCCGGTTCCCCAGGGTCCGGGTCGACCCCGCCGTCCTGTACGTGGACCACGGCGACGTCGCGACCAGCGCCGGATCGGCGGCCGGGGTGGACCTCTGCCTGCACCTGGTGCGCACCGACCAAGGCGCCGCGTACGCCATGCGCATCGCCCGCCAGATGGTGATGCCCCCGCACCGCGAGGGCTGCCAGCTGCAGTACGCCGAACTCCCCACGTCCGGACCGGTCGCGGACTCGCTGGCCCCGCTGCTGGAATGGCTGACCGGACGGCTGGACCAGCCGGTCAGCGTCGCGGAGATGGCGGTCCACGCCCAGGTGTCGGCCCGCACGCTGACCCGGCGCTTCACCGAGCAGCTGGGGATCAGCCCCGGACGCTGGCTGCTGGACCGGCGGATCGCCGCCACCCGGGCCCTGCTGGAGGAGACCGACCTGCCGGTGGAAACCATCGCGCACCGGGTCGGCCTCTCCTCGGCCGTCAACCTGCGCCGACGCTTCCACGAGGCCCTGCGCACCACACCCGCCGCCTACCGACGGGCCTTCCGGGCGGAAGGGTCCGGCAGCCGCATGCCCTAGGGGACCTGGGCCGGCTGGTGTTCGGCGCAGTCCACGCGCAGGTCCGGGTCGCCGATGGGGGCGTCCAGCAGGGCGCAGTGGTGCGGGCGCCGGGAATCGTCGTGCTCGTCACGCCGGAAGAAACGGCAGGTGGTGCAGGTCCGGGCGACGGACAGGACGCCGGTGTCGGCGAGGTGGCCGACCAGATCGAGGATCAGGCGCAGGGCGCCCCCCTTGTCCTCGGTGGGCAGGGTCGCCAGGTGGGTGGTGACGGGGTCGGGCCAGTGGGCGAGGGCGGCGGCCGCGGCGAGGCCCGCCTCGGTCGGTGCCATGACATGGCCGCGCTTGTCGCCGGCGACGGGTTGCTTCTCGACGAGGCCCTTGCGGCGCAACGCCGACAGCGCCTCGCTGACGGTGGCGGCGGAGAGGTCGAACTCGGCGGCGAGCGTGCCGACTCGGCGCCGCTCGGGAGGCTCGACCCCGAGGCGTAGGAGGAGTTGGACCTGGATGGGGCTGAGCCCGTGCGCGGTGGCCTGGGTCCAGATCAGCGTGCGCAGCGCGTGGCCCGCCCGTTCGAGCGCCGAGGCGAGGCGCCGGTCCAGGTCGGACGGGTCTCCGGGCCTGCCGGGCAGCTCCTGCGCCGCCAGATCGGGCGGCAGCTGCGGCGCCGCCGGACCTTCGGTGTCGGCTGGGTCGGCGGTCGGCACGGACAGCACCTCCTGAGAGTTCCTTTGGACTCCTGACGATACCCCTTGTGCGGCGTGCGGGGGCGAAGCTATGTTCAAGGAGTTCGTAGGAGTCCTAACGATCCTCTGGAAACACCGGAACTGGAGACACCCATGCCTTCTCGTCTGACCACCGTCGATCCCGCCCACGCCGAGCCCGCGGCCAAGGGCCTGCTGGACAAGGTGGAGCGTGCGCTCGGCGTGACGCCGAACATGATGCGGGCGATGGCGGCCTCGCCGGCCGTCCTGGACGGCTACCTGTCCTTCGGGGGCGCCCTGTCCAAGGGGCTGCTGCCCGGCTCGCTCCGGGAGCAGATCGCCCTGGTCGCGGCGGCCGAGAACGCGTGCGACTACTGCTACGCGGCCCACCACGTCCTCGGTGCCCGCGCAGGCGTCTCCGCCGAGGACCTCGCCGTCGGCGGCCACGCACACGCCTCGGACCCCAAGGCCGCGGCCGCCCTGCTGTTCGCCCGATCCGTGCTGCGCACCAAGGGCTTCGTCTCCGACGCCGACCTCGAGGCCGTGCGCGCCGCGGGTTACGGTGACGGGGAGATCGGCGAGATCATCGGGGCCGTCGCCCTGAACATCTTCACGAACTACTTCAACTCGGTGGCCCGCACCGAAGTCGATTTCCCGGCCGTCGACCTGCCGGTCACGGCCTGAGTCCATCCTCCGGACCGGACCGGGCCCAGTCGGCCCGGTCCGGTCCGCTCACCGCCCCGTGCCCGAGAGCCGGCACCTCGCCTCGTACTGTCGGGGCATGAACATTTGCGTCTTCCTCTCGGCCGCCGAACTCGACGAGCGCTACACGCTCCCGGCCCGGGAGTTCGCCGAGCTCCTCGGCAGGGGCGGTCACACGCTGGTGTGGGGCGGTTCCGAGAGCGGCCTGATGAAGGTGGTTGCGGACGGAGTCCAGGCGGCGGGCGGGCGACTCGTCGGCGTCTCGGTCGACTTCCTCGCGGCGAAGGCCCGTAAGAACGCCGACGAAATGGTGATCGCGCGCGACCTCGCCGAACGCAAGGCGCTGCTCTTGGCCAAGGCCGACGCGGTCGCCATCCTGGTCGGCGGGACCGGGACGCTGGACGAGGCGACCGAGATCCTCGAGCTCAAGAAGCACGGGAAGACCACGAAGCCGGTGGTGATCCTCAACACGGCGGGGTTCTACAACGGCCTCAAGGAGCAGTTCCGGCGCATGGAGGAAGAGGGCTTCCTCCCCGTGCCCCTGACCGACCTGGTGTTCTTCGCCGAAGGGGCCGACGCGGCGCTCGCCCACCTCGAGGGGAACGCCGGCGCGTAGCCGTCAGGCCGGGGGCCCGGACGATGCCGGTCCGGCGGTAGTCCGGCGGTACCGGAACACCGGTGCCCCGCCGGTGCGTTGGCCCTCCCATGGACGCTTTGAAGATCAGCGAAGCCGCGAAGGCCAGCGGGGCCAGCGCCCGAGCCCTCAGGCACTACGAGGAGGAGGGGCTGATCACCCCGGAACGCTGCGCGAACGGGTACCGGCTGTACTCCGCCGACGTACTGGACCGTGTCCGCGTGATCCGTTTCCTGGTGGAGTCCGGCCTGCCCGTGCGGCTCATCAAGGAAGTCCTGCCCTACGTCACCCCCTCCACCAGCCCCAACCGGGTCTGTGCCGAGTTCCTCGCCGAGGTGGAGGGCTACCGGGACCGGCTCGCCGAACGGGTCGCCTCCCTGGTCGCCCAGCAGTCGGCCTTGGACGCCTTCCTGGGCGCTGCGCGGAGCGGGGCTTGACCTTCCCGCTTACGGGAGGCTTTTACGGTCCCCCACATGACCACGAACACACCCTTGGCGCAGGCTCTCGTACAGCAGTCCCTGAAGGGTCCGAAGGACCTGATCCTGACCCTCGACCTTCCCCTCCCGGTCGCCGGCCACGGCACCTACCTGATCCGCGTGGGCGCGGCGGGGGTCAACTTCGCCGATGTCATGCAGTCCCACGGCACGTACGAGGGCGGCCCGGCCGCGCCGTACACGGCGGGCATCGAAGCCGCCGGTGAGATCGTCGCCGTGGGCCCCGGGGTCGACGATCCGCTGCCGGTGGGCACGCACGTCGTCGGCATGGGCTACGGCGCCTTCGCCCAGTACACGACCCTGCCGGCGGCGGGCGCCCTGCCCGTCCCCGACGGCTGGAGCGACGCCGAATCCCTCGGCCTGGTGCTGAACTGGGCGACCGCCCTGGCCGCCCTGAAGCCGCTGGGCAACGTCGAGCGGGGCGAGACCGTACTGATCCACGCGGCGGCGGGCGGGGTCGGCCAGGCCGCCGTCCGGCTCGCCCGCCACTACGGGGCCCGTGTCATCGCGACCGCCTCCCCCTCGAAGCACGGGACCGTCCTCGCGCTCGGGGCCGACCACGTCCTCGACTCCGACCATCCCGACCTCGCGAAGGAAGTTCTCGCGCTGGCCCCCGAGGGCGTCGACATCGCCCTGGAATCGGTCGGCCAGGCCACCTTCCGCGACACCCTCGCCGTCACCCGTCCCGTGACCGGCTCCGTCGTCGTCTTCGGCGCCGCCTCGGGGCACACCGACATCTCCACCCGCGACCTGCTGTTCACCCACCGGGTCCAGATCAAGGGCCTCCACATCGGGGCGATGGCCACCGAGGCACCGCAGGTGTACGCCGGCCTCCTCACGGAGCTGCACTCCCTGATCGGCGAGGGCGTCTACGCGCCGGGCACCCCGGAAGTCCACCCCCTGGCGGACGGCCCGGACGTGCTCCGGCACCTCGAATCCCGCAAGACCACCGGCAAACTGGCCCTCGACCCCTGGGCCTGACAGCGAGAGGAGGCCTTCGGAGCCGTCAGCGTTCCGACAGCTCCGAGGGCGCTTCCTGGACCACCCAGCCGTTGCCGTCCGGGTCGGTGAAGGTCAGGAAGGAGTTCCAGGTGTCGCCCTTGCCGTCCTCCCAGCCCTTCTCGCCGACGTGCCGCACCGGCGACACCTCCACACCGCGCTCCGTCAGCTCCTTTCGTGCGGCCTCGATATCGGTGACGCACAACTGCACGCCTTGCAGCGTGCCCGGAGCCATCTGGCGCGCACCGGGCGCCGGGGGCATCCCGTGCTCCAGCGCGATCGAACAGCGTGAGCCGGGCGGGGTCAGCTGGATGATGCGGATCCCGGGTGCGACCTCGGTGTCGAGATCGACCGTGAAGCCGACCTTGTCCGCGTAGAACTCCTTCGACCGGTCCATGTCGGTGACGGGGACCAGCACCACTTCGAGCGTCCAGTTCATGAAGGTTCTCCTCGGAACACGAATGCAGCAGAGCAGGTCCACCGTCGCCCACAGGGTGCCGGTGTGCGAGCCGAAACGCGGCATGCCGACAAAGAAGTCGGCGGTGTCAGGGCGACTGCCGACCGTCCCCGCGGGCGAGGCGAAGGGCGAGTTCCTGAAGGATCGCGTCGGTTCCGGGCTCCGCGCCGGTTTCGTCGTACGCGTAGGCGACGGCCGCGAAGGCGGCGATGAACCCGTTGACCAGGGCGCTCAGCGGCTCGGAGAGCTGATCGAGCACGGCGCCGCCGACTTCTTCGGGGTCCGCGCCCGCCGGCACCAGGAAGTGAGTGGGGGTCACTTCGGCGAGCAGGTCGGAGGCGAGGCCTTCGCCGACGTCCGCGCGCAGGGCGGTGAGCGCGGCGATGGCTTTGAGTTTGATCTCGTATTCGTGCACGGCCCGAGCGTACGACGCGGGCAGCTGCCCGACGGCCCCGTCCGACGGCCCTGCCCGGCGGCCCCGGGATGTTCCCCGGGCCGTCGGGTGGGAGAGAACCCGCTCAGTCCCGCGCCAGCCCGCCCCGCGCGATCACCTCCGCGTACCAGCGCGCGCTGTCCTTCACCGTCCGGCGCTGGGACGCGAAGTCCACGTGGACGATGCCGAAGCGCTTGCTGTAGCCGTACGCCCACTCGAAGTTGTCCAGCAGGCTCCACAGGAAGTAGCCGCGTACGTCCACGCCGTCCTCGATCGCCCGGTGCACGGCCGTCAGATGTGCGTCGAGGTACGCCACCCGCTCCGGGTCGTGGACCTGCCCCTCCGGGTCGGCGTAGTCGTCGTACGCCGCCCCGTTCTCCGTCACCAGGAGCGGCAGGTGCGGGAGTTCGTCGCGCAGCCGGGTCAGCAGCTCGTACAGGCCGTTCGCGTCCACCGGCCAGTCCATCGCCGTGCGCGGGCCCGCCGCCGGGGTGAACGCCACATGCTTCTCGGCGCCCGCCCAGGGGGCGGGGGAGGGGGAGGAGCCCGCCGAAACCACGCTGGGGGAGTAGTAGTTGATGCCCAGCGAGTCGATCGGGGTGGACGTGATCTCCAGGTCGCCGTCCCGGACGAACGACCAGTCCGTCACCCCCGCCGTGTCCGCCACCAGGTCCTGCGGCAGCCGCCCGTGGAAGACCGGGTCCATGAAGATCCGGTTCGCCACCGTGTCGATCCGGCGCACCGCGTCCCGGTCCGCCGCCGTGTCCGTCAGCGGGCGCAGGGCGTGGAGGTTCAGGGTCAGGGAGATCTCGGCGGTGGCCGGGAGGCGGTCGCGCAGGACGCGGGCCGCGCCGCCGTGCGCCAGGTTGAAGTGGTGGGCCGCGCGCAGCGCGGCGAGGTCACTGGTGCGGCCGGGGGCGTGGACCCCGTTGCCGTACCCGAGGAACGCCCCGCACCAGGGCTCGTTCAACGTCGTCCAGGTGGGCACCCGGTCGCCCAGCGCCCGGGCCACCAGGCCCGCGTACTCCGCGAACCGGTGTGCGGTGTCCCGCTCCGGCCAGCCGCCCGCGTCCTCCAGCTCCTGCGGGAGGTCCCAGTGGTAGAGGGTCGCGACCGGCCTGATGCCGTTCGCCAGCAGCTCGTCGACCAGGCGGCGGTAGAAGTCCAGGCCCCGCTCCACGGCCGGCCCCCGCCCCGTCGGCTGGACCCGGGGCCAGGAGACGGAGAAGCGGTAGTCCGTGACGCCGAGCTCCTTCATCAGCTTCACGTCGTCCGGCATCCGGTGCAGGTGGTCGGCGGCGATGTCACCGGTGTCACCGTTGCGGACCTTGCCGGGCGTACGGCTGAAGGTGTCCCAGATGGACGGCGTCCGGCCGCCCTCGGTGGCCGCCCCCTCGATCTGGTAGGCGGCGGTGGCCGTGCCCCAACGGAATCCGGTGGGGAAGCGGAGCCCCGTCCCGGTCTCGGGGCGGGTGCCCGTGGAGGTCGCCGGGCGGGCATCGACAGCGGTCATGAGACGGACACTCCAGGAGGTAGGAGGAGGGGGGATCACATGGGGCTGGTGGGGCCGATCTCTCGCCGGTCGCCGCGAGGCGGCAACGCGTCAGCCCTTCACCGCTCCCTGCATGATGCCGCCGACGATCTGCCGGCCCAGCAGGCCGAAGACGAGCAGCACCGGCAGGGTGCCGAGCAGCGTGCCGGCCATGATGACCGACTGGTCGTTGACGTAGCCGCCGCCGAGCTGCCGCAGCGCGACCTGCACGGTCGGCTCCTGTGAGGACAGCGCGATGACCGGCCAGAAGAAGTCGTTCCAGGCGGTCATGAACGTGAGCATCCCGAGCACCGCCATCCCCGGCCGCGCGATCGGGATCACGATCGACCAGAAGATGCGGGCCGTGGAGGCCCCGTCCACGCGGGCCGCCTCGATCAGCTCGTCCGGCAGCGACTGGATCAGGTACTGGCGCATGAAGAACACCCCGAACGCCGACACCAGACCCGGCAGGATCACCGCCTGGAGCTGGTTCACCCAGTGGAGTTCGGCGATCAGCATGAACAGCGGAATCACGCCGAGCTGCGGCGGGATCATCATCGTCCCGATCGTCAAGGCCAGCAGGGCGCCCCGGCCCCGGAACCTCAGCTTGGCGAAGGCGAAGCCGGCCAGGGTGCAGGAGAGCACCGTGCCCACGGTGATGGAGCCGGAGACGATCAGCGAGTTCAGGAGCGCCTTGCCGATGTCGGCCTCTTCGAGGACGGCTTCGAAGTTCTTGATCAGGTTCGGGCCGGGCAGCAGGCTCGGCGGCACCTGCGCCAGGTCCGCCTGGGACCGGCTGGCCGCGACGATCGTCCAGTAGAAGGGGAACGCCGAGATCAGCAGCGCGATTCCGAGGATGAGGTAGCTGATCCAGCCGCCCGTCATCGTCCTCCCGGCCCCGTCGCCCTTGCGGAGCCAGGAGCGCTTGCCGGGCTGCTCCCGCGGAGGGCGGCGCTTCTCGGGCGCGGTCGGCGGTGGGGCGAGCGCGGTCATCGGCCGGCCTCCTTGCGTGCTCGGCGGCGCGCGATCAGGGCGTTGACCCCGACCAGCACCACGATCAGGACGAACATCACCCAGGCGATGGCCGCGGCCCGCCCCAGGTGGAAGAAGCCCCAGCCCTGCTCGTACATGTACAGGCCGAGGGTCTGGTACTGGTGTGAGATTCCGCCGGACATCGACCCCTCGAACAGCAGTGGCTCACCGAAGAGCTGGGTCGCACCGATCGTCGAAACGATCACCGTGAAGACGATGGTCGGCCGCAGACCGGGAAGGGTCACGTGGAGGAACTGGCGCCAGCGCGACGCCCCGTCGATCTCCGCGGCCTCGTACAGCTCGTGCGGGATCGACTGCATGCCCGCCAGGTAGATCAGCGCGTTGTAGCCGGTCCAGCGCCAGATCACGATCGACGATACGGCGATCTGCGAGGCGACCGTGCCCGTCTGCCAGTCCACCGGGTCGAAGCCGACGAGCCCGATCACGTAGTTGATCAGCCCGAAGTCGCGGCCGAAGAGCTGTGCGAAGACGAGCGTGGCGGCGGCGACGGACGTCGCGTAGGGGAGCAGGACCGCGGTCCTGATGAAGGTCCGGCCGCGCAGCTTGTAGTTGAGCAAGTGGGCCAGGCCCAGAGCCATCGCGAGCTGCGGCACTGTGGACAGCACGCCGATGGTGAAGGTGTTGCGCAGCGAGATCCAGAAGTAGTCGTCGGCGAAGAGCGCGGTGTAGTTGGCGATGCCCCGCCATTCCATCTCGCCGCTCGTCTGGAGCTCGACGCGGTAGAGGGAGACGAACGCCGTGTAGAGGAGCGGGAAGAGACCGAAGGCGAGGAACAGGGTGAAGAAGGGGGCGACGTAGGCGTACGGGGAGGCCTTGCGCCAGCTGCGCCGGAGAGCGGCCGCCGGGCCGACGTCCGGGTCGGTCCCGGGTCCGGTTCGGGTTCCGGGTCCGGGTCCGGCGCCGGCCGGGCGGGGACCGGCCTTCGCGGTGGAAGTGGGGGACACGATGCGGCCCTTCGGGATCGTGGAGGGAGGGGTGCCGGGAGCGGGAGCGAGAACGGGAGGGCGACGGGTGTGCAGGAGGGCGCCGGGGGTGCGGGTGCGGCCGGTCCACGGCCGCCACCGTCAGTGGCCGCCCCGCGGCCGGTGTCAGCCGGTCACGTTCGCCACGCCCTTCTTCGCCGTCTCCCACGCCGTGTCCGACGAGACTCCCTTGCGCTCGACCTCGCCCAGCGCGTTCGTCAGCTGCTGCATGACGTTCTGGTCGTGTACGCCCAGGACCTGGACCGGGGACTCCTTGGCCGCGTCACCGAAGATCCGGCCGATCGGGGCGCCCGAGAAGTACGGGTCCTTGGCGTCCGCGATCTTCGCGATCGCGCCCGTCGAGGACGGGAAGTTGCCCTGCTTCTGGAACACCTTCGCCTGCTGCTCGGGTGCGGTGAGCCACTCGATCAGTTTGTACGCCTCCTCCTTGTGCTTGGCCGCACGGGGGATCGAGAGGTACGAGCCGCCCCAGTTGCCCGCGCCGCCGGGCAGCTTGGCGATGTCCCACTTGCCCTGGCCCGCGGCACCGGCCTGGGCCTTGACGTAGCCGAGCATCCAGGCCGGGCACGGGATGGTGGCGAACGAACCGGCGGCGAAGGCCTGGTTCCACTGCGGCGACCACTGGTCGAGCTTGGCGCTCAGGCCGGCCTCGGCCGCCTTCACGGAGGTGTCCCAGGCCGTTCTGACCGCCGGGTTCTTCTCGTAGATCATCTCGCCGGAGGCGTTGTAGTACCGCTCCTTCTCCTGGCCGATCATGATCCCGTAGAGGGATCCGATGCTGTCCAGCCAGGCGCTCTGGGCGGGTGCCTTCTTCTTGTACTCCTTGCCCAACTCCAGGTAGCCCTCCCACGTGGACCACTTCTTCGCGAGCTCCTCGCGGTCGGTGGGGAGACCGGCCTGCTGGAAGAGGTCCGTGCGGTAGCACATGGCCTCGGGGCCCACGTCCGTGCCGAGACCCAGGATCTTGCCGTCCTTCGTGGTCGCCGCCGACCACTTGGCCTCGGCGAACTGGCCCTTGAGCTTGTCGGCCCCGAACGCCTTCAGGTCATGGAACTTGTCGGACTGCTGCTGGGTGACCGAGGCGATCCGGCCCACCTCGACGCCCTGCACGTCCGCGAGACCGCCGCCGCCCGCGAGCCGGGTCTGGAGCGACTTCCAGTAGTCCGCCTCGTCCTGGGTGTCGCTCTGCTTGACCGTCACGTTGGGGTGGAGCTGCTGGTACTCCTCGTAGAGCCCGGCCTCCTTGAACCCGAAGGATCCGAAGAGGTCGACCGTGAGGGTGACCTTTCCGCCCGCGCCGTCGGAGGCGTCCGGAGAGGAGCCGGACCCACAGGCGGCGAGGAGGGCCCCGGCGAGGACGACCGCGCCGAGGCGGGCTGTGGCTCTCTTGGCGGCTCGGGCGATGGGCATGGGAAGCCTCCCTTGACTTCGGGATGAACCGAGCGCTTTGAGAGCGCTCTCAGTGCGTGCGTCTGGAGCGTCTCCCACTGCCCGCTCCCCGTCAATACTCGAACGCATAACAGCTTGGCGTTACCCCCAACTGCCCGCTTCGCTGGCTCTCTTGACACTTAGGTTTCAGGAGATTTACGTTCCATGGCACTTGAGAGCGCTCTCGAACGCGCTCTTCCCCCCACGTGATCGAGGTGCTGTTTCGTGCGAACCTCACTCTCCAGACCTGCCGCGGCGACGTTCCTGGCCATCGCCCTGGCCGCCGTCGGCCTGGGCCCCGCCGCCTTCCCCGCGGCGGCCGCCACCATCCCCGCGGGTTCCGGCAGTTACACCGACACCCGACCCGCCGGCACGTCCGGACCCACGACGAACACCGGCGCCCCCGTCACCCCCAAACTCACCGCCGCCGCCCGGGACAAGCCGGTTCCGACCAACGACTGGTGGACCTCGCTCGCCTACCAGCGCTACGGCGACAACCCGTACTCCACGCCCATGTACGGCCACCCCCTCACGTACCAGGCCAAGGCCTCCGGCCTGGAGGTCGGCTACCCGACCACGCCCGCGATCGTCGGTGACGGACGGCAGTACGAGTACGCCCACAAGGCCGATCTCACCGTCGGCCTCACCGGCCTGAACTCTCCCGACACCAAGGCCGACGCCTGGTCGGACTGGACGGTCACCCCGTACTGGGCGGACGGCTCCCGCACCTTCCGGGCCACCATCGGCCACGGCATGCCGTTCGTGTACGCCAAGGGCTCCGGCGGCGACGCCCGCATCACGACCGCCTCCACGCCCACGGTCTTCGCGGACAACGGCAACGTCCTCGGCATCACGGTCGCGGGCCACCACTACGCCCTGTTCGCCCCGACCGGCGCCGACTGGAACGTGTCCGGCACCACGATCACCGCCGGACTCGCGGGCAAGGACTACTTCTCGCTCGCCGTCCTGCCCTCCACGGACGCGCTCGCGACCTACCGCAAGTACGCCTTCAGCTTCGTCACCGGCTCCCAGGTGGCCTGGCAGAGCACCGGCGGCGCCGTCCGGGCGACCTACACCCTGACCACCGAGGCCAAGGAGGGCACCGAACGCGGCACGCTCCAGGCCCTCTACCGCCACCAGTGGCTGCACACCACCGACGTGCTGACCCCGTACACGTACGTCTCACCGCGCGGCACCATGAAGGTGCGCGAGTCCGCCTCCTTCACCACCAGCCAGAAGAACAACGGCGTGCTGCCCGCCCTGCCCGCCTCCAGCGGCGTCGACCGGGCCCGGCTGACCGGCTATCTCAACGAGGTCGCCAACGCGGCCGACCCGTTCTCCGGTGCCGCCGACACCTACTGGACCGGCAAGGCGCTCGGCCGGCTCGCCCAACTGGTGCCCGTGGCCGACCAGATCGGCCAGACCGCGACGCGCGACAAGCTCCTCGGCCTGATGAAGGGCCGGCTCCAGGAGTGGTTCACGGCCGGCGGGGCGAGCGAGTTCAGCTACGACAAGGACTGGAAGACCCTCACGGGATACCCGGCGTCCTACGGCAGCGACACCGAACTCAACGACCATCACTTCCACTACAGCTACTACGTCTACGCGGCGGCGATCATCGCCCAGTACGACCAGGCCTGGGCGGCCGACTCGGCCTGGGGCACGATGATCAAGCACCTGATCCGCGACACGGCCAACCCGAGCCGCACCGACTCGGCCTACCCCTTCCTGCGCGGCTTCGACGTGTACGCGGGCCACAGCTGGGCCTCCGGCCACCAGGGCTTCGCGGCGGGCAACAACCAGGAGTCCTCCTCGGAGTCCGTCAACCTCAGCGCCGGTCTCGTGCTCTGGGGCGCGGCGACCGGCGACACCTCGCTCCGCGACCTCGGCAGCTACCTGCTGACGACGGAGTCCGAGGCGATCACCCAGTACTGGTTCGACGCGAACGAGCAGGTCTTCCCGGCCTCGTACAAGTACGGCACGGTCGGCATGGTCTGGGGCAGCGGCGCCGCGTACTCCACCTGGTGGACCGCCAATCCGGAGGAGATCCACGGGATCAACGTCCTTCCCGTGACCGGAGGTTCGCTCCACGTGGCCCGTGAGAAGGCCGCCATCACGCGGAACATCGCCGAGATGGAGCGCGAGAACGGCGGCCCGGCCCAGGAGTGGCGCGACCTGCTCTGGGAGTTCGAGGCGCTGACCGATCCGGCTTCCGCGAAGGCCAAGTGGGACGCCGCGAACGGCAATTACACCCCCGAACAGGGTGATTCCAAGGCGCACGCCTACCACTGGATCACCACCCTCGCCACCGTGGGCGCGCCGGACATGACGGTCAGTGGGGACCTGCCCACCTCCGCCGTCTTCACCAAGAACGGAACCCGTACCTACACCGCGCACAACCACGGCTCCACCCCGCGCACGGTGACCTTCTCCGACGGCAAGACCCTTTCCGTACCGGCCCGTTCGACGGCCACCGGCACCGGCGCCGGCGGCGGAGACCCGGACCCGGACCCGGAGGAGCCGGGCCCGTCCACCGGCAACACCTTCCGCCTCAAGACCGGCGGCGTCCTCACCACCGCCACCACCGATCCGGCCGGCACGGACACCCTCGCCTCGGCCGACGGCGTCAACCGGGACGGCACCCCGTACCGGCCGAACGTCTACGAGGTGAAGCAGGTCAACGGCAAGCTCGCCGCCGGAGCCGCCACCACGTTCCGCCTCCGGGTGGACGCCGGCACCACGGTCGGGCTCGCCCCGCAGGTCCGCGTGAGCTACGACCTGACCGGTGACGGCACCTTCGACCGCACCGAAACCTTCCGCTACTTCGCGACCGACCCGGTCGCGGGCTGGGAGGAGTACACGCAGGCGGTCGGCGCGCAGGCCGTCACCGGCAGCCTGGGCGAACTCAAGAACGGCACCGTCCGCCTGGAAATCTGGAACGCGTTGGGCAGCAGCACGTCGCAGGTGCAGACGGGCACGGACGCGGCGGTGCTGAGGATCCCCTACGCGTAGTCCACTGCCAGGCGTAGGGACGCGATCGGTGCGGCGGGTTTCCGGCTCCTCGGGGGCGGAGACCCGCCGTACGCGTACGCCGGAGGCTCAGGCCGAGGCCCGCCGGACCAGCATGGTCGGGGTGATCACCGAGTCCGGTGCCGTGCCGTTCCCCGTACGGTCGAGGCTGCGCAGCAGCAGCTTCGCCATCAACCGCCCCTGGCCCTCGATGTCCTGGCTGACGGTGGTCAGCGGCGGGTCGGTCTCCTTGGCCACCGGGTCCATGTCGTCGAACCCGACGACCGCCACCTGCCCGGGCACCGCGATCCCGCGATCCCGCAGGACCCGTAGCGCCCCCGAGGCCATCAGGTCGTTCGCGACGAACACCGCGTCCAGGTCGGGTCGCCGGTCCAGCAGCTCCGCCATCGCCCGCGCCCCGCTCTCCACGGTGAAGGCGCCCTCGGCGACGAGCGTCGGATCCATGTCCAGCAGTACGTCCCGGTAGCCGTCCAGGCGGTCCATCGCCGAGGTCTGGTCGGGCGGCCCGCCGATGTGCGCGATCCTCTCCCGCCCGAGGTCCCGCAGGTACTGCACGGCGACCCGGGCTCCGCCCCGGTTGTCGGCGTCGACGTACGGAACGGCCCGTTCGCCGGGGTCGGTGGTCCAGCCGGGCCGGCCCCCGAACACGGTCGGAATCCCCGCTCGGCGCGTGATCGCGGGCAGCGGGTCGTCGGTGTGCAGCGAGAAGGCGAGCGCACCGTCCACGTGCCCGCCGGACAGGTACCGGGTGATCCGGTCGAAGTCCCCCGGCCCCTCCACCAGCAGCAGCACGAGCTGGGTGTCGTGGGCGGTCAGCTCCTTGCTGATGCCCCGGATCTGCTGGGAGAAGAAGGGGTCCGAGAAGATCCGCACCTCCGGCTCCGCGATGACGACGGCCACCGCGCCGGTGCGCCGCGTCACCAGCGTCCGGGCCGCGTGGTTGGGGACGTAGCCGAGCTCGTCGACCGCCCGGAGCACCTTGTCGACCAGCGGTTTACGGACCCCGTCGCCCCCGTTCACGACCCGCGAGGCGGTGGCCCGGGAGACCCCCGCTCGCGCCGCGACGGCTTCCAGGGTGGGTCGGTACCCGGGGGACTGCTCGGGCAAGGCGGTCGCTCCTCGTCGACGGGGGCGGCGAGGCGCAGGGCGGGTGCTGACCTGTGCCGTCGCCGGATCGTCTACAGCCTAGCGCCGGGACGGGCGGGAGACTGAGAGCGCTTCCAATCGCGGCTCAACCGGCGTAGCGCTGCCACATCTTGACGCTCGTCGCCGGGTTGTTCGCGGAGTTGGACTTGTGCGTCACCAGGCACCGGTACTGCTTGCCGAGATGAACGACACGGTCGTTCTCCGCATACTGCCGGTTGACCTTCCAGTCCGAGAATCCCGCTGCCATGTGACGCCGCCTTTCATCGAGCCGACTCACTGCCGACGCGCATGAAGCATCGCACCCTTCTGAACAGGGCAAATACCTGATCCTTTCGGCAGGTCCGCAGGAGTGCGCGGGAACACCGGAGCGGCGGCGCCGGACCCGGTGCCATGACGCACGGGCTTTCGTCGATTCCGGATGCGGCAGACCCGTAGCGCACGCCCACAGGTCTGGACCAAGCTCAGGGCATGGATCTGGAGTTGAGGCACCTCAAGATCGTCAGAGCCGTCGCCGACGCCGGCAGCCTGACCCGTGCGGCCACCGTGCTGGGGCTCACTCAGCCCGCTCTGAGCACCCAGCTCAAGCGGATCGAGCGAGCGCTCGACGGACCGCTCTTCGTTCGGGGGCGGGAAGGCGTACGGGCCACCGCGCTCGGGGAGCTGGTGCTGGAACGGGCCCGCGTGGTGCTGCCGGCCGTGTGCGAGCTTCAGGAGGAGGCGGTGCGCTTCGCCCGGCAGGGCACCGCCGGCTACCGGCTCGGGGGGACGCACGGGCCGCTGCTGGGCGGGCTCGTGGACCGGATCGTCCGGCAGGAGCCCGGTGTGCCGGTGACCACGTACACCTCGTGGTCGGAAGGGGAGGTCGCCGGTGGCGTGGCCGCCGGCCGGCTGGACTTCGCCCTGGTCGGGGTGTGCGGCGAGAGCACCCCGCCGGGACCGGGGCGGCTCGCGTGGAGGGAGGTGGCACGGGACCCGGTACACGTGATGCTGGCCGAGGACCACCCGCTGGCACAGCGGCCGTGGATCGAGCTGGCGGAACTGGCCGCCGAGGCCTGGACCGACGTACCGGGCGACGGGTGCTTCGGGGACTGCTTCGCGGCGGCGTGCGTGCGCGCCGGGTTCACCCCGGCGTGCGTGTACGAGACGGACACCGCTTCGTGCGTGCACCTCGTCCAGGTCGGGCGGGCCGTGGGGCTGTGCCGGGCGACCTTCCCCGTGACCCCCGGGCTGGTGACCCGGCCGCTCGCCGGGAGCCCGCTGGTGTGGCGGCACCTGCTCGGCTGGCATCCGGCGGCGCGGGCGGCCGCCCGCGCGGCGGCGGTGCTGCAGCACGCCCGGGACGCGCACACGGAGGCGCTGGCCCGATCGTCCGCAGCCGCGGTCGCCACGGCGCAGGTGCCGGCCGCACGGCCATAACACCGGGGGAGGGGCCGACCGGCATCTCCCGCGGAAGCATGCGGATTCCTACGGTGTCGCTGACCCCCCACCGAACCGAGGAGATCCCCCATGCTCAAGCGACACGCCCGCGCGGCGTGTACCGCCCTGGCCGCCGCCGGGCTGCTGCTGGCCGCCACCGGCGCCGTTGCCACCGCCGCCCCCGCGGACTCCGCCGACACCACGCGCCCGCAGAAGTCGGCCTCCGCCACCCTGCGCACCGCCGACGCCCCTCCCGAACTGCTCGCCGCCATGCAGCGCGACCTCGGCCTGACCCCCACACAGGCCAAGTCCCGCCTGGCCCACGAGGCCGAAGCGGGAGCCGCCGCCGCCCGGCTCCAGGCCCGGCTCGGCGCCGCCTTCGCCGGAGCCTGGCTGGACGGTGCCGACGCGGGGACCCTGACCGTGGCCACCACCCGGGCCTCCGACGCGGCATCGATACGGGCCACCGGGGCCCGGGCGAAGCTCGTCAGCCGCTCCCTGGCCGACCTGGACACCGCGAAGGCCGCGCTGGACCGGGCCGCCACCGCGGGGACCCCGGTCCGCTACGTCGACCCGCGCGGCAACACCCTGGTCGTCGAGGAGACCCGGCCCGGGGCCGCGAGTGCCCTGCTGGCGGCCACCGGGACCGACGCGGCACTGGTCACGGTGGTCCGTACCGCCGAGGCCCCGCGCCCGCTGTACGACCTGCGCGGCGGGGACGCGTACTACATGAACGGCAGCGGCCGCTGCTCGGTCGGCTTCCCGATCACCAAGGGAACGGTGAACGGATTCGCCACCGCCGGCCACTGCGGACGGGCCGGGACCGCCACCAGCGGCTTCAACCAGGTCGCCCAGGGCTCCTTCCAGGCCTCCGTCTTCCCCGGCAACGACATGGCCTGGGTGGCGGCGAACGCCAACTGGTCCTCCACCCCCTACGTCAAGGGCAGCGGCGGGGCGAACGTGCAGGTCACGGGCTCGGTGCTGCAACCCGTCGGGGCCTCGGTGTGCCGCTCCGGATCGACCACCGGCTGGCACTGCGGGACCGTCCAGCAGCACAACACCAGCGTCACCTACCCCGAGGGCACCATCTCCGGCGTCACCCGTACGACGGTCTGCGCCGAGCCCGGTGACTCCGGCGGCTCCTACATCTCCGGCAGCCAGGCCCAGGGCGTCACCTCCGGCGGCTCCGGCAACTGCTCCAGCGGGGGAACCACCTTCTTCCAGCCGCTGAACCCGATCCTGTCCGCCTACGGACTGACGCTCAGGGTCACCGGAACCGACCCGGGCCCGGGTCCCGGCCCGGGCGACCCCGAGCCCGGCGGCACCTGGAAGGCCGGCTCCGTCTACGCGGCCGGCGCCACGGTCACCTACGGCGGCGCGAGCTACCGGTGCATCCAAGGCCACCAGGCCCAGACGGGCTGGGAGCCGCCCGTGGTCCCGGCGCTCTGGCAGCGGCTGTAGCTCGAGCTCGCTCGTGAGGACAGGAGGCGCCGTGGCTGCCAAGGGGGGAGTCACGGCGTCTCCGGCCGGATCACCGGATCACCTGATCAGCGGATCGCCGATCAGGGTGTACCGGGGCCGCTCTTCACGGTCGTCCAGCTGCCGCCCTTCACCGCGTACACCGTCAGCCGGCGGTTGACCGTGTCGCCGTACTCGTCGAAGGCCACTCGACCGGTGACGCCGTCGAACGCCAGCCCCGACACGGCCTGCGGCATCTTCGCCCGGGCGTCGGCGGGGAGGGTTCCGCCGTGGGCCTCCACCACGGCCTTCACCGCCTCGATGAGGGCCCAGGTCGCGTCGTACGCGTAGGGGCCGTACGAACCGGCCGCCTCCGGGTAACCCGCCTCCTGGTACTGCTTGAGGAAGTCCCTTCCCTTGGCCAGGTCCTCGGCAGGAATGCCGATGCCCGTGGCGAGGTCCCCCTCGGCCTTCGTGTTCGTCGTGAGGAACTGCTGGTCGAAGATGCCGTCCCCACCCATCAGCGGGATGGTCAGGCCCGCCCGCTTGAGCTGCTCGGAGAGCGGCCCGGCGGTGTCGTAGTAGCCGCCGAAGTACACGGCATCGGCGCCGGAGGCCCGGATCTGGGCGGCCAGGTAGGAGAAGTCCTCCTGCGCGGGATCGACCCGGTCCGTACCCACGACGGTTCCGCCGAGCTTCGTGAACGCGGCACTGAACCCGGAAGTGAGGCCGCTGCCGTAGGCGCTGTTGTCGTCGATCAGGTAGAGCTTCCGCTTCCCGGCCTCGTCGTGGAGGTACCGGGCGGCGAACGGCCCCTGGTCGACGTCCGTGGCGACGGTTCGGAAGTAGGTCGGGTACGGGCGGGACTTGGAGCCCTTGGCCCAGTGGGGGCCCAGGGTGAGCACGGGGTCGGTGTTGGACGGTGACACGTTGACGAGGTTCGCCCGCCCGAGCGGTTCCGCCATGGTCTTGGCGACCGTGGAGGTGAGCGGCCCGACCAGGCCGAGCACCTTCGCGTCGTCGATGAACCGAGCGGCGTTCGGCCCGCCCTTGGCGGGAGCGGCCTCGTCGTCCAAAGCCTTGATCTCGAAGTTCACGCCGGGTACGTGACCCGTGCGGTTGGACGTCCTGGCCGCCAGGTCGGCGGAGTTCTTCATGCCCACCCCCATGGCCGACAGGCCGCCGCTGAGCGGTGCGTCCACCCCGATGACCACCGTGACGGGGGAGGCCGCGGAACCGCCGCCGGGGGTCCCGCCGCCGGGCGGGTCGTCACGGGTCAGCTTCCATGTCAGGACGGAGCCTGCCGCGAGCGTGACCATGGCGACTCCCAGCACGGCGGAGCGCCGTGTGAGGGCGCGCCGACGGGCGGACGCACCCTCGTCCCGCCCCCGGTGGTGCGGCCGGCCGAGCGAGATCAGATCCTCGGCCGGGGGAACGGCCACGGGCGGGGCGGTCGGCCGCTCCGGTACGGGCAGGCGGAGGGTACCGGGCGCGTGCGCCGGTTCCTCGGGAGCGGGCGCCGGTTCCTCGGCCGTGGGCGTGGGCAGGGGAGACGAGGACGGCAGCTCGGTTTCCCGCTCGGTCGGGGCCGGAGCGCGCTCCGGCCCCGCATCCGGGAGAGGTGCCGGTACGGACTCGCGCGGGACGGTCTCCGCGCTCGCGTCCGCCCGGGACCGGGAGGACCGCAGCGCCGATGCCAGCAGATCGGCGGCCTCGGCGGCGCCGACGCGCTGCGCCGGGTCCTTCGTCAGGAGCGCGTCCAGTACGGGCGCCAGCAGGCCGGCGTGCGTCGGCGGCCGGTGCGGGCGGGTGAAGACGGCCACGGCAAGGGCGTGGAGTCCGTCGGCCTCGAACGGCGGGCGTCCCTCGACGGCGTGGTAGAGGGTGGCGCCGAGCGCCCACAGGTCGTTGGCGGGGGTCGGGCGCTTGCCCTCCAACTGCTCCGGGGGCATGTAGTGCGGGGTGCCGATGACGGTCCCGCTCCGGCTGAGGTTGGTCGTGGCGTCCGCCAGGTGGGCGATGCCGAAGTCGGTGAGGACGACGCGGTCCTTGGTCAGGAGCACGTTGTCCGGCTTGATGTCGCGGTGGATGATCCGTGCGTCGTGCGCCGCGGTGAGCGCGCCGAGCAAGGCGGCCCCTATCTCCGCCACGCGCTGCACGGGCAGCTGGCCCTGCTCGCGGATGGCGGCGGCCAGGGACTGCCCCCGGACGAACTCCATGACGATGACGGGGGCGCCGTGGTGCTCGACGACGTCGTGGATGGTGATGATCCCGGGATGGCTGAGAGTGACCGCCGCGCGGGCCTCGCCGGTGAAACGCCTGAGGAGCGTCGTGCGGTCGCCGTCGTCCAGCCCCGCCGGGAAGAGGATCTCCTTGACGGCGACCTCGCGGCCGAAGAGCTGCTGGTCGACGCCGCGCCAGACCCGCCCCATACCCCCCTGGCCGATGCATTCGACCAGCTGGTACCGGCCGGCGATGAGTTCGGAATTCTGCTCGGTCACGCGCACACTCTAGGACCTGTTGGACCGGTCGGGTGACGCAACGATGGCCTGATCCGGCGCCCCGGGCCGAGGGGGTCGGCGGCCATGAGCGCGGCCCGCGTGTGAACGCCGGAACGTCATGCTGCATGCCGGGGCGCCACGGACGCCCAGAGGTGCTACAACTGGGTGCGTGACCCTTCCTTGCCACCCGTGCCTGGTGTGTCGGTGCGGTCACTCCTAGGCAACAGACTGCGAAGCGTCGCCGGACAGGTGTTCGTCCTTCAGGTGGCGATCGTGGTGTTGCTCGCTGCCGGCGCCCTGCTGTCCCTGCTGCTCCAGTCGCGGCACGACAGTGACCGGGAGGCACGCAACCGGTCGGTCGCCGTCGCGCAGACCGTCGCCCACTCCCTGGGCCTGCAGGCCGCGCTGAAGACGAAGGACCCGTCCGCCATCCTGCAACCCCTCGCCGAGACGACGCGCAAGGCCTCCGGCGTGGACTTCGTCGTGGTGATGGACACCAACGGCATCCGGTACAGCCATCCCCAGCCGGACCGCATCGGGAAACGGTTCGTCGGCACGATCGAGCCCTCGCTCGCCGGACAGGTCCACACCGAGAGCGTGCAGGGTCCGCTCGGCAAGGAGATCCAGGCCGTGGTGCCGGTCACCGCTGCCGACGGCCGGGTCGTCGCACTGGTCTCCGCGGGCCTGACCGTGAAGAACGTGACCGGTGTCGTCGACCGTCAGCTCCCGGTCATCCTCCTGGCCATCGCGACCGGCCTGGCCCTGGCCACCGCCGGCTCGGCGCTGATCAGCCGACGGCTGCGCCGGCAGACCCACGGGCTCGGCACGGAGGAAATGACCCGCATGTACGAGCACCACGACGCGGTGCTCCACGCCGTCCGCGAAGGGGTGCTGATCACGGACGGCGACGGGCGGCTACGCCTGGCCAACGACGAGGCCAAGCGGCTTCTCGACCTGCCGGAAGACGCCGAGGGACGCAGCGTCGGCGCGGTGCCCGGGCTGAACCGCCGGATGGCGGACCTCCTGCTGTCGGGCCGCGTGGCCACCGACGAGGTACTCGAAACGGGCGACCGGCTGCTCGTGGTCAACCAGCGGCCCACCCACCCCGGAGGCCGCCAGGAGGGGGCCGTGGTCACCATCCGGGACTCCACCGAGATGCAGGTCCTGACGAGCCGGGCGGACACGGCCCGCAGACGGCTCAAGCTGCTGTACGACGCGGGAGGCGAGGTCGGAACGAGCCTCGACGTGGTGCGGACGGCCGAGGAACTCGCCGCCGTCGCCGTGCCCCGGTTCGCGGACTACGTCACGGTCGACCTGGCCGACTCGGTGCTCGACGGCGACGAACCCGGCGCCGGTGCCGACATGCGGCGCACGGCCGTCAGCGGCATCCGCTCCGACCACCCCCTCTACCCCCGCGGGTGGCTGATCGCCTTCCTTCCCTCCACCCCTCAGGCACGCGGCTACGGCACCGGCGAAGCGGAGCTCGTGCCCGACCTGGCCGACGCGCATGGCTGGCACGCCCAGGACCCGCCGCGAGCCCGGGCCATCGTCGACTACGGAATCCACTCGCTCATCGTGGCCCCGCTCAGGGCACGGGGCGTCGTACTCGGCGTGGTCAACTTCTGGCGGTCGCAGAAGCCGGAGCCCTTCGACGAGGACGAGCTGTCCCTGGCCGAGGAACTCGTCGCCCGGGCGGCGGTCAGCATGGACAACGCCCGCCGCTACACCCGTGAACACGCCCTCGCCGAGACCCTCCAGCGCAGCCTGCTGCCGCGCGCCCTGCCCGAGCAGAGCGCCGTGGACGTGGCGCACTTCTACCTGCCCGCCCAGTCCGGCGTGGGCGGCGACTGGTTCGACGTGATCCCCCTGCCGGGCAGCCGGGTCGCGCTGGTCGTCGGAGACGTCGTCGGGCACGGACTGCACGCCGCGGCCACCATGGGGCGGCTCCGCACGGCGGTGCACAACTTCTCCACCCTCGACCTGCCGCCCGACGAGATCCTCGCCCGCCTGGACGACCTCGTGCAGCGCATCGACCGCGACGGGGCGGCCGACGACCTGGACGGCGGCGTACTGGGCGCGACCTGCCTGTACGCCGTCTACGACCCGGTGTCCCAGCACTGCACCATGGCCCGGGCAGGGCACCTGCCACCCCTCGTGGTCGCGCCCGACGGCACGACGGACATCGTGGACCTGCCGGCCGGGCCCCCGCTGGGGCTGGGCGGCATGCCGTTCGAAACCGCGGAGCTGTACCTGGAGGAAGGCAGCCAGCTCGTCCTGTACACGGACGGACTGATCGAGGAGCGGGCCCGGGACATCGGCGAGGGGCTGGAGCTGCTCCGCGCGGCGCTGAGCCATCCGGACCGGGGCCCCGCGGAGAGCTGCCGGGCCGTACTCGATCTCCTCCTGCCGGCCCGTCCGGCCGACGACGTGGCGCTGCTCATCGCACGGACGCGGACCCTCGGCGCGGACCGGGTCGCGGAGTGGGACATGCCGTTCCAGCCGGATGCGGTGGCCGCCATGCGGAGCGTCGCGGTGAAGCAGCTCGAGGAATGGGGCCTGTCGGAGATCGCCTTCGCCACCGAGCTGATCCTCAGCGAACTGGCCACGAACGCCCTGCGGTACGGCAGCGCGCCGGTCCGGGTACGGCTGCTGCACGCCCGCACCCTGACCTGCGAAGTGTGGGACGGCAGCAATTCGGCCCCGCACCCGCGCTACGCCGCCACCACGGACGAGGGAGGGCGCGGCCTGTTCCTGGTGGCGCAGCTCAGCGAGCAGTGGGGCACCCGCTACACGCCCGACGGCAAGGTCATCTGGGCGGAACAGTCCCTCCACGGCACTCCGGGTGCCGGCGAACCGTCCCCCGCGGCCTTCCTCGACCTGGAACCCCTCTGATCCGTCCCGCCTCCCGACCCGGGATCAGACCTTGCGCCACCGGGCCATCGCCCAGGAGAACAGTCCGAAGAGCACCAGCCCCACGGCGACCGCCAGCAGCAGCCACGGACCCGCCGGGGTGGTGGTGAACGACCGCAGCGTGTCGTCCACCCCCTTCGCCTGCGCGGGCTCGAAGCGCAGAGCGGCGTACACGAGGAAGCCTCCGGCCGCGATGCCCACCGCTCCCCGGGCCAGACCGCCGGTCACTCCGAGGAAGTCGACGGCCTTGCGCCACCGGTCGGAGACACCTCCCATGGACAGGTGCTTGCGGAAGGAGCAGCGTGCGGCCTGCACCGCGATGACCACGCCCGCGACGGCGATGCCGCCTCCCGCCGCGGCCACCAGCCATTGGCCGGCGGGCAGCTCCAGGGCCTTCGCCGTCGCATCGCGCGACTGTTCGTCCCCGGAGCGCCCGCCGCCCGCGGAGAAGGTCAGTACGGAGAAGGCCACCGCGCTGTAGAACACGCACCGGCCTGCCGAGGCCAGCCGTTTCACGGGCTTGTCGCCGTCCGGTCCGGCCGCCCCGAACAGCGCCTCCGTCAGACGCCACAGCGCCATGCACACGATTCCGAGGCCCACGGCCCAGACGAGGACACCGCCGAAGGGCTTGTCCGAGAGCTCCTGGAGGGCGCCCTGCCGGTCGGCCTCCTCACCACCGTCTCCCAGGGCGATGCGCACGGCCAGGATCCCGGTCAGTACGTACAGCACCCCGCGTGCCACCAGCCCGCACCGCGCCGTGATCTCCCGGCCCCGGCCGCCCTGCGAGGCGGTACCGGCTCCCCGGGACGCGGCGTCGGCGCCCCCGCGCGCCGTTCGGATTCCCATCGCGGTCAGATCTCGCCGCGCCAGCCGCCGGTCGCGACCCCGCGCGATTCGATGAACAGCTTGAACCGCTTCAGATCACCCGCGACCTGCCGCTTGACGAAGCCGAGCTTGTCGGCGGCCGTCTCCGCCAGGCCGTCGGGGACCCAGTTCATGTGCAGGACGACCTTCGTGGTGGTCGCGTCGACCGGCTGGAAGGTGACGAGCCCGGCCTGGCGGGCCTCCCCGTCGACCGTGATCCACGCGACGCGCCGGTCCCGGAGCTGCTCGGTGATCTGCGCGTCGAACTCACGCTGCACCCCGTTCACGTTCGTCACCCAGTGGGTGAGCGTGTCCGTGCGCTGGACGATCCGCTCGACCCCCTCCATGAAGACGGGAAAGTCCTCGAACTGCGTCCACTGGTCGTAAGCCGTGCGTACGGGGACGTTGACCTCGACGTACTCCTCGACGTGCGACATGCGCACCCCTTCCGTGTCGTCAGCAGCCCGCACCCGCGGGTGCGGGTCGTCCGTCAGGACGTCTCGAGGCGCGGCTACCCGAGCTCGACGGACCCATGCGCGGACCGGCCGACCCAACGCGCCGAGGCGTTCACGGGGTTGGCGTCGTAGTTCCCCGAGCCCCCGATGCCGAGACCGTGCCGTAGGCCCGGAGGGCGTCGGCCGGGTCGCCGGGGCGGTCTCGCAGACTGGCGTCCAGAAAGGCGAGGGTGGCCGCGGCGACGACGCGCGGGCTCTCCGTGCGGCCCAGGGTGCCGACGATCGAGGGCACGGGCGGCAGGTAGAGCGGGCCGTCCATGAAGGTGAGGTGCCCGGCTCCGGGGACGGCGAGCCGGTAGCTCGTCGCGGTGTTCTGTTCGAGGGCCTCGGTGAGCCGGGGCAGGTAGCGCGGGTCGGTGCCGGCGGTGATCTCCTGGGTGAGCGCGAGCGCCGGCTGCTCGAGGGCGGGCGCGGTGGGGCCGTGGGGGTAGCCGTCCAGGTCGACGACGGCGTCGAACCGGCGGTCCTGCCGGGCCGCCTGCAGGGCGGCGGCTCCGCCGAGGGAGTGGCCGGCCGCCGCGGAGCGGCCGGTGTCCAGGCGTCCGGTCAGCGGGTCGGCGGTCTCACCGCGGTCCAGTCGCTCCAGTCGGGTGAGGACGAAGCCGAGGTCGGCGGCCCGGACGGCGGTCCAGCCGGCGGCCAGCTCCTCGTCCCTGTCGCGGTCCCCGGAGGAGGCGGTGGTGGCTCGGATCGTGCGGCCGTCGACGAGGACGACGACGGCGGAGTCGTACGGGTGGTCGAGGGCGGCGACCAGGTAGCCGTGACTGGCCAGCTCTTCGGCCCAGGCGGTGTTCTGGGACCGCACCCCGCCCGATCCCGGGGAGAAGAGGACGACCGGGAACCGCCCACCTCCGTCAGCCACCGGGGCGTCGACGACCGCGCGGCTCCGGGCCCTCGGGACGCCGTCGACCAGGAATCCGGGCAGGCCGACCCCGCCGGCGAGGGCCTCGGAGACGGTCCGCGCCTCGCTCTCCGTACGCCCCAGGTACTGGGCCCGAGGGACGCCCGCAGGGCTCTTCTGCGCCGGGTACCAGAGCTGGACCACGACCGTGCGTCGGTCGTCCGGATCGGGGGTGAAGCTCTCGGGGCGCAGCGGGTCGGTCCACTGCACCACCCGGGTGCCGACCGCGAAGGCACCCGTCGGCTCGGGGAAGACGGGCACGGGGAAGGCCCAGGCGGCCACCGGGCCGGTGGCGATCAGGCCGGCGCAGGCCAGCGATCCCGGCAGGGCCAGCCACCAGCGGGTCCGCCACGCCGGTCGGCCGGTTCCGGGCCGCAGCAGGGGCGGGAGGGCGAACGCCGAGGCGACGGCGGCGCCGGCCAGGACCGGCAGCATCTGCCAGCGGATCCCCACGATGCCCAGCACGATCGCCGACGGTACGAGGACCGCCCCCGCCGCGACGGTGACGGGCCGACGGGCGGCCGGAGGGAGCCAGCGCGCCGCCGGCAGCACGACGGCGCACAGCAGGACGAGGACTTCCGGAAGGGACAGGAACAGCCCCGGGATGGTTTCGGTCACCCGGCCATGCTCGGCGCCCGGTCCGCGCCGCCGCATCGGCCCCGGGTAGCCGCCGACTGCGACCGGGATGGCAACCGGGGGCGGGCCGCGGTGCGACCGGGGTGGCAACCGGGCACCCCGGACCGGCGGCCGGACTGCGACCGTGGGAGGTGGCGGGTCTCCTCCTGTGGTCGTACCCCGGCACATTGCGCTCCGACGCCGGGCTCATGTGCGGCGCGGACCCGCGGCCTAGGCTGCGGCTGTACGCGGTGGCTGCCTAGGCCGGGCCGCCACGACGACCGATCGGCGGAGAGGTGTGACGGTGCGCCACCGGGACCGGGTACCGCCCCTGGTGTGGGACGCGGTACTGCCGGCGCTGCTCCTGCTCAACGTCGTGACCACGTACCCGGCCCGGGAGCTGCCGGTGGCGGCGGCGCTCACCGCCGCCCTGGCGCTGCCCCTCGTATGGCGGCGCCGGGCCCCGCTCGCGGTGTTCGCCGTCGTGGTGGCCGCGGCCTTCGTCCAGTGGCTGGCGGACCTCCAACTGCCCGGGGCCATCGCCCTGCTGGTGGCCCTGTACACGGTGGCCGCACACACGGGCCGGCGCGGCACGCTGCTCGCCGCCGCCGTCGTGGAGGGCGGGGCCGTGCTGGCCTGCCTGCGCTGGGCATCGAACGGCGCGTTCCTCACCCCGTTCGTCGCGCTCTCCGCGACGGTGGTAGCCGCCGCCGTCCTCGGGGTGAACGTGCGGACCGGCCGGGCCTACCTCGCCGCAGTGCAGGAGCGGGCCGAACGGCTGGCGCTGCACCAGGAGCAGCAGGCGCTGCTGGCCGTCACCGAGGAGCGGGCCCGGATCACCCGCGAGATGCACGACATCGTCACCCACAACCTGTCGGTCATGGTCGCGCTCACCGACGCCGCCGTCTACGCGCAGCACAGGTCCCCGGACCGGGCCACCGCCGCGATGCTGCAGATCTCCGAAACGGGCCGGCAGGCCCTCACCGACATGCGGCGCTCGTTGGGCGTCCTGCGGGCCGACGAGCCCGAGGCCGAGCGCCACCCGCTGCCCGGCATCGCCCAACTGGAGGCGCTCGCCGACCAGATGGCCGCCGCCGGGCTGCCGACCGGCCTGGAGGTCCGCGGCGGCCACGCCCACGTACCGGCCACCGCGCAACTCACCGTCTACCGCCTGGTGCAGGAAGCCTTGACCAACACCCTCAAGCACACCCCCGCCGGCACTCGCGCGACGGTCCTGGTCGCGTGCTCGGCCGGGAGCATCGGCGTAGAAGTCACCGACAGCGGCCCCCGACCGGCGCTTCCCGCCCCAGAGCGGCCCGGCTACGGCATCCCCGGTATGCGCGAGCGCGCGGCCGCCTACGGGGGGACGCTGCGGGCCGGACCGCTTCCGAGCGGCGGCTGGGGTGTGCGGACCCGGCTCCTGCTGGGCAGCAGCGGGACGGGCGCCGTATGACGATCCGCATCGTGATCGCCGACGACGAGGCACTGCTTCGGATGGCCTTCGGCACGGTCCTGGAGGCCCAGCCCGACATGGTGCCGGTCGGCGAGGCCGCGGACGGCGCCGAGGCCGTCCGCCTCTCCCGGGAGCTGCGGCCCGACGTCGTACTGATGGACGTACGGATGCCAGGGACGGACGGGATCGAGGCGACCCGGCAGGTCGTCGAGGTCTCCCCGGGGAGCAAGGTGCTGATCCTGACCACCTTCGACCTGGACGCGTACGCCTTCGCCGCGCTCGGCGCCGGGGCCTCGGGCTTCCTGCTGAAGAACACCCGGCCCGAGGAACTGCTCACCGCGATCCGCAACGTCGCGGCGGGCGACGCGGTGCTCTCCCCGCGGATCACCCGGCGCCTGCTGGAGAACTTCCGTCCACACCTGGCCTACGGGGACACCGCCGTCCACGACGAGCGGCTGGACCGGCTCAGCGCCCGGGAGCGCGAGGTGCTCATCGAGGTCGGTCGCGGCCTGTCCAACGCCGAGATCGCGGCCGCCCTGCACCTCGCGGAGGCGACCGTGAAGTCCCATCTGGGACGGATCCTGCTCAAGCTGGAGCTCCGCGACCGGATCCAGGCCGTGGTCTTCGCCCACGAGAACCGCCTGGTCTCCCCGGCCTGACGCCGGTGGAGGGGCTTACGGGGATGGGGCTGTGGGCGAGGGCTCGCGCCACATGGGCCAGAGGACGGGTCCGTCCTGCGGGAGACGGAGCTCGGAGACGACGCGGAAGCCCAGCCGTTCGTAGAAGGGGACGTTGGCTGCCTTGCTCGACTCCAGGTAGGCGGGTTGCCCGAGCCTGTCGCAGTCGGCCAGCTGCTGGCGCAACAGTGCCGACCCGACGCCCGTCCCCTGGAGCCCTGTGTCCGTCCCCACGGACGGCAGGTACCAGTGCGGAATCTCCGGATGGGAAGCGTGCATGAGGTTCTGGACCTCACCGGCCCGCGACATCCCTCGGAGACCGAAGACGCGCACGTAGGCGGGGAGCGCCACCAGCTCTCGTACGGCAGAGCCCTTCCAGCGCCCCGGCCCCGACCACAGCGCGGCCGCCAGCAACCGCCCGTCACGGGTCGCGGCGACCCGGACACCGCCCGCGCGAGGTCGCTGCTGGCGCTGGGCGAGCTCGAAGTAGCGGGCGATCCGGCGTTCCCGGTCGGCCGAGGCGGGGACCATCCACGCCATGACCGGGTCATCGGAGAAGGCACGGGCCAGCAGGGCGGCGACCGCCCCGGACTCGGAGGGCCGGGCGAACCGGATGCCGTACCCGGCGATGGGCGGTGTCGTGCGGGTGCTCATGGGTCCACGCTAGGCAGCGGTCCCGGTCCTCTGCGGCCGCGCACGAAGGACACGCCGTAGGAACCACCCGGCGACGCCGCTGCCACTGGGCTGTGGGTACGACCGGGAACACAGGGTGAGATTCGGGGCTCCCGGCGGTGACCCGCCCCACAGGACCTTGGTCACATACGAGGCGGGATAGTAGTCCTTAAACGGCCCTTACCCACCCCCTCACGCCAGCCCCGACCTGCATCGATACCCACCTGCCCTCTGGGGGGTCGTTGCGCCCCGGCTGCGAGGAGCACTAGTAAGAGGGGTCGTTGCCAGGCGGGCTCTACCCCCGTAGAACTGGATGAGTCGCAAGGCGGTCGGAGATCCCCCGGGCTCACCCCCGGAACCCGCGGTTCTCCTGCTTCCGCCGACGATCCCCTCTCCTTCGCGTGAGTGGCTCACGCATGCCTCTGGCATGCCTGCGACTGCCCTTGTTCCCTTCGGAA
>NZ_JBHUBS010000031.1:0-62918 GCF_042788835.1 Streptomyces sp. NPDC056883 | reverse complement strand
ACCGCGCCTGGCCGCACTGCCAGGGCAACCGAGTACGTCCAGTACGCGGACGCCCCGACAGCACGGCCAGGCGCGGCGCCAGACGCCGCGGGCTCGGCCGACAAGATCCGAAAGATACGGCCTAGGCCGCCCGGGTGGGCCGGTGACCCCGCCGGCCCACCCGGCGTGCCGGGGCCGGGCGGATCCGGTTGGCTCGGAGCCGACGGCCCGGCCGGCGGGCGCGAGGAGGTCCGTATGACCAGCGGGTACCCGGCAGGCGCGCTCGGCAGGGCGGCGGCAACGGCCGCGATCCTCGCGGTGTCCGCCCTCGCCCCGCCGCCCGCGGCCATGGCGGACCCGTCCCCGGACCCGTCCCCGGCCGCGGAGGCCTGCACCGCCGGGACCGGGCCCTACCAGCGCGAGCTGGAAGCCCACGTGGGCCGGACGGCCGACGGGACGCAGGACGCCGGGGACTGCGAGGCGATCCGCACCTTCCAGCGGGCGAACGGCATCCGGCCCGCCAACGGCTACGCCGGGCTGGTCACCTTCCGGGTCGCGGTCGCGGTCGCCGCCCGTATGAACCCCAACGCCGCCGGCGACTGCCCGGTCCGTCAGCACCGGGTGACCTGCGTGGACCTGGAGCGCCAGATCCTGTGGGTGCAGCGCGGCCGCACGGTGGTCTTCCCGCCCGTGCCCGTCCGCACCGGACGCGACGACGACGAGACCCGCCCCGGCTGGCACGAGATCTACTGGCGCAGCGAGGACCACGTGTCCACGCTCTACGACTCCCCGATGCCCTACGCCCAGTTCTTCGACGAGGGCCAGGCCCTGCACGGCCGCCCCGGCAACCTGTACGCCCACGGCGGCTCAGCCGGCTGCGTCAACCTCACCGTCCCCGCCGCGCGGCGCCTGTGGGACCTGCTCACCGAGGGCGACGCCGTCTACGTCTGGGGCACCAAGCCCGGCACGGAGGGCTGACCACGGGCACGGAGGCCCGACCCCCCGGGTACGCAGGGCCGACTCCCGGCGCGCGGGCCACTCTTGGGACGGAACGGTGACACGACCGTACTGTCTCGTGATCCCCCATGTGATTTCCTGGCGATAAGCGCGCGACTGTCCGCGCGCGGGGGACATGGGGAGAACGAGAGTGAACCTGCAGCCGATACGCGGCCGCGCCCGCACCGGCCTGCCGGCCCTCCTGCTGGGCGCGGCCCTGCTGTTCACCAGCGCGTGCAGCGGTGGGGGCAACGGGGGCGGCGCCGGTGGGAGCGGTGGCGGAGACGGAGGTACCGGCACGACCGGTACCGAGGCGTCGAAGGCCGTCGTGAGCGTCAAGCCGGACGACGGGGCCAAGGAGGTCGCGACGAGCGGCATCCTCAAGATAACCAGCACCGGCGGCAAGCTCACCACGGTGACGGTCGCCGACACCAAGGGCAACGCGGTGGAGGGCAAGCTCGCCGAGGACGGCGCGAGCTGGGAGCCCGTCCGCAACCTCGCCTCCGCCACCGAGTACAAGGTGCACGCGGTGGCCAAGGACGAGGCCGGCCGCGAGTCCGCGAAGGACACCACCTTCACCACCCTCACGCCCGCCAACACCTTCATCGGCCAGTACACGCCCGAAGACGGGTCGACGGTCGGCGTGGGCATGCCGGTCTCGATCAACTTCTCCCGCGGCATCACCAACCCCGAGGCCGTCGAGAAGGCCATCACGGTGACGGCCGAGCCCGCCGTCCCGGTCGAGGGCCACTGGTTCGGCAACGACCGCCTGGACTTCCGCCCCGAGAAGTACTGGGCCGCGGGCACCACGGTCACCGTGAAGCTGGCGCTCGACGGAGTCGAAGGCCGCCCGGGGGTCTACGGCAAGCAGACCCGTACGGTCACCTTCAAGGTCGGCCGCTCCCAGGTCACCACGGTCGACGCGGCCGAGCACCAGATGAGCGTGGTCCGCGACGGCGCGGAGATCAAGAACATCCCGATCACCGCCGGCGCCCCCGCGAACACCACGTACAACGGGCAGATGGTCATCAGCGAGAAGTACAAGGTGACCCGGATGAACGGCGCCACCGTCGGCTTCGGCGGGGAGTACGACATCTCCGACGTCCCGCACGCGATGCGGCTGACCACCTCCGGCACCTTCGTCCACGGCAACTACTGGGCCTCGTCCGGCACGTTCGGCTCCGAGAACGTCAGCCACGGCTGCGTGGGCCTGAAGGACGTCCGCGGCGCCGGTGACGGCAGCCAGCCGGCCGCCTGGTTCTTCAACGAGTCGCTGATCGGCGACGTGGTCATCGTGAAGAACTCCAAGGACAAGATCGTCGCCCCCGACAACGGCCTCAACGGCTGGAACATGGACTGGGCGGACTGGATCAAGTAACCCCGTCCGGTACGCAGTCAGGTGGCCCGGTGCTGTGACCCACAGCACCGGGCCACCTGGCGTTAACCGGCGCTAACCTTCCCGTATGACCATCTCTCTCGAAGTCTCCGAAGGCGTCGGCGTCATCCGGCTGGACCGGCCGCCCATGAACGCCCTGGACATCGCCACCCAGGACCGGCTGCGCGAGCTCGCCGTCGAGGCGACCGACCGGGCCGACGTCCGTACGGTCGTCATCTACGGCGGCGAGAAGGTGTTCGCGGCCGGCGCGGACATCAAGGAGATGCAGACGATGGACCACGCGGCCATGGTCGCCCGGTCCCGCGGACTGCAGGACGCCTTCACCGCCGTGGCCCGGATCCCCAAGCCCGTGGTCGCGGCCGTCACCGGCTACGCCCTGGGCGGCGGCTGCGAGCTGGCCCTGTGCGCGGACTACCGGATCGCCGCCGACAACGCGAAGCTCGGCCAGCCCGAGATCCTGCTCGGCCTGATCCCCGGCGCGGGCGGCACCCAGCGGCTGTCCCGGCTGATCGGCCCCTCCAAGGCCAAGGACCTCATCTTCACCGGCCGCATGGTCAAGGCCGACGAGGCGCTGGCCCTCGGCCTCGTGGACCGCGTCGTCCCGGCCGCCGAGGTCTACGAGCAGGCGTACGCGTGGGCCGCCAAGCTGGCGCAGGGCCCGGCCCTCGCGCTGCGCGCGGCCAAGGAGTGCGTGGACGCGGGGCTGGAGGCCGACATCGACACCGGGCTGACGATCGAACGGGGCTGGTTCGCGGGCCTGTTCGCCACCGAGGACCGCGAGCGCGGGATGCGCAGCTTCGTCGAGGAGGGCCCGGGCAAGGCCAAGTTCTTGTAGGCCTGGTGGATCCGGTCGATCCGGTCGATCCGGTGGATCGCGTGGATCATCCCTGTGGGTGGATTAGCCAGGCCTTAAGGCAGCCTTAAGACGAATCGTTGATCCACTCTGGGTGACCATCGCTGCGCGGTGTGTCACCGCAGGTCAGGGGTGTGCGGCGGCCTCCGGGTTGCCGGTTGCATATGCCAGAACGACCCCTCGGAATCCACGATCCCGGGGGGTCTTTTCCTGCGGAACGGCCCGAACGGCCGTACCGGCCCTCCATGATGGGTGCATGGCGGGTCTGGAGGGTGTGGAACAGCCGCGGCAGCGCAGTAGCGCTTCCGCCGTACGGCTCACGGCGGCCCTGGAGGACGAACTGGGCCTCAAAGCACTGGAGTTGTACGGGAATCCGGCCGAGGCCGAAGTGACGCTGCCCTCGATGCCCGAGTCGGCCGGCACCGCCCGCAGGCTCACGCAGTGCGTGGTCGTACGCCTGTGGGGGCTCTCGCCGCAGATCGCCGAGCACGCGGTCCTGCTGGTCTCGGAGCTCGTGGGCAACGCCGTCCGGCATACGGGGGCCCGGTCGTTCGGTTTACGGATGCTCAGGCGGCGCGGCTGGATCCGCGTGGAGGTGCGCGATCCCTCGCGCGGGCTGCCCTGCCTGATGCCGGTGCACGAGATGGACACCACCGGGCGGGGGCTCTTCCTCGTCGACAAGCTCTCGGACCGCTGGGGCGCGGATCTGCTGCCGCGCGGAAAGATCACCTGGTTCGAGATGCGGGTGGCCGACCGCTGAGCGGCGCCCGCACTGCCCCCGGAACGCCAGAAACCCCCTGTCGCCGTTGTGGGGCGCTGCGGGGGTTTCGTGGGTGTGCCGAGGATCGAAGGGGGTGTGATCCTCGGCAAGGACTTCGCTCGGGTCAACGGGAAGCCGTGATTCCGACTATGGCAGACGAGGGACCAAATGCCAAAAGTCCCAAGTTGGACATAAGTGTGCATATCCTAAGACTTTCTACCTAAATCTTAGGTGAGATGGGCCACGAGCCTCGTAATCATTGAATAAATATCGACTGCTGTGAGTGAATCGTTGATCACATAGCGGACAGTCGCCGTGTGGTACCGGTTCGGCCGATGGTCCCGAATGGGGTCAATCAAGACCTACGCGGGCATCCACCCCTTAA
The DNA here is from genome assembly GCF_042788835.1 of Streptomyces sp. NPDC056883. Lineage (NCBI taxonomy): Bacteria > Bacillati > Actinomycetota > Actinomycetes > Kitasatosporales > Streptomycetaceae > Streptomyces > Streptomyces sp. NPDC056883. The sequence goes on along the minus strand of NZ_JBHUBS010000031.1, from coordinate 58,549 downwards.
ATGGGCGGGTGCTCTGCTACCCGGACCGCCGATCCGCCCTCCGTGCCGGCGCGGCGGTCGCCGCCGGCGCCCTCACCGCCGCCTGTACCCCCGCGGGCCCCGCGGCCCCGGCGAAGGCCGCCCCGGACAAACCGGCCTCCCCGGCCAAGGCGGCTCCGGCCAAGGCGGCCCCCGCCCCGCGCCGGTTCGCCGGTCAGCCCGTGGAGATCGGGCACGGTCCCCGCGGCCGGTCCGGCGTCGCGCTCACCTTCCACGGCAACGGCGACCCCGCCGTCGCCAAGGCGGTGCTCGCCGAGGCGGAGCGGGCGGGCGCGCGGGTCACCGTCCTGGCCATCGGCGCCTGGCTCGACGCCCACCCGGAGATGGCCCGCCGGATCCTGGACGGCGGCCACGAGCTCGGCAACCACACCCAGCGCCACCTCGCGATCAACACCCTGCCCGAGGAGCAGGCGTACGCCGAGATCACCGGCTGCGCCGACCGGCTCAAACGGCTGACCGGATCCATCGGCACCTGGTTCCGCCCGTCCCAGACCCAGTACGCCACCCCCCTGGTGCGAAAACTTGCCCAGCGGGCGGGCTACCCGCACGTCCTCTCGTACGACGTGGACTCCCTCGACTTCACCTCGCCCGGTGCCGCGGCCGTCGTCCGCACCGTCATCGGCCCGATCCAAGGCGGATCGGTGGTGAGCCTGCACTTCGGCTACGCGGACACGGTCGACGCGATGCCACCCCTCCTCGAAGAACTCGCACGCCGCAAACTGCGCGCGGTGACCACCACGGAGCTGCTGACCCCATGACGACCACCCGCCTTCCCCGGAAGGCCACCGCGTTGCTGGCCGGTCTGGTCCTCGCCGCCCTCGCCGGCTGCGGAGCGGCCGACAAGGGACCCGCCGAAGCCCTCGGCACGAAGGGGCCCGCCGCGCCCGCCAAGGCCGTGCCGGCGGCGCCGCCGGGCCTGGCCGGAATGCCACCGCTCCTCGATCCGAACGACGTCTACGCGGCCGACCGGCCGAACAAACTCTCCCCGGTGGTCAAGGACTTCCCGTCCCGCGTCTACGTGCCGAACACCTCCTCCAACACGGTGTCTGTCATCGACCCGGTGACGTACAAGGTCATCGACACCATCCCCGTCGGCATCCAGCCCCAGCACGTGGTCCCCTCCTGGGACATGAAGACCCTCTGGGTCAACAACAACCGGGGCCACACGCTCACCCCGATCAACCCGGCCACCGGCGAGGCCGGCAAGCCCGTCGAGGTGCACGACCCGTACAACCTGTACTTCACGCCCAACGGCAAGTACGCGGTGGTCATGGCCTCGATGGACAAGGAGCTGGTCTTCCGCGATCCGCACACCATGGACCGCGTGAAGACCGTCCCCGTGACCTGTTTCGGCGTCAATCACGCCGACTTCTCCGCGGACGGCCGCTACTTCATCGTGAGCTGCGAGTTCTCCGGTGAACTGCTCAAGGTCGACACCGAGAAGATGGAGGTCATCGGCCAGCAGAAACTGCCGTTCGAGGGCGCGATGCCGCAGGACGTCAAGGTCTCGCCGGACGGAAAGACCTTCTACGTCGCGGACATGATGGCGCACGGCATGTGGGTGCTCGGCGGCGACAAGTTCGAGACCCCCAAGCTGCTGCCCACCGGAAAGGGCTGCCACGGCCTGTACGTCAGCCGCGACTCCAAGGAGATGTACGTCTCCAACCGGGGCGAAGGGTCCGTATCCGTCTTCGACTTCACGCAGAACAAGCTGACGAAGAAGTGGGAGCTGCCCGAAGGCGGCAGCCCCGACATGGGCGGGGTCTCCGCCGACGGCAAGGTGCTGTGGCTCTCGGGCCGTTACAACTCCGAGGTCTACGCCATCGACACCACCACCGGCAAGCAGCTCGCCAAGATCCCGGTGGGCGGCGGACCGCACGGCCTCGCCGTCTACCCGCAGCCCGGCCGCTACTCGCTGGGCCACACCGGCATCTTCCGGTAGGACGCCGCATCCGGCAGGACGTGGGAGTGCCCCGGGGGCTCGCACAGCTCCCGGGGCACGCTCATGCGCTCAACGTCACCAGGCGACGGGGAGCCGCTCGGGAAGCCGCTTGATGAAGCCGGTCCGCCACACGAGGTTCTCCGCCGGCACCGCGAGACGCAGCTCGGGCAGCCGCTCGACCAGCACCTCCAGCGCGATCTCGGCGTGTGCCCGGCCCAGCGCGGAAGCCGGGCAGAAGTGCCGGCCGGCGCCGAAGGCGAGGTTGGCGTTGGAGCTCTCGCGCTCCAGGTCCAGCTCGTCGGGGTTCTCGAAGGCCTCCGGGTCGAAGTTGGCCCCCTCCAGCAGGACGAGGACCAGCTCGCCCTCCTTGACCAGCACGTCCCCGACCTGGATGTCCGCCATCGCGATGCGCGGCAGGCCGTCGCCGACGGACAGGTTCCAGCGGAGCAGCTCGTCCACGGCCTTGCCCATGCGCTCCGGGTGCTTGCGCAGGTACCCGATGAGCTCGGGCTTCTGCAGCAGCGCCAGGACCGCCAGGGTCAGGAACGCGGAGGTGGAGACGGCGCCGGCCCCGAAGAGCGAGACGGCGACGGTGGCGAACATGTCGTCGGTCAGGTGCGCCGACTCAGGGTCCGCCTCCTTCAGCTCGGCGAACTTGCCGAGGAGCCCCGTACGCTCCTCGGCAGGCAGCGCCAGCTGCGTCCTCAGCTGCTTCTCGAAGTAGCCCACGTCCTTGTACCAGTTGAGCGCGGAGTCGGCGAACGGCTCGCGCGCGGTCATGAACGCGACGTCCAGACCCGACATCAGCCGCCGCCCGTCCTCGAACGGCACGCCCAGCACCTGGCAGTGCATGGCCGCGGAGAAGGGGTCGGCGAACCCGGCCCGCAGGTCGGCGGGCCCCCCTTCGGCGAGGAGCTGGTCGATGAGCTCGCCGGCCTTCGCGCGCAGCCAGTCCTGCAGGCCCTTCTGGCGCGGGTTGAGCGCCTTCATGACCGCGTTGCGCAGTCCGGCGCTGTTGATGTTGCCCATGTTGTTGACGACCTCGGGCGGGATCGTCAGCGCGTACTGGCGCGGGACGCCGGCATTGGCCGTGTCCTTGAGGCTGAAGCGCTCGTCCTCCAGTACCTGCTTGGCCAGCGCGTAGCTGCTCACCAGCCAGGCCGGGTCCCCGGTGAGGGTGCGGACCTGTGCGACCGGAGCCTTCTCGCGCAGCCAGGTGCACTCCTCGGGGAGCACGTCACCGCGCCGCGAGAGGGGGAAGTCGACGAGGGGCCCGGTGGTCTGTCCGCCGCCCTGATCGGAATGGGCCTCAAGCTGCTCGACGCTCATCGACGGTCCCTTCGGTTGGTGCGGTGTGCGTGTGCGTGATCGGGTGGTTCGGGTTGCTCTGCGCCGTTTCGGCCGCCTCGGGGCGCACCACGGCGTATGCCTGGTTCCTCGTCGCGCGGAGTCCCCCACCGCGCGCAAAGAGGACGTCGGTCATCGGCATCTTGACGTGGTAGGCCGCCACGGAGGACGGCACGTCGAGAATGCTCGGGGTGTCGATGAAGAACGGCAGCTCTGCCGCCATGTAATCGAAACACACCTGCAACTGTGCGTCGGTGATTGATTCACCTTCCGGCAACTTGGAGCCGACAAAGTGGAGGGCCATTTCCTCGCAGCCCTTGCGGAATTCGTCGTCGGTCTCCAGGAAATGGAGTACGCGTCGGTGCAGAAGTTGGTAGACGGGGTTCGTCTGGAACTCCGAAAGTGCCCTCACTCGGATCTCGGCGTTCGGAGGTCCTGATTCCTCCACGCCCTTGAGAATCCTTCGCCGGACTGCCTTGATTTCCTTCGTCGCACGCTTCTCCGCGTGTTCCCGGGTGTAGCCGAAGGCGGCGAACATCCCGTCCACGTGGAGGTCTGCGTAGACGAAGTCGACCTGTGCGAAGCGGGTCGTGGCCCATCGGGTGAGGCTGGATATGCGCTCGGAGCTGAAGTAGCTGTTGCCAGGACTCACTCCGATGAGCACATGGTCGCCGTCTTCCCAGATGTGGTGGCAAGTGCGGGTGAAGGGCAGAACTTCGAATGATGCGTCAGCTGTGATCGTCACCTGTGTGATCGCCCTTGTTGCCGCTTGTCCCTGGGAGCCCTGCGCTCCCGGTGTGGCGGCAATGTCACTACGTTATGCGGTGGTCCCGGAGCGTGACAAGTGGAGGCTTGAATTGTTGGCTGGAATTATCGCTTCCGCACTACGGAAGAGTAATTGAATTTCTATCTGCCGCTCGAACGGGACCCGGGGCGTGAGGGGGCCGGGCGTGCCGCTACCCTGAGCCGGTCAACAAGCACCAAGCAAGAAGGGGTGGACCCAGTGGCGGACATCGAGAGCGCACGGACGACGTTCGGCAAGTTCGACGTGAACGGTGACGGCTTCGTCACGGCCGACGAGTTCCGTTCGGCGATGGCGGAGATGGGCGACCCGTTCGTCACCGGCCCGGTCGCGGAGGCCGTGATCGCCGCCAAGGACTCGAACGACGACGGCCTGCTGAGCTTCGACGAGTTCTGGGCCTCCCTGAACAAGTAAGCACCCGCGCCGCCCCCCGGCCCCCTGTCGGGCCGGGGGCGCGCGTCAGGCCTCGCGCGGCCCGCCGGTCATGCCCTCCACCTCGGCGAGGGCCTCCTCCAGCCAGCGCAGCCAGAAGGTCTCCAGCCCGGTTCCCGCGTGCAGCACGACACGCCGCAGCCGGTCCTCGTCGGAGTCCCGGCCGGCCGGGAAATCCTTCTCCTCGATGCCCTCGTACACGGCCAACTGGGCCCGGTGCAGCTCCAGGTGCCGCCGCAGCTCGGCGGCCAGCCCCTGCGGCCCGACCACCGCGGCCGCCCGGATCCGCAGCAGCAGGGGATCCCGCACCGCCTTGGGGTCCTGACGCTCCCCGACCCACCGCGCCAGCTCCCCGCTCCCGGCGGGCAGCACCTCGTACTCCTTCTTCTGCCCGCGCACGGGACCCTCGCTGGGCAGCGCCCGGATCAGCCCGGACTCCTCCAGCCGGCCGAGCTCGCGGTAGATCTGCTGGTGCGTCGCGGACCAGAAGTACCCGATCGACTTGTCGAACCGCCGGGTCAGCTCCAGCCCCGACGAGGGCTTCTCGAGCAGGGCGGTGAGGATGGCGTGCGGGAGCGACATGCGGCCATCCTAGGTTTGCGGCAGATCGAGGACCGCGATGCCCTTCTCCAGGGCGAGGCTCCCGCCGCACGGGACGACGGTTCCCCAGTCGCCACCGCCACTGCGGTGCGTCCAGCGCCATGTACCCCGGTGCTCCCTCCCGGTCCAGGACCGAGGGGTCCGTCAGCGCCTCCTGCAGTTCGTACGTGCTCAGGAGTCCGACCGGGCTCCACACCCAGCCGGCGGAGAGCAGGCGCCGTCCGTCCGGACTCACGGCGAGCCCGGTCGAATGCGTGCGGGTACCGGAGCCCGCTGGAGTGTTCGGCCCCGTCCGGGGGGCAGCGGCGGAACCCGCCGACCGCGTCGACCAGTTCTCGCCGTCCCACCGGAGGGACAAGGGTGCGCTCGATGTCTCGATCATCATCACGAAGCGCGAACCTGCCTACCTCCAGGCGGCCAGTGCCTCCGGATTGCGGGGCCCGGGGGCACCCGCCTCCAGCAGTCCGTGGGCCCGCAACAGCGCGGCCACCGCCGGGGACCAGGCCTGGCGCAGGCCCGCCTCGGTCAGGAGGGCCGGCTCTGAGAGGAGGGCTTCGGCCGGACCGAAGCGGATGCCCGCCGGGGTCAGGACCGCCGCGTCGTCGGCCCAGCGGACCGCCAGGTCCACGTCGTGGGTGGCCATGACCACCGTCGTGCCGGAGGCGCGCAGTCCCGCGAGGACGTCGAGGAGCCGCTCCTGGCCGTCCGGGTCCAGACCGGCCGTCGGCTCGTCCAGGATCAGCACCCGCGGAGCCATCGCCACCGCGCCCGCGATCGCCGCGCGCTTGCGCTGGCCGTAGGAGAGCAGATGGGTGGGGCGGTCCCGGAGCCGGGTGATGTCCAGGGCGGCGAGGGCCGAGTCCACGCGGGCGCGGACCTCGGGAGCGGGCAGCCCCAGGTTCATCGGGCCGAAGGACACGTCCTGTTCGACCGAGGCCGCGAACAGCTGGTCGTCGGGGTCCTGCACCACCAGCTGGACGGACGTGCGCAGCCGGGTCAGTCCGGCCCGGTCGTACGAGACCTCCGTGCCGTCCAGCCACAGCGATCCCGCGCCGGGCCGCAGGCCGCCGCTCAGCAGCCGCATCAGCGTGGTCTTGCCGCTGCCGTTGCGGCCCAGCAGGGCCAGCGCCCGGCCCGGCGCGATGGCGAAGTCGACGCCGGTCAGGACCGCCGGGCCGTCCTCGTAGGCGTAGCCCGCACCGGACAGTTCCACCACCGGGTTGAGTGACGGGTTCACGAGTACAGCCCCTTCAGGGTGAGGGTCAGGGTGATCAGGGCCGCCAGCAGGCCGGCGGTGGCCGTCAGGAAGCGCCACGACAGGGCCGCCTCCGGTACGAGGACCCGCAGCGCGCCGTCGTAGCCGCGTCCGGCCAGACCCGCCTGGAGCTTGGCCGCGCGGTCGAAGGCCCGTACGAAGGAGGTGGCGGCCAGCCCGGCCAGGGACCGCCACAGCGCCGCCCGGCTCGTGTGCCCGAGCCGGGCGGCCTGGGCCCGGCGGACCTGGGCCATGGAGTCGAGCAGCAGGAAGCCGATCCGGTACATGACCAGGGCCACGTCCACCACGGGGGCCGGCACCCCGGCCCGGACCAGCCGGGGCAGTACGTCGGAGACCGGGGTGGTGAAGGCGAACAGCAGCAGCCCGAGCGAGGCCGCCGAGGTCCGCAGCAGCAGTTCGGCGGCGAGCCGGGGGCCGTCGGGGGCCAGGGACACCGGCCCCGCCGGGCCGCCGACCGCGAACAGCAGGGGCAGCGCCCCGGTGAAGCAGAAGCCGAGCGGGATCCGGAAGGCCCGCCAGAGCTGCCGGCCGGCCACCCCGGCCGGGCCGAGCAGCACGGCGAGGGTGGCGGCGGCCACCAGCGGCCCGCCCGGCCAGGGGGGCAGGCACACGGCGGTGACCGTCAGCCCGATCCCGAGCAGGGCCTTCTCCAGCGGGTGCCGGCCGCGCCAGCGACTGCCGTGCGCGGCCACGTCGATCGGCAGCACCCGGCTACGCCTCCGGTGCGGCGGCGGGAGCGGCCGCAGCGGCGGCCGCGCCCTGGCGGCGGCCCTTGCGGACCCCGAAGTAGTACGCGAGGACGCCCGCGCCCAGCGCCGCCTGCAGGGCGAACAGCGCGGACTCGACCTCGCCGGAGGGGGGCTCGTACAGCGGGGAGAACCAGGGCTCGTAATCCGGCTTCAGCTCGGTGATCGCCGCCTCCGCCTGCGCGTCGGCGCCGGCGAAGGGCTCCTCCTTGCCCTCGCCCAGCCCCAGCGCGATCGGCAGGACGGCCAGCGCCGCCACCAGGAGCAGCAGCAGGGTGTTGATCTTCGCGTTCTTGGACATCCCGCTCATCAGGCCGCCGCCTTCTCTCCGGTACGGGGGGCCGTCAGCTTGGCGACACCCAGCCGGACCAGGTCCGACTTGCTCGACGCCATCAGCAGCCGCATCACGAGGACGGTCAGCAGCCCCTCGCTCACGGCCAGCGGGATCTGCGTGACCGCGAAGATCCCCCCGAACTTCGCGAGCGAGCCCACGAACCCGGAGGCCGGGTCCGGGAAGGCCAGGGCGAGCTGCACGCTGGTGACGCAGTAGGTGACCAGATCGGCGAAGAAGGCGCCGAAGAACACGGTCACCATCAGCGGGAGTCCGGACGTGCGCAGGAGCCGGTAGACGGCGTAGCCCGCCCACGGGCCGGCGATGGCCATCGAGAAGACGTTGGCGCCGAGCGTGGTGAGTCCGCCGTGCGCCAGCAGCAGGGCCTGGAACAGCAGGGTGATCGTGCCGAGCACCGCCATGATCGGCGGCCGGAACAGGATCGCCCCGAGCCCGGTGCCGGTGGGGTGCGAGCAACTGCCCGTCACCGAAGGGATCTTCAGGGCGGACAGGACGAAGGTGAAGGCCCCGGACGCACCGAGCAGCAGCGTGCTCTCCGGGTTGGCCTTCACCTCTCGGGTGAGCGAGCGGACGCCGTGGACGACGAAGGGGGCGGACGCGGCGCCCCAGGCGACCGCGTGCAAAGGGGGCAGGAACCCCTCGGCTATATGCATGGGTAGGGAGACCTCTCCAGCACCTCGTGGATGGACAACGCGCCCCGGCCGGTCTCCTGGCTCACGGGTTGACGTCCATGCTCCGCCTTCCCGGGCAGCGCGGAACCTCCCGCGCAGCCCAGTGGCTTTCCCGCAGGAGTGGAGCCGGACTTCCCGATCACAGTGGCGAGGGCCGCACCGGTTTCCCACCGGTTTCCCGAACACCAAGGCCCGCTGACCCTAGTCGGCCGCACGGACCGGGAACAACCCGCCCCAATCGCGCCGCCGCCTGTCCGGATTCCGCTTCGCCGTGACTCTCCGCCACCGGGGTCGCGGTCTCCTCCCCAAGGGTGGGGAGCCGAGGGGGAGTTCCGTAGGCCCGCCGTCGTGGGCGACCGGCGGATCCGGGGCCCGGCGCCGTTCCGCCCGGGTGGTGCACGCTTGGACGGGTGCGGTGTGGCGCACGCCCGGACGGGTGCGGTCCGCTGGCGGGTCCGCCCCGGGACGCCGAGCCTGGTGGGGTGACCACCGAATCCGATGCCGCGCCCGCCTCCGACTACTCCGACCTGACCGCCGTGGTGATCAACTGCACCCTCAAGCGGTCTCCGGAACGGAGCCACACGCAGGGCCTGATCGACGTCAGCACCGGCATCATGAAGCGCCAGGGCGTCCGGGTCGAGGTGCTCAGGGCCGTGGACCTCGACATCGCGACCGGCGTCTGGCCGGACATGACGGAGCACGGCTGGGAGACCGACGAGTGGCCGGTCGTCTACTCGAAGGTCATGGCCGCGGACATCCTCACGCTGGCCGGGCCCGTATGGCTGGGTGACAACTCCTCGGTCATGAAGCAGGTGATCGAGCGCCTGTACGCCTGCTCGTCGATCCTCAACGAGCACGGCCAGTACGCCTACTACGGTCGCGTGGGCGGCTGCCTGATCACCGGCAACGAGGACGGCGCCAAGCACTGCGCGATGAACGTCCTGTACAGCCTCCAGCACCTCGGATACGTCATTCCGCCGCAGGCGGACGCGGGCTGGGTCGGCGAGGCCGGCCCGGGCCCCTCGTACCTCGACCCCGGCTCCGGCGGGCCGGACAACGACTTCACGAACCGCAACACGACCTTCATGACCTGGAACCAGCTCCACCTGGCGAGGATGCTCAAGGACGCCGGTGGCATCCCCGCCCACGGAAACCAGCGCTCCGAGTGGGACGCCGGCTGCCGGTTCGACTTCGAGAACCCCGAGCACCGCTGAGCTCGGGCCGGCCCGTCAGATGAGGTCGCGGTGGCGGCCCACCTTGGTGGAGAAGAGGTAGAGCGGGGGCAGGAGGGCGGCGGCGCAGACGGTCCAGAGCGCGGTACGGGCGCCGAAGTGGGTGGCGAGGAGACCGGCGGTGAGCGCGCCGAGCGGCAGCGCGCCCCAGGAGACGAAGCGGACCGTGGCCATCACGCGGGACAGCAGTTCCGGGGGTGACTGCGTCTGCCGGTAGGTGCGGGTGGTGATCGAGCCGATGACGGTGCCGAAGGCGAAGCCGGCGTTGCCCAGGGCGAACCAGAACGCGTCCCCCGCCGACGTGGTCAGCGGGGCGAGCAGGAGCAGCGCGCCGCCGGCCAGATCGGCCAGGATGATGCCCCGCGCGGTGCCGAGGCGCGTGGTCACGCGGACCGCGACGGCGGCGCCGGCGAGCGCGCCGACCCCGTCCATGGCAAGGACGAGACCGAGCTGCATGGAGTCGAGGCCGGCTCCGCGGACCAGGTAGAGGGGGGTGAGGGCGACGAGGGCCGCGTTGAGGAAGTTGGCGGCGGTCGCCCAGATCATGCAGGGGCGCATGACCGGGTGCTTGGTGACGTAGCGCCATCCCGCGCGGATCAGCCGCAGCGCGCTCTCGCCGGTGCGGGGCGCGGGGCGGCTCTCGGGGAGGGTGCGCAGGAGCACGGCGGAGGCCAGGTAGCTGGCGGCGTCCACGACGATCGCGCCGACCGGGCCCGTCACACCGATCAGGACGCCGCCGAGGGAGGGTCCGCCGGTGTCGGTGACGGCGTGCGTGCCCGACATGACGCTGTTGCGGGCGGCCAGCTGCCGGGCCGGGACGACGGCGGGCAGGAAGGTCGAGTTGCCGATGTCGAACAGCACGGTCGCCGAGCCGGTGACGAGCGCCGCGAACACCAGGTGCGGATAGGTGAGCGTGCCGATCCACCAGGCGAGCGGCAGCGATCCGAGCGCCGCGAACCGTACGAGGTCGAGCGTGACCTGGAGCCGGCGCAGCGGCACGCGCTGCGCGAGGACGCCCGCCGGGAGGCTGAGCAGCAGCCAGGAGACCTGCCCGGCGGCGGCGAGCAGGGCGACCTGGAAGGCGGTGGCGTCCAGAACGGTGAGGGCGACGAGCGGCAGGGCGAGGGAAGTGACGGCGGTGCCCGCGCCGCTGACCGTGGCGGCGGCCCAGAAGCGCCAGAAGACGCCCGGCGACGAGGTCTCCCGTTCGTCTTCGCGTCGGTCGTGCTCTTGGATCGCTTGCGTTCCGCTCATGCGGAGCCCACCCCCGGGTCTTGTCAGTCTCTTTTGGGAACTAACCTGTTCCAGGTGAGTTTCTATCCGGAACTGACCTCATGGCGCAAGATGGTTCCGACGAACGGCCGCCGTGCGCGCAGAAGTGGAGACGTGGTGATGAGGTCGATCCCCGAGCGGGACGCCGCCTGTGCGATCGCGCAGGCCGCGGCGGTGGTCGGCGACTGGTGGAGCCTGCTCCTGATCCGGGAGACCGCCAGGGGGCACCACAGGTTCGACGCGCTCCAGGAGGAGCTGGGCATCTCCCGGAAGGTGCTCGCCGAGCGCCTGGCGCACCTGGTGGAGACGGGGGTGCTGGAGAAGGTCCCGTACCAGGAGCGGCCGACGCGGCACGAGTACCGGCTGACCGAGAGCGGCCGGGGGCTGCTGCCGGTCCTGCTGTCGATGCAGGACTGGGCCGACCGCTGGCTCCTAGGTGACGGCTCTCTCAGCGGCACCGCCGGCGAGGCGAGCGCGGAGGCGCGGCGCGTCGCGGACCTGACCGGCCGGCAGTTGCCGCGCCTGCGGCTGTCCGGTCACCGGGACGGCGTGCCGGTCGACCCGGTGGCCGACGCCGTGGCCACCGTCCTGTTCTGCTATCCGGCGACCGGGAGCCCCAGCCCCCTGCCGGAGGGCTGGTCGCAGATCCCCGGCACCGTCGGCTGCACGCTGGAGAACCGGCTCTTCCGGGACGCCTACGAGGACTTCCGCGCCGCGGGCGCGGAGGTGCGCGGCGTCAGCACCCAACGCCCCGACGAACAATGCGTGTTCGCGAGCCAGGAGGGCATCCCCTTCACCCTCCTCTCCGACGTCGACCTCCGCCTCGCCGCCGCCCTGCGCCTGCCGACCTTTCGTGCCGGACAGCTGCTGCGGCTGAAGCGGACCGTGCTGGTCGTCGACCGCGACGGCACGGTGCGGCACGCGCGCTTCCCGGTGACGGACATCCCGGCGGCGGTGAACGAGGCGCTGGCCGAGGTGCGGCGCCTGGCCGCGGAGGACTGACATCGCGTCGTCGCGGGGTTCGGTCGCACGCCGTATCGATCGTCCTCCGCCGAGACGGTCTAGCTCTGCTTCTTGGACTCCAGCCACTCCACATAGTTGTGCGAGGCATTGCTGCCCTGCTTCCCCGGCGAGATTTTCATGATCGCCTGGTTCTTCTCCGGGTCCCCGGTCAGGTACGCCTCGGTCAGGACGTACGGAAGGCCATCCACGCGGAACCGGATGCTTCCGTCGGGGTAGGCGCTGACGCGAATCCTTCGGCCGTCGGGAAGGGTGACGTCTTCGGTGAAGTGCGCCTTGACGGGCTGATCAGCCATACAGACCTCCAGGTCGTACAGGCTCGATGGGGCTGTCAATCTACTGCCAACACCCAATGCTCCAAGGGCAGTTCGGTGAGCGAGCCTTCGTGTGGACGCACCTGGCCGCCCTGCTCGAGCGGTCCGGCGGGATGCCGGTAGGTCCCGGCCCGGCCTCCCGCCGGTGGGTGTTCAGCAGACGTTCGGGTGCGCGATGTCCAGGACGAAGCGCTCCGGAGCGTGCAGCTTGAAGGAGGTGTAGGCGGGCTTGGTGTCGAAGGCGGCGCCGAAGGTGACGTACCCCTCGTAGTCGCCGGTCAGGGCGATGCCCTTCAGCTTGGGCAGGTAGATCTTGAGGAGCTTGGGCCCGCGGTAGACGTTGTTGCCCGCGTCGTCGTGTCCGGCGGCGGGGTGCAGGCGGATCTCCAGGAAGTACCGCCCGGCCAGCGGGACGGGCTTGCCGGACCCGTCGTAGACCAGCTTCGGGACGGGGGTGACGGTGACCCCGGGTACGTACCCCTGAAGGTCGATGACCACCCGGTCGTACGTGCAGTGACCGCCCCAGCGGGCATTGACGACGAGCGGAGTCTGGGTGGCCGTGGTGGTGGATGCGGCCGTGGTGGCCGCGGCGGAAGCCGGTGCGGCGAAGGCGAGCATGGCGGTGAGCAGTGCGCCCAACCCCAGTGCGGTGGCCTGCCGGCGGCGTGGACGGTTCATTGCGTCCCCTCGATTCCGAGAGACGGGGAACGGTGTCACCCGTGAAGACGCGCCCGCTACGGTCGTGGTTGCACCGGGATCACCCGGTCTGCCGGGTCCCGCGGGGTGCCGCCGGATCCGCCCCGGTCAGCTGGGCAGGAGGGCGCTCAGCTCGGCGTCGAGGTCGTAGTACCGGTGCTCCTGGCCGCGCGGCACCAGCTCGGTCATCCGGCGGCACAGCGCCTGTACGTCCTTGGCCCGGGCCGACACCACGCACGACTGCTCGCCGTTGCTGAAGGCGAAGAAGACCCGCGGCTCGGTGCCCTTCCAGCGGGGCCACACCTGTATGTCGCCCTCGCCGGTGGCGCAGACCTGGCCGTCGAGCAGCAGTTCCCGGGAGAAGACCCAGCGGGCGAGGTGCATGCCGGCACCCTCGAAGTCGAGGGAGATCTCGTAGGGCCGCTTGGTGCGGTACACGAAGACGCCCCGCACCGGGACGGCCGCGGGCGCGGTCTCCAGGCGCAGCGGGAGGACGCGGTGTTCGGTGCCGGTCATGCGGGCGCCTCTCTCTCGGGGTGGGCACTCGCCGGCGCACGCGCCACATTTGCCCACTCCGGCAAGCTAGCCCACCCCCGGGCCCCTTTCCCGTGGCCAAAGGTCCCGTCCGGCCGGGCCGCTCGGCCCGACTTCTCCCGACGCACCGAGCCCCGGCCTCCGGGGGGAGGTCGGGGCTCGGCGGAAGGACGTGACCGGGGCGGGGGCCCCGGCCGGAACTACGGGAGCGGGTTGTAGATGAAGGACTCGTGGGAGTTGGACTGGCCGATCGCGGTGAAGCCCGAACCGTTGGCCTGGGCGCCGTTGTTCTGGTTGGAGGCGCCGAAGCCCGAGGCGACCTGCTGGGCGGTGGAGGAGTTGCCGGTGTTGCTGCCGCCGACCCCGCTGCCGAGGACGCCGGCGAGGGCCGCGTTCGACGCGGTCCCGGCCGCACCTGCCCCGTTGTCGGCCTGGGCGACGCCCGAGAAGAGCGCGAAGGCGAGGGGGAGCGATGCGGCGGCCGCCATCACGCGGATGCTGCGGGTGCTTGCCATGTTTCAAGTCCTCCAGTTAAGCAAAACGGCTGTGGTCCAAGACGGTTGGCCGACCGTCGGGGGTGTGGACGCGACGTCGTGCCCTCACCCTGGCGCAAGTGATCATCAAGAAACCAGCCCAGACTGCCTTGTTCCCCCTCAAGCATGAGTAACCCACCGTCAAACCTCATATACCCCCCAATCCCGAACGAAGTTACTGGCGTAACCCACCTGTCCGGCAGGGGAAACGACGAAGGCCCCGACGCCAAGCGTCGGGGCCCGAATCGGTCAGGTCGGTCAGGTCGGTCAGGGGGTACGGATCAGCACTCGATGACGTTGACCGCGAGGCCGCCGCGGGCGGTCTCCTTGTACTTGACCTTCATGTCGGCGCCCGTCTCCTTCATGGTCTTGATGACCTTGTCGAGGGAGACCTTGTGGCTGCCGTCGCCGCGCATCGCCATCTTGGCCGCGGTGACGGCCTTGACCGCCGCCATGCCGTTGCGCTCGATGCAGGGGATCTGCACGAGGCCGCCGACCGGGTCGCAGGTCAGACCGAGGTTGTGCTCCATGCCGATCTCGGCCGCGTTCTCGACCTGCTCCGGGGTGCCGCCCAGCACCTCGGCCAGCGCGCCGGCCGCCATCGAGCAGGCCGAGCCGACCTCGCCCTGGCAGCCGACCTCGGCGCCGGAGATCGAGGCGTTCTCCTTGAAGAGCATGCCGATCGCTCCCGCGGCGAGGAGGAAGCGGACCACGCCGTCCTCGTCGGCGCCCGGCACGAAGTTCATGTAGTAGTGCAGGACCGCCGGGAGGACGCCCGCCGCACCGTTGGTCGGGGCGGTGACGACCCGGCCGCCGGCCGCGTTCTCCTCGTTGACCGCCATCGCGTAGATGGTCGCCCACTCGCTGCGGTGCATCATCGGGTCGCCCTCGGTGCGCAGCTGGCGCGCCGTGGAGGCGGCCCGGCGCTTGACCCGCAGGCCGCCGGGGAGGATGCCCTCGCGGGACATGCCGCGCGCGACACAGGCCTGCATGACGCGCCAGATCTCCAGCAGACCCTCGCGGATCTCGTCCTCGGTGCGCCAGGCCTTCTCGTTCTCCAGCATCATCGAGGAGATCGACAGGCCGGTCTCGTTCGCGAGACGGAGCATCTCGTCACCGCTGCGGAAGGGGTACTTCAGCGGGGTGTCGTCCAGCTTGATCCGGTCCTCGCCGACCGCGTCCTCGTCCACGACGAACCCGCCGCCGACCGAGTAGTAGGTCTTCTCCAGCAGCGGGGTGCCCGCCTCGTCGTACGCGAAGAGCGTCATGCCGTTCGCGTGGTACGGGAGCGAGCGCCGGCGGTGCAGGATCAGCTGGTTCGGCTCGTCGAAGTCGATCTCGTGGCCATCGCCTATTTCAGTGCCGAGCAGGCGCAGGCGGCCCGTCTGGCGGATGCGCTCGACCTCGGCGTCGGCGGTCTCCACGTTCACGGTGCGGGGCGAGTGGCCCTCCAGGCCCAGCAGCACCGCCTTGGGGGTGCCGTGGCCGTGCCCGGTGGCCCCGAGCGAGCCGAAGAGCTCGGCGCGGACCGAGGCGGTCTGGGCGAGGACGCCGTCCTTCTTGAGCCGGGTCACGAACATGCGCGCGGCGCGCATCGGTCCGACGGTGTGGGAGGAAGAGGGACCGATGCCGATCGAGAAGAGATCGAAGACGGAGATGGCCACGGTTGCGGACTCCTATGTCTGCTCGTGGGTGGGAAGCGTGGGCAGGAGGGGTTGATCGGGGTGATCTGCGGATTTTGTCCGGCAGCCGAGCTTAACGCGGTGAGGTGAACAGCTCGGCCGCCGGACGGGTCGGGAGGGGGACGCTCAGGCGTGGCTCAGTTCGCGCTCCGGTGCGTCGGACTGCTCGGCGGCGGGGGTGTCGGCCCCGGGGGCGTCCAGGACCGGGTCCGGGCCCGGCAGGCCCGCGTAGTGGGCCTTGACCCCGGACCGTACGGCCCAGAAGTAGAAGCCCAGGGCCGAGAGGCCCACGAGGGCGATGTCCACGCCGCCCGGGATGACCCCGTGGCCGCCGAATTCCTTGCTGCCGAGCGCCGACAGGGTGCCGAGCCACAGCAGGAAGGCGATCATCCACCAGGCCGGGGCGAACTGCTTGGCCAGGTTCTTCTCGCCCTTGCGCTTGAGCACGACGGCCGCGATCGGGGCGGCGACCAGGGTGAGGAGCACCACCTTGCCGGTGTCGGGCCACTTGGACCAGTACAGGGCGCAGGCGGCGAAGGCGAAGGTGATCGGGCACAGGATCCGGGCCGCCGGCAGGCGGAAGGGACGGGGCAGCTCGGGCTTGGTCTTGCGGAAGACGCCGACCGCGATCGGGCCGATGAGGTACGAGACCACCATCGCGGCGGAGACCACGCTGGCCAGGGCCTCCCAGCTGTGGCCGACGGTGACCAGTAGCAGGATCGAGAAGCCGAGGTTCAGCCACATCGCGGGACGCGCGGTGCCGTACTTCGGGTGGACCTCGCGGATCTTCTTCGGGAAGAAGCCGGTGTCCGCGAGGTTCTGCGCCATGTACGAGGCCGAGGCGACGTTGCCGATGTTCGCGCCGGACGGGGAGATGAAGGCACCGAACTGGAGCATCGTGACGACCCAGTGCAGCATCAGCATCTTGGCGAGGTCGGCGAACGGCGAGGAGAAGTTGATGCCGCTCCAGCCGCCGGCCTCGGCCAGCTTCTCCGGCGGGACACCGCCGATGAAGGCGATCTGCAGGGCCAGGTAGATGACCAGGCCGAGGGAGAGCGCGCCGACCAGGGCCAGCGGAATGGCGCGGCCGGGGTTCTTGGCGGCGCCGCCGAGGTTGACGACGGCCTGGAAGCCGTTGAAGGCGAAGACCACGCCGGAGGTGGTGACGGCGGTCATGACCGCCGACCAGCCGTTGGGCGCGAAGCCGCCGTGGTCGGTGAAGTTGCCGGTGTGGAAGCCGGAGGCGATCAGGGCGATCACGGCGAGCACCGGGATGGCGAACTTCACCAGGGTGAGGAGGTTGTTCGCCTTGGCGAGCAGCGCGACCGACCAGTAGCAGGCCAGCCACAGCGCCACGGTCAGGAACAGCGCCATCGCCATGCCGGAGGTCGTCAGGCCGCCGTTCTCGACCAGGCCCTTGGCCCAGCCGAAGTTCCAGGAGGACATGTACTGCGTACCGGCGATGGACTCGATCGGGATCAGGGCCGCGATGGCGATCCAGACCGCCCAGCCGGTGATGAAGCCCAGCACCGGCCCGTGCGAGATGGTGCCGAAGCGGGCCATCGAGCCGGGCAGCGGGTAGGCGGCGCCCACCTCCGCGTAGGACATGGCGATCATGCCGATGAAGACGGCACCGATGACCCAGGCGATGATCGCCGCGGGCCCTGCGACGGCGGCCGCCTGGCCCGCCCCGAAGAGCCAGCCCGATCCGAAGATCGAGCCGAGCCCGATCATGATCAGGGCGAAGAGACTGAGTCCCTTCTTGTTCGCTGCGCTCATGTCCATGAGGTGTGCTGTCCGTCCTGCCAGGGGGTCTGCGTCGATCCTTTATTCGGAGCCTATTTGCCATTTATTGGAAGAATCAGCGGCAATAGGTCGCATCCGCCTGGGGCTTTGGTCATGAAAGGGGCCCGGCCCTGTGCACAACAAGACCGGGCCCCCTCAAGCCGGTGCCTAGAGCGTCGGGTACAGCGGGAACTTCGCGGCGAGCGCGGAGACGCGCGCCTTGAGGTCCTCGGCGTCGTACGCCGGCTTCAGCGCCTGCGCGATGATCTCGGCGACCTCGGTGAAGGCCTCGGCGTCGAAACCGCGGGTGGCCAGCGCCGGCGTACCGATCCGCAGACCCGAGGTGACCATCGGCGGCCGCGGGTCGTTCGGGATGGCGTTGCGGTTGACCGTGATGCCGACCTCGTGGAGGCGGTCCTCGGCCTGCTGGCCGTCCAGCTCGGAGTTGCGCAGGTCGACCAGGACCAGGTGCACGTCGGTGCCGCCGGTGAGGACGTCCACGCCCACGGCCTTGACGTCGTCCTGGACCAGACGGGCGGCGAGGATCTTCGCGCCCTCCAGGGTGCGCTCCTGGCGCTCCTTGAACTCGGGCGAGGCCGCGACCTTGAAGGAGACGGCCTTGGCCGCGATCACGTGCTCCAGCGGGCCGCCCTGCTGACCCGGGAAGACCGCGGAGTTGATCTTCTTGGCCAGCTCCTGCGTCGACAGGATGACACCGCCGCGCGGACCGCCGAGGGTCTTGTGCGTGGTGGTGGTGACGACGTGGGCGTGCGGCACCGGGTTCGGGTGCAGACCCGCGGCGACCAGGCCCGCGAAGTGCGCCATGTCGACCATCAGGAACGCGCCGACCTCGTCCGCGATGCGGCGGAAGGCGGCGAAGTCGAGCTGGCGCGGGTAGGCGGACCAGCCCGCGACGATCAGCTGCGGCTTGGTCTCCTTGGCGAGGCGCTCGACCTCGGCCATGTCGACCTCACCGGTCTCGTCGACGTGGTACGGGACCACGTTGTAGAGCTTGCCGGAGAAGTTGATCTTCATGCCGTGGGTCAGGTGACCGCCGTGGGCCAGGTTCAGGCCCATGATCGTGTCGCCCGGCTTGATCAGCGCGAACATCGCGGCCGCGTTGGCCTGCGCGCCCGAGTGGGGCTGCACGTTCGCGGCCTCGGCGCCGAAGAGCGCCTTGATGCGGTCGATCGCGATCTGCTCGACCACGTCGACGTGCTCACAGCCGCCGTAGTAGCGGCGGCCGGGGTAGCCCTCGGCGTACTTGTTGGTCAGGACCGAGCCCTGGGCCTCCATGACGGCGACCGGAGCGAAGTTCTCCGACGCGATCATTTCCAGGGTGGACTGCTGGCGCACGAGTTCGGCGTCGACGGCGGCGGCGACGTCCGGGTCGAGCTCGTGGAGGGGCGTGTTCAGTACAGACATCAGGGTTCCCTGGGTCAGTTGCCGGCGGTGAGCTTGGCGTACTCGTCGACGGAGAGCAGGTCGGCCGGCTCCTCCGTGACGCGCACCTTGAAGAGCCAGCCACCCTCGAACGGAGCCGAGTTCACCAGCGACGGGTCGTCGATGACGTCCTGGTTGAACTCGACGATCTCGCCGGTGACGGGGGAGTACAGGTCGCTGACCGACTTGGTCGACTCCAGCTCGCCGCAGGTCTCGCCCGCGGTCACCGTGTCACCCACCTCGGGAAGCTGGGCGTAGACGACGTCACCGAGCGCGTTGGCCGCGAACTCCGTGATGCCGACCGTCGAGACGCCGTCCTCGGCGACCGACAGCCACTCGTGCTCCTTGCTGTAACGCAGCTGCTGGGGGTTGCTCATGGCCTGATTCTCCTGGATGCGGGGGAGTGGATACGAACGGTGGTCGTGCGAGGGCGGCGCGGGGCGCCGACGTGCGGGTACGAGCTGTACGAGGATTACTTCTGCCGCTTGTAGAACGGCAGTGCCACGACCTCGTACGCCTCATGCGTACCGCGAATGTCCACGCCGACGCCGGAGGTGCCGGGCGCGGCGTGCGCCGCGTCGACATAGGCCATCGCGATCGGCTTGCCCAGCGTCGGGGACGGGGCGCCCGAGGTGACCTCGCCGACGACCTGGCCGTCGAAGGTCACGGAGAAGCCCGCACGCGGAACGCGGCGGCCCTCGGCGATCAGGCCGACCAGCTTGCGCGGCGGGTTGGAGGCGGCGCGCTCGGCGGCGGCCTCCAGGGCGGCGCGGCCGACGAAGTCGCCCTCCTTCTCGAACTTCACGACCCGGCCCAGACCCGCGTCGAACGGGGTGAGGGAGGTGGTCAGCTCGTGCCCGTACAGCGGCATGCCCGCTTCCAGGCGCAGGGTGTCGCGGCAGGACAGACCGGCCGGGACCAGGCCGACGCCCTCGCCCGCCTTGGTCAGCGCCTGCCACAGCTCCACGGCGTGCTCGGGGGCGACGAACAGCTCGAAGCCGTCCTCGCCGGTGTAGCCGGTACGCGCGATCAGCGCGGGCACCCCGGCGACCGTGCCGGGCAGGCCGGCGTAGTACTTCAGCCCGTCCAGGTCGGCGTCGGTGAGGGAGGCGAGGATGCCGGGGGACTCCGGACCCTGCACCGCGAGCAGCGCGTACGCGTCGCGGTCGTCGCGGACCTCGGCGTCGAAGCCGGCGGCGCGCTCGGTGATCGCGTCCAGGACGACCTGGGCGTTGGAGGCGTTCGCGACGACCATGTACTCGGTCTCGCCCAGGCGGTAGACGATCAGGTCGTCGACGATGCCGCCGTCTTCCTGGCAGATGTGCGTGTAGCGGGCGCGGCCGACGCCGACGGTGGAGATGTTGCCGACCAGGGCGTAGTCCAGGACCTTGACGGCCTCGGGGCCCGTCAGGGTGATCTCGCCCATGTGGGAGAGGTCGAACAGACCGGCCTTGGTGCGGACGGCGTTGTGCTCGTCGCGCTCGCTGCCGTACCGCAGGGGCATGTCCCAGCCCGCGAAATCGGTCATGGTCGCACCGAGGGAACGGTGCAGCGCATCGAGGGCGGTCAGGCGGGGGGCAGTGCTCATGGGTGTGGCTCCCGGGTCCCAGGGCATGACATGACGAGGAGGAGTTCCTCCCCATCTGTCATCGGAACCTGAGAGGTTCGCCGAGAGTTCCCCGCTTCAAGGGGAAGGCCATCGACTTGCACCTTGGGTGGAACCGTCGCCGGAGCCCTCACGGGCGGTGGCGCGGCTCGCTTTTCAGATCTGCCTCATCCACGCGGTACGGGGCCTGAGAGATTCAAGGGAGGTACTTGCTCCTTCGGCGCCCGGGCACCGCCTTGCGGCGTGCCGGGACTCTCCCGCGCGGATTCAAGCGGCCGGTATGCAGTTAGGTGTCCAGATGGCGCACATCATTGCACGACGTGCGGCCGAATGGGGGAGGGGGTCCGCAAGCGGAGCGGACCGGGAACGGAACCGGCGCCGCCGGATTACCGTCTCTTTACACTCAGGGGGAACGGGTCCCGTGACCCGTATCGGGGGAGGCGATCACTGTGCGGAGATTCGGAGTACTGGCGGCGACGACCACGGGCACCGTCGAGGACGCGGTGGCCGGGGTGCCGACGCAGCGCGCCGTCGTACGGGATCCGGCGGCGGCCGCGGCGGCGGGGGAGCCCGGAGCCGTACGCGACCTGCGCGGATCCGAGGGGCCGCGGGCGCTCCGCTTCGCCGCCGGGGACGTCGTGGTGGTCTCCGGACTGCCCGGCGGCGGCAAGAGCACCCTGATCAAACGGGCCGCGGAGGGCGGCGGCATCGATTCCCAGGACGCCCGCGAGCGGTGGGAGCGCCGGATGCCGGCCGCCCTGCCCTACGCGGTGTACCGGCCCGCGGTCCGCATCGCGCACTACTGGGGCCTGTGGCGGGTCCTGCGCTCCGGGGCCCCGGCCGTCGTCCACGACTGCGGTACGCAGAGCTGGGTACGGGCGCGGCTGGCCTCGGCGGCCCGGCGGCGCGGCCGCGCGCTGCACCTCGTGCTGCTGGACACCACACCCGAGGAGGCCCGGGCCGGGCAGGCCGCGCGGGGCCGGGGCGTCTCGGCGTACGCCTTCGCCCGGCACCGGGGCGCGGTGGCCCGGCTGCTGCGCGAGGCCGAGGCGGGCCGCCCGCCGGCCGGCTGCGCGTCGGTGACCCTGCTGGACCGGCCGGCGGCGTCCCGGCTGACGTCGATCGGCTTCCGCTAGCGGACGGCGGAGACGGATAGCGGATAGCGGGCGGCGGATGGCGGGCGGGGGGCGGCCCCCGGCCGGGGTGTCGCAGGCGCCCGTTAATCTCGGGTCGAGACCAAGGGCAAGCGAGCGGAGACGTACATGTGGCCGGGTAACGAGCTGGAGCAGGTGCTCGGGGCGGCGCTCGGACAGGCGGACGCCGGGGGGCGGATCCTCGAGGTCCTCGGGCGGAGCCACCTGTGGATCCCGCTGCCCGGCGGGGTGAACAGTCTGAGCCTGCCCACCATGGACATCGACGGCGCCGCCTACGTGCCCGTCTACAGCTCCGAGGAGCAGTTCCGCGCCTGCGCCGGACCCGCCATGGACTTCGCCGTCGCCCCCGCCGTGGACTTCGCCCGCGGCCTGCCCCCGCAGCTCGGCATCGCGGTCAACCCCGAGGGGGCCGTCGGCGTGCCCCTGCCCCCGCCGGCCGTCGCGGAGCTCTGCCGCACCGGCCGCAGCCCGCTCGACGGCCCCGCCACCGGCGGCCGGGTCCGGCTCTACGAGCCCGACTGGCAGGAGGACCCGGTCGAGTTCCTGGCCGCCGCTGCGGAGGAGTTCCGCGCCACCGGAGTCGTCGCGTCCGCGCACCGCTGCCTCGCCAGCGTCGAGGGCGGCGCGCCGGAGTTGTACGTCGGGGTCCACCTGGTGGGATGGGAGCCCGGCATGCGAAACGCCCCGATGGACGCGCTGGGCCGCGCCCTGACCCGCGTACCACCGCCCTGGCCGGTGCAGTTGATCCTGCTCGACGCCGCCGAGGACCCGGTCGTCGACTACATACGTGAGCGCGTACGCCCCTTCTACCTGCCGTAGTGACGCTTAAGCTGGTGGCCGACACGCGTGGACGACGGGCGGACGAACAGACGAAGAGGGGTACCGGGTGAGTGCGTCAGGCACGGCCGCGGTCGGGCAGGTCGAGCACATGCTGCGCCAGGTGACTCCGGGGCGCTACGAGAGCTACGAGTCTCTCCTGCACGCCCTGGCCGAGGGGCGGCTGTGGATGCTCCTCTGGCAGGGGCAGCCCGGCTCCCCCGAGGCCCAGTACGGGGGCATGGAGGTCGAAGGGCTCGGGTACGCGCCCTGCGTGACCTCCCCGCAGGAGCTGGCCGCCAGCGGCTGGAACCGCGGGTACGAGGTGGTCACCGGCCGGGACATCGCCCGCGCCCTCTACCCCGACCGCTGGGGGCTGTGGCTCAACCCGCACGCCCAGGGCGGCGGCGTCGGCATTCCCTGGGCCGACCTGCGCCGGATCGCCACCGGGCTGGACCGGATGCCGGCCGGCCCGCTGCGGCTGTCCGAGCCCGCCATCGAGCTGCCGCAGTTCTACGGGCTGCTCACGCAGCACGCGCACCGCACGCCCGCCGTCCGCTCGCTGCGCCGCGCCTGGGTGCAGCCCGCGCTGGGGTCCCCGTACCTCGCCGTCGGGCTCGACCTGTACGACGCCTCCGCGCACGCGCTGGAATCCGTGCGCGAGATGATGCGCCAGTCGGTCGGCGCGGTCCCCGAGGGAGTGCCCGTGTGCACGGTCGCGCTCGCGGACGAACACGATCCGGTGGCGATGTGGCTGCGGGCGCAAACCAGGCCCTTCTATGACCGCGAGGGACAGGCGCCCGCCTACTGAGACATCGGTATTCAGCCACCCGAGGCCGCACGGAACAGTCGTTCCGTGCGGCCTTTGCGTTGTCCTGATTTCGACGCTGATGTACGCCCAATAGGCGCAGTAGTACGCCGAGTTGGGCGCCATGTCCGATTCCGTACCGAACAGGATGTCTTGCTCCGCTGAGATGACAGCGAAGTCCGGATAACGGGAACTCGACCCTCAGATCACGGTTGCGCATCCATTCACCTGCGGGTCTGGCGGCTGATCGAGCGCCCGATGAAGACTCCCCACCCAAGAGCGGGTGAGTCCTCCAAAGACGATCCCGTCACGGGAACTTCGCCTGTTGTTTCGCACAGCACCATGCGCACCACCAGCACGGCCCGTTCCGCAGCAACGCATCCGTACCTCGCACTCCGAGCGCCACTCCGCACCAACGCCGCCACAGCGGCGGGCATGGGCCGGCCCACCCGTCGGCCGAGAGGGGTCCCCACCACGATGACGGCACCACTGCACGACATGAGCGCGGAGACACCCGCACCCGTGTCCGTAGCCGACGTCCCCGCCAAGGCCATCGAAGGCCGCTCGCCCGGCCGCATCGCCTGGATGCGGCTCAAGCGCGACAAGGTCGCGCTGGCCGGCGGTTTCGTCGTGCTCCTGCTGATCCTCGTCGCACTGTTCGCGCCGCTGATCGTCAGCGCGTTCGGCCACCCCCCGGAGGAGCTGCACGAAGACCTGCTGGACCCGCTGCTGGGCCTGCCCGCCGGTGACTACGGCGGCATCAGCGGCGACTTCCTGCTGGGCGTCGAGCCGGTCAACGGCCGCGACGTGTTCAGCCGCATCATCTACGGCGCCCGCATCTCCCTGCTGGTCGCCTTCCTGTCCGCCTTCGTGGCGGTCTCCCTGGGCACCTTCTTCGGCATCGTCGCCGGCTACTTCGGCGGCTGGGTCGACGCGGCCATCAGCCGGGTCATGGACCTGCTGCTGGCCTTCCCGCAGCTGCTCTTCATCATCGCGCTGGTCTCGGTCGTCCCCGCCAAGCTCTGGGGCTTCGAGGGATCCGGTCTGCGGATCGCCGTACTGGTCCTGGTGATCGGCTTCTTCGGCTGGCCCTACATCGGCCGCATCGTCCGCGGACAGACCCTGTCGCTGCGCGAACGGGAGTACGTCGAAGCCGCGCGGAGCCTGGGCGCGGGCCGGATGTACATCCTCTTCCGCGAGCTGCTGCCGAACCTGGTGGCGCCGATCACCGTCTACGCGACGCTGATGATCCCCACCAACGTGCTGACCGAGGCCGCGCTCAGCTTCCTGGGCGTCGGCGTCAAGCCGCCCACACCGTCCTGGGGCGAGACCCTCTCGACGGCCGTGCGGACCTATGAGGACGATCCGCTCTTCATGATCTTCCCCGGCACGGCGATCTTCATCACCGTGCTGGCCTTCAACCTCTTCGGCGACGGCGTCCGCGACGCCCTCGACCCGAAGGGCTCCCGTTAGCCGTCCCCGCAGGTCATCCCGCAGGGCACCCGTAGGTCAGAACCGCAGGGCACACCGGAACCCGGCTTCGAACCGGAATCACAACGGAGGGTTGCGAGCATCGTGACTACCCATCGCATGTCCAAGCGCAGGCTTGTCGCCGGCACGGCCGTCGTGCTCGCGACGATGCTGTCCGCGACCGCCTGTGGCGGAGACGACGGCAAGGCCAAGGACGGGGACAAGCCGTCCGCCTCGGCCGGCTTCAACGCCGCCATCGGCAAGGTCGCCAACGCTTCCACCAAGGCGGGCGGCGAGCTGAAGTTCGTCGGTACCCAGGAAGCCGACTCCTGGGACCCGCAGCGCGGTTACTACGGCTTCATGTGGGACTTCTCCCGGTACTACGCCCGCCAGCTCGTCAGCTTCAAGGCGGAGCCGGGCACCAAGAGCACCGAGCTCGTCCCCGACCTGGCCACCGCCAACGCGGAGATCAGCGACGGCGGCAAGACCTACAAGTACACCCTCAAGGACAACGTGACCTGGGAGGACGGCACCCCCGTCACCGCCCAGGACGTGAAGTACGGCATCGAGCGCACCTGGGCCCAGGACGTCATCTCCGGCGGCCCGGTCTACCTGATGCAGGTCCTCGACCCGAAGACCGAGTACCAGGGTCCGTACAAGGACACCAGCCCGGACAAGCTCGGCCTCAAGGCGATCGAGACGCCGGACGCGAAGACCATCATCTTCAAGCTCCCCGCGCCCAACGGCGACTTCGAGCAGATGCTGGCCATGCCGGCCGCCAGCCCGGTCAAGCAGGACAAGGACACCGCGGCCAAGTACGGCCTCAAGCCCTTCTCCAACGGCCCGTACAAGATCGACTCGTACGAGCCCAACAAGAGCATGAAGCTCTCGCGCAACACCGCCTGGAAGGCCGAGTCGGACACCATCCGCAAGGCGCTCCCGGACACCATCTCGGTCACGTTCATGGCGAACGCGGACGACATGGACAAGCGCCTGATGAACGGCGAGTTCGACCTGGACATCAACGCGACCGGCATCGGCCAGGCGGCCCGCGCCACCGCGCTGAAGGACCACAAGGACAACCTGGACAACGGCCAGACCGGCTTCATCCGGTACGCCGTGATGCCGCAGACCGTCGCGCCGTTCGACAACATCGAGTGCCGCAAGGCCGTCATCTACGCGGCCGACCACAAGTCCCTGCAGACCGCCCGCGGCGGCCCGCAGGCCGGTGGCGACATCGCCCCCAACATGCTGCCGCTGGGCATCAAGGGCGCTGACGGCAAGTACGACCCGTACGGTGTCCTGACGAACGACGGCAAGCCCGACGTCGAGAAGGCCAAGGCCGCACTGAAGGCCTGTGGCAAGGAGACCGGCTTCAAGACCACCATCGCGGTCCGCAACAACAAGCCGGTCGAGGTCGCCACGGCCGTCTCCCTGCAGAACGCCCTGAAGCAGGTCGGCATCGAGGCCGACGTCGACCAGTTCGACGGCGCCCAGACCTCCGGCATCATCGGTTCGCCGAAGGTGGTCAAGGAGAAGGGCTACGGCATCATCATCATGGGCTGGGGCGCCGACTTCCCGACCGGTCAGGGCTTCTCCCAGCCGCTGGTCGACGGCCGCTTCATCCTGCAGAGCGGCAACAACAACTTCTCCGAGCTCAACGACCCGGCGATCAACAAGCTGTTCGACGACGCCATCGCGGAGACCGACCCGGCCAAGGCCGGCGACATCTACAAGCAGATGAACCAGAAGGTCTCCGAGGCCGCGGTCTACCTGCCCTTCGTCTACGACAAGACGATCTCTTGGCGCAGCAGCCGTCTGACCAACGTCTACACCTCCGACGCGTACAACGGCCGCTACGACTACGCCTCGCTCGGCGTCCAGTAGACCGACCGTCCGATTCAGTTCCAGTGCCACACCCGCTAGGCACGAAGGGCAGGTGATGGCCGCGGCGGCGGCTCGGGGGCGCTCTCCAGAAGAGGGCGTCCCCGGGCCGCGGCCAGGCCGAGCGCAGTGCTTGCATATCTCATCCGGCGGATCTTCGCCGTCATCGTCATGCTGTTGGTCATCTCGCTGGTGACCTTCGGAATCTTCTTCCTCTTCCCGAAGATGATCGGGACGGACCCGGCCCTGTACTTCGTCGGCAAGCAGTCCGACCCCGCCGCCATCGAAGGCATCCGGCAGAAGATGGGTCTCGACGACCCGATCCTCGTCCAGTTCGGCAAGTTCGTCGTCGGGCTGGTGGCGGGTCGTACGTACGCCAACGGCAACGACGTCACGCAATGCGCCGCGCCCTGCTTCGGCTACTCCTTCAAGACCGAGCAGGAGGTGTGGCCGCTGCTGACCGACTGGCTGCCCGTCACCCTCTCGCTCGCCGCCGGTGCCGTCGTGCTCTGGGTGATCGGCGGTGTCGCCGCCGGCGTCATCTCCGCCCTCAAGCGCGGTACGGTCCTGGACCGTTCGGCTATGGGCCTCGCCCTCGCCGGCGTCTCCCTCCCCATCTACTTCACCGGCATGCTCGCCATCGCCCTCTTCTCCGACCAGCTCGGCTGGTTCGGACGGCCGGAGAAGACCTTCGCCGAGGATCCGGGAGCCTGGTTCAACGGCATGGTCCTGCCGTGGATCTCGCTCGCCTTCCTCTACGCGGCGATGTACGCGCGACTCACCCGCGCGACCATGCTCGAAGTGCTCAACGAGGACTACATCCGCACCGCGCGCGCCAAGGGACTGACGGAACCCGTCGTCATCGGCAAGCATGCGATGCGCTCGACCATGACGCCGATCCTGACCGTCCTGGGTCTCGACCTCGGCGCGCTGATGGGCGGCGCCGTCCTCACCGAGTACACCTTCTCGCTGCACGGCCTCGGCTACAGCGCCGTCCGCGCCATCAGCGAGCACGACCTGCCGGTCATTCTCGGCATCACCTTGATCTCCGCCTTCTTCGTCGTCGCGGCCAACCTCGTCGTCGACCTCTTGTACGCGGTGATCGACCCCCGAGTGAGGCTGTCATGACCGATTCGACGACGCCCGCCGTGACGGGCGCACTGAACGAGCCCGTCGCCTCCGGCGCACCCGGCACCGCGTTCCTCGACGTACGCGACCTCAAGGTCCACTTCCCCACGGAAGACGGCCTGGTCAAGTCCGTGGACGGACTCTCCTTCACGCTGGAGAAGGGCAAGACCCTCGGCATCGTCGGCGAGTCCGGTTCCGGCAAGTCGGTGACCTCGCTGGGCATCATGGGCCTGCACCGCGTCGGCCAGTACGGCCGCCAGCGGGCCCGGATCTCCGGCGAGATCTGGCTCGACGGCAAGGAACTGCTGTCCAGCCCCGAGGAAGAGGTCCGCAAGCTGCGCGGCCGGGAGATCGCGATGATCTTCCAGGACCCGCTGTCGGCGATGCACCCCTACTTCACCGTGGGCAAGCAGATCGCCGAGGCCTACCGGGTCCACCACAAGGTCGACAAGAAGGCCGCCCGCAAGCGGGCGGTCGAGCTCCTCGACCGCGTGGGCATCCCCGAGCCGCACAAGCGGGTCGACAGCTACCCGCACGAGTTCTCCGGCGGCATGCGCCAGCGCGCGATGATCGCGATGGCGCTGGTCAACAACCCCGAACTGCTCATCGCGGACGAGCCCACCACCGCCCTCGACGTCACCGTCCAGGCGCAGATCCTCGACCTGATCCGGGACCTGCAGAAGGAGTTCGGCTCCGCGGTCATCATGATCACGCACGACCTCGGCGTGGTCGCCGAGATGGCCGACGACCTCCTCGTGATGTACGGCGGCCGGTGCGTGGAGCGCGGCAGCGCGGAGAAGGTGTTCTACGAGCCCCGCCACCCGTACACCTGGGGCCTGCTCGGCTCGATGCCCCGCATCGACCGGGAGCAGACCGAGCGCCTCATCCCGGTCAAGGGCTCGCCGCCCAGCCTGATCAACATCCCGAGCGGCTGCGCCTTCAACCCCCGGTGCCCGTACGCCGACCTGCCCAAGGGCGATGTCACGCGGACCGTACGGCCCGAGCTGTCCCTCGTCGACACCTCCGCGGAGGGCGCCGGCCGGCACTGGGCCGCCTGTCACCTCTCCCCGGAGCAGCGGGACCGGATCTGGACCGAAGAGATTGCGCCGAAGCTGTGACCGACATGAGCAAGAACGAGAAGGCCGCCACGGTCACAGTCCCGGCCCAGGCGGTGGACTCCCCGGAGCCGCTGCTCAGGGTGACCGGACTGGTCAAGCACTTCCCCATCTCCAAGGGGCTGCTGCGCCGCCAGGTCGGGGCCGTGAAGGCCGTCGACGGCATCGACTTCGAGGTCTACCCCGGTGAGACCCTCGGCATCGTCGGCGAGTCCGGCTGCGGAAAGTCGACCATGGGCCGGCTGATCACCCGGCTGCTCGAACCGACCGGCGGAAAGGTCGAGTTCGAGGGCAAGGACATCACGCACCTGGGCGTGTCGGGCATGCGCCCGATGCGCCGCGACGTGCAGATGATCTTCCAGGACCCCTACGGATCGCTGAACCCGCGGCACACGGTGGGCACCATCGTCAGCGCCCCGTTCAAGCTCCAGGGAGTCGAGCCCGAGGGCGGTCTCAAGGCGGAGGTCCAGCGCCTCCTCTCCCTGGTGGGCCTCAACCCGGAGCACTACAACCGCTACCCGCACGAGTTCTCCGGCGGCCAGCGCCAGCGCATCGGCATCGCCCGCGCACTGGCCCTGAAGCCGAAGCTCGTCGTGGCGGACGAGCCGGTCTCGGCCCTGGACGTCTCCATCCAGGCCCAGGTGGTCAACCTGCTGGACGACCTCCAGCAGGAGCTCGGCCTCACGTACGTGATCATCGCCCACGACCTGTCGGTCATCCGGCACGTCTCGGACCGCATCGCGGTGATGTACCTGGGCAAGATCGTCGAGCTCGCGGACAACAAGTCCCTGTACACGGCGCCTATGCACCCGTACACCACGGCCCTGATGTCGGCCGTCCCGGTGCCGGACCCGCGCCGACGCGGAGTCAAGAGCGGCCGCATCCTGCTCAAGGGCGACGTCCCTTCGCCGATCTCCCCGCCCTCCGGCTGCCGCTTCCACACCCGGTGCTGGAAGGCGACCCAGGTCTGCACCACGCAGGAGCCCCCGCTCATCGCGCTGAAGACCGGCCACCAGGTGGCCTGCCACCACCCGGAGAACGCCCCCGACCAGGCCCCGGGCGACCCGGCCCTGCCGGGCGCGTCGGACGCCGTGGCCGCCCCGACGGACTGAGGCCGCACCCCGGGCGGCGCCGGCCAGGTCCGGAGCCGCCCGGGGGAGCTCCGGGCCCGCCCGGGTGTCATCGGCCCCGCCCGGGGAGCGTGGGCGCCGCCGGGACGAATCGGCGGCGCCGGGCAAGATCAGCCCCTCCGGCGTTTGAGGAGCGGGGGTCCGGGGGCCGGCCCCCGGGAACGGCGCCGCACCCGGCCACGCTCCGCGGCCCCACGGGGTGCAGCCCCGGCCCGGCAGGGCCCGCCGCCCCCTCGGAGCCGCGGCCGCACCACACATGTTCGAGCACGCCGCAGGCGACCGGCACAATGAGCCCGTGCTCCACGATCTCTTCCCGCCCGGAGTCCAGCACGGCCTGGACCTCGCGGGCATCTTCGTCTTCGCCACGGCCGGCGCCCTGCTCGCCGTACGCAAGAACTTCGACGTCTTCGGCATCGTCGTCCTCGCGCTCGTCACCGCCCTCGGCGGCGGCCTGTTCCGCGACATCGTCATCGGCGCCACCCCCGCCGCCGCCTTCAGCGATCTCGGGTTCTTCGTCACACCGCTGGTCGCCGCCGCGCTCGTCTTCTTCCTCCACCCCGAGGTCCAGCGCATCAACCGCGCGATCAACGTCTTCGACGCGGCCGGCCTCGGGCTGTTCTGCGTGACGGGCACGACCAAGGCGTACGAGTTCGGTCTGGGCCTCACCGCCTCCGCCGCGCTCGGCGTGGCGACGGCCGTCGGCGGTGGCGTCCTGCGCGACGTCCTCGTCAACGAGGTGCCCTCGCTGCTGCGCGACCGCGAGATGTACGCCGTGCCGGCCCTCGTCGGCGCCTCGATGGTGGCGCTCTTCATCAGCTTCGACAACCTGAACGCCGTCACGACGGCCCTGGCGATCGTCACCACCTTCGTCCTGCGGCTGCTGGCCATGCGCTACCACCTGCGGGCGCCCCTCGCGTGGAACCGCCGCTCGTCGGTGGCGGAGGAGCCGTAGGGGGCGGGGCACCGTAGCGGCCGCCACACCAAGCAAAGCTACCGCTTAGTAGGGACCGGGTGTACGGTCGTTCCATGTCACACGCAGCTGCCAAGGCCTCCATCGGCGACAGCGAGTTCGACCGCGACACCACCGTCACCGCCCGTGCGGGCGAGCCCGGTGTGTACGACGCGGACCTCTCCGCCGGGTGGACGATCATCACCGCCGTCAACGGCGGCTACCTCCTGGCCCTCGTCGGCCGCGCCCTGTCGGCGGCCCTGCCGCACCCGGACCCCTTCACGGTCTCCGCGCACTACCTGACCTCGTCGGTCCCCGGCCCCGCCGTGATCCGCACCGAGGTCGTACGGGTCGGCCGCACGCTCTCCACCGGGCAGGCCTCGCTCTTCCAGTTCGACGAGAACGGCGCCGAGATCGAGCGGATCCGCGTCCTGGCCTCCTACGGGGACCTCGCGGCGCTCCCGGACTCCGTCCACACCACGGCCCTCCCGCCCGTCATTCCCGCCTACGAGGACTGCCTCGGCCCCGAAGCGGGCCCGGCCCCGATCCCCGGCAGCTCCGCGATCGTGGACCGGCTCCGGCTGCGCCTGGACCCGGCGACGGCCGGCTGGGCCGTCGGGCAGCCCTCGGGCAAGGGGGAGATGCGGTCCTGGTTCGAGCTCGCCGACGGCCGCGACGCCGACCCCTTCTCCCTCCTCCTCGCGGTGGACGCGCTCCCGCCGACCTCCTTCGACCTCGGCCTGCTCGGCTGGACCCCGACGGTCGAACTCACCACCCACATCCGCCACCGCCCTGCGCCCGGTCCGCTCCGGGTGTCGATCACCACGCGGAACCTGGCGGGCGGCTTCCTGGAGGAGGACGCGGAGGTCTGGGACTCGGCGGACCGCCTGGTGGCCCAGTCCCGCCAGCTGGCGAGCGCCCCCCGCGTAGTGGCGCCCTCTTAACGCGCTCCCCGCACCGCTGCGCGGGCTTCGCCGCGCTGCGCCGAACTCCGTCCGGCGGTGGCGGGTCGGCCCTGCGGGGCGAGTTCCCCTACCCACCCTTCGCCCGTTCCCCGGGGCTCCGCCCCGGACCCCCGTTCCTCAAACGCCGGAGGGGCTGGGTACATCCAGCCTCGCCGGCGTTTGAGGCGCGGGGTCTGGGGCGGAGCCCCAGGGTCTTTGCGGGTCCGGGCGGAGCCCGGGGAACGGTGGAAGGGCGGGTAGGGGACTTGGCCCCGCGCAGCGGCACACCCGCAGCCGGGTCCGGCCCCGCGCGCGGCGCGGCCGTAGCGCTCCGGGCCCGGACGGAAGGGCAGGTCGCCGCGCGGGCGGGGGGTCCGTCGGCGGGCTGTGAGGCCCCGGCGGGGCAGTGGGGGTGCGGGGGGCTCGTAGAATCGGGGGATCATGGCCTACCTCGACCACGCCGCCACCACCCCGATGCTGCCGGAGGCCGCTGCGGCGATGACCGCGCAGTTCGGCGTCACGGGCAACGCGTCCTCCCTGCACGCCGCCGGCCGCCGCGCCCGCCGCACCGTCGAGGAGGCCCGCGAGGCCCTCGCCGACGCGCTCGGGGCCCGTCCGAGCGAGGTGGTCTTCACCGCCGGCGGCACGGAGGCCGACAACCTCGCCGTCAAGGGGCTCTACTGGGCCCGGCGGGACCAGGACCCCGCCCGGACCCGGGTGCTCGCCAGCCCCGTGGAGCACCACGCCGTCCTCGACGCCGTGCACTGGCTCGCCGAACACGAGGGCGCGCAGGTCGAGTACCTGCCCGTGGACCGATACGGGCGCGTGCACCCCGAGGCCTTCCGCGAGGCGATCGAGCGGAGCCCCGAGGACATCGCGCTGGCCACCGTCATGTGGGCCAACAACGAGATCGGCACCGTCATGCCGATCGCCGAACTGGCCGCCGTCGCAAGGGAGTCCGGCATCCCGCTGCACTCCGACGCCGTCCAGGCCTTCGGCCAGCTCGATGTCCGCTTCGGCGACAGCGGCCTCGCCGCCATGACCGTGAGCAGCCACAAGGTCGGCGGACCGTACGGGATCGGCGCGCTGCTGCTCGGCCGCGACCAGACCCCCGTACCCGTCCTGCACGGCGGAGGCCAGGAGCGGCACGTGCGCTCCGGCACCCTCGACGTCCCGGCCATCGCCGCCTTCGCGGTGGCCGCCGTACTCGCCGCGGAGCGGCGCGAACGGTTCGCCACCGAGATCGGCGCCCTGCGCGACCGGCTCGTCGCCGCCGTGCTCCGCGAGGTCCCCGACGCGGTCCTGGGCGGCGACCCGGACGGCAGGCTCCCCGCCAACGCCCACTTCAGCTTCCCCGGCTGCGAGGGGGACTCCCTGCTGCTCCTGCTCGACGCGCAGGGCATCGAGTGCTCCACCGGCTCCGCGTGCACGGCCGGCGTGGCGCAGCCCAGCCACGTGCTGCTGGCCACCGGCACCGACCCGCGCCTGGCCCGGGGAACCCTGCGCTTCTCCCTCGGCCACACCTCCACGCAGGCCGACGTGGACGCGGTCGCCGCCGCCATCGGCCCGGCCGTGGCCCGCGCACGCACGGCGGGACTCAGCTGACTCGGCCAGGGGGCGTCTTGCCGGTCAGGCCGCGCCCGCGGCGCCGGCCTCGTTGACCATGCGGAGGTAGCGGCCCCAGTCCCAGTGGCGGCCCGGGTCCGTGTGGTCGGCTCCGGGCACCTCGGAGTGACCGAGGAAGTGCTTGCGGTCGGCGGGGATCCCGTACCGCCTGCAGACGTCCGCGGCGAGCCGCGCCGAAGCCCCGTACATCGCGTCCGTGAAGTCCTGCGGCCGGTCCACGAAGCCGACGTGCTCGATGCCGACGCTGCGCTCGTTCATCGAGCGGCTGCCCGAGTGGAAGGCGACGTCGAGCTCGCGCACCATCTGCTCGATGTGCCCGTCCTGGCCGACTATGTAGTGCGCCGACGCCCGGTGGAACGGATTCTTGAAGGCGTCCACCGAGGACTTGAAGCCGCCCTGGGTGACATGCACCACGATCCGGTCCACCCGGTAGTCGGCGGGCCGGTCCGCCAGCCGCCAGTTCGCCGGAGAGGCCGCCGTCCAGGAGGCCCCCGCGTGGTCCAGCTCGCCCTCCTTGCGCGGCTTGGACACCCCCGGCACCAGCCACCAGGCCCGCCTGAGCTCGTCGCGCCCGGCGACCGCCGCGGCCGTCACCACCCCGAGCCCGCCGAACAGCACCGCCCTGCGGGTCCGGCCCGGCCGCCCCTTGTTGCCCGTACCGCCCTTGTCGCTCTTGCTCCCCATTGGTGATCCACCCCCTGCCACCGAGAACGCGCTGTGACCCCGCGCGGTTCCCCCGTACCCTGGACGGTGCTATGACTGAGAACCTGCCGAGCAGCCCCCGCCCCCTCCGCGTCCTGGCCGCCATGTCCGGCGGTGTGGACTCCGCCGTCGCCGCCGCCCGCGCCGTCGAAGCCGGGCACGACGTGACCGGCGTCCACCTCGCCCTCTCCGCGAACCCGCAGTCCTTCCGGACCGGAGCCCGCGGCTGCTGCACGATCGAGGACTCCCGCGACGCCCGCCGCGCCGCCGACGTCATCGGCATCCCGTTCTACGTCTGGGACCTCGCCGAACGCTTCCGCGAGGACGTCGTCGAGGACTTCATCGCCGAGTACGAGGCCGGACGCACCCCGAACCCCTGCCTGCGCTGCAACGAGAAGATCAAGTTCGCGGCGCTGCTCGACAAGGCCCTGGCCCTCGGCTTCGACGCCGTCTGCACCGGCCACTACGCCACCGTCGTCCTGAACGAGGACGGCACGCGCGAGCTGCACCGCGCCTCCGACATGGCCAAGGACCAGTCGTACGTCCTCGGCGTCCTCGACGAGAAGCAGCTCGCCCACGCGCTGTTCCCGCTCGGCGACACCCTCACCACCAAGGAAGAGATTCGCGCCGAGGCCGAGGAGCGGGGTCTGGCCGTCGCGAAGAAGCCCGACAGCCACGACATCTGCTTCATCGCCGACGGCGACACCCAGGGCTTCCTGGCGAACCGCCTCGGCAAGGCCGAGGGCGACATCGTCGACGAGGCCACCGGCGAGAAGGTCGGCACCCACGAGGGCGCCTTCGGTTTCACCATCGGCCAGCGCAAGGGCCTGCGGATCGGCCACCCGGCCCCCGACGGCAAGCCGCGCTACGTCCTCGACATCTCCCCGGTGAACAACACCGTCACGGTGGGACCGGTGGAGGCGCTCGACGTCACCGCCCTCACCGCGATCCGCCCCCGCTGGTGCGGCTCCACCGCCGCCGCCCCGGGTACGTACACCGCGCAGCTGCGCGCCCACGGCGGCGAGACCGAGGTCTTCGCGGAGCTGGTGGAGGGCGAACTGCACGTCCGCTTCACCGAGCCGGTCCGCGGCGTGGCCCCCGGCCAGGCGATCGTCCTCTACGACGGCACCCGCGTGGTCGGCTCCGCCACGATCTCCGCGACCACCCGGGCGACCGCGGGCGTCTAGGGTCCGAGTCAGACCACCGTCAGGACGATCTTGCCGGTGGTCCGGCCCTGCTCGCCGATCTCGTGGGCCTTCGCGGCCTGCGACAGCGGCAGGACCGTGTCGATGACCGGGCGGAGGCTGCCCTCGGAGACCAGTGCCGCGATGGCCTTCAGGCCCGCGTGGTCCGGCTCGACGAGGGTCCAGCCGGTGTGGAAGCCCTCCGTGTCGGCGGCCGGGACCTGGTCGGGGCCGTTCAGGGTGATCAGGTGCCCGCCGGGGCGCAGCACCTTCAGCGAGCGCGTCCCGTAGTCGCCGCCGATGGCGTCGATCACCACGTCGACCTCCTCCGTCACCGCGTCCTCGAACGCGGTGGTGCGGTAGTCGATCAGCTCGTCGGCCCCGAGCGAGCGGAGCACCTCGTGCTTGGCGGCGCTGGCGGTGCCGATCACGTGCGCCCCGAGCGCCTTGGCGATCTGGACGGCGAAGTGCCCGACGCCGCCGGCCGCCGCGTGCACCAGGACCCGCTGCCCGGCCCGCAGGCCCGCGGTGTCGGTCAGCGCCTGCCAGGCGGTGAGCGCGGCCAGCGGGAGCGCCGCCGCCTGCACGTGGTCGATCTCGGCGGGCTTGCGGGTGAAGTGCCTGGCCGGGGCCGTGACGTACTCGGCGTAGCCGCCCGCCTGGACGGGGAAGCGCGGCATGCCGAAGACCTCGTCGCCCGGCTGGAACATCGTCACGCCGGCACCGACGGCCTCGACCGTGCCGGACACGTCCCAGCCGACTGCCGGGACGGGCCCCCAGGGGATGAGGGCGCCGGACGCCCGGGTCTTCCAGTCCACCGGGTTCACCCCGGCCGCGTGGACCCGTACCAGGATCTCGCCGATGGCCGGCTCCGGCCGCTCGATCTCGGTCTCGGTCAGTACCTCGGGTCCGCCCCACTGGCTGACGACGATGGCGCGCATGAATGTCTCCCTGATCCGTAGTGACCTGCCGGTTTCCCCGGCCGATGGCACCAGCTTGGCCCCGCGTCGACCCGCGTGGTGGTGGCCGAATGGCCACCATGTGACAGAATCTGGCCATGCACCGTGTAGCCGTACTCGCCCTCGAAGGCGTCGCCCCGTTCGAGCTCGGCATGCCCTCGCGGGTCTTCGGGAACGCCCGGGGAGAGGGCGGGAGCTTCCTGTACGAGGTCACCGTCTGCACCCCGGACGGCCTGCCCGTGGCGACCGACGCGGGATTCACCATCGGCGTCAGCGCCGGGCCCGAGGCCCTCGCGGCGGCCGACACCGTGATCATCCCGCCCACCCACTCCCTGCCCGGGCTCCTGCGCGGGGAGCCGCTGCCGCAGGCCCTCGCCGACGCCCTCGCCCGGATCCGCCCGGGCACGCGCATCGTGTCGATCTGCACCGGTTCCGAGGTGCTCGCCGCCGCCGGGCTGCTCGACGGCAGGCCCGCCACCACCCACTGGATCCACGCGCCGGAGTTCCGGCGGGCCTTCCCGCGGGTCGCGCTCGACGAGGACGTCCTCTTCGTCGACGACGGCGACATCCTCACCTCGGCCGGGGTCGCCGCAGGCATCGACCTGCTGCTCTACCTCGTACGCGCCGACCACGGCAGCGCCGTCGCCAACCTCGCCGCCCGGCTGTGCGTGGTCCCGCCGTGGCGCGACGGCGGGCAGGCCCAGTACATCGTCCGTCCCGTCCCCGAACCCACCGTCGCCACCACCACCGCCACCCGGGCCTGGGCACTGGAACGCCTCACCGAACCGATCGCCCTGGCGGAGCTGGCCGCCCACGCCCGGATGAGCCTGCGCACCTTCACCCGCCGCTTCCGCGACGAGGTCGGCATGACCCCGGTGCAGTGGCTCACCAGCCAACGCCTGGAAGTCGCCCGCCAGTTGCTGGAATCCAGCGACCTCCCCGTCGACCTGGTCGCCCACCGCTCCGGCTTCGGCTCCGCGAACTCGCTGCGCCAGCACATGCGTTCCGCACTCGGCATCTCCCCGATCGCCTACCGACGCGTCTATCAGCCCAACTCCCCTGTAGTTGCGCACCATTGATGCTCCGTCAGGACGTCGGCATACTGCGTGGCCCTGCACTCTTCTTCTCAGGGGGAACCACGTGCGCAACCACCACTCCAGGGCGGGGGCGGCGGCCTCGGTCGCGGCGGCCGCCGCCCTCGCGCTCGCGGCGGGGCTGACCACCCCGGCCGCCGCAGCGCCCGCGACCGGCTCCTTAGCCACCGGGCCCGGCTCCTTGGGCACCGGGCCCGGCGCGAGATCCGCCGCCCCGCCGGCCCCGGCCACCCGCATCACCCTCGTCACCGGCGACCGC
This sequence comes from Streptomyces sp. NPDC056883, assembly GCF_042788835.1. Taxonomy (NCBI): domain Bacteria; kingdom Bacillati; phylum Actinomycetota; class Actinomycetes; order Kitasatosporales; family Streptomycetaceae; genus Streptomyces; species Streptomyces sp. NPDC056883. Next base: position 21,003 of record NZ_JBHUBS010000031.1, on the reverse strand, counting down.
GTCGTCCTCGCCGCCGACGGCAGGCCCGTCTCCCTCGAACGCGCCGAGGGCCGCGCGCGCATCCCGTTCTCGGTGCGCACCGAGAACGGCCACACCAGCGTCGTGCCGTACGACGCCCAGCCGCTGATCCGCGCCGGGAAGCTCGACCCGCGCCTGTTCGACATCACCGAACTGAGCCGCCCCGAGTACCTGGCCCCCCGCCCCGCCGCCCGGCTCCAGCTGATCGTCGGCTACGAGGGCCCTGCCCTCGCCGGCGCCCCCGCCGCATTCACCGCCGCCCGGTCCGCGCTGCGGGCCGCCGACGGGGTCGAGGTGACCCGCTCCTACCCCACCCTCGACGCCGAGGCCGTCAGCGCGACTCCCGGGGGCGCCGCGGCCCTCTGGGAGGCGCTCACCGACCCCCGCCGGGACGCCGGCGGCCGCGCCGCCGCCCCCGGCATCGCCACGGTCTGGCTCGACGCCGTGCGCACCGCCACCCTGGACGGGAGCACCCGCCAGATCGGCGCGGACAAGGCCTGGGCCGCCGGATACGACGGCGCCGGCGTCAAGATCGCCGTACTCGACACCGGCATCGACGCCACCCATGCCGACCTCGTGGGCCAGGTCGTCGCCGAACAGAACTTCTCCCGGTCCGCCGACGCCGTGGACCGCGTCGGCCACGGCACGCACGTCGCCTCCATCGCCGCCGGAACGGGCGCCCGCTCGGCCGGAGCCTTCAAGGGGGTCGCGCCCGGCGCGAGGCTCCTGAACGGCAAGGTCCTCGACGACGGGGGCTCCGGCAGGGACTCCGGGATCCTCGCCGGCATGGAATGGGCCGTCGCCCAGGGCGCCGACATCGTCAACCTCAGCCTCGGCGCCCCCGACACCCCGCAGCTCGACCCCGTCGAAGCGGCCGTGGACAGGATCAGCGCCGAGAAGGGCGTGCTGTTCGCCGTCGCGGCGGGCAACCGGGGCCGGCGCGGTCCCGGCACCATCGACTCCCCGGGCAGCGCGAACGCCGCCCTCACCGTGGGCGCCGTCGACGACGCGGACGCCCTCGCCCCCTTCTCCGGCACCGGCCCGCTCCCCGGCGGCGGCGTCAAGCCCGACGTCACCGCACCCGGAGTCGACATCACCGCGGCCGCCGCCCCGGGCAGCGAGCTCGACCGCGAGTTCGGGCAGAACCCGCCCGGCTACCTGACCCTCTCCGGCACCTCCATGGCCACCCCGCACGTCGCGGGGGCCGCCGCCCTGCTCAAGCAGCAGCACCCGGACTGGAAGGGCCCCGAGCTCAAGGGCGCACTGACCGGCTCCGCCAGGGGCGGCGCGTACACCCCTTACCAGCAGGGCACCGGCCGGATCGCCGTCGACGGCGCGCCGGGCCGGAGCGTCGTCGTCCTGGAGGGGCCGCTGACCTTCGACACGCAGCGCTGGCCGCACGCCGACGACGCCCCGCAGTCCCGGAAGATCACCTACCGGAACCTCGGCGGCGAACCCGTCACGCTCGACCTCGCCGTCGCCGGCAGCGCCCCCGGCGGCGCGCCCGCGCCCGAGGGGTTCTTCACCCTCGGCGCCCGCCGGCTCACCGTCCCGGCGGGCGGCACCGCCGAGACGGCGCTGACCGTGGACACCCGCCTCGGCGGCTCGGTGGACGGCACGTACAGCGCGTACGCCACCGCCACGGTCACCGGCGGCCCGGGCGCCGGCGGGCAGGTGCGCACGGCGGCCGTCGCCGAACGCGAGCTGGAGTCCTACGACCTGACGCTCCGCCACCTCGGCCGGGACGGCCGGCCCGCCGAGCACCACACCACGACCGTGCAGGGCGTCCGCGGCGCCGCGGCCACCCGCCGCTTCGAGCCCCACGACCCGTCCGGCACCGTCACCCTGCGCGTCCCCAAGGGCGGGTACCTGCTCGACGCGACCCTCGTCGTCGACCCGCTCGACCTCACGCAGGGCACCGACTGGATCGTCCAGCCGCAGCTGGAGATCACCGCGGACACCACGGTCACCCTCGACGCGCGCACCACCCGCCCGGTGGAGATCACCGTGCCCTCCAAGACGGCGCAGGTCGGGTTCACGATGCCCACCTACACCCTGCGCGAGGGCGACGCCCAGTACCACTACGGTCTGTGGCTCAACTCGCTCACCGGACTGCGCACCCGCCAGCTGGGTCCGCAGCCGGAGGCCGGCACCCTCAGCCAGCAGTGGGACGTGCACTGGGACGACGGCGCCTCGGCGGAGTACCACGCGGTCCTCGGCGGCCCCGTACGAGGCCTCGCCACCGGCTACACCCGGCACCTGGGGCGCCGGGACCTGGCGGCCCTCGTGGTCGGCCAGGGCGCCTCCGTCCCGGGCAAGAGGGGCGCGGCCGTGGCCATGGGCACCATCCCGGGAAGCCGCTCCGGCACCACGGCATCCAGCCGGCGGCCCCTGCCGGCCACGGCCACGCTCTACGTGTCCACCCTCGACGGGGCCACGTGGGACCTCTTCTTCACCCAGGGCTCCGGCTACGACGACGACGGCGTCCCGCACGACGAGACGATGTACGAGGCGCAGAGCGCGCGCACCTTCAAGGGCGGCCGCACCTACCACGAGCGCTTCAACGCGGCGGTCTTCGGACCCAAGGTGGACGACCTCCACGGGGTGCTGCGCGAAGGCGACTCGATCAGCGGCTCCGTCCCGCTCCTGGCCGACGGCGCGAACCACGCGGGCGGGTTCTACGACGCCACCGGCTCCACCGTCCTGCGCCGGGACGGCGTGGAGGTCGGCCGCAGCGAGGCCCCGCTGGAGTCGAGCGCGCCCTTCCCGGTCCCACCGGGCGAGGCCTCCTACGAGCTCACCACGACCACCCGCCTGAGCCCGGAACTCTCCGCCACCTCCTCCGAAACCACGGCCACCTGGCGGTTCCGCTCGAAGCAGACGGCCGAACCGACCGCGCTCCCGGTGTCGGCGGTCCGCTTCGACGCCCGCCCGGCCCTGGACGGCACCCTGCCCGCGGGCCGCACGGAGAACTTCCCGGTCACCGTCCAGGGCCCGGCGGCCACCGACCGGTCCGCCCCGCGGGTCCAGGTCTCCTACGACGAGGGCCGCACCTGGAGCCCCCTCCACGTCCGGCACGGCAGGGTCGAGGTCCGCACCCCCGAGAAGGGCGGCACGGTCTCCCTGCGCGGCACCGTCACCGACCGCTCGGGCAACACCTCGGAGGTGACCGTCCTGCGCGCCTACCTCGCGGGCTGACCCGCCGGGCCGACCGACTCGCCGGCCGCCTCGCCCGCGCCGATGACCCCGGAAGTAATCGCTTCCGGGGCCACCGGCGGGCAGGATCGTCCCAACAAGCCGATCCCGCAAGGAAGAAGAGGCCCGAGATGACCGCTTACGCCATCGGCCACATACGCCCCGAGACCATGAACGAGGACATCCTCCGCTACATCGAGGAGATCCAGGCCACCATGGACCCCTTCGAGGGCCGCTTCCTCGTCCACGGCCGCCAGGTGGAGGTCATGGAGGGCACCTGGCCCGGCACGATCGTGCTGATCGGCTTCCCCGACCTGGACAGCGCCCGCGGCTGGTACGCCTCGGAGCCCTACCAGGCCCTGATCCCGCTCCGCGCCGACCACATCGCGGGCGACATCATCCTCGTCGACGGCGTCCCCACGGACTACGACGCCTCGAAAACCGCCGCAACCCTCCGCGAAGCCGCGGGCCTCTGACCATGGCGGACCGGGCCACCTTCCTCATCGGCCGCCGACGCTACGAGTCCTCCTTCGGTGCCGTCGGCCTGGACCTCGACCTCCTCGCCGGGCCGCGGGCGTTCGTCCCGTTCGCCGAGGCCCATGGAGAAGCGGCCGGCCCTTGGTACGACGACGAGGTGTGTGAAGCGGGCGCCCTGGTCGACGTGGACGCGAAGGTCCTGCTGGTGTTCGCCTGGGAAGGCGTCTTCGCCTCCACGCGCACCCGGGCGGCGGCATGCGAGCTGCTGCGGCTCGCCTGGCCCGGCTGGCGGGTGCGATGGCTGTACGACGGCCAGCGCGGCCTGCGCGCATACGTCGGCGCGGAGCCCTGCACGTACCGGAGCAGGGCGACCGACAGCCCGGTGCTGGAGCCGGGCGATCCGGAGCTCGCCGAGCCCGACCCGTCGGTGCTGGTCGTCACGGTGGGCGGGCGCTGCCACGTGCTGGCGATGCTCGGCGACCACCCCGTGGACGAGGGCCCGGCCCTGCTGGAGCGGCTGGCGGGGGAGCCGGCGCGCGCGGGGTACTCGGGGGCCTGCGAGGGCGGGGTCCACGTGGACCCGCGGCTGCGGCGCGTGGGGTGGTGGCACACCACCCGCCAGCCGGGGCTGGCGGAGGTGGGCGAGCGGTGGCCGGGGTGGACCGTGGAGTTCTGGGAGGACCGCTGGGCGGAGCACGTGCGGCGGGCTCCGGTGCTGGACGTGCGGGAGCCGGACCGGGTGGCGGCCCTGGCGGAGGTACGTGACGCCGCCCTGGCCCGCTGGGCCGGAGCCCGCCGCGACGTCCGCGCAGCGGTCCGCGCCGCCGCTCCCCAGGCCCTGGTCGGCCGGGGCCTGGCCCCGCCGCTCCCGGCCACCCATGCGGCAGAGGCGCGCGAGGCGATCATCCGGGCCCACACCTCGACCCTCTGACGCGGCCGGGCCGTCGTTCCTGCTGGATGTTCCTGCCATCCCCGTCGGCGTTCGAGGCCGTGGGGTGGAGGGACGGGCCGGGGTGCGAGCATGGCGGCATGGCTACTCACCTGATCACCGGTGCCGGATCCGGCATCGGCAAAGCCGTTGCGGACCGGCTGCACGCCCGTGGCGACCAGCTCGTCCTTCTTGCCCGCGACGCCGCCCGTGCCCGGCAGCTCACCGACCGGTACCCCGGGTCCAGCGCGCTCGTCGGGGACCTCGCCGACCCCGACCGGCTGTCGTGGGCCTTCTCCAAGCAGGCGATCCCGGAGCGGATCGACTCGCTCCTGCACATCGCCGGCGTCGTGGACCTCGGCCCGGTGGGGGAGCTGCGCCCCAAGACCTGGCACCAGCAGCTCAACGTCAACCTGATCGCCCCCGCCGAGGTCACCCGGCTCCTGCTGCCCACCCTGCGCGCCTCCCACGCCACCGTCGTCTTCGTGAACTCCGGCGCCGGGCTCGCCGCCCACGCCGACTGGAGCGCGTACGCCGCCTCCAAGCACGGGCTCAAGGCCCTCGCCGACTCGCTCCGGGCGGAGGAGAAGGAGAACGGCATCCGCGTTACCTCCGTCTACCCCGGCCGCACCGCCACGCCGATGCAGATGAAGGTCCGTTCCCAGGAGGGCGAGTCCTACGACGCCGCCGACTGGATCGACGCCGAGTCCGTCGCGACCACCATCGTGATGGCCGTCGACCTGCCCCGCGACGCCGTGGTCAGCGATCTCACCGTCAGGCCCGGACGATGAGCACGGGCCCCACCGGCGGGGCCACCGGGGTCGGCTCGCTCCCCGGCGGCGACGCCCGCGAAGCCGCCAAGACGGTCACCGGCTCCTTCGAGGAGTTCCCGTACCTCGCCGAGCTGCCCGCCCGCGGCCCCGGCGCGGACATGCTCGGCCGTTCCCTCGGGCTGCTCGTGGACATGTACGCGCACGTCGAGCCCAGCGGCTGGCGGATCAGCGACCGCCCCGGCCGCGACAGCAAGCGGGCCCGCTCCTGGCTCGGCGAGGACCTGGACGCCCTGGAGGAGTTCACCCAGGGGTACGAGGGCCGGCTCAAGGTCCAGGCCGTCGGGCCGTGGACGCTGGCCTCCGCCCTGGAACTGCACGGCGGCGAGGCCATGCTCCAGGACCCGGGCGCCTGCCGGGACCTCGCCGGCTCCCTCGCCGAGGGCGTGCGCGAGCACCTGGCCGACGTGCGCAAGCGGATCCCCGGCGCCGAGATCGTCCTCCAGTACGACGAGCCCTCGCTGACGGCCGTACTGCTGGGCCGGGTGCGCTCCGCCAGCGGCTACCGCACGTACCGCGCCGTCGACCGGCAGGTCGTCGAAGGGACCCTGCGCGAGCTGTTCGCCGTCCACGACGGAGAGGTCATCGTCCACTCCTGCGCCCCCGAAGTGCCCTTCGCACTGCTGCGACGCGCCGGGGTCTCGGGCGTGTCGTTCGATTTCTCCTTGCTCACCGAGCGCGAGGATGACGCCATCGGGGAAGCCGTCGAAGCGGGTACCAAACTCTTCGCCGGAGTGGTGCCCGGGACCGACGGCCCGTTGTCAGACCCGGGCGGTAGCGTCATGGGTGTCAGGAAGCTCTGGCGCAGGCTGGGGCTGTCCCCGGGGACTCTGGCGGAGTCCGTCGTGGTCACCCCGACGTGCGGCCTGGCGGGTGCTTCGCCCGCCTACGCACGGGCGGTTCAGGCGCACTGCGTCAGGGCGGCGAGGTCGCTCGCCGACAACCCTGAGTGATGGATCGAGACGGGTCACGGGAGGACACGGCATGGCAGCCGAACAGAAGCAGGGCAGCGAATCGGCCGTACCGGCGGCACTGCGCGAGCAGCACGCGCTGATCGCCGAGCAGGTCGAGGAGCACCGCTTCCGGTACTACGTGAACGACCAGCCGGTCGTCAGCGACGCCGAGTTCGACAAGCTGCTGCGCTCGCTGGAAGCGCTGGAGGAGCAGTACCCGGAGCTGCGCACGCCCGATTCGCCCACCCAGAAGGTGGCCGGGGCGTACGAGACGGACTTCGCCTCCGTGGAGCACCGCGAGCGGATGCTCTCCCTCGACAACGCCTTCGACGACGAGGAACTGGCGGCCTGGGCCGAGCGCGTGGCCCGGGACGCCAACACCTCCGACTACCACTACCTGTGCGAGCTGAAGGTGGACGGCCTCGCCGTCAACCTCACCTACGAGAACGGCCGCCTGACCCGCGCCGCCACCCGCGGCGACGGCCGCACGGGCGAGGACATCACGCCCAACGTCCGCACCATCGCCGACATCCCCGACCGGCTGAAGGGCGACCGCATCCCCGCCCTGGTCGAGATCCGCGGCGAGGTCTACTTCCCGATGGAGAAGTTCGAGGAGCTCAACGCCCGGCTCGTCGAAGCCGAGGGCAAGCCCTTCGCCAACCCGCGCAACGCGGCCGCCGGTTCACTGCGCCAGAAGGACCCGAAGGTCACCGCGAGCCGCCCGCTGCACATGGTCGTGCACGGCATCGGCGCCCGCGAGGGCTTCGAGATCGACTGCCAGTCGCAGGCCTACGAGCTGCTCCACGAGTGGGGCCTGCCCACCGCCCAGCACAACAAGGTGGTCTCCACGCTCGCCGAGGTCCGGGAGTTCATCGCGTACTTCGGCGAGAACCGCCACTCGGTGGAGCACGAGATCGACGGCGTCGTCGTCAAGCTCGACGAGATCTCCCTCCAGGGCCGGCTCGGTTCCACCGCGCGCGCCCCGCGCTGGGCCATCGCCTGGAAGTACGCGCCCGAGGAGGTCAACTCCAAGCTGATCGACATCAAGGTCGGCGTGGGCCGCACCGGGCGCGTGACCCCGTACGCCCAGGTGGAGCCGGTGACGGTGGCGGGCTCCGAGGTCGAGTTCGCGACCCTGCACAACCAGGAGGTCGTCAAGGCCAAGGGCGTGCTCATCGGGGACACGGTCGTGCTGCGCAAGGCCGGCGACGTCATCCCCGAGATCCTCGGGCCGGTGGTCGACCTGCGGGACGGCAGCGAGCGGGAGTTCGTCATGCCCGCCGAGTGCCCCGAGTGCGGGACGGCGCTGCGGCCGATGAAGGAGGGCGACATCGACCTGCGCTGCCCCAACGGGCAGACCTGTCCCGCCCAGTTGCGCGAGCGGCTCTTCTACCTCGGCGGCCGTCAGTGCCTGGACATCGAGAACTTCGGCGCGGTCGCCGCGGCCGCGCTCACCCACCCGCTGGAGCCGTCCGAGCCGCCGCTGCGGGACGAGGGCGACCTCTTCGACCTCACCATCGAGCAGCTCCTGCCCATCAAGGCGTACGTGCTCGACCCGGACAGCGGGCTGCCCAAGCGGGACCCGAAGACGGGCGAGGAGAAGATCGTCACGGTCTTCGCGAACCAGAAGGGCGAGCCGAAGAAGAACGCCCTGTCGATGCTCGAGAACATCGCCGCCGCCAAGGACCGCCCCCTGGCCCGCATCATCAACGGCCTGTCGATCCGCCACGTCGGACCGGTCGCCGCGGAGGCGCTGGCCCGCGAGTTCCGCTCCATCGAGCGGATCGAGCAGGCGACCGAGGAGGAACTGGCCGCCACCGACGGGGTCGGCGCGATCATCGCAGCCTCCCTCAAGGAGTGGTTCGCCGTCGACTGGCACCAGGAGATCCTGCGCAAGTGGCGGGCGGCCGGTGTCCGGATGGAGGAGGAAGGTTCCGGCGAGGACGAGGGGCCGCGCCCGCTGGAGGGGCTGACCGTCGTCGTCACCGGGACTTTGCAGAGCCACACGCGGGACGGCGCGAAGGAGGCCCTGCAGAGCCGCGGCGCCAAGGTGACCGGGTCCGTCTCGAAGAAGACCTCCTTCGTCGTCGTCGGCGACAACCCCGGCTCGAAGTACGACAAGGCAGTGCAGTTGAAGCTCTCCATCCTCGACGACGCCGGATTCGCCGTCCTGCTCGAGGAGGGCCCCGACGCCGCGCGCGAGGCCGCGCTCCCGGTGGACGGCAACGCCGAAGCGGAGTAGCGAAGGGGAACGGATGCGTGGCGTCCGGCCGTACGAGCGGGCGCGCGCCGGGCGCGCCCGGCGGTGGCGCCCGGCGCCGCACGGCCGGTACCGGGCCCATGCGAGGCCGGTACAAGGCTGGTGGCGGGCCCCCGACCTGTCGGATCATCGGACGGGCGACCGGGGGGCCTGGTCCAAACTCACCCGTTCGGCGGATACCGTACTGATGAGGATGGCTGGGTCGTATTCGGGCAACCGCCGCCGACCGCTGCCCCTGGGCGCCTCCCGCGTCCTACTGTTGAGGGGTGCGCCTGTCGTGCACGGCTGCTTGACGCGCTTCCAGCCGTGATGGCATGACATCGGGGCCATCGCGTGGCATCGGCATCGCCGGCTGTGAGAGGGACGGGCATGAAACCCACCGAAAGCGCCGACCCGTCACCAGATTTCGGCGGGGAGTTCCCGTCCATGCGGACGGGCCGGCTCGGTCTCCTGGGATCCAGGACACCGCAATCGCGCGCGCTCGACACCGCAGTGGGCGCGGGCGGGAGGGCGGGCCGGCACGCCGCGCTGCCCTTCGCCGTCGTGGGTCTCGCCGCCGTCCTGCTCGGCGTCGGCGTCATCACCGCACTGACCGGCCGTCACGCCCTGTTCCCCGGCGGTCCGGTCGGCTGGGCGCTCGCCCTGCTCACCGGCATCATCGTCGGCCACCTCGTCGCCCTCGGCCGCGACCGCTGGTGGGGCGGCACCGGATCGGGTGCGGCCCTCACCCTCGGCGTCCTCATCCTCTACGGATGGGTCCCCGCAGGCCTGGTCTCCCTCGCCGTGGTCTCCCTCGTCGGCGCCGCCCGCAGGCACCGCTGGCGCCAGGGCCTGCTGCACGGAGCCACCGACATCCTCGGCATCGGCGCGGGAGCCCTCGTCCTCGCCGCCTTCGGGGAGTCGCCCTCCGTCGAGCGCCCCTGGCGGCCCACCGGCTGGGAGCTCGACGCGGTCCCCGAGGTCATCCTCGTCGCCCTCGCCTACCTGCTCGTCACCCGCGTCCTGCTGTGGCTCGCCCTCGCCCCGAGCGGCGGGGGACTGCCCACGGTCGCCCGTACCGCGCTGCTGCGCCAGGCCCTGGTCGCCGTCGCGCTCCTCGGCATCGCCCCGCTGATCTGCGTGGTCGCCGAATCGCAGCCGGTGCTGCTGCCGCTGTTCGCCGTACCGCTGATCGCCCTGGACTCCACCCTGTGGATCGCCCGGGCCCGCGCCGAGGAGCAGCTGCGGGACCCGCTCACCGGGCTGCCGAACCGGCAGTGGCTGCTCGAGCGCGCCTGGAGCGCGCTCGACCAGGCTGAACGCACGGGCACCCGCGCGGCGCTGGTCCTGATCGACCTCGACCGCTTCCGGGCGGTCAACGACACCCTCGGCCACCTCGCCGGCGACCGGCTGCTCCTGCAGATAGCGGACCGGCTGCGCCAGGCCCTGCCCCAGGACGCGGAGGCGGCCCGCCTCGGCGGCGACGAGTTCGCCGTCCTCCTCCCCTTCACCGACTCGACCACCAGCGCCCAGCGGGTCGCCCGCAACCTGGTCGCCGAACTCAGCTCCCCCCTCGACCTGGACGGCCTGACCCTGGTCCTGGAGGCCAGCGCCGGCCTCGCCGTCTTCCCAGACCACGCGCTGGACGCGGAGGGACTGCTGCGCCGCGCCGACGTCGCCATGTACCAGGCGAAGCGGGACCGGACCGGAGTCGAGGTCTACGAGTCCAAGCGCGACAGCAACACCCCCGACCGGCTCGGCCTGCTGGGTGACCTGCGCAGGGCGCTGGACGCGGGCGAGGTGGAGCTGCACTACCAGCCGAAGGTCCGGTTCGACGGCAAGGTCGCCGGGCTGGAAGCACTGGTGCGCTGGGTGCACCCGGAACGCGGGCGGGTCCCGCCGGACGAGTTCATCGCGATCGCGGAGACCTCCGGGCTGATGCCGCACCTGACGGAGTACGTACTGGAGACCGCGCTCGCGCAGGTCGCCCGGTGGCGGGCCCAGGGCCTCAAGGTCCCGGTCGCCGTCAACGTGTCGCCGCGCGACGTCCACACCCCCGGCTTCGCGGGAGCCGTGGCCGCGCGGCTCGCCCGGCACGGGGTCCCGGCGAGCGGGCTCCAGCTGGAGATAACGGAACACGTCCTGCTGGAGGACCCGCAGCGGGCCGCCGACACCATGGCCGGGCTGACCGGCCACGGCGTGAAGATGTCCCTGGACGACTTCGGCACGGGCTACTCCTCCCTCGTCCACCTGCGGCGGCTGCCGGTCAGCGAGCTGAAGATCGACCGGTCGTTCGTGGCGCGGCTCGCGGTCGACGCCCAGGACGCGGAGATCGTCCGCTGCACGGTGGACCTCGCCCACTCCCTCGGCCTGCTGGTCGTCGCGGAGGGCGTCGAGGACGACGAGACCTGGGAGCGGCTCCGGGACCTGGGCTGCGATGCCGTCCAGGGCTGGCTGGTCGCCGCCGCGATGCCTCCGCAGGAGGCGACGGCCTGGCTGCTGGCCCGCGGCGAACGCGGCTGGCGGCGGCCGGCGGACATCACGGCGGAGCTGGCCGCGGAGGCCGCGGCGCAGACGGCGGCCGCGGCGGCGCAGTCCCAGTGAGGTACGTGGAAGCGCCGGCGGTGCACCGGCCCGCGCCCGGGGATCCGCCGTCGGTCTTCCTCGCGGGCGGGATCACGCACTGCCCGCGCTGGCAGCCGGAGGCGGCGCGGGGGCTGGCCGACTTCGTCGTGCTCAACCCGCGGCGGACCGACTTCGACGTGTCCGACCCCTCGCAGACGGACGTCCAGATCGCGTGGGAGTACGCGCACCTGCTGCGGGCGGACCTCACTCTCTTCTGGTTCCCCGCGTGCGATGCGTCCCTCACGGTCCAGCCGATCACCCTGTACGAACTCGGCGCGGCCGCGGCCACCCCAGGACGCCGGCTGGTCGTCGGCGCGGACCCGGGCTACCCCCGGCGGGCGGACGTCGTCACGCAGCTGTCCCTCTCCCGCCCGGACCTCACGGTCCACGCCACCCTCCCCGAAACGGTGACCGCGGCCCGCACCGAGCTGACCGCCGGACCTGCCGGCCGCACCTGACGGATCCCCTGCGGGGCTGTCCCCTACCCGCCCTTCCACCGTTCCCCGGGGCTCCGCCCCGGACCCCGCTCCTCAAACGCCGGAGAGGCTGGATGTGGCTGGGGCTGGATTGCCCGCAGGGCAATTCCAGCCCCGCCGGCGTTTGAGGCGCGGGGTCTGGGGCGGAGCCCCAGGAGGGGTCCGGGCGCAGCCCGGGGAACGGGCGAAGGGCGGGTAGGGGACTCCGCCCCGCGCAGCGGCACGCCCGCAGCCGGGGGCGGGGCGTGCTCCGCGCAAGCCGCAGCAGGCGGCCCCGCCGGGGGAGGAATCGGCCCGCGCGGGGGCTTCGTACCGCCCCGGGGGTAAACCGGGGCGCCGGGCGGGGGCCGGGCCCCATAGGATTGGGCCCGAAACCTACACACTCACCACCCCCAGAGGATCGCTGCATGCCTGGCATCACGCGCGAGGAGGTCGCCCACCTCGCTCGGCTGGCACGTCTGGAGCTGAAGAGCGAAGAGCTCGACCACTTCGCTGGACAGCTCGACGACATCATCGGCGCGGTCGCCCGCGTTTCCGAGGTCGCCGACCAAGACGTCCCGCCGACCTCCCACCCGCTGCCGCTGACGAACGTCATGCGCGCGGACGAGGTCCGTCCGTCGCTCACCCCCGAGCAGGCGCTTTCCGGCGCTCCCGCCCAGGAGCAGCAGCGTTTCAAGGTGCCGCAGATCCTGGGGGAGGACTAATCACCATGGCTGACATCAACATCATCAAGCTCACGGCCGCCCAGACCGCCGAGAAGATCGCCTCCGGCGAGCTCACGGCCGTCGAGGTCACCGAGGCCCACCTGGCCCGTATCGGGGCGACCGACGAGAAGGTCAACGCCTTCCTGCACGTCGACCGCGAGGGCGCGCTGGCCCAGGCGGCCGCCGTCGACGCCAAGCGCGAGCGCGGCGAGGAGCTCGGCCCGCTGGCCGGCGTACCGCTCGCCCTCAAGGACATCTTCACCACCGTCGGGATCCCCACCACCGTCGGTTCGAAGATCCTCGAAGGCTGGATCCCGCCGTACGACGCCACCCTGACGCGCAAGCTGAAGGAAGCCGACGTCGTCATCCTCGGCAAGACCAACATGGACGAGTTCGCCATGGGGTCCTCCACCGAGAACAGCGCCTACGGACCCACCGGCAACCCCTGGGACCTCGCCCGGGTCCCCGGCGGCTCCGGCGGCGGCTCCGCGGCCGCGCTGGCCGCCTTCCAGGCGCCGCTGGCCATCGGCACGGACACCGGCGGTTCCATCCGCCAGCCCGCCGCCCTCACCGGCACCGTCGGCGTGAAGCCCACCTACGGCGGCGTCTCCCGCTACGGCATGGTGGCCTTCTCCTCCTCCCTCGACCAGGGCGGTCCCTGCGCCCGTACGGTCCTGGACGCGGCCCTCCTCCACGAGGTCATCGCCGGTCACGACCCGATGGACTCCACGTCCATCGACGCCCCGGTCCCGCCGGTCGTCGAGGCGGCCCGCAACGGCTCCGTCGCCGGCATGCGCGTCGGCGTCGTCAAGCAGTTCGCCGGCGAGGGCTACCAGGCCGGCGTCGTCCAGCGCTTCAACGAGTCCGTCGCCCTCCTCAAGGAGCTCGGCGCCGAGATCGTGGAGCTGGACTGCCCGTCCTTCGACCTCGCGATGGCCGCGTACTACCTCATCGCGCCGTCCGAATGCTCCTCGAACCTGGCCCGCTTCGACGCCATGCGCTACGGCCTGCGCGTCGGCGACGACGGCACCAAGTCCGCCGAGGACGTCACCGCCCTGACCCGCGAAGCCGGTTTCGGCGACGAGGTCAAGCGCCGCATCATCCTCGGTACGTACGCGCTCAGCTCCGGCTACTACGACGCGTACTACGGCTCCGCCCAGAAGGTCCGCACGCTCATCACGCGGGACTTCGAGAAGGCCTTCGAGCAGGTCGACGTGATCGTCTCCCCGACCACGCCCACCACCGCCTTCGCGATCGGCGAGCGCACGGACGACCCGCTGGCCATGTACCTCGCGGACCTGTGCACCATCCCGACCAACCTGGCCGGCAACTCCGCCATGTCGCTGCCCTGCGGCCTGGCCCCGGAGGACGGTCTGCCGGTCGGGCTCCAGATCATCGCCCCGGCGATGAAGGACGACCGCCTGTACAAGGTGGGTGCCGCAGTCGAGGCCGCCTTCGTCGAGCGCTGGGGCCACCCGCTGCTTGAGGAGGCTCCGTCGCTGTGAGTTCCAATACGAGTGCGCTGTCCAAGGCCAAGGGCTTCAAGAAGTCCAAGTCCGGTACGTACCTGTCGATCGGCACCACCGCTTTCGGTGCCTTCAGCGTGGTCAAGCAGGCCAAGAAGGCCCGCAGCGAGCACGACACGCTGAAGCTGATCGACGCCGTCGTGTCCGCCGCCGCCATCGTCACCGGCCTCGCGATCCTTTACCGCGAACTGAAGCGTCTCGGCGACGACGACGTCCTGCTGGGCTGAGAGGGAATTTCCACTGTGACTGTCACCGAACTGCTGTCGTACGAGGACGCCCTCGCGTCGTACGACCCCGTCATGGGCCTGGAGGTCCATGTCGAGCTCGGCACGAAGACCAAGATGTTCTGCGGCTGCTCGACCGAGCTGGGCGCCGAGCCCAACTCGCAGACCTGCCCGGTCTGCCTCGGACTGCCCGGCGCGCTGCCGGTGGTCAACGAGATCGGCATCGAGTCCGCCATCAAGATCGGTCTCGCGCTGAACTGCGAGATCGCCGAGTGGTGCCGCTTCGCCCGGAAGAACTACTTCTACCCGGACATGCCGAAGAACTTCCAGACCTCCCAGTACGACGAGCCGATCGCCTTCAACGGCTTCCTCGACGTGCAGCTGGAGGACGGCGAGATCTTCCGCGTGGAGATCGAGCGCGCCCACATGGAGGAGGACACCGGCAAGTCGCTGCACGTCGGCGGCGCCACCGGTCGCATCCACGGCGCGTCCCACTCGCTGCTGGACTACAACCGCGCCGGCATCCCCCTCATCGAGATCGTCACCAAGCCGATCGAGGGCGCCGGCGAGCGCGCCCCCGAGGTGGCCAAGGCGTACGTCGCCGAGCTGCGCGAGGTCATCAAGGCGCTCGGCGTCTCCGAGGCCCGCATGGACAAGGGCCAGATGCGCTGCGACGTCAACCTGTCGCTGCGCCCGACCCCCGAGTCCGAGTTCGGCACCCGCAGCGAGACGAAGAACGTCAACTCGCTGCGCTCCGTCGAGCGCGCGGCCCGCTTCGAGATCCAGCGCCACGCGGCGGTGCTCTCCTCCGGCGGCTCGATCGTGCAGGAGACCCGGCACTTCCACGAGGAGGACGGCTCCACCACGGCCGGCCGCATCAAGGACAACGCCGAGGACTACCGGTACTTCCCGGAGCCCGACCTGGTCCCGATCGCCCCGGCCCGCACCTGGGTCGAGGAGCTGCGCTCCGGCCTGCCGGAGATGCCGCGCGTGCGCCGCAACCGCCTCCTCCAGGAGTGGGGGATCAACGAGCACGACATGCAGTCGATCCTCAACGCCGGTGCGGTGGACTCCATCGTCGCCACCATCGAGGCCGGCGCCGACTCGACCGCCGCCCGCAAGTGGTGGATGGGCGAGCTGGCGCGCAACGCCAACGAGCAGGGCGTCGTCGTCGACGAGCTGCCCATCACCCCCGTCCAGGTCGCGCGCGTCGCGGCCCTGGTGGCGGCCGGTGAGCTCAACGACAAGCTGGCCCGCCAGGTCCTCGAAGGCGTCCTCGCCGGCGAGGGCACCCCGGACGAGGTCGTCGAGAAGCGCGGCCTGAAGGTCGTCTCGGACGAGGGCGCGCTCGGCGCGGCCGTGGACGAGGCCATCGCGGGCAACGCGGGCATCGCCGACAAGATCCGCGGCGGCAAGATCGCCGCCGTCGGCGCCCTGGTCGGAGCGGTCATGAAGACCACCCGCGGCCAGGCCGACGCGGCCCGCGTCAAGGAGCTCATCCTGGAGCGCCTGGGCGTCTCGGAGTAGGCGTACCCGTACCCCGTACGTACGCGGCGGCCCCGCACCGGATCTCCGGTGCGGGGCCGCCGCGTTCCCTCCGGGGCTACCGCTTGAGCTGCGGGGCGGCGATGACGACCGTGCCGTAGTCGCAGCCCTTGTCCACCTTGATGCGCAGTCGCAGGGCGCCGCTCACGTCCAACGTGTGGGTGATCGGCTTGCCCAGTTCAACGAGTTCGGAGAAGGCGGCGGGCTGGCCGTCGAGCGAGATGCTGACCCGGCCCTTCTCCTTCACCGAGCCGTCGTCGATCCCCGCGGTGAACTCCAGGGTCTTCCAGGCCCGGTTGAGGTCGAACTCCACCAAGGACTCGTAGTCGCAACTGCGTTCCTTGATGAACGCGGCTCCGTACTGCTTGGTGTTGATCTTGGCGGGCCCGACCTTGAACTCGTCCAGGTCCTTCACCGGGGCCATGACGGTCAGATCGGCCGCCTTCACGCCCGGCGCCACCCCCGACGGGGGCTCGGAACCGGCCGCGGTGGGCTGGGCCGTCGGCTCGTCCGAGGCCGACGCCGAGGGTTCTGCGGAGCTGGGCGTCGGGGTCGGGCTCTCGGAGGCGGACGCGGACGCGGACGCGGAGACCGACTTGTCCCCGCCGGCCGCCGTCTTCGAGTCGTCCCCGTCCTTGGCGCCCAGGAGCTTGACGCCGACCACCGCACCGGCGGCCACCACCAGCACCGCGAGCACCGCCCCGAGCACGAGCCCGGTACGCCGCTTCTTGCGCGGGGGCGGTGCCGGTGCCGGTTCCGTGGCGGAGACGACCGTGGGCGCAGGTCCGTACCCCGGCGGCACGCTCGACTGGACCGGGGGCGGGGTGTAGACCGGCTCGGTGGGCGGGGGCGTGTACACGGGCTGGGCGGGTGGCGGGGTGTGCACCGGCTGCACCGGCTGCGCCGGGGGGTGCGCCGGGACGGCCGGGGACGCCATCGGCGCCGCCGGCGGCTGCTGGGGCGGAGCCACCGGCTTCGGCGGGGCCGCCGCCGGGACCGGGGGAGCGGCGGGGGGCGCGGCCGGCACCGGCGGCGCGTCCTGGACCACCCGCTGGGAGGTGGACGTGGTCGTGGACACCACCGCGCGGCGGATGTCCTTCATCCAGCTCGCCAGGTTCACCGGCCGCTTCAGCGGGTCGGCGGCGTAGATGGAGGCGATCCGCGCCCGCTGCTCGGCGTCCAGTACCGCGAACTGCGGCAGCCGTACGAGGGCCCCCGCCAGCAGTTCGGGCGTCGAGGGCGGGGACTCCCCGCTCAGCAGGAAGTACGCGATGGCCCCGAAGGCGTACCGGTCCGCGCCCGGGGTCCGCTTGCCCTCGAAGACCTCCGGCGCCGCGTAACCCTGGGTGAACCACACCTCGGCCGTCTGGTGGTCGGCGGTCAGCTTGCTGAGGCCGAAGTCCACCAGGGTGGCCTGCCCGTGCGCGTCGACCATGACGTTGCCGGGTGACAGGTCACCGTGGATCACCTGGCGCCCGGAGGGGGTCGCCTTCCCGGAGTGCAGCCAGTCCAGTACGTCGGCCAGCTGCTCCAGCGTGCGCATCACCTCGCGCCGCTCGGCGGCCGTGGTGAGGGTCCGCTCGGCCCGCCAGTCCCGCAGGTCGAGTCCGTCGACGTGGTTCATGACCAGGACCAGGGCCCGGCCGGTCAGCGTCGAGGACTCCCCGGGCCGGTGGATCGGCGGCCCTTCGAAGTGCTCCCGTACGCCCACGACACCGGGCCGGTGGACGAAGCGCAGCAGTTCGGCCTGCTCGTTCCACTTCTGGCTGATCCGGTCGAAGACGTCCGGGGTGATCGTGGTCTTGGAGTCGAGCACCTTCACGACGACGGGCTCGGATCCTCCCGCGAGCTCGATCTCCGCGAGATAGAGCACGGCCTCCCCGCCGCGCCCGATGGACCGGAGCAATCGGTAGCGGTCTGCTGCCGAGTCCGGCCCGATGTGAAGATTCTGGCTGGTCAATTTCCCCCCAGCGCCCAGTATTTGATGGATGCACAGTTTCCCGTGGGTCGGTTGGCGGGGTCAATGGGAATCGGTTTCCGCACCCCCATCGAGACCTTCCCGGCAGGCGGTCCGGCAGACTGCGCGCGGATCGAGCTCGTGCACGTTCACGACGCGGTACGCGAGAACCCGCTGCTGCGGCGCACTTGCTACGTGGGCCTCAATCGGGACGCCCGGCAGTTCACCACCGCCCTCAACCGGCATCTGGGGCTCCGGGGTGGGGCTGAGCTGACGCGCCGTCGACCCGTGCGGCATCCGTCCAAGACCAGAGTTCTGTAGCGATCGCTAGTTAAAGCGTGTACGGTTCTTTCTGTAGCGATCGTTACGGAAATTGGAGGACTCCTCGTGAGCACCGCACTGGCCAGCACCTATGCCCGCACCGTCCGCAAGGAGAACGGTGGCCCCGGCCTGCTCCTCGCCCATGGTGGAGGGGGTTCGATCGAGTCGAACTTCGGTCCGATCCTCGATGTCCTGGCCGAAGGCCACACCGTCGTGGGCGTGGACTATCCGGGTACGGGAGGGACCCCGCGCGCCACGCAGCCGCTGGAACTGGACGCGCTCGCCGACGAATTGGTCGCCGCCGCCGACGCCGAGGGGCTGGAGCGGTTCGCCGTCCTGGGCTATTCACTCGGCGGGAACGTCGCCGTGCGCCTCGCCGCCCGGTACCCGGAGCGGGTCACCGGGCTCGTACTCACGGCGAGCTTCGCCCGCGCCGGACATCGGCTCGGACTCGTCACCGACCTGTGGGCCGAACTGGCCCGCCGCGGGGAGCGCGAGCTGCTCGCCCGGCTCCTGGTCTCGCTCACCCTCAGCCCGCAGGTGCTCGAAGGGCTGACCGGCGAGCAGGTGGAGGAGGCCGTACGAGCCACTGCGGCCTCCTTCCCGCCCGGCGGCGGGGACCACGCCGCACTCGTGAAGGGGGCCGATCTGCGAGCCGACCTCGCGCGGCTCGACGTACCCGCGCTCGTCATCGCAACCACCGCCGACCGGCTCGTACCGCTGGAGGTCCAGCGGGAGCTGGCGGACGTGCTGCCGGGTGCCCGGTGGGCGGAACTGGCCACCGGGCACCTGCCGTTCGCCGAACTCCCGGAGGAGTGGGCGGCGTTGATCACCGGATTCCTGGCGGAGCTGCCTGCGGATCGGGGGTGAGGGGGTGAGGGGGGAGGGGTGAGGGGGTGTGCCGGCCTCAGGCGCCCGTGGCGCCGTCGACGGCTTCGCGGAGGAAGTCGGCGTGGCCGTTGTGGCGGGCGTACTCGTGGATCATGTGCAGCATGAGCAGGCGCAGCGAGGCGTCCTCCTCCCACTTCTCGACGCGCACCGTCACCTCGAGGGACTCGGCGGCCTCCTCCACCGCGCGGGAGTGCTCGACCTCCGCCCGCCAGGCCGTGAAGGCCTCGTCGCGGGTCGAGCCGGAGGCGTCGTAGGCGGCCTGGAAGTCGTGGGTGTCCGACCAGAGGTGGGGGACGTCCGCCCCGCCGAAAGTGCGCCGGAACCAGTGCCGCTCCACCTCCGCCATGTGCCGCACCAGCCCGAGCAGGGACAGCGTGGAGGGAGGGGACGACTGGCGGCGCAGCTCCTCGTCGGTGAGGCCTTCGCACTTCCAGGCGAGGGTGGCCCGGTGGAAGTCGAGGTACGCGCGGAGCGTCTCGCGCTCGCCCCCGGTGAGGGGAGGGCCGACGCGGTCGGCGGATTCTGTTGCAGCCATGGCTGAGATCTTGCCCCGTTGGTCCCGGGGGGTGGAAGGCGTTCGCCCCTACCTGCGGCCCGTGTTTTGTTCCTAAAGTGAACATATGCCGCAAAGTCCCACCCGTCCCACCCGTCCCACCCGTCCCACCCGTCTTACTCGTCTCACCCATCCCACCCGTATCGCCGGTATCAGCGGCATCTCCCACCTCAAGAGCCTCGGTCCCGTGCTGCTCATCGGCATCGGAGCGGGCGTCGGAGCCGTGCTGTTCCGGTGGATGGTGATCGGCGCGACGGAGCTGCTCTCCGGCCACGCCGACTACGCGGCCGCCGGCCACGCCGCCCACCCCGGCGCGCGCCTGCTCGGGCCGTACTTCGTCCTGCTCGCCCCCGTCGTCGCCGGCCTCGTCTACGGCCCGCTCGTCCACCGCTACGCCCGCGAGGCCCGGGGGCACGGGGTCCCCGAGGTCATGCTGGCCGTCGCCCACAACGGCGGGCAGATCAAGGGCCGCGTCGCCGCCGTCAAATCCCTCGCCTCCGCCCTCTGTATAGGCGGCGGCGGCTCCGTCGGCCGCGAAGGCCCCATCGTCCAGATCGGCGCGGCACTCGGCTCCACCCTCGGGCGGTTGCTGAAGTCCAACGAGGAGCACACCAAGCTGCTCCTCGCCTGCGGCGCGGCCGGCGGCATCGCCGCGACCTTCAACGCACCGCTCGCCGGGGCGGTGTTCGCGATGGAACTCATCCTCCGCCGCTGGTCCTCCCGCACCTTCGGGTACCTCGCCCTCGCCTCCGTCACGGCCTGCGCCATCGCCCGCGCGGTCTTCGGCGACCGGCCGTTCCTGGCCCTGGAGGCGATGCACGCGGGACACCCCGGGCAGTACCTGCTCTTCGCCGCCCTCGGAGTCCTCGCCGGAACCGTCGGGATCGGCTTCACGCGCTTCCTCTACGCGGCCGAGGACCTGTGCGACCGGCTGTGGCGCGGCCCGGAATGGCTGCGCCCGGCGGTGGGTGGACTGCTGCTCGGCCTGATCCTCCTGGCGCTGCCCCAGATGTACGGAGTCGGCTACCCCGTCCTGGAGGGCGCGGTCCACGGGAAGTACGCCCTGGGCCTGCTGCTGCTCCTGATGCTGGGCAAGATCCTGGCGACCAGCACCACGATGGGCATCGGCGGCTCGGGCGGAGTCTTCGCCCCGTCCCTCTTCATCGGCGCCACCCTCGGCGCCGCCTTCGGCCTGCTGACCTCCCCGGCCAACGCCCCCGCCTTCGCCCTGGTCGGCATGGCGGCCGTCTTCGCAGGCAGCGCCCGCGCCCCGATCACGGCGGTGGTCATCATGGTGGAACTGACCGGCGAGTACACCCTGACGGCCCCCTTCATGCTGGCGGTGGCCCTGGCAACGGGCGTGAGCCGCCTGCTCAGCAGGGACACGGTGTACACGCTGAAGCTGAGCCGGAGAGGGATCGAGCTGGCGGCGTGAGAGTGGCCTGTGCTGCGGGCTGGCCCTTGGCTTCGTGGGGTTCCGGGGGGCGTCCCGGCAGTCCAGTGTCCTTTCGGTGTGGGCCGGTCCCTCAAGGGCGCTCCCT
>NZ_JBHUBS010000030.1:55357-65744 GCF_042788835.1 Streptomyces sp. NPDC056883 | reverse complement strand
GGGCTGGATTTTGGCCGGCGTCGGCCTGCACGTGCCCGCCGTGAAGCGCCGGAATTCGCAGGCGTCCGTCTGCACGGGCCCGCAGGTACATCCAGCGCCGCAGGGAAATCCAGCCCCTCCGGCGTTTGAGGAGCGGGGGTCCGGGGGCTGGCCCCCGGGCACGGCGCCGCACGTGGAAAGGGTCCGGGCGGAGCCCGGGGAACGGTGGAAGGGTGGGTAGGGGACCTTGCCCCGCAGGGCCGACCCCGCCGCGCGCCGGGCCCGTGCCGGGACGGCAGTGGTGGGCGCGCCGGGCGGGACTAGATGCCCAGCGCTGCCCTCGTGAGCTGGGCGATGGCCTCCTTCGGGCCGTCCAGTTCCACCGCGGCAGCGTCCTGGCGGCCGAAGCAGAACAGGGTCAGCTCCCCGGGCTCGCCCGTCACCGTCACCACCGGCGCACCCTTGTGCGCCACCGCCGTCTGGCCGTTCGGCCGCCGCAGGACCAGGCCCACCGGGGAGCGCCGGCCCGTCAGGCGGGCCAGCTTCTCCAGGCGGGACCAGAGGGAGTCGGAGAAGACCGGGTCCAGCGGGCGCGGGGACCAGTCCGGCTGGGCGCGGCGGACGTCCTCGGCGTGGACGTAGAACTCCACCGCGTTCGCCAGCTCGTCGATCTGCTTCAGCGAGTAGAGGGACATCTTCGGCGGGCCGGTCCGGATCAACTGGATGAGTTCCTCGTACGGCTTGGCCGCGTACTCCTCCATCGCCTTGTCCAGGCGGGCCTTCAGCACGTTCAGGAGCAGTCCGCCCGCCGCGTCCGGGCGACGCTCCCGGACCACCACGTGCGCGGCGAGCTCCCGTGTCCGCCAGCCGTCGCACAGCGTCGGCGCCTCCGGGCCCGCCGACTCCAACAGGTCGGCCAGCAGCAGTCGTTCACGCTTCGCATGGGTAGACATGCGGGCCAGCCTACGGCTGGAACCCGCCCGGTGCCTGCCCATCAGGCGGACAGGGATCCTTGATCGTCCCCCGGGCCCGGCACAATGGCTCCCATGAGTACGTCCTCCCTCGATCCCGCCATCGCCGCCCGCCTCAAGCGCTCCGCGGACGGTCTGGTCCCGGCCATCGCCCAGCAGTACGACACCGGTGAGGTGCTCATGCTCGGCTGGATGGACGACGAGGCCCTGCACCGCACCCTGACCACCGGCCGCTGCACGTACTGGTCGCGCAGCCGTCAGGAGTACTGGGTGAAGGGGGACACTTCCGGCCACTTCCAGCACGTGAAGTCCGTCGCGCTCGACTGCGACGCCGACACCGTGCTCGTCAAGGTGGACCAGGTCGGGGCGGCCTGCCACACCGGTGCCCGGACGTGTTTCGATGCCGACGTCCTGCCCCTGGCCGGTCCCTCCGGCCCCACTGCCGAAGCCGAATAGCCGAAGCCGATCACAAGTAAGGTCCCACGCCATGGATCTTGAGACGTTCCGCAAGCTCGCGGCCGACCGCCGCGTCATCCCCGTCAGCCGCAAGCTGCTGGCGGACGGTGACACGCCCGTCGGGCTCTACCGCAAGCTGGCCGCCGAACGCCCCGGGACGTTCCTCCTGGAGTCCGCCGAGAACGGCCGCTCCTGGTCGCGCTACTCCTTCGTCGGCGTCCGCAGCGCCTCCACCCTCACGGTCCGCGACGGCGAGGCCCACTGGATCGGCACCCCGCCCGTGGGCGTCCCGACCTCCGGCGACCCGCTGGAGGCCCTGCGGCAGACGGTGGAGGCCCTGCACACCCCCCGCGACCTCGCCTCCGGGATGCCGCCCTTCACCGGCGGCATGGTCGGCTACCTCGGCTACGACATCGTGCGCCGCCTGGAGCGCATCGGCGAGCACACCGAGGACGACCTCCAGCTGCCCGAGCTGACGATGCTGCTCACCTCCGACCTGGCGGTCCTGGACCACTGGGACGGAACCGTCCTGCTCATCGCCAACGCCATCAACCACAACGACCTCGCCGCGGGCGTGGACGAGGCGTACGCGGACGCCGTCGCGCGCCTCGACGCGATGGAGGCCGACCTCGCGCGATCCGCCCCGTACGCGCCGATGCCGCTGCCCGCCTCCGAACTGCCGGAGTACTCGGCCCTGTGGGGCGGCGAGAAGTACCAGGCCGCCGTGGAGGACGTGAAGGAGCGGATCCGGGCCGGCGAGGCCTTCCAGGTGGTGCCCTCGCAGCGGTTCGAGACCCCGTGCAGCGCCTCGGCGCTCGACGTCTACCGGGTGCTGCGGGCCACGAACCCGTCCCCGTACATGTACCTCTTCCGCTTCGAGAACGGCTTCGACGTCGTCGGGTCCAGCCCCGAGGCGCTGGTCAAGGTCGAGGACGGGCGGGCCATGGTCCACCCCATCGCCGGCACCCGGCACCGCGGCGCCACCCCGCAGCAGGACAACGAGCTCGCCGACGAGCTGCTGGCCGACCCCAAGGAGCGCGCCGAGCACCTCATGCTCGTCGACCTCGGCCGCAACGACCTCGGCCGGGTCTGCGAGCCGGGTTCGGTGGAGGTCGTCGACTTCATGAGCATCGAGCGGTACTCGCACGTCATGCACATCGTCTCCACCGTCACCGGGCGCGTCGCCGAGGGCAGGACCGCCTTCGACGTCCTCACCGCCTGCTTCCCGGCCGGCACCCTGTCCGGCGCGCCCAAGCCGCGCGCCATGCAGATCATCGAGGAGCTGGAGCCCACCCGCCGCGGGCTCTACGGCGGCTGCGTCGGCTACCTCGACTTCGCCGGGGACTCGGACACCGCCATCGCCATCCGCACCGCGCTGCTGCGCGACGGGAAGGCGTACGTGCAGGCCGGCGCCGGGGTCGTCGCCGACTCGGTGCCCGAGCTGGAGGACGCCGAGTGCCGCAACAAGGCCGCCGCGGTGCTCCGCGCGGTGGCAGCGGCGAACCGCCTCCACGGCGCCTGAGCGCGTAGGGGATAGTGGGGTACGTGAGTGCCGTACCCCCGCCCCGAACCGAACACGCCGATGCCGTCGCCGAGCCCGAGGCCCCCTCGGGCCGCGGCGGCCGCCGCAGCGTGGCCGTCGCGCTGCTGCTCGGCGCGCTCGGTGCCACCGTCGTCCTGCTCGCCTCCGGCCGCGTCTGGGCCCGGGGCGTCGCCGCCATCGGCGGCGGCTCGCTGCCGGTGACCGCCGACGGGCGGGCCGTCACCGGCCTGCCCGCCGCCCTGGCCATCGTCGGGCTCGCCGCCCTGGTCGCCGTCTTCGCCGTACGCGGCCGGAGCCGGCTGCTGGTCTCGGCGCTGCTCGCGCTGAGCGGCCTGGGCGCAGGGGCGGCCGCCCTGGCCAACGCGGACGGCCGCCGTGCCCTGGACGCGGAGGCGGCCCGTACGACGGCCGACACCGCGGCCCACGTGGCCGGCCTGACCCATACGGCCTGGCCCTACGTGACGGCCGTCGGCGGGGCGCTGATCCTGCTGGCCGGACTGCTCGCCCTGCGCTTCGGGAGCTCCTGGCCCACGATGGGCGGCCGCTACGAGCGCGACGGCAGCCCCCGACCCCGCAAGGCGGCCGTGGTGGACCCGGACCGGCCGGAGGACCTGTGGAAGGCTCTGGACCGGGGCGAGGACCCCACCGGCCCGGAACCGACCCCCTGAACCCCTGAACCCCTGATCCAGGAGCCGACCCCGTGAACGAGGTCGCCGCCTGGTACGGGACAATGACCATCGAGCGTGCGACAGAGCACACCCGAGTACGAGGAGCAACTCATGGCGGGCACTAGCCACGGACACACCCCGGCCGCCTGGACCGGTGTCATCATCGCCTTCATCGGTTTCAGCATCTCCGGCGCCTTCATGGTGCTGGCGAACCCGCTGGGCTTCTGGGCGGGCCTCGTCGTCGTCGCCATCGGCGGTGTCGTGGGCATGGCCATGAAGGCCGCGGGCATGGGTGCGCCGAAGTCCGCGCACCAGGACCTCGCCGAGGTCATCGCCGCGAACCGCGTCGCCGCGAAGGTCTGACGGGCCTGACCAGGCGGTAGCCGTACGCAGGTTTTCGAAAGGCGCGGCCCTGTCGGGCTGCGCCTTTTGTCATGAGCGGAGAGAATCAGCGGGTGGACGCCTCCTCAGGAACGACCGACCTCGCGCCGCCTCCCGCGCCCGTATCCCGGGCCGGCCGGCTGGCGCGTCCGGCGCTCACGCTGGCCGCGGCCGCCGCGGCCCTCGCGTACGTGGGGACCGTGGACCCGAACGAGCCCGGCCACTATCCGGTCTGCCCGCTGTTCCGGCTGACCGGGGTCCTGTGCCCCGGCTGCGGCGGGCTGCGCAGCGCACACGCGTTCGCCCATGGCGATCTCGTGACAGCAATCGGGGCAAATGCGCTGGCGGTCGCCGGCTACTTCTTCTTCGCCGGAGTCATGCTCCTGTGGCTGGTTCGCGCCTATCGGGGGGTGCCGGGCCCGAGGCTCGTCGTACGGCCGTTGTACTGGTGGGGGATCGGTGCGGTGGCCCTGGTCTTCTCCGTTGTCCGGAACCTGCCCATGGGCTCTTTCCTGGCGCCCTGAGGTATAGCTGAAGTAAAGATTCCGGATGTCCATTTAATGGGACGCCGTCAACCGCGTGCGGAGGGCAAGGCGTCCTGCGGATACCATTTGAACTGCTGACCTTGCAGTTGTACGTGTCTGCAAGGCGGCCGACCGTCATCGACCCGGAAGGGGGCCGCTCGCGTGAGTGTGCTCGACGAGATCATCGAAGGGGTCCGCGAAGACCTTGCCGAACGGCAGGCTCGCGTCAGCCTCGACGAGCTCAAGGAGCGTGCCGCCAAGGCGCCCCAGGCCAAGGACGGCGTCGCTGCCCTGCGCGGCGACAGCGTCAAGGTGATCTGCGAGGTCAAGCGTTCCAGCCCCTCCAAGGGTGCTCTCGCCGCCATCGCCGATCCGGCCGGGCTCGCCGCCGACTACGAAGCGGGCGGTGCGGCGGTCATTTCCGTCCTCACCGAGCAGCGTCGTTTCGGTGGCTCGCTGGCCGACCTGGAGGCCGTCCGCGCCCGCGTGGACATCCCGATCCTGCGCAAGGACTTCATCGTCACGGCGTACCAGCTGTGGGAGGCCCGCGCCTACGGCGCCGACCTCGTGCTGCTGATCGTCGCGGCCCTTGAGCAGGAGGCCCTCGTCTCCCTCATCGAGCGGGCCGAGTCCATCGGCCTCACCCCGCTCGTCGAGGTCCACGACGAGGAAGAGATCGAGCGTGCGGTCGCGGCAGGCGCCAAGATCATCGGCGTCAACGCCCGCAACCTGAAGGACCTCAAGGTCGACCGCTCCACCTTCGAGCGGATCGTCGGAGAGATCCCGGCCCACATCGTCAAGGTTGCCGAATCCGGCATCCGCGGGCCGCACGACCTGATCGCCTATGCGAACGAGGGCGCGGACGCCGTCCTCGTCGGGGAGTCCCTGGTGACCGGCCGCGACCCGAAGGCGGCCGTGGCCGACCTCGTCGCCGCCGGCGCCCACCCCGCCCTGCGCCACGGGCGGAGCTGACCCGCACCCATGGCCCGAAACCGCCCCTCCGTCCGCACCCGACCGGGCTCCGGCCTGGCCGGCGTGCCGACGGCGCACGCGCCCCTGGCGCGCGGCTGCCGCCCTCGCGGCTGCCGCGCCCCGGCCCGGCGCGTGCGCGGGCGTCGGGTCCGGTACGTGATCGGCTCCGAGCCCGGTCAGGTCAACGGCATGCGATGGCGACCCGGAGTCGCGTCGTAACGAGACCCGCCGGACGGTGTACGTCGTACACCCACGTCCGTCGGCGTCCCGTCACGGTCCGTCCCCCCGAGCCGCCGGCTCCGGGGCGGGCCGCTCCGCACCCTCGTACGCCCATGCCCCAGCGGGGTGTGCGCTTCGCGGGCGGACGGCGCAATACGGTGAAGGCATCCGCGTCGCATCCGTAGGAGTACCTGGGCATGTCCAGCGCCAGCAGTTTCTTCATCCCGGACCCCGAGGGTCACATCCCCAACGCCGAGGGCTACTTCGGCGACTTCGGCGGCAAGTTCATCCCGGAGGCGCTGGTCGCCGCCGTGGACGAGGTCGCCGTCGAGTACGAGAAGGCCAAGGGCGACCCGGCCTTCGCGGCCGAGCTCAACGACCTGATGGTCAACTACACCGGCCGTCCCAGCTCCCTGACCGAGGTGCCGCGGTTCGCCGAGCACGCGGGCGGGGCGCGGATCTTCCTCAAGCGCGAGGACCTGAACCACACCGGCTCGCACAAGATCAACAACGTGCTGGGCCAGGCGCTGCTCACCAAGCGCATGGGCAAGACCCGCGTCATCGCCGAGACCGGCGCCGGTCAGCACGGCGTGGCCACCGCCACCGCCTGCGCCCTGTTCGGTCTCGAGTGCACGATCTACATGGGTGAGATCGACACCCAGCGCCAGGCCCTGAACGTGGCCCGGATGCGGATCCTGGGCGCCGAGGTCATCGCGGTGAAGTCCGGCTCCCGGACCCTGAAGGACGCCATCAACGAGGCGTTCCGCGACTGGGTCGCCAACGTGGACCGCACCCACTACCTCTTCGGCACGGTCGCCGGCCCGCACCCCTTCCCCGCCATGGTCCGCGACTTCCACCGGGTCATCGGCGTCGAGGCACGCCGCCAGATCCTGGAGCGCGCCGGACGCCTGCCCGACGCCGTCGCGGCGTGCGTCGGCGGCGGATCGAACGCCATCGGCCTGTTCCACGCCTTCATCCCGGACGCCGACGTCCGCCTGGTCGGCTTCGAGCCCGCCGGACACGGCGTGGAAACCGGTGAGCACGCGGCGACCCTGACCGCGGGCGAGCCGGGCATCCTGCACGGATCGCGTTCCTACGTCCTGCAGGACGAGGAGGGCCAGATCACCGAGCCGTACTCCATCTCGGCCGGTCTGGACTACCCGGGCATCGGCCCCGAGCACTCCTACCTGAAGGACGCCGGCCGCGCCGAGTACCGCGCGGTCACCGACGACCAGGCGATGCAGGCCCTGCGCCTCCTCTCCCGCACCGAGGGCATCATCCCGGCCATCGAGTCCGCGCACGCCCTCGCGGGCGCCCTGGACCTGGGCAAGGAGCTCGGCAAGGACGGCCTCCTCGTCGTCAACCTGTCCGGCCGCGGCGACAAGGACATGGACACCGCCGCCCGGTACTTCGACCTGTACGACGCCAAGACCACCGGCAGCACCGAGGGGGAGACCAAGTGAGCGGCACCATCGAACTCCTGTCGGCGACCCTCGCGAAGGCGAAGTCCGAGGACCGCGCGGCCCTGGTCGCCTACCTCCCGGCCGGCTTCCCGACCGTGGACGGCGCCATCGAGGCCGTCAAGGCCGTCATCGCCGGCGGCGCGGACGTGGTCGAGATCGGCCTCCCGCACAGCGACCCGGTCCTGGACGGCGCCATCATCCAGACCGCCGACGACATCGCCCTGCGCGGCGGCGTCAAGATCGCCGACACGCTGCGGACGGTCCGCGAGGCCTACGAGGCGACCGGCGCCCCGATCCTGGTCATGACGTACTGGAACCCCATCGACCGCTACGGCGTCGAGCGGTTCACCGCCGAGCTCGCCGAGGCGGGCGGCGCGGGCTGCATCCTGCCCGACCTGCCGGTCCAGGAATCCGCGCTGTGGCGCGAGCACGCGGCCAAGCACGGTCTGGCGACCGTCTTCGTCGTGGCTCCCAGCAGCAAGGACGAGCGCCTCGCCACCATCACGGCGGCCGGTTCCGGCTTCGTCTACGCCGCTTCGCTGATGGGTGTCACCGGCACCCGTGAGTCGGTCGGCAACCAGGCGGCCGACCTGGTCCGCCGTACCCGCGCCACCAGCGACCTGCCGGTCTGCGTGGGACTGGGCGTCTCCAACGCCGCCCAGGCCAAGGAGGTCGCGGGCTTCGCCGACGGTGTGATCGTCGGCTCCGCCTTCGTGAAGCTGCTGCTGGACGCGCCGGACCTGCCCGCCGGGCTGGCCGCGGTGCAGGCGCTCGCGGGCGAGCTCGCCGAAGGCGTGCGCCGCAGCTGAGGCGTGCGCCGGAGCCGACGGGCGGCGCGTTCGATCGCGCAGACGGACCCCTGAGCGGGTTCTGTAGCCCGATCGGGTGGAAGTAGGGGCAGGGAGGCACGAGAGTGCCTCCCTGCTTCGTTTGGCCGAACGTGAGCGACATGAACGACGGTGCGAACCGCGATGCGACGAAACGATCGGCCCGCGAGCGACTCCAGGCGGAGCGCGAGAAGCAGAAGGCGAGGGACAAGCGCCGGCGGACCCTCGTGGTGTCGGCGGCGGTGGTCGGCGTCCTCGGGCTGGCGGCCGTCGTCGGCCTGATCGCGGCGAACACCGGCAAGGGCGGATCCTCCGCCAAGGGCGGCCCGCTGGTCGCCCCGTCCGGGGCCACCGGCAAGGACGCCCTCGCCATCCAGACCGGCAAGGACGGGGCCCCCTCCACGCTGACCGTGTGGGAGGACTTCCGCTGCCCGGCCTGCAAGGCCTTCGAGACCAACTACCGGGAGACCGTCCACGAGCTGGAGGCCAAGGGCCTCCTCAAGGTCGAGTACCACCTGGTCACCCTCATCGACGGGAACATGGGCGGCACCGGCTCGCTCAAGAGCGCCAACGCCGCGGCCTGCGCACAGGACGCCGGGAAGTTCGCCCCGTACCACGACGTGCTCTTCGACAACCAGCCCGAGGAGACCAACGACGCCTTCGGCAAGAACGCCAAGCTGCTGGAGCTGGCGGGGAAGGTCGACGGCCTGGACACCCCCGCGTTCCGCACCTGCGTCGAGGACGGTACGCACGACAGCTGGGTGAACAAGTCGCAGGACGCCTTCCGCGCGGGCAAGTTCCGCGGGACCCCGACCGTGCTGCTCGACGGCAAGGACATCTTCGGGGACCAGGCCAACCCGCTGACCCCGCAGAAGCTGAAGGAGAAGGTGGAGGCGGCCGGCAAGGGCGGAGCCGGCACCGGGAAGGCCTCCCCGTCGGCTTCCGCTTCCGCTTCGGCCTCGGCGGCGTCCGGGTCTTCGGCCAAGTCCGCGTCGCCGTCCTCCGCGGCGGCGGGCTCGGGGAAGGCCTCCTCCGGCCGCTCGGCCACGCCCTCGGCCTCCTCCTCGGCGCCGTCGGCACGCTCGGCGGGGCGGTCGGCGACCGGCGGTTCGGGCTCCGCGGACGCCTCCTCGGAGCACGCCGGGATGCCCATGGACCACTGAGGGCAGTCTCGATTCGGGAGCAGCTTGCCGGGCGGGTTGCGGTCACCGCCGTCCGGCAAGGTAGCGTCGGGTCTTGCCATGAACCTTGCCTTCATTCCCAGTCCGTCGACGGGCGTGCTCCATCTCGGGCCGATCCCGCTGCGCGGCTACGCGTTCTGCATCATCATCGGCGTCTTCGTCGCCGTCTGGCTCGGCAACAAGCGCTGGGTCGCGCGCGGCGGTAAGCCGGGCACGGTCGCGGACATCGCCGTGTGGGCCGTGCCGTTCGGCCTGGTCGGCGGTCGCCTCTACCACGTGATCACCGACTACCAGCTCTACTTCGGCGAGGGCCGCGACTGGGTCGACGCCTTCAAGATCTGGGAGGGCGGCCTCGGCATCTGGGGTGCCATCGCGCTGGGCGCGGTCGGTGCCTGGATCGGCTGTCGCCGGCGCGGCATCCCGCTGCCGGCCTGGGCCGACGCCCTGGCCCCCGGCATCGCGCTGGCCCAGGCCTGCGGACGCTGGGGCAACTGGTTCAACCAGGAGCTGTACGGCCGCGCCACCGATCTGCCGTGGGCGGTGGAGATCACCGACGGCCCGAACCGGGTCGCCGGGACCTACCACCCGACCTTCCTCTACGAGTCCCTCTGGTGCATCGGTGTCGCCCTGCTGGTGATCTGGGCCGACCGCCGCTTCACGCTCGGACACGGGCGGGCGTTCGCGCTGTACGTCGCCGCGTACTGCGTGGGGCGCGGCTGGATCGAGTACATGCGGGTCGACGAGGCCCACCACATCCTCGGCCTGCGGCTCAACGTGTGGACCTCGATCGTCGTCTTCGTGCTCGCCGTGGTCTACCTGGTGCTGTCGGCGAAGCTGCGGCCGGGCCGCGAGGAGATCGTGGAACCGGGCGCCGACGCTGACGCCGTGGCCGGCGCCAAGGACGGGGACACCCCGGCCGAGGACGGCAAGGCCAAGGGCGCCGAAGCCAAGGGCGCTGCCGAGGCGGAGGCCGAGCCGAAGGACGCCAAGGCGGAGGCCGCCGACGGCGAGACCGAGGCCGAAGGCACGGCCGCAGGCACGGGTGAGGACAAGGCAGAGGCCCCCGGGGCCAAGAAGCTCTGACCGGTCTTCCGGTCGAACGGGAGGGGGGGGGGGGAACACACACGGGGGAACCCCCCTCTTTTTGTTCGCCAGGGGGGGAGACGAGGGGGACGCCACAGCAGAAAAGGAAAGAAGGAAAAA
>NZ_JBHUBS010000030.1:0-55347 GCF_042788835.1 Streptomyces sp. NPDC056883 | reverse complement strand
AAGGAAGGAGGAAAAAAAAGAAACGCCCCCAGGAAAAAAAAACCCCCTCCTCCTTTTCCTGGCAAAGGGGGGGGCCCCCCCCCCCCCCCCCCCCCCCCCCCTCCCGTTTGCCGGTCACCGGCGCGGCAGCCGCGTGATCACCCCGCGCAGCAGACGGACGTACGGACTACGGCTTCGTTGATCAGGAGAGCACCGGCGCGTCCCGGCGGGACAGGGCCACGATCCGCTCCGCGCCCGCCAGCATCGCCGGGTCGACGAAACGGCCGTCGGGCAGGGCCACCGCGCCCGGGGTGCGGCGGGCCGCGGCCACGATCTCCTCGGCGGCGCTGACCTCCGCCGGGCCGGGCAGGTAGGCCCGCTCGATCACCGGGAGCTGGCGCGGATGGATCGCCGCACGGCCCAGGAAGCCGAGGGCGCGGCCCCGGGCGCAGGAGGCCGCCAGTGCCTCCAGGTTCCGGATGTCGGGGAACACCGACTGGGCCGGCGGCGCGAGCCCGGCCGCGCGGGCCGCGACCACCACCCGGGAGCGCGGCCAGTCCAGGCCCGACTCCGCGCTGACGCCCAGGTCGGCCCGCAGGTCGGCCTCGCCCAGGGACAGGCCGCGCAGGGCGGGGTGCGCGCGGGCGATCTCGTAGGCCCGTTCCACGCCGATCGCCGACTCCAGCAGGGCGTACAGGGCCACCCCGGGGGTGCGGTCGGCGGTGGAGACGATCTGCTCCGGAGAGGAGATCTTGGGCAGGCGCAGACCGGCGAGCCCGTGGAGCCCGCCGAGGGCGCTGAGGTCGGCGACGCCCCACGGGGAATCCAGCGCGTTGACGCGGACGTGGACCGGCACCGGGTGCCGGTCGCCGAGCAGCTCGGCGGTGGCGCCGCGGGCGTACTCCTTGCGGGAGGCCGACACCGCGTCCTCCAGGTCCACGATGACGGCGTCGGCCCCGGCGTGCAGGGCCTTGAACACCACCTCGGGCCGGTCGCCGGGTACGTAGAGCCAGGTCAGGATCACAGGGCCCCCTCCGTGCGGAGAGCAGTGATCTCGGCCGGGGAGAGGCCGAGTTCGGTGAGGACGGCATCGGTGTCGGCGCCGTGCGGACGGCCCGCCCAGCGGATGGAGCCCGGGGTCTCCGAGAGCCGGAAGAGGACGTTCTGCATGCGGATCGGGCCCAGCTCCGGATCCTCGACCTCGGTGATCGTGTCCAGGGCCGCGTACTGCGGATCGGCCATGACGTCCCGTACGTCGTAGACCAGCGCAACGGCGGCCTCGGCCTCCTCGAAGGCGGCCGTCACCTCGTCCGCCTTG
This sequence comes from Streptomyces sp. NPDC056883, assembly GCF_042788835.1. Lineage (NCBI taxonomy): Bacteria > Bacillati > Actinomycetota > Actinomycetes > Kitasatosporales > Streptomycetaceae > Streptomyces > Streptomyces sp. NPDC056883. Next base: position 54,050 of record NZ_JBHUBS010000030.1, on the reverse strand, counting down.
TGGCGGGCGATCCAGCCGCCGACCGCCTCGTCGAGCACGTCCGCGTGACCGGCCCGGCCGGACCCCGACGCGAACCAGGGCTCGGAGATCAGCTCCGGCCGGCCCACGAGCCGCATCACGCGCTCGGCGATGGACTGGGCGGAGGTGGAGACCGCCAGCCAGCGGCCGTCCAGACTGCGGTACGTATTGCGGGGCGCGTTGTTCGTGGAACGGTTGCCCGTGCGCGGCTGGACGTAGCCGAGCTGGTCGTACCAGAGCGGGTGCGGCCCGAGGACGGTCAGGATCGGCTCGATGATCGCCAGGTCCACCACCTGCCCGTGCCCGGTGCGGTCGCGCCCGGCGAGCGCCGCCATCACGGCGTACGCGGTGGTCAGCGCGGCGATCGAGTCCGCGAGCCCGAAGGGCGGCAGGGTCGGCGGCCCCTCCGGCTCCCCGGTGATCGCCGCGAAGCCGCTCATCGCCTCCGCGAGGGTGCCGAAGCCGGGACGGTGGGCGTACGGGCCCTCCTGGCCGAAGGCCGTCACGCGGGTCAGGATCAGCCGCGGGTTCGCGGCGGACAGCTCGGGCCAGCCCAGACCCCAGCGCTCCAGGGTTCCCGGGCGGAAGTTCTCGATCACCACGTCGGCGGTGGCGACCAGGCGCAGCAGGGTGTCCCGGCCGCCGGGAGCGGACAGATCGAGGGTCATCGTCCGCTTGTTGCGGCCGAGCAGTTTCCACCAGAGGCCGATGCCGTCCTTGGCGGGGCCGTGGCCGCGGGAGGGGTCGGGGCGGGTCGGGTGCTCGACCTTGACGACCTCGGCGCCGAAGTCGCCGAGGAGGGTGGCGGCGAGGGGACCGGCGAAGAGGGTGGCGAGGTCGAGGACGCGGAGTCCGCGCAGGGGCGGTTGGGTGGCGGACGGTTCGGTGGCGGACGGGGCGTCGGTACTCACGAGGCGGCTCCGGCAGAGGGGTGCGGCCCGGGGGCGGAGGCGCGGCCCTGGCCGCCGGATCCGGAGCCGGTTCGGGGTGCGGCGAGGGGCTCGGTCATCAGCGGACACCCTGTCCGGCCGCGAACGCGACGACCTCGGCACGGGTCGGCATCGAGTCCTGGGCGCCGGGGCGCTGCACGGACAGGGCGGCGGCACACGAAGCCCAGTCGAGGGCGCTGCGCATCGGCCGGCCCTCGCCCAGGGCCACGGCGAGCGCGCCGACGAAGGTGTCTCCGGCGGCGGTGGTGTCCACGGCCCGCACCCGAGGCGCGGGCACGGCCAGCGGCTCGCGGCCGCGGGCGGCGTACAGGACCCCGGCGGCGCCGAGGGTGACGACCACCTCCGGCACGTCCTGGAGCAGGGCCGCCGCTGCCAGGTGGACGTCGGTGAGCCCGGTGAGCGCGGCGGCCTCGTGCTCGTTGGGCACCAACAGATCGGTGGCGGCGAGGAGTTCGGCCGGCAGCGGTTGGGCGGGGGCCGGAGTGAGGATGGTCCGCACGCCGTGGGCGCGGGCGACGAGGGCGCCGGCGAGCACGGCCTCAAGGGGCAGTTCGAGCTGGAGGAGCAGGGAGTCCGCGGCGCCGATGCGGGCGGCGTCGCCCGGTTCCAGGGAGGTGACGAGGGCGTTGGCGCCGGGGATGACGATGATGCTGTTGCCCCCCTCGTCGTCCACGGTGATGTGCGCGGTGCCGCTGGCGCCCTCGACGGTGCGCAGGGCCGCCGTCCCGACCCCGGCGCCGGCGAGCGCGGAACGCAGCCGTACGCCGAACTCGTCGGCCCCGACCGCCCCGATCATCACCACCTCCGCGCCCGAACGGGCGGCGGCGACGGCCTGGTTGGCGCCCTTTCCGCCGGGGACGGTGCGGAAGGCGCGGCCGGTGACGGTCTCCCCGAGGCGGGGGGCCTTGGCCACGTAGGCGACGAGGTCCATGTTGGTACTGCCGAGCACGGCGATGGCCGTCATGAGCGGGCTGCCTCCTGTGCGGTGAGGTGGGCGAGGGTGTCGAAGCCGATGCCGTCGAAGCCGGGGACGGTGGTGGCGAGGCGGTTCTTCAGCGGGGCGGTCCAGCGGTGCGGGATGGCCTCGGGGGACCCGGCGACCAGCCCGGCGAGGGCGCCCGCGGTGGCGCCGTTGGAATCGGTGTCCCAGCCGCCGGACACGGCGCGGCAGACGGAGTGGGTGAAGTCCCCGTCGGCGTGGGTGAGGGCGGCGGCGATCACGGCGGAGTTGGGCACGGCGTGGACCCAGTGGTAGTGGCCGTAGCGGGCGTGGAGCAGGTCCACGACGGTATCGAAGCCGGTGTCGGTGGCGCGTGCGTCCACGGCCGTCCGGATGCCGAAGCGGATGGCCTCGGCGAGGCGGGAACGCGGCGGTACGACGGCCAGCCCGGCCCGCAGCGCGGTGTGCACGTCGGCCCGGCCGGTGGCCGCCGCGGCGGTGGCGGCGGCCACGAACGCGGCGGCGTGGGCGCCGTTGCCGGTGTGGGTGAGGGCGGCGTCCCGGTGCGCCTGGGCCGCGGCGGCGGCCGGGTCGCCCGGGTTGGTCCAGCCGTGGACGTCGGCGCGGATGAGGGCGCCGATCCACTCGCGGAAGGGGTTGTGGTGGGTGGCCGTGGCGGGCGGCTCCAGCCCCTGGAGCAGGTTCCGGTACGCGACGCGCTCGGCCGTGAACGTACGGCCGGCCGGGAGCTCGTCGAGCCAGAGCCGGCCGACGTCGGCGGTGGTGAACCCCTTGCCGTGGCGCTGGAGGAGGAGCAGGCCGAGGAGGGGGTAGTTGAGGTCGTCGTCCTCGGGGGTGCCGTCGATGTTCTCGGCGAGGGAGGTGGGTGCGGAGCGGCGGTTCCAGGGGTGGGCGGCGAGGACCTCCGGTGGTACGCCGCGTTCGGTGAACCAGTCGGCCAGGGGCCAGTTCCCGGCGGCCCGGGCCAGGGCCCGGATCCCGTGCAGGGGCAGCTTCTCCACGGGCTTGCCGAGCACGCACCCCACGGCGCGCCCGAGCCATGCGGCCTCCAGCCTGCGGCGCAGGGCGGGGTCGCCTCCGGCGTCGGTGTCCTGGGGGGCCGGGCTTGCGGAGTCGAGCCCGTGCGTCGGCCGGGAGCCGGGCCGGGCTTCTGTTCCGGCCCGCGGTCCGGACCCGGGGTTGGGGCCGGGGGCTCCGGTGGGGGAGGGTTCCCCCACCCCGCCCCTTCCCGAAACCAGGGGCAGGCCCCTGGACCCCGGGGTGCCGGGGGTGGCCCACGGGGCCTGTTCCGAGTCGGAGGTGGGGTGCGGGAGGGCCGCCAGGGCCGTCAGGAGGTCGGTCGCCAGGGCGCGGAGCTCCGGCGGGGCCGGGGTGGGGGAGGCGCCCGCCCGGGCGGGGGCGAGGTGGCCGCCCGCGGCGAGCCAGACGCGCAGCAGCGGCTCCGCGGCCTCCCCGCGACCGTCCTCGGCGGCCTGCCGGAACTCGTGCCCGACCAGATCCTCGGGCTGCACCCAGGTGAGCCGGACGGCCTCGCCCTTGGCCCCGGCCCCGGCCCCGACCTCGCCCCCGACCTCGCCCCGGGCCCCGCCCCCGGCCTCGGTCTGGGTCTCGGCCCCGGGCTCGGCCCGGGTTCCGGCCTCGGTGTGCGGCGGCGTGAGGTCGGGGTCCAGGGGCTTGCCCCTGGTTTCGGGAAGGGGCGGGGTGGGGGAACCCTCGTCCCCGGCCCGGGCAGGGGCGCCGGACCCCGCTCCCGGGGCCCCGTGGGGGGCCGGAGCCGGGCCGCGGGCCTCCGGGCCGTGCAGGGGCGAGCGCGTGGCCCGGGCAGGGGGGCCGGACCCCGCTCCCGTGGCTCCGGGAGTGCCCGGGGTCGGGCGCGGGGCCCGGGCCGGGGACGCCGGCGGGGGTGCCGGCCGGGGCGGGGTCATCGGGGGGCCGTCAGGGTGGCGAAGGCGGCTTCGTGGGTGTGGCGGCGGGCTCGGTCGCGGGCGAAGACCTCGCGGGTGACCGAGGCCAGGGCCGCCGCCGGTGCGTGCAGGTCCAGGCGGCTGGCCTCCGCGACCCGGTCCGCCCAGGCGGGCGGGACCGCCGCCCCGCCCGACAGGGCGCCCGCGATCGCACCGGCCATGGTCGCGATGGAGTCGCAGTCGCGGCCGTAGTTGACCGCGCCGAGCACGGAGGTCTCGTAGCAGCCGTCGGCGACGAGCAACATGCCCAGCGCCACCGGGAGTTCCTCGATGGAGTGCAGGCGCGAGGGGCGCCGTGCGCCCAGGGACGGCGCGCGGTAGTCCGGGCCGACCGAGTCGTACGGGGCGACCGCGGCCCGGAGGGGGGCCAGCGCCGACTCGAAGTCCCGGTGGCGGGCGGCCACTTCGCAGACCGCCGCGATGGCCGCGCGGGTGCCGTCCTTGGCCAGGGAGAGGGCCGTGTCGACGACCGAGGCCGCCGTCGCACCGGGCACGCACGCCGCGGCCACCGCCGCCGCGAAGACGCCCGCCGCCTCCCGTCCGTACGAGGACTGGTGCGCGCCGGTGACGTCCAGCGCCTCCGCGTACGCCCCGGCCGGATGGCCGGCGTTGACGAGGCCGACCGGCGCCATGTACATCGCCGCGCCGCAGTTGACGATGTTGCCGTTGCCCGCCTCCCGCGGGTCCGCGTGCGCGTAGTGCAGCCGGGTCACGATCCACTTCTCGGCGAGGAAGATCCGCTGGAGGGGGAGGGCGTCCGCCTCCAGTTCCGGGATCCAGCGGGGGGTCGTCATCAGGTCCGGGACCAGGTGCTCGGCGATCGCGTACGCGTCCAGGTGGTCCCGTACGGCCTCGTAGACGCGGACCAGCGCGTGCGTCATCAGGGTGTCGTCGGTGACGTGGCCGTCGCCCTTGTGGTACGGGGCGATCGGACGCGCCGTACGCCAGTCCTCGTGCCACGGGCCGACGATGCCGCGCACCCGGCCGCCGTGCCGCTCCACGATCTGTTCCGGGGTCCAGCCCTCCACCGGGCCGCCGAGCGCGTCGCCGACGGCCGCGCCGACGAGGGCGCCGGTGATCCGGTCGTCGAGGGTGGGGGAGGAGGTGGTGCCGGGGGCGGCGTCCACGGGGGTCAGGGTCGTCATGTCCGGGGCTTTCCTTGGGGCTTGGGTGAGGTGAGTTCCGTACGGGTGAGCAGTGCGGCCAGTTCGACGAGGTCGGTGCCCGCCAGGCGGGGGAGGGCGCAGCCGGAGAGGGTGCGGCACGCTTCGCGCCAGGCGGCGGGGAGCGAGTCGCCGCCGCCGAGTGCGCCGGTCAGCGCACCGGCGAGGGCAGGGGCGGAGTCCGCGACGCGCGACAGGCAGGCCGCGGCCGGGACCGCCTCGCCGACCCGGCCGCGGGCGGCGGTGGCGAGGGCGAGGGCCACGGGGACGGTTTCCGCGGCGGCGATCCCGTAGCTGTAGACGTGGTCGACGATCTGGTGTTCCAGGAGCGGGACGATGGCGAAGGCTCCGCCGGTCGTCTCGGCGCGGGCGAGTTTCACCGCGTGCCGGGCGTTGCGGCCGATCTCGGTGGACTCCGGGAGCTGCGCGAGGGCGGCGTCGACGGCGGCGTCGGTGTCGGAGGCGGTGCAGGTTCCGGTGCTCGCGAGGGCGGTGGCGATGGCGGCGGCCATGGCGCGGGCGCCGTGGACCCCGTCCCCGTCCTGGGTGTAGCGGGCGTCGAACTCGGCGAGGTCGGCGGCGGCGTCGGGATCCCCGGGATGCACGACGGCGAGGACGCAGGCCCGGATGCAGGCGGCGTCGTCGAAGTAGTGCGGGTTGTCGTGGCCGGTGGCGGGCGGACGCAGGCCGGCGGCGAGGTTGCCGAGGCCTGCGCGGACGGAGATCCGGGCGCGGAGCGGGAGGACGGCGGACTCCACCTCGGGCGCGCGTTCCGCTGCTGCGGCGACCTCGCTGGCCAGGGCGTTCCAGGCGAGGTCGATGGCGGCGCGCATGCGGCGGGACCGGGAGAGGTCGCTGAGCAGCACGCCGGCGGCGGTGAGCACGGACTCGGCGGCGAAGGCCGCCCACTCGGCGTCGTCGGAGGGGCCGAGGCGGAGCGGTTCCGGGGGCTGGTTGAGGGCGATGGGGACGGGGAGGGTGGTGGTGGCGTTCTGCTCCGCGAAGGTGTCGAGCTCGCGGGTGAGGCGGCGGGTCCACTCGGGCATGCGGCTGGCCCGGTGGCGGGCCGCGGGCCACCCGGCGGCGTCGCCCGCGGCGAGCCCGAGGAGCAGCCCCTCGATCCGGCGGGGCCCCGTCGGGGGCTGGGCGGGGGTGGGCGCGGGCTCGGCGATGGCCGTTGCCGTTGCCGTTGCCGTTGCGGTACGGGGCCGCGCGTGCGGGGTGACGGAGCCCGGGGCCGTGCCCGTACGGGGCTGCGCGTCCTGCGGCCCGGCCGTAGCCGCTGCCGCTGCCGGGCACGGCGCGGCGGCGAGCGCCCCGGCGGTGCCCTCGGCCGGAGCGGTACGGGCTTGCGGGCCGCCCGCGGTACCGGCCCCGGGGGGCGTCAAGGCCTCCGGCGGGGTGGCGCGGGGCTGCCCGGTGCCGCTCGCCGGGGTGTCCCGGGGGGAGGCGCTCCCGTTCGGGTGCGGGGTTCCGCGGCCGGGGGCGGCCACCGCATCGGCGGTACGGGCCTGCGTGCGCGGCGGGGCGTCGCCCCCGGCGGGGGCCGGCTCCGGGGCGGGGGGACTCTCCCCGTACCCGCCCCTTCCCGAAACCGGGGGCAGGCCCCCGGGCCCCCGGACCGGCGCGGCCGGGGCCGTGGCCTCCGCGGGGGTGGGGGTGGCGTCGGCCCGGGCTGCGGGCCCTGGTGCGGCGTCGGTCCGTGCTGCGGGGGTGGGGGCGGTGTTGCCCAGTGCTGCGGGCCCTGGTGCGGCGTGGCCCCGTACCGCGGTCGTGGTGCGGAGGAACTCGGGGACCGGCGTGCCGGTGGTCCCGGCCGCGGGGGTGGGTGCGGCGTCGGCCCGCGCTGCGGGAGCGGGAGCTGGGGCGGTGTTGCCCCGTACCACGGGCCCTGATGCGGCGTGGCCTCGTACCGCGGACGCGGACGCAGGCTCGGTGGCGTGGGTCGGGGGCCGCTCGGGCGTGGAGTCGTCCTGGGCGGCCGGGGCGGTCGGGTGGGTGGCTTCCGGGGTGTCCGGCTGCGGGGGCCGGTCCGTGGGGGAGGGAGTGGTGGGGGTCAGGGTCATCGGGGGGTCTCGGTTTCCGGGGTGAGGAGGTCCGCGATGTCCAGGACGTGGTAGCCGCGCATCGAGGGGAGGCAGCTTCCGCGGACCGGGCCGATCGCCGAGGACCAGGCGGCCGGGATGGCGGGGGCGCCGGACAGCGCTCCGGCGAGCGCGCCCGCCACGGCCGCCGTGGTGTCCGCGTCGCGGCCCATGTTGACCGCCATGAGGACGGAGGAGGGGAAGTCGCCGCGGCACGCGGCGAACGCGCCGAAGGCCAGGCCGACCGCTTCCGGGGCCAGGTCCGTCCACGGGTAGCCGCCGATGACCACCGCCGAGCGGACCGCCCGTTCGCCGCGCGGGGCGGCCGTCACGGCCCGGCGCAGGGACCGGGCCGTCCAGGAGTCCGAGGGGATGACGGAGAGGGCCGCCGAGACGACGGAGGCCGCGGAGCCTCCGGCCATCGCCGCGGCGACCCCGGCGGCGACGGCCTGGCCGCCGTAGATGCCCTCGCCGTCGTGGCTGACGCAGCCGTCGATGGCGACCAGCCGGGCGGCTTCGGCGGGCCGGCCCGCCGCGAAGACCCCGAAGGGGGCCGCCCGCATGGCCAGACCGTCCGACCAGGCGTGCCGGTGCTGGGCGGAGATGGGGGCCGCCAGGCCCCGGCGGAGGTTCTCCAGGGTGCCGCGTTCCGAGAAGCCCGCTCCGCGGAACGGGCCTTCGTCCAGGTCCGCGATCCAGTGGTGCCACGCCCGTTCGACGTGGGCGACCGTCAGCGCCGATCCGTGGCGGGCCAGCAGCAGGCCCGAGAAGATCGCGTACTCCGTATCGTCCGTGCCCGCCGGGTCGTCCGAGACGAAGCCCTCGATCCGGCCCCACTTGGCCCGGATCTCCGACGGCTTCATGTTCTCCGCGGGGGCGCCCAGCGCGTCACCCACCGCGAGTCCGAGAAGAGCGCCCCGGGCCCGTTCGAGGAGGACCTGCGGATTGCATGCAATCAGCTCCATGGCGCGCCTCTCCACTTGATGGGACTCATATTGAGCCCTTGGGGGATTTGTGCCATGGCATGTGGTTTGTCGCTCGTCGCGAAACACCCGCCGCGGGTCGCCGTCACCCGGTCGCCGAGCCCCAAAACCCCAGGTAAGTACGGCCTTCCTTGCTGGCGGAGGGCAAAAATCGTGCGTAGTTTCGAGGTGTTCAGGGGGAGTGGGTGTCCGCGCGTCGTCCATGGCACAGCTCTGTGCACCCACTCGTGCAAAAGGGGAGATAGTCGGCATGTCCATCATTGATATCGAAGCGCCGCTCCACACCGCCCACCGCGACAACCACACCCACCGTGACGTCAACGGCGGATGGCTGCGCCCGGCGGTCTTCGGCGCGATGGACGGACTCGTCTCCAACCTCGCCCTGATGACCGGCGTGGCCGGCGGCGCCGTCGCCCCGCACGTCGTCGTGGTCACCGGCCTGGCCGGCCTCGCCGCAGGCGCCTTCTCCATGGCGGCGGGGGAGTACACCTCGGTCGCCTCGCAGCGCGAGCTCGTGCTCGCCGAACTGGACATAGAGCGCCAGCAGTTGCGCAAGCACCCCATCGACGAGATGGAAGAGCTGGCCGAGCTGTACGTGTCGCGCGGCGTCGAGCCGGCGCTGGCCCGCGAGGTGGCCATGCAGCTGTCCCGCGACCCGGAGCAGGCGCTCGAGATCCACGCCCGCGAGGAGCTCGGGATCGACCCGGACGACCTGCCGTCGCCGATGGTCGCGGCCGTGTCCTCCTTCGGGTCCTTCGCGCTCGGCGCGGTGATCCCGCTGCTGCCCTACCTGCTCGGCGCGACGCTCCTGTGGCCCGCGGTGCTGGCGGCGCTGGTGGGCCTCTTCGCCTGCGGCGCGGTGGTTTCCCGGGTCACGGCCCGGTCCTGGTGGTACAGCGGACTGCGTCAGCTCGTCCTGGGTGGCGCGGCCGCGGGTGTGACGTACATCCTGGGAACCTGGATCGGCGGAGCCGTAGGCTGACCGCGCAGGGAGTGAGACACTATGCAGTAGGCAACATAAGTAGTTGGTTACTCGGCGGTTTCGAATCCGTGTCCGCCGGGCACAGACCCCCTGGGCGCCGGGCAATGAGGCCCGCCCCGCACCGGGACCTTCGTCCCGTGTCCCGATGGCAGGACACCTGCGAAAGTCCCCTCTTATCTGCTCCGTGCAGTGTCCGCATGCTGGAATGACATATCCGCTTCGCGGGATTGTCGTCATCATGTAATCTGCACGAAATTTCGCAGAGGGCCAACGTCGTCCCTCGGCTATGCACATATGCCACGACGACGACGGGAGAGCCGATGCGTTCCGCATCCACGCACTCCGCGACCGGCCTCAGCAACACCGCCTGGTCGCCCATGGACGGTCGCCCCGCCCAGCAGGGCATGTACGACCCGCGCAACGAGCACGACGCCTGTGGCGTCGGCTTTGTGGCCAACCTCACCGGCGAGGCCAGCCACACGCTGGTCGAGCAGGCGCTGACCGTATTGCGGAACCTCGAGCACCGAGGCGCCACCGGATCCGAGCCCGACTCGGGCGACGGCGCCGGCATCCTCTCCCAGGTCCCGGACGCGTTCCTGCGCGAGGTGGCCGGTTTCGACCTTCCCGAGGCCGGCGCGTACGCCGTCGGCATCGCCTTCCTCCCCGCCGACGGCACCGCACAGGCCGTCGCCGTGGAGCAGATCGAGGCCATCGCCGCCGAGGAGAACCTGACGGTTCTCGGCTGGCGCGAGGTTCCGGTCACCCCCGACCTGCTCGGCAACGGCGCCCGCGCCACCATGCCGGCCTTCTCGCAGCTGTTCGTCAGCAACGGGACCACGGGCATCGAGCTGGACCGCAAGGCCTTCGTGCTGCGCAAGCGCGCCGAGCGCGAGGCCGGGGTCTACTTCCCGTCGCTCTCCGCCCGCACGATCGTCTACAAGGGCATGCTGACCACCGGCCAGCTGGAGCCCTTCTTCCCGGACCTCTCCGACCGCCGCTTCGCCTCCGCGATCGCGCTGGTCCACTCCCGGTTCTCGACGAACACCTTCCCGTCGTGGCCGCTGGCCCACCCGTACCGCTTCGTCGCGCACAACGGCGAGATCAACACGGTCAAGGGCAACCGGAACTGGATGCGGGCCCGCGAGTCCCAGCTGGCCTCCGGCCTCTTCGGCGAGGGCGCCCTCGAGCGCATCTTCCCGATCTGCACCCCGGACGCCTCCGACTCGGCCTCCTTCGACGAGGTCCTGGAGCTGCTCCACCTCGGCGGCCGGTCCCTCCCGCACAGCGTGCTGATGATGATCCCGGAGGCGTGGGAGAACCACACCTCCATGTCGCCGGCCCGCCGCGCGTTCTACAAGTACCACTCCACGCAGATGGAGCCGTGGGACGGCCCCGCCTGCGTCACCTTCACCGACGGCACCCAGGTCGGCGCGGTCCTCGACCGCAACGGTCTGCGCCCCGGCCGCTACTGGGTCACCGACGACGACTTCGTCGTGCTCTCCTCCGAGGTCGGCGTCCTGGACATCGACCCGGCCAAGGTCGTCCGCAAGGGCCGCCTGCAGCCCGGCAAGATGTTCCTCGTCGACACCGCCCAGAAGCGGATCATCGAAGACGACGAGATCAAGGACGCGCTGGCCGCCGAGCACCCGTACGCCGAATGGCTGGAGACGGGCGAGATCGAGCTGACGGACCTGCCCGAGCGTGAGCACATCGTGCACACCCACGCCTCGGTCACCCGCCGCCAGCAGACCTTCGGCTACACCGAGGAAGAGCTCCGCGTCATCCTCGCGCCGATGGCCCGTACCGCCGGCGAGCCCCTCGGCTCCATGGGTACGGACTCCCCGATCGCGGCCCTGTCCGAGCGCCCCCGGCTGCTCTTCGACTACTTCACCCAGCTCTTCGCGCAGGTCACCAACCCGCCGCTGGACGCCATCCGCGAGGAGCTCGTCACCTCGCTGCTGTCCTCGCTCGGCCCGCAGGGCAACCTGCTGGAGCCGACCGCCGCGTCCTGCCGCAGCGTCACGCTGCCGTTCCCGGTGATCGACAACGACGAGCTGGCCAAGCTCATCCACGTCAACGCCGACGGCGACATGCCGGGCATGAAGGCCGCCACCCTCTCGGGCCTGTACCGGGTCTCGGGCGGCGGCGCGGCACTGGCCGCCCGCCTCGAGGAGATCCGCGGCGAGGTCGACGCGGCCATCGAGAACGGCGCGCACCTGATCGTCCTCTCGGACCGTCACTCCGACGCCGAACACGCGCCGATCCCGTCGCTGCTGCTCACCTCCGCCGTGCACCACCACCTCATCGCCACCAAGCAGCGCACCCAGGTGGGTCTGCTGGTCGAGGCCGGCGACGTCCGCGAGGTCCACCACGTCGCGCTGCTCATCGGCTACGGTGCCGCGGCCGTCAACCCGTACCTGGCCATGGAGTCCGTCGAGGACCTCCTGCGCGCCGGTACCTTCCTGTCCGGCCTGGAGCCGGAGCAGGCCATCAAGAACCTGATCTACGCGCTCGGCAAGGGCGTCCTGAAGGTCATGTCCAAGATGGGCATCTCCACCGTCGCCTCCTACCGCGGCGCGCAGGTCTTCGAGGCCGTCGGCCTGAACGAGGAGTTCGTCGCCGCGTACTTCGCGGGCACCGCCACCAAGATCGGCGGCGCCGGCCTGGACGTCATCGCCAAGGAGGTGGCCGCGCGCCACACCAAGGCGTACCCGGCCTCCGGCATCGCGGCCACGCACCGCGCGCTGGAGATCGGCGGCGAGTACCAGTGGCGCCGCGAGGGCGAGCCGCACCTGTTCGACCCGGACACGGTCTTCCGCCTGCAGCACGCCACGCGCAACCGCCGGTACGACATCTTCAAGCAGTACACGGACCGGGTGAACGAGCAGTCCGAGCGCCTGATGACGCTCCGCGGCCTGTTCGGCTTCAAGACGGAAGACCGTCCGTCGATCTCCATCGACGAGGTCGAGTCGGTCGCCGACATCGTCAAGCGCTTCTCCACCGGCGCCATGTCGTACGGCTCCATCTCCAAGGAGGCGCACGAGACCCTCGCCATCGCCATGAACCAGTTGGGCGCCAAGTCCAACACCGGTGAGGGCGGCGAGGACCCGGACCGCCTGTACGACCCGGCGCGCCGCTCCTCCATCAAGCAGGTCGCCTCCGGCCGCTTCGGTGTCACGAGCGAGTACCTGGTCAACGCGGACGACATCCAGATCAAGATGGCGCAGGGTGCCAAGCCCGGCGAGGGCGGCCAGCTGCCCGGCCACAAGGTCTACCCGTGGGTCGCCAAGACGCGTCACTCCACCCCGGGCGTCGGCCTGATCTCCCCGCCGCCGCACCACGACATCTACTCCATCGAGGACCTGGCTCAGCTGATCCACGACCTCAAGAACGCCAACCCGGTCGCCCGCATCCACGTGAAGCTGGTCTCCGAGGTCGGCGTGGGTACGGTCGCCGCGGGTGTCTCCAAGGCCCACGCGGACGTCGTCCTCATCTCCGGCCACGACGGCGGTACGGGTGCCTCCCCGCTCACCTCGCTGAAGCACGCGGGCGGTCCCTGGGAGCTCGGCCTCGCCGAGACCCAGCAGACCCTGCTGCTCAACGGGCTGCGCGACCGCATCGTGGTCCAGACGGACGGCCAGCTCAAGACCGGCCGCGACGTCATCATCGCCGCGCTGCTCGGCGCCGAGGAGTTCGGTTTCGCGACCGCGCCGCTCGTCGTCTCCGGCTGCGTCATGATGCGCGTCTGCCACCTGGACACCTGCCCGGTCGGCATCGCCACCCAGAACCCGGTCCTGCGCGACCGCTTCTCCGGCAAGCCCGAGTTCGTCGTCAACTTCTTCGAGTTCATCGCGGAGGAGGTGCGCGAGCTCCTCGCCGAGCTGGGCTTCCGCACGATCGAGGAGGCCGTCGGCCACGCCGAGCTCCTCGACACCAGCAAGGCCGTCACGCACTGGAAGGCGCAGGGTCTCGACCTGGAGCCGCTCTTCTACGTGCCGGAGCTGCCCGAGGGCGCGGTCCGCCACGCCGTGATCGAGCAGGACCACGGTCTGGAGAAGGCGCTCGACAACGAGCTCATCCGCCTCGCCGCGGACGCGCTGAACGCCGACTCGGCCGAGACCGCACAGCCGGTCCGCGCCCAGGTCGCGATCCGCAACATCAACCGCACGGTCGGCACCATGCTCGGCCACGAGGTCACGAAGAAGTTCGGTGGCGCGGGCCTGCCCGACAACACCATCGACCTGACCTTCACCGGTTCCGCCGGCCAGTCCTTCGGCGCCTTCCTGCCGAAGGGCGTGACCCTCCGCCTGGAGGGCGACGCCAACGACTACGTCGGCAAGGGCCTCTCCGGCGGCCGTGTCGTGGTCCGTCCGGACCGCGGCGCCGACCACCTGGCCGAGTACTCGACCATCGCGGGCAACACGATCGGCTACGGCGCCACCGGCGGCGAGCTGTTCCTGCGCGGCCGCACCGGCGAGCGCTTCTGCGTCCGCAACTCCGGCGCCCTGGTCGTCTCGGAAGGCGTGGGCGACCACGGCTGCGAGTACATGACCGGCGGCACGGCGGTCGTCCTCGGCGAGACGGGCCGCAACTTCGCGGCGGGCATGTCGGGCGGCGTCGCGTACGTCATCGACCTCGACCCGAACAACGTCAACGTCGGCAACACGGGCGCGGTCGAGGCCCTCTCCGACGCGGATGCCCAGTGGCTGCACGATGTGGTGCGCCGCCACGAGGAGGAGACCGGCTCGACCGTGGCCGCGAAGCTCCTGGCTGACTGGACCGCCTCGGCGGCCCGCTTCAGCAAGATCATCCCGACCACGTACAAGGCAGTGCTCGCCGCCAAGGACGCCGCTGAGCTCGCCGGACTCTCCGAGTCCGAGACCACGGAGAAGATGATGGAGGCGGCGACCAATGGCTGACCCGAAGGGCTTCCTCACCACCCCGCGCGAGACCGCCTGCACCCGTCCTGTGGCCGAGCGCCTCAAGGACTGGAACGAGGTCTACGTTCCGGGCTCGCTGCTGCCGATCATCAGCAAGCAGGCCGGCCGCTGCATGGACTGCGGCATCCCGTTCTGCCACAACGGCTGCCCGCTCGGGAACCTGATCCCCGAGTGGAACGACTTCGCGTACCGCGAGGACTGGACCGCCGCCTCCGAGCGGCTGCACGCGACGAACAACTTCCCGGAGTTCACCGGGCGGCTGTGCCCGGCGCCGTGCGAGTCCGCCTGCGTGCTCGGCATCAACCAGCCGGCCGTCACCATCAAGAACGTCGAAGTCTCGATCATCGACAAGGCGTGGGACAACGGCGACGTCACCCCGCAGGCGCCCGAGCGCCTGTCGGGCAAGACGGCCGCGGTCATCGGCTCCGGCCCGGCGGGTCTCGCCGCGGCCCAGCAGCTGACCCGGGCCGGGCACACCGTGGTGGTGTACGAGCGCGCCGACCGCATCGGCGGGCTGCTGCGCTACGGCATCCCCGAGTTCAAGATGGAGAAGGTGCACATCAACCGCCGCATCGAGCAGATGCGCGCGGAGGGCACCAAGTTCCGTACCGGCGTCGAGGTCGGCCGCGACGTCACCGCCACCGACCTGCGCAAGCGGTTCGACGCGGTGGTCATCGCGGCGGGCGCGACCGTCTCCCGCGACCTGCCGGTCCCGGGCCGCGACCTCAAGGGCATCCACTTCGCGATGGAGTACCTGCCCCTCGCGAACAAGGTCCAGGAGGGCGACTTCATGGCGCCCCCCATCACGGCCGAGGGCAAGCACGTGGTCGTCATCGGCGGCGGCGACACCGGCGCGGACTGCGTGGGCACCGCCCACCGCCAGGGCGCGGCCTCGGTCACGCAGCTGGAGATCATGCCGCGTCCGTCCGAGGACCGGCCCGCGGGCCAGCCCTGGCCGACGTTCCCCATGCTGTACAAGGTCACCTCTGCTCACGAGGAGGGCGGCGAGCGGATCTACTCCGTCTCCACCACCCACTTCGAGGGCGACGAGGACGGCAACGTCCAGGCCCTCCACCTGGTCGAGGTCGCCTTCGAAGACGGCAAGCTCGTCCAGAAGCCCGGCACCGAGCGCGTCCTCCCCGCGCAGCTGGTCACCCTGGCGATGGGCTTCACCGGCACCGACCAGGAGAACGGCCTCACGGCCCAGTTCGGCCTGGCGATGGACGCCCGCGGCAACATCGAGCGCGACGCCTCCTACGCGACCAACGTCGACGGCGTCTTCGTCGCCGGCGACGCCGGCCGCGGCCAGTCGCTGATCGTCTGGGCCATCGCGGAAGGCCGCTCGGCCGCCCGCGGCGTGGACCGCTTCCTGACCGGCACCAGCGCCCTCCCGTACCCGGTCAAGCCGACGGACCGCTCGATCACCGTCTGACCCGTCTGACCCCGCAGTACCCCCGGCTCCGGCCGGGACCCCTCATACGGTCCGTACAACGAAGTACGGCACTCGACACAACGCCCGCCACGACTCCTTCTGGACGCCGTGCTCGCGCACCGCTCGGCCGCAGGCGGCCTCCCGGGCTTCGCCCGGCTGCGCCGGCCTCCGGCCGTCGGGTGGTCATTGAGGCCCAGCAGTACCCCCGGCTCCGGCCGGGACCCCTCATACGGTCCGTACAACGAAGTACGGCACTCGACACAACGCCCGCCACGTCCCCGACCAGGGGTGGCGGGCGTTGTGGCGTTTCGGGGTGGTCAGGCTTCGGGGGCGAACTCGTACTGGAGCTCGTACAGATGGCCGGCCTTCACCATCACGGTGACCTCGATCGGTCGCCCGTCCTCGCCGTACACCGTACGGAGGGTCCGCAGGACGGGCAGGTCGCCGGGCAGTCGCAGAGCGGTGTACTGCTCCTGCGTCGCGACCCGGGCGGAGAGCCGGTCCACGCTGCGGAGGGGTGCGAAGCCGAGCTCCGTCAGCAGGGTCGGAGTGCCGCCCCGGATCCGGCGGGGCTCCGCGAGTGCCGTGCCGCGTGCGAGCTCCGGCGGGTAGTACGAGCTCACCAGCTCGGCGGGTTCGTCCTCGATGGTGATCAGCTGGCGCCTGCACACGGCCGGGCTGCCCGCCGGGAGGCCGAGCGCGGCAGCGACATCACCGACGACGGGCACCTCTTCCACTGCCAGCAGGGTGCTGTGCGCAGGGCGGGCCGGTTCCGATGCTTCGGCGAGCCACGGGTAGGCCGCCCCATCCATGGCCGGAGAGAGGGAGCCGGCCGGGCGAACGGTCCGCTGCCGGGTGTCCCGTACGGTCACTGCCGCGCCCGCACGGCCCAGGGCCAGTCCCTCGTCCTTGAGGAGCTGGACGGCCTTCTGGATCGTTGCGTTGGAAGCGTCGAACCGGGATTTCAGCCGCGAGGTCGAAGGCAGCTTCGATCCCGGTGCGAGGTCGCCGCTCATGATCTCGTCCCGCAGGTCGGCGGCGATGCGGGCGTGGAGCGGACGGGGGTCGGAGCCCGCGGTTTCGGAACTGGACAGGGTCATGCGACCTCGATGTCGATCTCGTACCGCAACTGCTGGCGTGCGGCAGGCATGACCATCACGTCGGCCTGGATCGGTCGGCCTGCCGAGTCGTAAGTCGTACGGGCGAGTTGGAGGACCGGCTCGACCGGCCCGAGTCGCAGGTGCTCCTGCTCCTCGGGGCCGGGCATCCGCGCCGTCACGTTCTCGACGGCGCGTGCGCCGATGTGTCCGAGCCTTGCCAGCAGGGTCACTGCGCCGCCTCGGATCTTCGCCGTTCCGGCCAGAGGGGTGCCCGCGGCGATGTCGGCAGGGTAGTAGGTGTCCGTCAATTCGGTTGGTTCGCCGTCGAGTTCGATGATCCGGCGGCGGGCGACGACGGTCTCCCCGGTCGGGAGGCCGAGCATCCCGGCGACTTCGGTCGGTGCGTCGACCTCGCCGGCGTGCAGGATGCGTTGCGCGCCGCGGCGACCCGCGGCTTCGGCCTCGGCGGTCCAGGCGTCCGAGCTGCCGGTGGCTCGAGGGGTCAGGTACGGCATCGACGTGCTGGTCCATCCGCTGCCGCTCACGCTGCCTCCTGAGTGTCTGTCGCTCTGCCAGTCCCCACGTTAAGCGACACCTCTGTGCTATCCCAGCCTCGCAAACCTTGCTGCTTTTCGCGAATAGCGATACGTTCTGTATGGCCTTGGAAGCTCAGCGTTAAGGCGGTGGGGTGCTATGTCCTTGTCCCGGCAGCAGCGGTTCCCTCGGGCCCGTGCCTCGGTGCGCGCGGCCCGTCAGTTCGTAGGCGACACGCTTGGTGAGTGGGGTGTGTCCGAGCGACGGGGCGACATACGGCTCTGTGTCTCCGAGCTCGCCACGAACGCAGTTCTTCACGGGGTCCCGCTGGGGCGGGAGTTCTCCGTGCGTCTGGAGTGGGAAGGCGGGATCGTGACGGTCGAGGTGCGCGACAGCGGTCCGGGTCGCCCCGTCGTGAAGCAGCCCGACCTCGGTGCCCGGTGCGGCCGGGGGCTTTGGCTGGTGGAGGAGCTCGCGGACGAATTCCAGATCCGTGACGAGCGGGTGGGCAAGACGGTCTGGGCCGGGTTCAAGCTGGCCGCGGGCTGAGGTGGGTGACGGTTGACACAACGCCCGCCACGTCCCCGACCAGGGGTGGCGGGCGTTGTGGCGTTTCGGGGTGGTCAGGCTTCGGGGGTGAACTCGTACTGGAGCTCGTACAGATGGCCGGCCTTCACCATCACGGTGCGGCTATGGGTCGAACGGCTCGATCAGCCGGTTTCTGCTCGGAGCTTGCGAGCTCGTTCGGCTGGGTCGTAGTTCGGGCCGACACCCTCGATCAGCAGGAGATCGCCTTCGATGTGGTCGGTGCGCAGGCGCAGGATGGCCCGGTAGGCCGGAGAGTCGTACCAGGCACGGGCTTCGGCAAGGCCGGGGAACTCGATCAGCACCATGCTGCCGGGCCAGCTGCCCTCTACGACTTCGGTCGGCGGACCGTGGATGACGAAGCGGCCCGCGAAGGGGGCGAGGGTCGCCTGGATGCGCTCCAGGTACTCGATGACGTCGGAGTGGTTCCGGCGGCTGCGGAGATGGGCGAAGCCGTAAGCGGGCACCACGGGGCTCCTTCGTTCCGGGGGTGAGCGATGACCGCGAACCTAGTCGAGGTCGGCTGGGCGTTGCGATTACCCCCGAGGTAACGGCCGGGAGGTCGAGGTGCGGGGGAGTGCGGCTCACGATGCCTCCTCGGTATCCACCGGTCTGCCGGTCTGCCGGCCGACACGTCCCGCTGAGTGGGTGTGCCGGGCTGCGGGGTGGGTGGGGGCGGGTTATCAAGGGGGTGAAGGCGAGCCCGGGTGGTGTGGGGGTCGTCGCCCCCACCGTTGAGGAGTGCGTCTCGTGGAGTTCGAGATCAATGGCGTCCCGTGCGCGGTGGACGTGGACGGTGATCCGGCCGCCGTGGAGGTGGTGCGCGAGCAGTTGGGGCTGACCGGCACCAAGCTGGTGTGCGCCGGCGGGGTGTGCGGGGCCTGCACGATCCAGGTCGACGGTGAGCCGCGGGTGGCCTGTCTGACGCCGGCGGTCCGGCTCGGCGGGCGGCGGGTGACCACGGTCGAAGGGCTGGCCGGTCACCCGGTCGGGCGTGCCTTCGCCGGTGAGGATGGGCTCCAGTGCGGTTACTGCACGCCCGGGTTCGTGGTCGAGGCGGCCGCGTTCTTCGAGAGGTGGCGGGCCGCGCACGGGCGGAGCAGGCCGGGGCGGGAGGAGATCGCGGAGGCG
This sequence comes from Streptomyces sp. NPDC056883, assembly GCF_042788835.1. Lineage (NCBI taxonomy): Bacteria > Bacillati > Actinomycetota > Actinomycetes > Kitasatosporales > Streptomycetaceae > Streptomyces > Streptomyces sp. NPDC056883. Next base: position 35,223 of record NZ_JBHUBS010000030.1, on the reverse strand, counting down.
CTGGCGGGTCACCTGTGCCGGTGCGGCGCCTACGAGGGGATCTTCGGCGCCGTGGCGGCCGCCTGCGCGGGGGAGTACGAGACGGACGGGGAGGCGCGGGGGCCCGTTCCGCGCGCCGAGGCACCCGAGAAGGTCGACGGGTCGGCCCGGTACACCACCGATCAGCGGCCCGAGGGGCTGCTGGAGGGCGTGATCATCCGGTCGCCGCACGCGCATGCGTACGTACGGTCCCTGGAGGCCGGGGATGTCGCGCTGGTGCCGTTGCTGCCCCCCGACGGCGTGGTGCGGTACGTCGGGCAGCCCGTGGCGGCGGTCGCCGCGGCGGACCGGGCCTCCGCGCGGGCGGCCGCCGAGCGGGTCACCGTGGAGTACGAGGTGCTGCCGGCCGCCCTCGACGTGAGCCGGTCGCGGGCCGGCGAGGGGCCGCTGGTCTACGAGGACAAGGCGGCGCGGAAGCTGGCGCCCGGGTCGGGCGAGGCTCCGCAGCTGACGCCCGCCCGCTGGAGCGGCAACCGGCGTGGCCCGTCCGCCATGAGCCGGCGGCCCGCCACGGCCGTGCGCCGGATCACGGAGGCCCGCAAGAACAGTCCCGAGCGGGTGGTCGAGGGGCTGTTCACGACCGCCGCCCAGACCCACACCCCGCTCGAACCGCACGCCTGCCTGGCGGAGTGGGTCGACGGCACCCTCCACCTGGAGGTGTCCACGCAGTCGGTGAAGCAGGTGGCCGTACGCGCCGCCGAGCGCTTCGGCGTGCCCCTCGACCGGGTGGTGGCCCGGGCCGTCCACGTGGGCGGCGGCTTCGGCTGCAAGATGGGGCTGACCTCCGACGTGGTCGCCGCGGTGGAGCTGGCCCGGCTGCACGGCGCCCCGGTGCGGGTGGTGCTGGACCGGGACGAGGAGCTCACCGACGGCGGGTACCGGCCCGGCACCCGGATCCGGCTGGCGATGACCGCGGACGCCTCCGGGGAGCTGAGCGCGCTGGCCATGGACGCGGAAACCGACGGCGGGGTCTCGGTGGGCGGCACCGTCGCGGCGCTGGCCCGGTTCATGTACGGCAAGGCCCCGCGCCGGCTACGGGACTTCGACAACGTCACCCACCGGCCGCCGGGCGCGCCCTTCCGAGGCCCGGGCGGGCCCACGATGTGCTGGGCCCTGGAACAGGCCGTCGACGAGATGGCCCACCGGCTGGGAGAGGATCCGATCGCCCTGCGGCGCCGCTGGGACGGCAACCCGAAACGGCATGCGCTGTACGACCTGGCCGCGGCCCTTCCGGCCTGGTCGGGCACCCGCGGCGGCACCGGACGCTTCCGCCGGGGCGTCGGCGTCGCGGCGGCCAACTGGCTGTACTTCCTCGACCCCGCCACCGAGGTCGAGCTCACCGTCGAGGACGGGATCGTCGTCGCCCGCTGCGCCGTGCAGGACATGGGCACGGGCGCGCGCACCGTACTGCGCCGGGCCGTCGCCGAAGGACTCGGCGTGCCGGAGGACAGGGTGCGGGCCGAGGTCGGGCACAGCGACGCCGTCCACGGCCCCACCTCCGGCGGCAGCCGCACCACGCCGTCGATCGTGCCCGCCGCCGTGGACGCCGCCGAACGGCTGCGCGACGCGCTCGGCGCCGGTGACGGCGACGTGGCCTCCCGGTTGGGCCTCGCGCAGGGCGTACGGGTCACCGGCCGGCGCCGCCGCGACCACCGGGGTTTCGTGACCCCCCTCAATCTGACCATGGGAGGCGTGGCCATCGGCCGCGGCTTCACCGGATCGGTGCAGGTCGCCGAGGTGGAGGTGGACACCCGGCTCGGCCGGATCCGGCCGCTGCGGGTGTGGAGCGGCATCGCCGCGGGCCGCATCCACGAGGAGCGGCTCGCCCGCAGCCAGTGCGAGGGCGCCGTCGTCCAGGGCGTCGGCTACGCCCTGTTCGAGGAGCGGCGCACCGACCCGGCCACGGGCCGGGTGCTGACCGACAACCTGGAGGACTACCGCATCCCCGGCATCGGAGACACCCCCGAGATCACCGTCCACTTCCACCAGGAGGGCTTCGCGCACGTCCCCGGCGGCGGAGTCGGCCTCGGGGAGATCGCCACCCTGCCCACCGCGGCCTGCCTCGCCAACGCGGTCCGCGATGCGACCGGCTGGCGCCCGTACGACATGCCCATCCGCCCCGACCGGCTCCTGGAAGGCCTGGCCACGTGAGCACCGAGCCCACCCTCACCGACCTCTCGGCCGCCGTCCTGGCGCGCGGCGGGGAGCTGCGCGCCGGCGGCACCGACACCACCGCCCGGCAGCGCTCGGGCATCGCCCCGGGCCCGTTCACCGACCTCGACGCCGCGGGCAGCCTGCGCGGCTGTACGCCGCTGCCCGGCGGCGGGCTGCGGATCGGCGCCCTGACCACGCTCGCCGCGCTGGCCACCGATCCGCGGGTGGGCTCCGGCTGGCCCGCCCTGGCGGTGTCCGCCGGGACCGCGGCGACCCCGCAGATCCGCGCCGCCGGCACCCTGGGCGGCAATCTGCTCCAGCGCAACCGCTGCTGGTACTACCGCAACCCGCACTTCAGCTGCCTCCAGAAGGGCGGCTCCGGCTGCCCCGCGCGCGAGGGGGACCACCACTTCGGCGTGGTCAGCGGCGACGGCCCCTGCGTCGCCCCGCACCCGTCGACCCTCGCGATGGCCCTGCTCACCTACGACGCCGGGGCCGAGGTCCACGGTGAATCACCCCGCACGGTGGCCGAGTTGTACGGGGACGGCGACCGGCTCCACCGGGCCGACCACCTGCTGGCACCGGACCGCATCCTCACCGCGGTCCTGCTGCCGCCGCCCCTGCCCGGCGAACGGGCCGCCTGCCACCGGGCCACCAGTCGCGCCCACGGCGAATGGCCCCTGGTCGAGGCCACCGCCCGGCTCGCGCTCGACGGCGCGACGGTCACGCACGCCGCCGTCGCGGCGGGCGGCGTGGCGCGGGTTCCGCTGCGGCTTCCGGAGGTGGAGGCCGCCCTGATCGGCCGGGAGGCCACCCCCGAGGTCCTTGCGGAAGCGGCCGCGACGGTGCTCGCCCGCTGCCGGCCGCTGCCGCAGACCGGCTACAAGACCACGCTGTTCCGCGACACCGTACTGGAGGTACTGGAGCGGGCCGCGGACCCCGCTGCGGCCGGATAAGGGGCGTCTTGCCGATCGGGCCGGGCTCGCCTACGGCTGCCGTGCCCGTGCCGTGGCCCGGTAGACGGTCGGCGTGGAGCCCGTGCGGCGGACCAGGTGGGCGCGGAGGGAGTCGGCCGTGCCGAGGCCGCTGCGCGCGGCGACCTGGTCCATCGGGAGGGTGGTCGTCTCCAGGATCTCGCGGGCCCGGTGCAGGCGCTGGTGCAGGAGCCACTGCAGGGGGCTGAGACCCGTTTCCGAGCGGAAGCGGCGGGTCAGGGTGCGCACGCTCAGGCCCGCGTGCCGGGCCAGATCGGCCAGCGCGGTCGGCTCGTGCAGGCGGGCCAGGGCCCAGGCGCGGGTCGCGGCGAGGGAGGTGCCGCGGTCGGCCGGGAGCGGGGTCTCGATGAACTGGGCCTGGCCGCCCGGCCGCACGGGGGCCGCGACCACCAGGCGGGCGGTGCCGTTCGCGACGGCGGCCCCGTAGTCGCAGCGCACCATGTGCAGGCACAGGTCGATCCCCGCGGAGAGCCCCGCCGAGGTCAGCACCCCGGCGTCCTCGACGAACAGCACGCCCGGCACGAGGTCGACCCCGGGGAAGCGCTCCCTGAACTCCTCCGACATGCTCCAGAACGTCGTGGCGCGGCGGGAGTCGAGGAGACCGGCCTGGGCGAGGACGAACGCGCCCGTGCAGATGGACGCGATGCGCCGGCCCTGCGCGGCGGCGGCCCGCAAGGCGTCCAGTACGCGCGGGTCGGCGCTGACCCGGGCGCCCGTGCCCGTCACGATCACCGTGTCGGCCCGCTCGATCGCCTCCAGGCCGTGGCGTACGACGATGTCGATGCCGATCGCAGCGGGGACGACGCCGGGGGTGGGCGTGCAGACCGTCACCTCGTAGGCCGGGTCCTCCCCGATCCGCGTCGCGCCGAAGACCAACTCCGGGATCGACAGGTCGAAGGTGGTCACCGGGGGGACCGCGATGACCGTCACGCGGTGCGGGCGGTGCGGGCGGTGCGCGGGAGGAGTCGTCATGGCTCGAATCTCCGGATGGCTGGCATTCAGGCCACTACTGTACGGCGCCGCACCGAGCGAGGGTTGATCCATCGCGTGAACAACTCGCGCTCTCCGCAAGGGAGTACAGCCATGTCCGTGCACGTCGTCACCGGGGCCGGCCCGATCGGCACCGCCACCGCCCGCTTGCTCGCCGCGTCCGGCGAACGGGTCCGTGTCATCACCCGCAGCGGCGGCGGGCCCGAGCATCCGCTCGTCGAGCGGGTCGCCGCGGACATCACCGACGCCGACCGCCTCACCGAGCTGCTCCGGGGCGCGCGCACCCTCTACAACGCGGCCGCTCCCGCCTATCAGGACTGGCGCACCGCCTTCCCGCCGCTGGCGGCCTCCCTGCTCACCGCCGCCGAGCGGACCGGCACGGACTACGTGATGCTGGGGAACCTCTACGGGTACGGACCGGTGGAGGGGCCCCTGACCCCCGGTCTGCCCCTGCGGCCGGACTCCGACAAGGGGCGGGTGCGCGCCGCGATGTGGGAGGAGGCCCTCGCCGCCCACGAGGCCGGGCGCGTGCGCGTCGCCGAGGTCCGGGGCAGCGACTACCTCGGGGCAGGGGCGCTCTCGCTCTTCACCTGGACGGCCGTCCCCGCCGTGCTCGCGGGCACGGAGGCGCTGCTCCCGGTCGGCCTGGACGAGGCGCACGCCTGGTCCTACGTGGACGACGTGGCCCGTACCCTCATCGCCGTCGGCGCCCGGGAGGACGGCTGGGGCCGCGCCTGGCACGTGCCGTCCACCTCGGAGCTGTCCATCCGGGCCCTGGCCGGCCGGCTCGCCGAAGCCGCCGGTGCGCCGGACCCGCGGCTGCGGCGGATGACGCCCGGGGAGCTGGCCGAGCAGGTCGCCGCGGACGCGGTGACGGCCGAGATCCCGGAGATGGCGTACCTGTACGACAGGGCGCTGCGCGTCGACGCCTCCGAGACCGAGCACGTGCTCGGCGTACGGGCCACCGCGCTGGACCTCGTCCTCAAGGAGCTGGCGGAGAGCGGGAGCTGATGCCCGCGGTCGGTCCTACCCGCGAGTATTGACTATTAGTCAATTCGGGCCCACGCTCGACGCGAGCCGTCGTGTCGTCTTTGGTGTGGGAGGTCGTCCCGTGCGTACAGATGAGGAACTGGGCCGTTTGAGTGGGGAGTTGGGCGGCGCCCGGCCGCCCGCGTCGTTCGCGCAGCTGGACGCCGGGGAGCTCGCGCGGCTCGCCGAGTCACTCAAAGCGGAGCGGGCGCGCCAGGCCGAAGGCCTGAACCAGGCCGCCGAGGAGGCGCTGGGGCTGGTCCCCGCCCTCGCGCGCGGGGCCGTGCGCAAGGTGCTGTTCCGGTGAGCCGCGCCGAAGTGGAGAAGATCGCCCGGCTGGTGGGCGCGGACGCCGGGGAGCTCGGCTTCCTGCGCGGGCTGCCCGACGAGGACGTACGGGCGTTCCGCGAGCAGGTCAGCGGCGTACTGAACGACGGCGCACCCGAGATGCTCGACCGGATCGCCGCCGCGACCAAACTGGTGCCGGCCGGGGTGGCGGCCGCCATCTCGCAGAAGGCGCTCGGACCCCGGCTGGCCGCCGGGGTGGCCGGCCGGCTGGAGTCGGGCCGGGCCGCCGCCATCATCGAGAAGCTGCCCGTCTCCTTCACCGCCGAGGCCTGCGGACACCTGGACCCCCGGAAGATCTCCGGGATCGTCGACCGGCTCGACGAGGGGCTCGTCGTCCGCATCGCCACCACCCTCGCCGAGAACCGCGACCACCTCACCATGGGCCGGTTCGTCGGCCACATGCGGGACCAGGTGCTCCGCCGGATCCTGGACCAGGTGGACGACGCGGCGGTGCTGCGCGCCGGCTTCTACGTCGACCAGCCCGAGCGGCTGCCCCGGATCCTGGAGCTCATGGGCGACGACCGCCTCGGCGCGATCGTACGGGCCGCTGCCGCCGAGGGGCTCTGGGAGGAGGCCCTCGGCGTCGCCGCGATGGTCGGCGGCGACCAGCGGCTGCGGATCGCCGAACTCACGGCCCGTCTCGATGCGGCGGAGCTCGACTCGCTCGTACGGGTCACGCACGCCGAGGGGCTGTGGGAGTCCCTGCTCCCGCTCGTGGCGCTGCTCGGCGAGGACGACCGGCTCGCGGTGGCCCGGCTGGACTCCCTGCGGGACCCGCTCGTACTGGCCGGGGTGGTACGGGCCGTGGTGGCGACCGCACTGTGGGGAGCGTTCCTGCCGCTGGTCGGCGTACTGCCCGAGGAGGCGCGCAAGGTGGTGGCCGATGCCGCCGCCGGGCTGGGCGACGCGGAGCTCGACGGACTCGTGCGCGAGGTCGACAAGCAGGACCTGTGGGAACTGGTGCTGCCGCTCGTCGAGCTGATGGAGGAGTCGGGGAAGGAGCGGATCTTCGCCCTGCCCGCCTTCCAGGAGCAGCAGGAGTAGCGGCGGCGCCGGCGCGCTACCGGCTGAGCAGCGCCAGCAGCGTGCGGCGCGGGAGCAGGCGGGCGGCGAGGACGAAGAGGGAGTTCGCGCGCCCGGGGACGACGGTGGGGCGGGTGCTGCGCCGGTCCAGGGCGCGCAGGGCGGCGCGCACCACGGCCTCCGGGCTCTGGATCAGGGCGGCCGGAGCGTCCTGATGCCGCAGGGGCGGGGCCGCGGACGTCGGCTCCGTCTCCGTCTCCGTCTCCGGCATCGGCTCGGTCTCGTTGTCCGGATCCGCGGCGGTGGGTCCGGGGCAGAGGGCCATGACGTGGACGCCGCGGGGGCGTTGCTCGTGCCAGAGCGCTTCGGAGAAGGCGGTCACGAAGGCCTTGCCGGCGCTGTAGACGGCGAGGCCGGGGGACGGGGCGCTGCCGAGGGTGGAGGAGACGTTGACGAGGGCGTCTCCGCTGCGGGCCCCGGAGAGGAAGGCGTGCGCCAGCGTGATGACGGCGTCGCAGCCCAGGTGGGTGGCGGCGAGGGCGTCCCGCGGGTCGGACCCGGCGAAGGGCCCGTGGTGGGCGGTGCCGGCGCTGTTGACCAGCAGGTTGACGGGGCGCCGGCGCAGCTCGGCGGCGACCAGCCCCTGTCCCTCGGGGGTGGACAGGTCGGCTGCCAGATGGCGGTGACCGGGTCCGAGCTCCTCCACGAGGGCGCGCAGCCGGTCCTCGCCGCGGGCCACGAGGGTCACGGTCCAGCCGGCCGCGGCGAGTTCGCGGGCGAAGGCCCGGCCGATGCCGGAACTGGCCCCGGTGACCAGGGCGGTGCGGGCCGTCATTTCTCGGCTCCGGGCACCGTGCCGGGCGACAGCAGGAAGGACGCCCGCTCCATGACCGGCTGCCGCTGGGTGTTCTGGAACGCGGCGATCCGCCACTGTCCGTCGCTCTCGCGGGTCAGCGTGTACGTCTGGACCTTCGACAGCTCCGCCGGCCGCCCGCCCTCGTACGTGTCGCCGCGGCTGGTGACCACGGCCGCGTCGGGGCCGAGGAAGCGGATGCCCAGGATCGAGTCGGCCAGCTTGGTGCCCTTGACGAAGCCCCCGAAGAGGGCCCGGTGGGCCTCGGTGATGTCGCCGCGGCCCTGGTAGTGGGTGCCGACGTACGTCGTGTACGTGGCGTCCGGCGTGAAGAGGGCTCCGTACGCGTCGGCATCGGCGGCGCCCCAGGCCCCGGCGAGCGAGGCCAGCACACCGCAGACGGCGTCGCGGTCGCCCGAACGGCCACCGGTGCCGGACTCCGTGGCGGTGACGGCCGTGCAGGCGGCGGAGCCGGTGACCTTGACCTCCGAGGTGGCGTCGAGCCACAGGTAGCCGCCGCCGGCCGTGAGGCCGAGGGCGAGCGCGGTGCCGATCAGGGCGCGCTTGAGGGTGCGTCGGCGGGAGCGGGGCGCGGGCGGGGCCGCCGGGCCCGTGCTCGGGGCGGTGGCGCGGTCGGCGGTGCGGGCGTCGGTGCTGACGGTGGTCATGCGGGTTCTCCGTAAGGTCGTCGGGAAGGTCGTCGGTGCGGGTGCGGGTGCGGGTGCGGGTGCGGGGGCGGGGTCGCGGCGCACGGTCAGCGCTCCGCGGCCGGGACGAGGCCCGGGGCGAACCGGTAGGACACGGCCTCCATCAGGGGCTTGCGCTTGGTGTTCTGGAAGGCGGCGATCCGCCACGACCCGTCCGGGTCGCGGACGAGGGTGTACGTCTGGATCTTGGTGAGCTTCGTCGGGCGCTTGCCCTTGTAGGTGTCCCCGCGGCCGTTCACCACGGCCACGTCGGGCCCGTAGAAGCGGACGTCGAGGATCTCGTCCGCCAGCCGGGTGCCCTTGAGGAAGCCGGCGAAGAGGGTGCGGTGGCTGTCCGCGATGTCATGGCGGCCCCGGTAGAAGGTGCCGACGTAGGTGATGTACGTGGCGTCCTCGGTGAACAGTTCGCCGTACGCCTCGGCGTCGTGGGCCTCCCAGGCGGCGACGAGCCGGTCGAGCACGGCCCGGACGGAGGCCGTGGCGGAGGCGGAGGCGAGGGACTCGCTGGTGGGCTGCTGCATGACGGACCACTCCCAATTGGCTAGACTGAAGCAGATACTGAGCGAACGCAGTATCTGCATGCGTGCAGATATAAATGTAGGAGGCGATCCCGAAAATGGCAACAGGTGGCGGCGTCCCGGACGCGCACACGACCTTCCGGCAGTACCTGGACGCCGTCGGACTCCAGGGCCTGGCCAGCGCAGAGGCGGCCGGACTGCACACCTCCGAGTGGTACGCGCTCAGTCTCATCACCCTGGAAGGAGGGCTCTCCTCCGGCGAGCTCGCCACTCGCACCGGGTTGACGACGGGCGCGACGACCCGGCTCATCGACCGCCTCGAACGGGCCGGTTACGCCCGCAGGGCCGCCGATCCGGGGGACCGGCGCCGGGTCATCGTGCAGCCCGTACCGGACGCGCTGGACCGCATCGAGGGCGTGGTCGGACCGGCCCGCCGGCACATCGCGGCAGTGATCGGCTCCTACACCCCGGAGCAGCAGGCCCTGCTCTTCGACTACTTCGCCCGCGCCGCGCCCGCGTTCCGCGCGGCCACGGAGGAGATCCGCGGCGCCACCGCGCCCCGCCGGGGCAAGGGCCGCCCGGCGGCGGAGTAGGGGAGCGGGGGCGAGGGGGATCGGCCACACTGCCGTGCGGCCGTCCCGTCAACAGGTGACCGCGGGCTCTCGTGCCTCTGTGTCATCCTCCGGGGCTTCTGGTAACAGTGGGTCACATGCTCCCCTCCCACATGATGTTGAGCTGCCTGCTGGGCGCCGCGCTGCTCGCCCCCGTCCCCCTCGGGTCCGCCGACGGCCACACCACCGACGGCCGCACCGTCGACTACCGCGGGCTGCGCCTCACCGTCCCCGCCGACTGGCGGGTCGTCGACCTCGACCGCAACCCCGACGCCTGCCTGCGCCTCGACCTGCCCACCCTCTACCTCGGACACGCCGGCGCCCAGGGCGAATGCGGAGCCGCCCGCGCGGCCGCCCCCCGCTCCGACACCCTGCACCTGGAGCCGCTCGACGGAGCCCCGCCGCGCGCCGACATCCCCACCGTCGGAGGCGACGAGGGCGACCCCCTGCCCAAGGTCCGGGGCGACAGCAACGAGATCCGCTACGCCCTGCGCCGCGCCGGGGTGATGGCGACCGTCTCCTACGGGTCCACCCCCGAGGCCGTCCGCGGGGTCCTCACCCGGGCCCGCGCCCTCGCACCCCCGGCCGCCCCCGGCCCGGTCCCCGTCGATCCGGTCGGCGTGGTCGGCGGGGGTTCCCGCACCACCGTCCAGACGCCCTTCACCGGCGAGGGCTTCGACGCCTGCACGGCCCCGACCCAGCGCACCATGAACGCCTGGCGGGCCGACTCGCCCTTCGGCGCCGTCGGCGTCTACATCGGCGGCCGCGCCCGTGCCTGCGCCCAGCCGCAGCTCACCGCGGGCTGGGTGAGCCGGCAGGCCGAGGCGGGCTGGCACCTCATGCCGATCTGGGTGGGCCCCCAGCCCTGGAACAGCTCCTCCACGGGGCTCTCCACCGACCCCTCCGAGGCCAACGAACAGGGCCGGGCCGAGGCCGAGGGCGCGGCCCACGCGGCCGCGGCGCTGGGCATGGCCGAGGGCACGGTCCTCTACAACGACCTCGAGAACTACACGGACCGCGCCACCTGGGACGCCCCGGTCGTCGCCTACCTCACGGCCTGGACGACCCGGCTGCACGAACTGGGCTACGGGGCCGCCGCCTACGTCGCGGCGAGCTCCGGTGCCAAGGCGCTGAGCGCCCACTACGACCAGGCCCCGGAGGCCATGCCCGACGTGCTGTGGGTGGCCCGCTGGAACGGCGCGGCCTCGGTCACCGACGCCGACCTGGGCCTGCCCGCCGGGACCGACCGGTGGACGGGGGGCCGTCGTGCCCACCAGTTCCGGGGAGACCACGACGCCACGTACGGCGACGTGACGCTCAACATCGACCGGAGCTGGCTGGACGTCGGCGCCCAGACCCCGTCCCCGGCCAAGGCCCCGAAGACCCCGAAGACCCCGGGCAAGGCCAAGAAGGCTCCCGCCAAGTCCCCGGCCAAGTCTCCGGCCAAATCCTCCGCCAAGTCCCCGGCCAAGGCACCCGCCCAGGCCTCGCCCAAGGCCCCCGCCCAGGCCTCGCCCAAGGCCCCCGCCCAGGCCTCGCCCAAGGCCCCCGCCCAGGCCTCGCCCAAGTCCCCGGCCAAGGCCCCCGCCAAGACCCCGGCGGTCGTCCCGGCGAAGACCCCGGCCAGGGTCTAGCCGGGGTCCAGGGGGCGTCCGGGCCGCAAGCCAGCCCCCCAGCCCCCCGGCGGCTCAGCCCGCCGCAGGCTCCTCGCGGGCCGGCTCGTCGTCGTTGCCCCGGCGCAGGGTGCGCAATCCGTGCTCCGGGGTCCACGAGCGGACCACCAGGTCGTCGCCCTCGACCCCGACGTGGACCACCTCCGTCAGGTCGGCGCGGAACAGGTCGAAGGGGTGCGGGGTGTCGTTCTCCTCGGCCTCCTCCGCGTACCGGTGGAGCTCGGGCTGCTCCACGATCTCCACCGCCCGCCCGGCGATCCGCACGTCCCCGTCGGGCATGGTCTCGCCCGGACCCGGGTTGGTGTGCAGGGCGAAGCGCCCGTCGCGCCGCAGGTCCTTCCCCTTCATCGACCCCGGCATCATGCCCAGCCACAGCTCGCCGCCGCGGATCTCGACGTTCAGTCCGGTCGCGCGCGGGGAGCCGTCCTTGCGCAGGGTCGCCAGGACGTGGTGCGGGAACTGAGCGAAGCGGGCCTGGACGGCCGCCGCGAATTCCGGTTCCGCCTTTTCGAATACGGCCCAGTTGTTCGTCGTCATACGCCCATCAAAGCGCGAGGTGCGCGCACCCGCCGGTCAGGCGCGCACGATCCCCGCCGCCCGGGCCGCCGTCAGCCAGGTCGGGAACTCCCCGACCAGGCGGTCGTACAGTTCCGGGTCCGCGACGGTCCGCGGGTCGGGGCCGGCGTGGAAGTAGCCCGCGTTGTCGACCACCCGCTTCTGCGGGACGGGCAGTTCGTCCAGCCGCCGCAGGAAGTCGAACTGTGAGCTGCGGGTGTTCCCGAAGCCGACGAACTGCCAGAAGAGCGGCAGCCGGGCCGCCTTGCACAGGTACTTCTCGGCGGCGAGCTTGTTGATCGGGCCGCCGTCCGTCTGGAAGACCACGAGCGCGGGGAGGGTGGAACCCGAGTCCAGGTAGTGGTCGATCACCGCGTCCATCGCCGCGTGGTAGGCCGTCTTGCCCATGTGGCCGAGGCCGGCGGCGATCGCGGTGACCCGCCCCTCGTGGCCGGCCAGGGAGATCTCCTCGACCGCGTCGACCTCGGTGGAGAAGAACACGACCGGCACGCGGGCGTCGTCGTCCAGGTGCGCGGAGAGCCCCAGCACCCGGTCGGCGAGGGCCTGCACGCTGCCGTCGTCGTAGTACGGGCGCATCGAGCCGGAGTAGTCGAGGACCAGGTAGACGGCGGCCCGGCCGCCCTCCAGACCGTGCTTGCGGAGCGAGACCCCGGCACTCTTGTACAGGCTCACCAGCGCCGGGGCGGTCTCTTCGATCTTCCGGAGGTCTATCGCACTGCCCGTCATGGGCCGAGCGTACGACAGCCTCCGCTCCCCGCGCCCCCGGTCGCCGGTGCGTCACCCGGCCGGGAGGAACCCCAGCCGGACCGCGAGCCGTTCGCGGTGTGCGGCGGGGGAGCCGAAGAGCAGGGCCGATCCGTGGGCCCGCTTGAAGTACTCGTGCGCCTCGTGCTCCCAGGTGATGCCGATGCCGCCGTGCAGCTGGATCATCTCGCCCGCCACGTACGCGGAGGCCTCCGAGCAGGCCGACTTGGCGGCGGCCGCCGCTTCCGGGGCCGCGTCGGCGGCGGCCGCCGCGAGGGCGAGGGAGCGGGCTCCCTCCACCGCGGTGTGCAGGTCGGCGAGCCGGTGCTTGACCGCCTGGAAGGAGCCGATGGGCCGCCCGAACTGCACCCGTTCCTTCGCGTACCGGACCGTCACCTCCAGTGCCCGCGCCGCCGCCCCCGCCTGCTCGGCGGCGAGCGCCGTGCAGGCCAGGTCCCGGACCCGGGCGAGGACGCCCGCGCCGTCGGCCGAGAGCAGCCGGGCCGGGGTCCGGTCCAGGGTCAGCTCCGCGAGGGGGCGGGTGCGGTCCATCGTGGACCGTACGGTGAAGGCCGCCGGCGCGGCGAGGAGCTCGAACAGCCCGAGCCGGCGCTTGCCCTGGCCGGGCGGGACGGGGATGCCGGGCCCGGCTGCTGCGGCGGACCCGGCGGACCTGGCTGCCCCGGCGGCGGTGCCGGGACCCGGAGCCGGATCCATCCAGGCGAACGCGAGCAGCAGGGACGGCTCGGCGGGGCCGGTCAGGACGTACTGCTTCGTGCCGGTGAGCAGCCAGTCCGCCCCGGCGGGCTCGGCCCGGGCCGACAGGTCGCCGTCCTCCCACCCGCCCCCCGGCGCGAGCGGGTCTCCCTGCTCCTCCGCCCAGGCCAGGGCGCCCACGACCGTGCCCTCCGCCAGGTGCGGCAGGTGCTTCGCGCAGGCCTCCCGGTCCCCGGACGCGAGCAGGGCCTCCACCGTCAGCACCGCCGATCCCAGGTACGGTACGGGGCTCAGTACGCGCCCCAGTTCCGCCATGACCACCCCGACTTCGGCCGGCCCGCAGCCCAGCCCGCCGTACTGTTCGGGGACCGCCAGCGCGGCCGCGCCGATCTGCGCCGTCAGCGGAGCCCAGGCCGTGTGGCCGGGGTGGCGGGCCAGGACCGCCCGTACCGCGTCCCGGAGTTCCTCCTGCTCCCTCGTCGGCTCCAGCGACCTCACGCCGACTCCCCTCGCGCCGTGCGGCGCAGCTCCGTCTTCAGCAGCTTGCCGCCCGCGTTGCGCGGGAGCTCATCCATCCGGGTGAACCGCCGCGGCACCTTGAAGTTGGCCAGCCGTTCCCGGGTCCAGGCGGTCAGCTCCTCGGAGGTGACCGGCCCGGTGGTGACGACGTAGGCCACCCCGACCTCGCCGAGCCGCTCGTCGGGGGCGCCGACGACCGCCGCGTCGGTGATGGCGGGGTGGGTCAGCAGCACGTTCTCCACCTCCGCCGGATAGGCGTTGAACCCGCCGACCACGTACATGTCCTTCAGCCGGTCGGTGATGGAGAGGTAGCCGCGCCCGTCGAGCACGCCGATGTCTCCGGTGCGCAGCCAGCCGCCGGGCAGGACGGCTTCGGCGGTGCTCGCCGGGTCGTCCAGGTAGCCGGGGGTGACGTGGTAGCCGCGGACCTGCACCTCGCCCGGCTCCCCGGCGGGCAGCACCGCGCCGAGCGGGTCGGTGATCCGTACCTCTGTGTCCGGCAGCGGCAGGCCGACGGTGTGGGCGAGGGTCCGGGCGTCGGCGTCGGTGGGGCAGACGGACACGACCCCGCCGGACTCGGTGAGCCCGTACGCGGTGAACACGTCGGGCGCCCCCAGTTCGGTGCGGATCTCCTCGACGAGGGAGGCGGGCACCGAGGCGGCTCCGGTGCCGGCCAGGCGCAGCGCGGACAGGTCGTGCGCGGCCCGCGCCGGGTGGCGGATCAGGCCGTGGAAGACGGTCGGCGGGCCCATCAGGCAGGTGACGCGCTCGGCGGCCATGCGGTGCAGGATGCGGTCGGTGTCGTAGACCGCCTCGGGGAGCATGGTGACCCCGCGCAGCAGGCAGGCGAGGACACCGGCCTTGTAGCCGAAGGTGTGGAAGAAGGGGTTGACCAGCAGGTACCGGTCGCCGGGGCGCAGGGTGACGAGGCCGGACCAGGAGGCGTAGAGCCGGACGGCCTGGCCGTGGGTGGTCATGACGCCCTTGGAGCGGCCGGTGGTGCCGGAGGTGTAGAGGATGTCGCTGAGGTCCTCGGGGCGTACGGCGGCCGCGCGCGCGGCGCGCTCCGCGTCGGGGACGGCCTCGCCGGCGCCCAGGTACGCCTCCCAGGAGACGGTCCCGGGCGGCCCGTCGGGTCCGGCGGCCGCGTCCTCGGCGTCTGCCGCGTCCGCCGCGTCCGCCTCGCGCCCGTCGCGCAGGATCACCGTCGAGGCGAGCGCCCCGAGGTCCTCGCCGGAGGCGTGCAGGTCACGGGCGTAGTCGGTACCGAGGAACCCGCGCTCGGTGAACAGGACGCGGGAGCCGCTGCGCCGGATGATGTCGGCGGCCTCCGCGGGCTTGTAGCGGGTGTTGACCGGTACGAGGACCGCTCCGGCGCCGACCGCGCCGAGGGCGGCGGTGATCCACCGGCGGCTGTTGGGGGCCCAGATCGCGACCCGGTCGCCGGGGCGGATGCCGTGGGCGATGGCGGCGCGGGCGGCCGCGGAGATCTCGGCGGCGAGGCGGGCGAAGGTCCAGCGGACCTCTCCGTCGGCGAGCGCCTCGCGCTCCCCGTACGCGGCGGCGGCGTACTCGGGGAGCCGGGCGAGCGTGGCGGGCGGCTGAGGCGGGGGCGGTGGCATCGGGGACCCTCCCTACTTGACGAGCGAGCGTGGGCGGTATCCAATCACAGGTGTTTCGGTTAGGCATATACCTAGTAGAAATAATCAGGGAGGTTCCCATGAGGGAGGCAGCCATGTCCGACATGAAGTCGGTCCTGTCCAGCTTCTGCACCGGCGTCGCCGTCATCGCGGCACGCGGAGCCGACGGCCGTCCCGTCGGGATGGCCGTCCAGTCCTTCTCGTCCGTGTCCCTGGACCCGCCGCTGGTCTGCTTCTGCCCGGCGCGCACGTCCACCACCTGGCCCCGGATCCAGGCGGCGGGAGCCTTCGCCGTCAACATCCTCGCCGCCGACCAGCAGGAGCTGTGCCGCCGGTTCGCCGTGACCGGGGGCGACAAGTTCGCCGGGGTCCCCTGGCGGGCCGGCGGCAACGGCGCGCCCCTGCTGGACGGGGTCCTCGCCACCGTCGAATGCGACCTGGAGGCCGCCTTGGACGGCGGTGACCACGCCATCGCGCTGGGCCGGGTCACCGCCCTGACGGCGCACCGCGAAGGCGCGCCGCTGCTCTACTTCCGGCGCACCTACGGGCGCTTGCCGGGCTCGTCAGGCGCCGGGGTCGGCGGGGTCGGGGCGGACTCCGGGGCCGCGCCGCGCGCGCTCTCCAGTTCCGCTATGTCGTCGAGCATGGCGGCCGCCAGGTCGCGCTCCGAGGCGTAGTACCGCTCCGCCCACTTGAGGGTGAGCGTCGGGTACGCCCACGAGGCCTCTTCCCGGGCCCCGTCCGCGTCGGCCACCGCGCGCCGCCGCATCTTCTCCGCGAACTCCTGGTGCTGGACGAGGACTTCGCGCATCTGCTCCGGCTCCAGCAGGTGGCCGAGCCACAGCCGCAGCATCGGCCCGTGCTTGAGCACCGGCGGGTCGACGGGCGCCTCGCGCGCCCAGCGCCGTACGGCCGTCATGCCCTCGTCCGTGATCCGGTACACCCGCTTGTCGCGGGTGCCGGTCTCCTGGGCGACCATCCGCGAAGAGGCGTAGCCGGCCTTCTCCAGCCGCTTGAGCTCGCTGTAGATCTGGCTGAAGGACGGGCTCCAGTAGAAGAAGCGCAGCGACCAGTCCGACCACTTCTTCAGGTCGTAACCGGAGAGCTCCTCCCCGAAGGAGAGCAGCCCGAGCACCGCCCAGCTGGTCGCGGGGAGCGTGCGCCCGTTCGTCTCTTCTGTCGCCTCGTTGGTCACGCAGCGCAGTCTACGACCGGTCTTCGCGGCGGCCCTTCCCCCGGCCCGATATGACTGCTAGAAATATTCCTATTCGAAATACATCACCGACGTGCCGTGCGCAGCGCACGGCTGGGAGGCACCCCGTGAAGTTCTCGATGATCTTCGAGGCGCAGCTCGTCGACCCGACGCCCGAACGTGAGCGCCAGGTCATCCACGACTGCGTCGAACAGGCCGTGTTCGCCGAGGAGATGGGCTTCGACCGGATCTGGGCCGTGGAGCACCACGCCCTCACCCAGTACGCCCACATGAGCGCCTCCGAGATCTTCCTGACCTGGGTCGCCGCCCGGACCGAGAAGATCCGCATCGGCCACGGCGTCGTCACCATGCCCTTCGGCTACCAGCACCCCGTGCGCGTGGCCGAACGCGCCGCCATGCTCGACGTGCTCTCCGGCGGCCGCGTGGACATCGGCGCCGGACGCGGGGCCACCCGCCAGGAGATGTCCATGTACGGGGTCCGCCCCGAGGACACCTACCCGCAGATGGAGGAAGCGCTGCGGATCTTCTCCTCCGCCTGGCGCGAGGAGAAGTTCGAGTGGCACGGCTCCATCGACATCGGCCCCGGCGCGGTCCTGCCCCGGCCGGTCCAGGACCCGCACCCGCCGCTCTTCATGGCCTGCTCCAAGCACGACACCCTCAAGCTCGCCGCCGAACTGGGCATCGGAGCCCTCGTGATGGGATTCGCCGGCGCCGACGACGTCCGTACGATGCGCAAGGTCTACGACGAGGCCATCGCCACCCGCAGCGGGGACCGCTTCGTCTCCACCGAGGTCAACGACCACCTCTCCGCGCTCTGCCCCACCATCGTCCTCGACGACGCCGAGCGGGCCCTGCGCCTGGGCACCCGCGGCCAGCGCTTCTTCGCCGAGTCCATCGCCCACTGGTACGGCAACGCCCCCGAGCCCACCGGCTACTCCGAGGACGAGACCGCAGAGGAGCACGTGGCCGCGCTGGAGAAGGGCCGCGAGGAGCTCGTCGCCAAGCTCCACGAGGCGAACATCCCGGCCCGCCCCATAGACACCGGCACCTACAACGCCGAGCATGCCTACGGCAACGCCCAGACGGCCATCGCCTACGTCGAGCAGCTGCGCGAGATCGGCGTCGACGAGGTCATGTGCCTGATCCAGATGGGCACCGTCCCCCAGGAGGCCTGCATGGAGACCATCCGCCAGTGGGGCGAGACGGTCATCCCGCACTTCCGCGCCCTGGAGGGCTGACCCGTGAGCCCCTCTCTCGACGGCAGGGTCCTCGACGGCAAGGTCGTCGTCATCACCGGCGCCGGACGCGGCCAGGGCGCGGCCGAGGCCCGGCTCTGCGCCGAGGCCGGCGCGCGGGTCGTGGTCACCGACATCCGGGAGGAGGAGGGCCGCGCGGTCGCCGCCTCGCTCGGCGACCAGGGACTCTACGTCCGCCACGACGTGGCCGACGCCGACAGCTGGGCGGAGGTGGTCCGCGAGGCCGTACGCGCCTTCGGCACGGTCTCCGCCCTGGTCAACAACGCCGCGCTGTGGCGCACGGCCCACGTGGAGCGCCAGGGCCTGGAGGAGTTCGAAGCCCTCCTGCGGGTCAACCTGCTCGGGCCGTTCCTCGGCATCCAGGCGGTGGCCCCGGTGCTGCGCGCCGCCGGAGGCGGCTCCATCGTCAACGTCTCCTCCACCGCCGGGCTGGTCGGCATCCCGGGCCACGCGGCGTACGGGTCGACGAAGTTCGCCCTGCGCGGGCTCACGAAGTCGGCCGCGCTGGACCTGGCGGGGGACCGGATCAGGATCAACTCCGTGCATCCGGGGGCGATCGACACCCCGATGGTCAGCGAGGCCGTCGCGGGGCGGGACTGGTCGCACCTGCCGCTCGGGCGGATCGGGCGGCCCGAGGAGGTCGGGGAACTGGTCCTCTTCCTCTGCTCGGACGGCTCCTCGTACATCACGGGCGCGGAGTTCACGGTCGACGGCGGGATGACGGCGCGATGAGCGGCACCGATCGGCTGTCCCCGGCGGCCCGCCGGCTGTGCGACGCGATGGCGGCCGCCTTCCCCGGACCGGGGGACCCGGCCGCCCTGCGCGCGGCCGCGGCCGCTTCCCCGGGCGGGGGCGCGGAGGTGGCCTCCGTACGGGACGCGGACGGGGACGGGGTTCCCGTCCGGATCTACGACCCGGCGCCGGGCGCCGCGGGCCGTCCCCTCGCCGTGTTCCTCCACGGCGGCGGCTGGGTGATGTGCGGCCTGGACACCCACGACGCGCTGTGCCGTGCACTGGCCGTGGCCTCGGGCGCGGTGGTGGTCTCCGCGGACTACCGCCTCGCGCCCGAACACCCCTGGCCGGCGGCGCCCGACGACGCGCTGACGGTGCTGCTGTGGGCCCGGGCGCGGGCGGCCGCACTGGGCTGCGATCCCGCGCGGCTGGTCGTCGCCGGGGACTCCAGCGGAGGCAACCTCGCGGCCGTGACGGCGCTGCGGGCCCCCGAACTGGTCGCCGGCCAGCTGCTGTTCTACCCGGCGCTGGACGCCTCGATGGAGCAGCCCTCGGTGGCGGAGTTCGGGGAGGGTCACTTCCACACGGCCGCGCACATGGCCTGGTACTGGGACCAGTACGGCGGCGACCCGGACCACCCCCACGTCTCCCCGCTGCGGGCCCCCGACCTCTCGGGGCTGCCGCGCACGCTGCTGGTCCTGGCCGACTGCGACGTCCTGCGGGACGAGGGCCTGGCCTACGGGCGCCGGCTGGGCGGGGCGGGCGTGGACTGCGGGGTCCATCTGGTCCCCGGGGTCTTCCACGGCTTCCTCGGCCTGCCGCTCCCCGCCGCGGCCGCGGCGATCGCGGCGGCGGGGGCGTGGGTGGCGGCGACACCCGCGAAGTAGGGGGTGGGGGGCTGGGCGGCCGGATTCGAACCGGCGTCCTCCTCCATGCTGTGTAGGCGCACTACCTCTGTGCTACGACCCAGCCCTTGCCCCGGATCCTAGGAGGCGACCCGCCGGACGCGCACGCGAATATCCCCGGCATGATGTGCGCATGTCGATATCGGTCCCGGGGGCCCTGGCGCGCAACTCCCTCGCCCTCGCAGCGGAGTTCGCCGCCGCCCTGCTGATGCGCGGCTCCCAGCCGCACTGGCTGCCGATCCTGCTCGGCCTGGTCGCCCTGGTGTCCGGACTGCCGCACGGCACCGACGCCGGCTTCGTCCACCGGATCGCACTCGCGCTCGGCGCGGTGGCGATCGCCCTGTCCGCGGCCCGCGCCCTGGACGCCCCCGACCCGCTCCTCTGGCAGATCCTCACCGGAGCCCTGACCCTCACCCAGACGGTGTCCCTGACCCGGCTCTCCCGCCGGGCCCCGGCCCGCTGACCGGTCGGCCGGCCGCGGCGCCGGTCCCGCTGTCCGGGGCGAAGTCCCCTACCCGCCCTTCGCCCGTTCCCCGGGGCTCCGCCCCAGACCCCGCTCCTCAAACGCCGGAGGGGCTGGAATTGCCGGTGCGGCCCAGGGCGTGGTCCTGTCGGCGTGCGGCAGCAAGGCGATGGCCGGCGCGGTGAAGGCCGCCGCCGCGGCGAAGAGCGGCGGGTATCCGTGGCCCGCGATCAGCGCGCCCGCCAGTGGCGGGACGAGGACCACCGCGGCGTGCTGCCCCATCTGGTGCACCCCCAGGGCGCGGCCTGCCCAGTCGGGGCCGGCGTACTCGGCGACCGCCGTGCTGTGCAGGCCGTTGGTGCTGACCGTGAGGCCCGAGGCCACCAGCAGGGCCACGGTGGCGACCGGCGAGTGCCAGGCGGCTCCGACGGTCAGCAGCACCAGGTCCGCCGCGGTGGCCACGGCCAGCAGCCGCATCGGCCGGACCCGGCTGGCCACGGCGTCGGACCACCAGCCGGCGAACAGCCGCACGCCCGCGCCGGCCAGGTTGGCCACGGCCAGCACGGTGCCGGCGGTGCCGGCGGACCATCCGCGCACCTCGGTCAGGAAGAGCAGGGAGAACCCGGTCACCACGAACTGCGGCACGCACAGCGCCGCGGCGACTCCGTTCAGCCGCCACAGGTAGCCACCCCGGAACGGGCTGGGCGCCGGCTCACCGGCCGCCGGCCCGGGACGCGGCGGGTCGGCGGCGAACAGGACCATCGCCACCCCCGCACCCCCGCACAGCGCGGCGCAGAGACCGAAGGCCGCGGACAGGCCGGCCTGGTGGGCCACCGGGGGCAGGACGGCGGCGGCCAGCGCGATGCCGAGCGGCTGCGAGGCCTGGCGCACCCCCATCGCGACGCCCCGCCGGGCGGGCGGGAACCAGCCGATGACCAGGCGTCCCGAGGCCGAGCTGACGGAGGAGCCCGCCGCCCCGGCCAGTACGAGCAGCGCGCCCAGCGGCCGGACCCCTGGCGCGGCGGCCGCCAGGGCCATCGCCCCGGCAGCGCCCAGCAGTCCGGCCGACAGCGCCACCCGCTCCCCGTACCGGTCGGCGACCACGCCCCAGCCGATCAGGCCGAGCAGCACCCCGGCGATCGGGCAGGAGACGAGGACCCCGGCGCCCACCAGCGACAGCCCGAGCTCGCGCTGGAGCGCGGGGAGCAGGTAGGGCAGCCCGTAGAGCACCGTCGTGCTGGCGGTCTGGCCGCCGGTGCCCAGAGCGAGCATGAGCCAACTGCGGGGTATCCGCGCCTCTTTCATGCCGGCACTCTAGTGAGCGTTCCGTCATGCGAGACGAATATTTCGTAGGGCGAGACGCCTAGCGCTTGCCCTGGTCGCCGATCCCCGGCTGTCCGAAGGTGTCCGGGACCGGCAGGGTCGCCCAGCGGGTGACGGGCCAGGCGACGACGACGGCGCGGCCGACGACGTCCGACACCGGTACGAAGCCGTGGGTCTTCGGGTCGTTCTGGTGGTAGCGGGAGTCCGAGGACTTCTGCCGGTGGTCCCCCATGACCCAGAGCTTCCCGGCCGGCACGGTGAGCGGCCCGAACGGCTTGTCGCCGCACGGGGTGTTCCCCGGGAAGACGTACGGCTCGTCCAGCGCCTTGCCGTTGACCTCGACCGGTCCGTTCCCGCGGCATTCGACCGTGTCGCCGCCGACCGCGATGACCCGCTTGATCAGGTCCTTCTCGTTGGCGGAGGGCATCAGGCCGATGGCGCTGAGAGCGTTCTGGAGGGCGTTGCGCTGCGGGACGGGCTCGTCCTTCAGCCAGTCGCTCGGGTCGTGGAAGACGACGACCTCGCCGCGTTCGGGCTCCGAGCCGAACCAGGGGGTGAGCTTGTCGACCAGGACCCGGTCCCCGCGCTGGAGGGTGTTCTGCATCGAGTCCGACGGGATGGAGAACGCCTGGAAGAGGAAGGTCTTGATCAGGAACGCCACCACGAGGGCGATGGCGACGAGCAGCGGCAGCTCCTTCCAGAACGGCCGCTGCTTGGACCTGGACGCGGTCTGCGCGTCGGCTGGGGCGCCCATCGAGGCCTCCGATCATGTGTCGACCAGGACCACGAAACACCATGAGGCGGTGTGCCGGCGGTAAAGAGGGCCCCCGGGAGCAGTGCCCCGGGGGCCGTTCCGGCGGGGGCTAGAGCCGCTCGATGATGGTGACGTTGGCCTGGCCGCCGCCCTCGCACATGGTCTGGAGGCCGAAGCGGCCGCCCGTGCGCTCCAGTTCGTGCAGCAGGGTCGTCATCAGCTTGACGCCCGTCGCGCCCAGGGGGTGTCCCAGGGCGATCGCGCCGCCGTTGACGTTGACCCGCTCCGGGTCCGCGCCCGTCTCCTTCAGCCAGGCCAGGGCCACCGGGGCGAAGGCCTCGTTGATCTCGACCAGGTCGATGTCGGCGAGGGACATGCCCGTCTTCTTCAGGGCGTACGCCGTCGCCGGGATCGGAGCCGACAGCATGCGGATCGGGTCCTCGCCGCGCACCGACAGGTGGTGGATGCGCGCCCGCGGGCGCAGCCCGTGTTCCCGTACCGCCCGCTCCGAGGCCAGCAGCATCGCCGCCGCACCGTCCGAGACCTGGGAGGAGACCGCCGCCGTGATCGTGCCGCCCTCCATGACCGGCTTGAGCCCCGCCATCTTCTCCAGGGTGGTGTCGCGGCGCGGACCCTCGTCCACCGACACCGACCCGTACGGCACGATCTCCCGCTCGAAGCGGCCCTCGTCGATCGCGCGCAGCGCCCGCTGGTGGGAGCGCAGGGCGAACTCCTCCATGTCGAGGCGGGAGATGCCCCACTTCTCGGCGATCAGCTGGGCCCCGTAGAACTGGTTGACCGGGGAGTCCCCGTACCGGGCCCGCCAGCCCTGCGACCCCAGGTAGGGGCCCTCCGTGAAGCCCAGCGGTTCCGCGGCCTGCCGCGAGGCGAAGGCGATCGGGACCATCGACATGTTCTGGGTGCCGGCGGCCACCACCAGGTCCTGGGTGCCGGACATGACGCCCTGCGCCGCGAAGTGCACGGCCTGCTGCGAGGACCCGCACTGGCGGTCGATGGTGACGCCCGGGACCTCCTCGGGGAGCCCCGCGGCCAGCCAGGCGGTCCGCCCGATGTCGCCGGCCTGCGGCCCGACGTTGTCGAGGCAGCCCATCACCACGTCCTCCACGGCCGCCGGGTCGATCCCGGACCGTTCGACGAGCGCCTTCAGGACGTGCGCTCCCAGGTCGGCCGGGTGGACCTCTGACAGGCCCCCCTTGCGGCGGCCCACGGGGGTGCGCACCGCTTCGACTATGTAGGCCTCGGGCATCGGAACTCCTCAGGGGTTACGTACGGGTGGCGATCCCGTCCAGCACCATCGACAGGTACTGGCGGGCGATCTCCTCGGGGCTGTGCTGGCCGCCCGGCCGGTACCAGGACGCCGCCACCCACACCGTGTCGCGCACGAAGCGGTAGGTGAGGCGGATGTCCAGGTCGGCGCGGAAGACCCCGTCCGCGACCCCGCGCTCCAGCGTCCCCAGCCACGCCTTCTCGAACTTGACCTGCGAGTCGGAGAGGTAGTGGAAGCGGGGCTGGACCGACAGGGTCCGGGACTCCTTCTGGTAGATGGCGACGGCGGCGCGGTGCCGGTCGATCTCCCGGAACGATTCGGTGACGAGGGCCTCGATGGTCTCCCTGGGTCCGAGACCGGCGGCGAGGACGGTGTCGTACCCCTCCCACAGCTCGGTCAGGAAGGCGGAGAGGATCTCGTCGAGCATCGATTCCTTGGAATCGAAGTGGTAGTAGAGGCTGCCGGCGAGCATGCCGGCGGCGTCGGCGATCTTTCGGACGGTGGTGGCGTTGTAGCCCTGCGCGGCGAAGACCTCGGCGGCGGTGTCGAGGAGTTCGCGGCGACGTTCGGGCGACGCGGTCACCTGCTTCTTCTTGTTCGTTGGCACGGGGCCATTCTGGGCCTACGCGTGCTGACTGCTGACCGACACGGTCTCGCCCGTCATGTACGACGAGTAGCCGCTGGCCAGGAACACGATGACGTTGGCGACCTCCCAGGGCTCGGCGTACCGGCCGAAGGCCTCGCGGGCGGTGAGTTCCGTGAGCAGCTCCTCGCTGGTGACCTTCACCAGGTGCGGGTGCATGGCCAGGCTCGGCGCGACCGCGTTGATCCGTACGCCGAACTCCGCTGCCTCCAGCGCCGAGCAGCGGGTCAGCGCCATCACCCCGGCCTTGGCGGCGGCGTAGTGGGCCTGCCCGGTCTGGGCGCGCCAGCCGACCACGGAGGCGTTGTTGACGATCACCCCGCCCGTTCCCGAGGCCTTCATCGCGCGCATCGCGGCGCGGGTGCAGCGGAAGGTGCCGTTCAGGGTGACGTCGAGGACGCGGGACCACTGCTCGTCGGTCATGTCGACGAGGTTGGCCGTGCCGCCGAGCCCGGCGTTGTTGACGACGAGGTCGAGGCGGCCGTGGAGCCGTTCGGCGAGCGCGAAGAAGGCGCCCACCTGCTCCTCGTCGGTGACGTCGCAGGGCAGGGAGGCGACCCGGTCCGCGCCGAACTCGGCGGCCAGCGCCTCCTCGCTCTCCTTGAGGCGGCGGGCGTGCGCGTCGCCGATGAGGACGCGGGCCCCCTCCTCCAGGAAGCGGCGCGCGGTGGCCCCGCCGATGCCGGCCCCGGCGGCCGCGGTGATCACGGCGCTCCGGCCGGTCAGCAGCCCGTGCCCGGCCACGTACTCGGGTGCATTGCCGATCCGGTTCACGCCCGTACCTCCTTGGGAAGGCCGAGGATGCGCTCGGCGACGATGGTGCGCTGGATCTCGTCGGAGCCCGCGTAGAGGGTGTCGGCGCGGGAGAAGAGGAAGAGCCGCTGCCAGTCGTCGAGGTCGTACGGGTCCCCGTGCGCCCCGGCCGCGAGCAGCGAGGCGGCTCCGCAGACGTCCATGGCGAGTTCGCCGAGGTCCCGGTGCCAGCGGGCCCAGTACAGCTTGGCCGTGGACGGGGCGACCCCGGGCCGCAGCGCGGAGGCGCGCATGGTCTCCAGGCCGATCCAGGCCCGGACGAGCCGGTCGCGGATCAGCGGATCGGCCATCGCGCCGTTGCGCTTGGCCAGCGCGGCCAGGTCCTCCAGCTCGCGGCGGAAGCCGACCTGCTGGCCGAGGGTGGAGACGCCGCGCTCGAAGCCGAGGGTGGCCATGGCGACGGCCCAGCCGTCGCCGGGCGCGCCGACCACGTGGGCGGCGTCGGTGCGGGCCCCGTCGAAGAAGACCTCGTTGAACTCCGAGGTGCCGGTCAGCTGCACGATGGGCCGGACCTCCACCCCGGGCTGGTCCATCGGGACCAGGAGGTAGGACAGTCCGGCGTGCCGACGGGAGCCCGGCTCGGTGCGGGCGGCCACGAAGCACCACTGCGCCTCGTGGGCCAGGGAGGTCCAGACCTTCTGGCCGTCCACCACCCACGCGCCGTCCACGAGGGCGGCCCGGGTGCGGATGTTCGCCAGGTCCGAGCCGGCGTCGGGCTCGCTGTACCCCTGGCACCACAGCTCTTCCACGGCCCGGATGGGCGGCAGGAAGCGCCGCCGCTGCTCCTCGGTGCCGTGCGCGATGAGGGTGGGGCCGAGGAGCTGCTCGCCTATGTGGTTCACGCGCGCGGGCGCGTCGGCCAGGGCGTACTCCTCGTGGAAGGCGATCTGCTGCGCGGTGCTGGCGCCGCGGCCTCCGTACTCGACGGGCCAGCCCACGCAGGTCCAGCCGTGCGCCGCCATGTGCCGTTCCCAGGCGAGGCGTTCGGCGAAGGCCTCGTGCTCCCGGCCCGGTCCGCCGCGGCCCTTGAGGGCGGCGAACTCGCCGGTGAGGTGGGCCCGTAGCCAACTCCGAACCTCGGTGCGGAACTCCTCGACGCTGCTCATGGCCGTACGTTAACCTACCAAACACTTGTTAGGGAAGGATGCAGTGATGCGCGAAGAGATGCCCGACGAAACCCCCGTGCTCTACGAGCGCCGCGGCCCGGTCGCGTACGTGACCATGAACCGCCCCCGGTACCGCAACGCCCAGAACAGCGCGATGACCTACGCCCTCGACGACGCCTTCTACCGGGCCGCCGACGATCCCGCGGTCAAGGTCGTCGTCCTGGCCGGGGCCGGCGAGCACTTCTCGGCGGGCCACGACATCGGCACCCCCGAGCGCGACGCCCACCTGCCCTTCGAACGCCGGGCCGGCCTCTGGTGGGACCACTCCCAGCGCTCCGGCGCCGAATCCCGCTTCGCCCGCGAATCCGAGGTCTACCTCGGCATGTGCCGGCGCTGGCGCGAACTGCCCAAACCCGTCATCGCCTCCGTCCACGGCGCGTGCGTGGCCGGCGGGCTGATGCTCGCCTGGGTCTGCGACCTGATCGTGGCCAGCGAGGACGCCTTCTTCGCCGACCCGGTCGTCCGCATGGGCATCCCGGGCGTCGAGTACTTCGCCCACCCGTGGGCCATGCCCCCGCGCATCGCCAAGGAATTCCTCTACACCGGCGACCGGATGCCCGCCCGCCGCGCCTACGAGATCGGCATGGTCAACCGGGTCGTCGAGCGGGCCGAACTGGCCGGAGCCACCGACCGGCTCGCCCTGCGGATCGCCGAGATGCCCTCCTTCGGACTCGCCCTCACCAAGCGGGCCGTCAACCAGGCCGAAGACCTCCAGGGACTCCACACCGGCATGGACTCCGTCTTCGGCCTGCACCACCTCGCGCACGCCCACAACGCCGAAACGGCGGCGGACTCGCTCGGCGGAATGAACATCGCCGCGATGAAGATGAAGGAGGCGAACAGCTGATGGACCTCGACCACTCGGCGGACGTGGAGGCCTTCCGGGCCGAGGCGCGCGACTGGCTCGCCGCGCACGTGCCCGCCACCCCCCTGCCCTCGCTGGAGACCCGCGAGGGCTTCGCCGCCCACCGGGAATGGGAGGCGCTCCTGCACTCCGCCCGCTGGTCGGTGGTGTCCTGGCCCGAGGAGTACGGCGGCCGCGGCGTCGACATCGAGCACTGGCTGGTCTTCGAGGAGGAGTACTGGGCCGCGGGCGCACCCGGCCGGGTCTCGCAGAACGGCATCAACCTGCTCGCCCCCACCCTCTTCGACCACGCCACGGACGAACAGCGCGCCCGCGTCCTGCCCTCCATGGCCAGCGGCGAGGTGATCTGGGCCCAGGCCTGGTCGGAGCCCGAATCCGGCTCGGACCTCGCCTCCCTCACCTCCCGGGCGGTGCGCACCGAAGGCGGCTGGCTGCTGTCCGGACAGAAGACCTGGTCCTCCCGGGCCGCCTTCGCCGACCGGGCCTTCGGGATCTTCCGCACCGACCCCGACGCGCCCAAACCCCACCAGGGCCTCACCTACCTGATGTTCGACCTGCACGCCCCCGGGGTCACCGTGCGGCCCATCGGCCGCCTCGACGGCAAGCCCGCCTTCGCGGAACTCTTCCTCGACGAGGTCTTCGTCCCCGACGCGGACGTCATCGGGGAGCCCGGACAGGGCTGGCGGATCGCCATGTCCACCACCGGCAACGAGCGCGGGCTCACCCTGCGCGCCCCGGGCCGCTTCCTCGCCGCCGCCGACCGTCTCGTGGAGCTCTGGCAGAGCCACGGGAACCCGGCCGACACCGCCCGGCGCGACCGGGTCGCCGACGCGGTCGTCGGAGCACGCGCCTACCAGCTGTTCACCTGGGCCAACGCCTCCCGCTTCGCCGCCGGAGAGACGATCGGCGCCGAGTCCAGCCTGAACAAGGTGTTCTGGTCCCAGTACGACATCGCCCTGCACGAGAGCGCCCTCGACCTGCTGGGCCCCGACGCGGAACTCGCCGACGGGGAATGGGCGGAGCCGTGGATCTTCTCCCTCGCCGGCCCCATCTACGCCGGGACCAACGAGATCCAGCGCGACATCATCGCCGAGCGGCTGCTCGGCCTCCCGAAGGGCCGCCGCTGATGCGCTTCCTGCCGTCCGAAGAACAGTCGGACTTCGCCCGCACCCTGCGGGGTCTGCTCGGCGCCTGCGACGTCCCGGCGGCGGTACGGGCCTGGGGCGCGGGCGACCACGCACCGGGCAAGGCCGTGTGGGCGCGGCTCGCCGACACCGGACTGTTCGCCCTCGCGGCCGACGAGGCCCACGAGGGCATGGGCCTGATGCCGCTGGAGCTGGCCACCGGCTTCGTGGAGCTGGGCCGCGCCGGGGTCCCCGGCCCGGTGGTGGAGACGGCCGCCGCCGCCGTCCTCCTGACCCGGCTCGGCGACGAAGCACTGGCCAAGCGGTTCCTCCCCGGGCTCGTCGCGGGGGAGACCTCGGCCACCCTCACCCTGCCCGGCGGGGGCCCGTACGCCCTGGACGCCGACGCGGCCACCCACCTCTTCACGGTGTCCCCGGCCGGGGAACTCCGCCTGGCCCCCGGTGCCGGGACGCTGCGCACCTCCGTAGACCCCGCCCGCCGCCTGGCCCTCCCCGACGGCGGCGGCGAACTCCTCGCCGCCGGCCCGGCGGTCACCGCGGCGGCCAGGGACGCCGCGGACTGGGCCCGACTGCTCACCGCCGCCCAGTGCCTCGGCACCGGCGAGGCCCTCCTCGCGCGCACGGTGGAGTACGCGAAGCAGCGCACGCAGTTCGGCACGGCGATCGGCGGCTTCCAGGCGGTGAAGCACCGGCTCGCGGACACCCTGCTCGGCCTGGAGTTCGCCCGGCCCCTGCTGTGGGCGGCCGCGCTCTCCCTGGCCCCCGGGGAGATCGCCGCGGCGAAGCTGACCGCGGGCGAAGCGGCGTACGCGGCCGCCATGACCGCGCTCCAGCTCCACGGCGCCGTCGGCTACACCGAGGAGCTCGACCTCTCCCTGTGGCTGCGCAAGGCCCGCCCGTTGCGCGACGCCTGGGGGAGCCCCGCGCAGTGCCGGGCGGCGGTGCTTCAGGAGCGGTTGCGGTAGTACGCGGAGAGGGCCGTGTTCACGACCACGGCCACCGCGAACCACAGGGCCGGCTGCCGCTGCCCGAGCGCGAACAGCGCCAGGGCGGCGGCGCCGTACACCACGGCCTTCACCCCGAGCTGAGCGGCGAGCGGGACGGCGTACCGGGCCTTCGGTGCGGCGAACATCCCCCAGAGGACGGCCGCGGCGGCCGGCGCGGCCACCGCCAGGCCGAGGGACCCCGCCCAGCCGATGTCCCGGCTGAAGCCCCACCAGGCGAGCACGACCAGGATCAGCAGCTCCAGCAGGAAGGCGATGCCTTCGTTGACGAGGAAGAACGCGTGGACGGGCGGGGACAGCCGGGAAGACGGCGGAGGCGGAGTGGGAGACATGGCGGTCAGCTTCACGGGGCCGGGGCGTGATCCGCTAGTGGCGCGACCGCACCGTCTCGGATGACGGCCACGCTGAGGGTGACCACGTAGGGCTCTTCCACCACTCCGTCCGGAAATGCCGGATGCAGCCGCTCCCGCTCGGCGTCCAGGAACTCCCGCGTGCCCGCCTCGCCCAGCAGCAGGAACGCGGAGTGGCTGGCCAGGTTCGCCAGGTGGGCCTCCAGCGTGATCCGCCGCGACCACGGGACGCTCCGCGTGGCGAAACCGGAGTCGAGGCCCCGCGGAAGCGTGCGGTAGCCCAGCGCCTGGGCGCTCCCGCCGACCGCGCCGGCCCCACCCGTGATCGCGCCGCCCGGGCCGTCGGCCCCGAAGAAGACACGGATCCGCTCGCCCTGCTCGACGACCCAGTCGGCCGACTCGTCCAGGTCGTTCCACCAGATCGCGAGCGCCCCGCCGGGCTTCAGCACCCGGCGCGCCTCGGGCACGGACCGCGCCGGGTCCGTCCAGTGCCAGGCCTGGGCGTACGTCATGAAGTCGAAGGCGGCCCCGGCCAGCGGCAGCCGGTTCCCGTCCCCGCGCACGATCGGGATCCCGGGGTTGCGGACGCGGAACTCCGCCGCCATCCCGTCCCCGG
Source organism: Streptomyces sp. NPDC056883 (assembly GCF_042788835.1). Classification (NCBI taxonomy): domain Bacteria; kingdom Bacillati; phylum Actinomycetota; class Actinomycetes; order Kitasatosporales; family Streptomycetaceae; genus Streptomyces; species Streptomyces sp. NPDC056883. The sequence goes on along the minus strand of NZ_JBHUBS010000030.1, from coordinate 5,551 downwards.
GCTCGACGGCCACCACCTCGGCCTCGCGGGCCCGCATCGGGGCCGTGCCGATTCCGGTGCCCGCCCCCACGTCGGCCACCCGCGCCCCCGCGAACCGGCGCCCGGCCAACTCCTCGACCGCGTCGTACAGCGCCTCCGGATAGCCGGGCCGGTGTGCCGCGTACAGAGCGGCGGCGGTGTCGAAGGACCGGGCCCGGGAGCGGGGAGTCATCGTCATGCCGCCATTGTCCGCCCCGCCCCGCCCGGCCCCGCCCGGTCACGCGGCGCGGACCAGCCCCGCCTCGTAGGCCAGGATCGCGGCCTGGGTCCGGTTCGAGAGGTCGAGCTGCGTCAGGATCCGCGAGACGTACGTCTTCACGCTCGCCGGGGACAGGTGCAGCGCCTCCGCTATCTGCAGGTTCGTCCGGCCCTCGCCGACCAGCGCGAGGACGTCCCGCTCGCCGGGGGACAGGGTGGAGAGCTGCTCCGCGTGGTCGGGCGCCTCGGTGCGGGAGTCCGCCCGTTCCAGCAGCACCCGCATCACCCCGGGTGCCAGTGCGCTGCCGCCCGCCGCCACCGTGCGGATGCCGGCGAAGAGCTCCTCGGGGCGCAGGTCCTTCAGCAGGAATCCCGCCGCTCCGGCCCGTAGCGCGTCCAGGACCAGGTCGTCCGCCGTGTAGCCGGTGAGGACGAGCACGCGCGGCGGCTCCGGCAGCCGCAGCAGCTGCAAGGTGGCCTCCATGCCGTCGACCTTCGGCATGACCAGGTCCATGAGCACCACATCCGGCCGGTACGTGCGCGCCAGCGGCACCGCCTCGGCCCCGTCGGCGGCCTCCGCGACCACCTCGATGTCGGGCGCGCTCGCGAGCAGGGTCACCAGTCCCGACCGTATGAGGCTCTGGTCGTCGACCACCATCACGCGGATCGTCATGTGACCCACCTCCCCTGAATCCCCGTCTTATTGCGGACATTACCGCCATATAGGGACTTAAGTCCGTCCAACCCTCCCTCCCCAGTCCCCTTTTGCTGCCCGTCCTGTCCTCTTTCGGCGACTTCGGCGACCCCCCGTCCTCCCGGACGGTGGTTACCGAGGCAGAACGCACCACCGCTTCACCCGGTGCACCGGCCTCCGCAATGTCCCCGAAGTCAGGAACTCCGCATGTCTTTCCCGTCTGCTCGTACCCTCGCCGGTCTCGTTGTCGCCGGTATCGCCGCACCCGCCGCCGTGGGTCTCGTGGCACAGCCCGCGTCCGCCGCGTCGGTCGGCACGTGGGACAAGGTCGCCCAGTGTGAGTCCACCAACGACTGGAGCATCAACACCGGCAACGGCTACTACGGCGGCCTGCAGTTCTCCTCCAGCACGTGGGCGGAGTTCGGCGGCCGGCAGTACGCCCCCCAGGCCAACCAGGCCACCAAGGCGCAGCAGATCGCCATCGCCGAGAAGGTCCTGGCGACCCAGGGCCCCGGCGCCTGGCCCGCCTGCGGCAAGCTCGCCGGCCTCCAGCGCGGCGGCCCGGCCCCCGAGGCCCCGGCTGCCACCAACAGGGGTACGGGCACCTCCACCGCGAACAAGAACGCCGAGGCCCCGGCCGCCCCGGCCGCCCCGAAGTCCCAGGGCGCCAACAGCTACACCGTCGTCAGCGGAGACACCCTCGGCACCATCGGTTCCGAACTGGGCGTCAGCTGGCAGACCCTCTATTCCGAGAACCGCTCGGTGATCGGGTCCAACCCGGACATGATCCTCCCGGGCCAGCGCCTCGCGTACGGCTCCGGCGGCTCCTCCGACTCCGGCAGCAGCACCCCGGCCGCGCCGAAGCCCTCCAGCTCGTCGAGCTCCTCCGACGACTCCGACTCCTCGGACTCCTCGGGCTCCTCCCGGAGCAGCTCCCGCAGCAGCGGCGCCGAGGGCGTCCTGCCCGTCTCGGGCGGCAGCATCTCCGCCCGTTACCACCAGGCGGGCGGCTGGGCGGCCGGGTACCACACCGGCATCGACTTCGCGGTGTCCACCGGCACCCCGGTGCGGGCCGCGGCCGCGGGCACCGTCGTCTCCTCCGGCTGGCAGGGCGCGTACGGCAACGCCGTGGTCATCAAGCACGACGACGGCCGCTACACCCTCTCCGCCCACCTGTCCTCGGCGACCGCCTCCGAAGGCGAGCGCGTCTCCGCCGGCGAGCAGATCGGCCGCTCCGGCAACACCGGCAACTCCACCGGCCCGCACCTCCACTTCGAGGTCCGCTCCAGCAACAGCTACGGCGCCGACGTCAACCCGGTCACCTGGCTGAACGGCCTCGGCGTCTCCCTGTAACGGGCCCGCCGCGCCACCAAGAACACGTCCCCCCGGGATGCCCCTTCGGCGGAAGAAGGGCACCCTGGGGGGACGTTTTGGCATGCTCTGCGCAGTTTTGTGCGCAGACGGGGAGGGGTGGAGTCATGCAGGCCGTGCCCGGTCGCACCGGACAGCTGCTGGAACGGGGTCTGCGGACCCTGACGGGGGAGAGCAGCGGAGCCCCGGACCCCGTGCGCGCCCGCCGCACCGACAGCTGGCTCGCCCTGCTCTGCGGACTGCTCACCACCCTCAACCTCCACGACGTCCACCGCTTCGGCCTCGTCACCGACTACCCCACCAGCCTGGCCGCCGGCTGGCTCGCGGCCGCCTCCCTGCTCTGGCGCCGCTCCCACCCCTGGATCCCGGCCCTCGCGGCCACCGCCGCCACCGTCGTCTCCGACGACCGCGGCCCCCTCGTCTTCGCCGCCTACGCCCTGGCCGCGTACGGCCGGTCCCACCGCTGGGTCGGGGTCCTGCTGATGGGCGCCGTCTACGCCACCACCCGCGACCTCTTCCTGCCCCTCGGGTACGCCGGGCGCGACCCCGCCTCCTTCGTCCTCGGCTCCATCCTCGTGCCCGCCCTGTACGGGGAGACCGTGCGGCGCAACCGGCACGTCATGACCGCGCTGCGCGAGCGGGCCCGCCAGGCCCACGCCGCCGTGGACCAGGCGGCCGACCTGGCCGTCGTCCAGGAACGCACCCGTTTGGCCCAGCGCACCCACGACGGGCTCGGCCACCGCCTCACCGCCCTCACGATGCAGGCCGCCGCCCTGCGCCTGGACGCCGAGGCCGACCCCCGGGTCCGGGAGGCCGCCGGCGCCGTGGAGGAATCGGCGCGGGCCGCGATGGCCGAGGTCAGGGAGGTGCTGGACATGCTGACCGACCCCGCGGGCAGCCGCGCGTACACCTCTCCCGTGGACGTGGGCCGCTTCCTCGGCTCCCTGGCCCGGAACATGCGGGCCACCGGCATGGAGATCACCCACCACACCCAGCCCGGCCTGGGGTCCTTCCCGGCCGGCGACGGGCGGCTGCTGCTGCGGATAGCCCGCGAGGGACTCACCAACGCGGCGAAGTACGCCCCCGGCTCCGCCGTTCGGATGAATCTGTACGCCGAGGACGGGGAGGTCCGCCTCGACGTGATCAACACCGCCCCGGAGGGGGAGAGGATCGTCCTCGACTCCGGTGGGATGGGCATTCCGGGGCTCCGGCGCGCCCTCGCGGAGGTGGGCGGGAAGCTGCGCGCCGGATCCACTCAGGACGGAGGTCACATGCTCGCGGCGACACTCCCCGACCGACGTGTGCTAGCTTAGAGCTCGTTGCAGTTGTGGTACCCATGAACTTTATGTGCGCCTGACGGGAATGCTCCGACAGGCGCTTTTATTGTTTTGCCGGAATCTCCGGATGGGGCCCTTTGCCGCCTATTCAGGAGATTCAAAAATGGCACTTGGCACCGTGAAGTGGTTCAACTCGGAAAAGGGCTTCGGCTTCATCGAGCAGGACGGTGGCGGCCCGGACGTCTTCGCCCACTACTCGAACATCGCCACCCAGGGCTTCCGTGAGCTCAACGAGGGCCAGCGCGTGTCCTTCGACGTCACCCAGGGCCAGAAGGGCCCCCAGGCGGAGAACATCCTCCCCGCCTAAGGCAGTCAGCACGCCGGGGTCCGCACCGAGTAGGTGCGGGCCCCGGCTTGTCTGCTGTTTCGAACCATTTGATTGCAGCGTTTTCTGCAGTACCTGCCGGTTTCAGGAGGGCTTTCTCGCATGACCAGCTCCAGCTCCGCACGACCCAGCCGCCGCCCCACCCGGGGTCGAGGTGCGGCCCAGGGACGTCCGAAGGCTGGCGCGGGACGGCAGAAGTCCGCCCCCGTAGCCAGGCCCCAAGAATTCACCATGCCCGAACCGCTGACCCCGGCCCTGCCGCCGGTGGACTCGTTCGGGGACATGGACATGCCCGAGGCGCTGCTGAAGACCCTCGCCGCCCAGGGTGTCACCGAGCCGTTCCCGATCCAGGCCGCGACCCTGCCGAACTCCCTCGTCGGCCGTGACCTGCTCGGCCGCGGCCGTACCGGCTCCGGCAAGACGCTGGCCTTCGGCCTGGCCCTGCTGGCCCGCACCGCCGGCCGCCGCGCCCAGCCGAAGCAGCCGCTCGCCCTGGTCCTCGTACCGACCCGTGAGCTCGCGCAGCAGGTCACCGACGCGATGTCCCCGTACGCCACGGCCGTCAACCTGCGCATCACGACCGTCGTCGGCGGCATGTCGATCAACCGGCAGTCCGGCGCCCTGCGCCGCGGCGCCGAGGTGCTCGTCGCCACCCCCGGCCGCCTGAAGGACCTCATCGACCGCGGTGACGCCGACCTCTCCCAGGTCTCCATCACGGTCCTCGACGAGGCCGACCAGATGACCGACATGGGCTTCATGCCGCAGGTCACCTCCCTGCTCAAGCAGGTCCAGCCCCAGGGTCAGACCATGCTGTTCTCGGCGACCCTCGACAAGAACATCGACAAGCTCGTCAAGATGTTCCTCACCGACCCGGTCGCCTTCTCCGTCGACCCGTCCGCCGGCGCGGTCAGCACGATGGAGCACCACGTCCTGTACGTCATGGACGAGACCGACAAGAAGGCCGTGGCCACGCGCATAGCCGCTCGCGACGGCCGGGTGATCATGTTCGTCGACACCAAGCGCGGGGTCGACCGCATGGTCAAGAAGCTCCTCGCCGACGGCGTCCGCGCCTCCGGCCTGCACGGCGGCCGCTCGCAGCCGCAGCGCAACCGGACCCTCGACTGGTTCAAGACGGGCGAGGTCACCGCTCTGGTCGCCACCAACGTGGCCGCGCGAGGCATCCACATCGACGACCTCGACCTCGTCGTCAACGTGGACCCGCCGACCGACCACAAGGACTACCTGCACCGCGGCGGCCGTACCGCCCGTGCCGGCGAGTCCGGCAGCGTCGTCACCCTGGTCCTGCCCGACCAGAAGCGCGACATGACCCGCCTGATGTCGGACGCCGGGATCTCCCCGCGCACCGCGCAGATCAAGTCCTCCGACGAGGAGCTTGCGCGCATCACCGGCGCCAAGGAGCCCTCGGGCATCCCGGTCGTCATGGAGGTCCCGCAGGCCACCCCGCCGCGCCAGCGCTCCGCCGGCCAGGCCGGCGGCGGCTCCGGCGGTGGCGCGCGCCGCCGCTCGGGCGGTCCGCGCACCGGCTCCGGCACGGGTGCGGCTCCGGCCGCCGGGGGCGGCCGCGGC
>NZ_JBHUBS010000029.1:67597-76867 GCF_042788835.1 Streptomyces sp. NPDC056883 | reverse complement strand
CTCAAACGCCGGAGGGGCTGGATTTTCGCCGGCGGCGGCCATATCCAGCGGCGTCGCAGGCACATCCAGCCTCGCCGGCGTTTGAGGAGCGGGGGTCCGGGCGCAGCACGGGGCACTTTCCGGCCCGTCCGGGGACACCCCCAGCCCCGCCGGCGTTTGAGGCGCGGGTCCGGGCAGCGCCCGGGGAACGGTGGAAGGGCGGGTAGGGGACTTCGCCCCGCAGGGCCCACCCAGCCGCACCCGCCCACCGGCCCCACGCCGGGACGGCGGTGGCGAGCACCCCGACCGGGTCACCGCCGGACGGAGTCCGGCGCAGCGGCGCGAAGCCGGTAAGGCCCGCCAGGGCCGCACCGCGCGAGCGGCGCGTCAAGAAGGAGCCAGGGCCAGTTCCGCGCGGCGGACCGCGGGGGCCGAGGTGCCCACTATGGCCCCGGCCATGGAGACCGCCGCCCCCGCCAGGAAGACCGGGGTCACGCCCCAGAGGTCGGCGGCGAAGCCGAAGGCGGGATAGGCCAGCGGGGCCAGGCCGACCGCCGTGAAGGCCATCACGGAGCTGACCCGCCCCAGGTACGAGGGGTCCGTGGCCGTCTGGATGAGGGCGATGGCCAAGCCGCCGCAGATCCCGCAGACCAGCCCCGTCAGCACGGCCAGCGCCACGGCGACCGGCAGGCTCGGGGCCAGGACCAGGCCGCCGATGCCGGCCGAGCCGACGATCAGGGTGAGGTTCTGGACCGCCCCGGCCCGGGGGAACCTCGGGATCAGGGTGAGCACCAGCGCGCTCGACGCCGCGCCCGCGCCCATCCCCCCGATGATCCAGCCGACCCCGCCCGGCCCCCAGCCGCGCTCCTCGGAGACCAGGATCAGCCCCAGCGTCATCGGCGCGGACGTGCCCAGCTGGCTCAGTGCCCCCGACAGCATCAGGGGCCCGATCAGCCCGTGCCGCCGGATGTAGCCGAGCCCCGAGCGGAGCTGCTGCCAAGGGCTCTCGGAGGAAGGGGCCGCCACCGCGCCCGCAGCCGACGCCGGCAGGGGAGCGATCCGTACCGCCATCAGCAGCACCAGCGAGACCCCGAACAGCACCGAAGCCACCGCGAAGGCGGACGCCGGCCCGCCCAGCCCCATCGCCAGCCCCGCCACCGGCGGCCCGGCGGTGTGCCCGACGCGTTCCGCGAGGCTGCGCAGCCCCTGGACCCGTACCAGCTGCCCGGGCCCCGCGATCCGCGGCGGCAGCGCCCCGACGGCCGGCATGAACAGGGCGTCCACGATGCCGAAGACCAGGGCGACGAGCACCAGGACCCACAGGCCCGGGGAGCCGAGGGCGAGGACGAGCGCCAGGGCCAGGACGACACCGCACCGCACCGCGTCGGAGGAGATGACCACCAGCCGGGGCCCGAAGCGGTCCGCGACCACCCCGCCGCCCAGCATGAGCAGCGCCCTCGGTATCGCGCCGACCGCCATGACCAGGCCGACCTCGGCCGGGCCGGCCGTCTGGGCGGCCGCCCAGCCGAGGGCGAGGAAGTAGACCCCGTCCCCGACGAGCGAAGCCCCGTAGGCGGCCAGCCAGCGCAGGACGTTGCCGTCCCGCCACACGTTCGCGTTCACTGCGAGCCCCCCACGGGCGAAGCAGGCCTCAGCGGACCGGGTGGCCCGCTTCCCTCAGCGCTTCCTTGACCTGCCCGATGCGCAGGTCTCCGAAGTGGAACACCGACGCCGCGAGCACCGCGTCGGCGCCCGCCGCGATCGCCGGCGGGAAGTGCGCGAGCTTGCCCGCGCCGCCCGAGGCGATCACCGGGACCGTGACGTGCTTGCGCACGGCCGCGATCATCTCGGTGTCGTAGCCGTCCTTGGTACCGTCCGCGTCCATCGAGTTCAACAGGATTTCCCCGGCGCCCAGCTCGGCCGCCCGGTGCGCCCACTCGACGGCGTCGATGCCGGCGCTCTGCCGGCCGCCGTGGGTGGTCACCTCGAAGGAGCCGGATGCGGTGCGGCGGGCGTCGACCGACAGCACCAGCACCTGTCGGCCGAACCGCTCCGCGATCTCCTGGATGAGCTCGGGCCGGGCGATGGCGGCGGTGTTCACGCCGACCTTGTCGGCGCCGGCCCGCAGCAGCTTGTCCACGTCGTCGGCGGTGCGGACGCCGCCGCCCACGGTCAGCGGGATGAAGACCTGCTCGGCGGTGCGGCGCACCACGTCGTAGGTGGTCTCCCGGTTCCCGGAGGACGCGGTGATGTCGAGGAAGGTCAGCTCGTCGGCGCCTTCGGCGTCGTAGAGCTTGGCCATCTCGACGGGGTCGCCGGCGTCGCGCAGGTTCTGGAAGTTGACGCCCTTGACCACGCGGCCGTTGTCGACGTCCAGGCAGGGGATCACCCGTACGGCGAGGGTCATGCCGAGCCTCCCCCGACGGGGCCGAAGGCCTCGACCTCCACCTCGACGACCATGCTCGGGTCCACGAACCCGTTGACGATGAGCAGCGTCGAGGCGGGGCGGACCTTGTCGAAGAGCTCGCTGTGGGCGCGGCCGACCTCGTCCACGTCACGGGCGTGCGTGAGGTACATGCGGGTGCGGACCACGTGCTCGGGGCCGAGCCCGGCCTGCTCCAGGGCGGCGAAGGCCACGGAGAAGGCCTTCTTCGCCTGGTCGTACGGGCCGCCCGCGTCGGCCCCGGTGCAGCCGGAGACCAGGACGAGGCCGTTGGGGAGCTGGACGGCGCGGGAGTAGCCGAGGACGTCCTCGTAGGGGCCGCCGGAGGAGATGCGGCGGACGGCGGAGGTGTTCTCGCCGGACGTGTTGTGGGATGTCATGCGGAGACCACCTTCAGGGCTTCTTCGAGCGTGAACGCCTTGGCGTACAGGGCCTTGCCTACGATGGCGCCCTCGACGCCGGCCCCGACGAGCCCGGCGAGTGCGCGCAGGTCGTCGAGGGAGGAGATGCCGCCGGAGGCGACGACGGGCCGGTCGGTGGCGGCGCAGACGTTGGTCAGCAGCTCCAGGTTGGGGCCGGTGAGGGTGCCGTCCTTGCCGATGTCGGTGACGACGTACCGGGCGCAGCCCTCGGAGTCCAGGCGCGCGAGGGTCTCGTAGAGGTCCCCGCCCTCGCTGGTCCAGCCGCGGCCCTTGAGGGTGGTGCCGCGTACGTCGAGGCCCACCGCGATCTTGTCGCCGTGCTCGGCGATGGCCTTGGCGGCCCACTCGGGGGTCTCCAGGGCGGCGGTGCCGAGGTTGACGCGGGTGCAGCCGGTGGCGAGGGCCGCGGCGAGCGAGGCGTCGTCGCGGATGCCGCCGGACAGTTCGACCTTGATGTCCATGGCGCCGGTGATCTCGGCGACGAGGGCGCGGTTGTCACCGGTGCCGAAGGCGGCGTCCAGGTCGACCAGGTGCAGCCATTCGGCGCCGGCGGACTGCCAGGCCAGGGCGGCCTGGAGCGGGGAGCCGTAGGAGGTCTCGCTGCCGGACACGCCGTGCACGAGGCGCACGGCCTGGCCGTCGCGGACGTCGACGGCGGGGAGCAGTTCGAGCTTCTTCGACGTCGTCATCACAGGGTCTCGATCCAGTTGGTGAGGAGCTGGGCGCCGGCGTCCCCGGACTTCTCGGGGTGGAACTGGGTGGCCCACAGGGCCCCGTTCTCCACCGCCGCGACGAACCGCTCGCCGTGCGTGGCCCAGGTGACCTTGGGGGCCTTGATCAGCGGGTTGGTGACTTCCAGCGACCAGTCGTGGGCCGCGTAGGAGTGCACGAAGTAGAAGCGGGCGTCCTCGTCCAGGCCGGCGAAGGCCTGGCTGTCGGCCGGCGCGTCCACGGTGTTCCAGCCCATGTGGGGGACGATCGGGGCCTGGAGCGGGCCGACCGTGCCGGGCCACTCGTCCAGTCCCTCGGTCTCCACGCCGTGCTCGATGCCGCGCTCGAAGAGGATCTGCATGCCGACGCAGATGCCCATGACCGGGCGGCCGCCGGAGAGCCGGCGGCCGATGATCCAGTCGCCGCGCGCGTCCTTGAGGCCCTGCATGCAGGCGGAGAAGGCACCGACACCGGGGACGAGGAGTCCGTCGGCGTCCATGGCCTTGTCGTAGTCGCGGGTGATCTCCACGTCCGCGCCGGCGCGCGCGAGGGCGCGCTCGGCGGAGCGGACGTTGCCGAAGCCGTAGTCGAAGACCACGACCTTCTTGGTGGGGGTCAAGGTACTCACTCCCAAATTCCCTGGATCCGCAGCACTCCGGCGACCAGGCACATCACGGAGGCGAGGCCGAGCAGGACGACGACGGAGGTGGAGATGTCCTGTTTCTTGAAGGAATACGCGCCACCGGCCAGGAAGAGGCCGAGGAAGATCAGGATCGTGTTGAGCCCGTTCACGCTAGAGGGCGCCCTTCGTGGAGGGCAGGATCCCGGCGGCGCGCGGGTCGAACTCGGCGGCGTAGCGCAGGGCCCGGGCCAGCGCCTTGAACTGGCACTCCACGATGTGGTGGGCGTTGCGGCCGTACGGCACGTGGATGTGCAGGGCGATCTGGGCCTGCGCGACGAAGGACTCGAAGATGTGCCGGGTCATCGTCGTGTCGTACGAGCCGATCATCGGCGCCATGTTCTCGGGCTCGGTGTGCACGAGGTAGGGGCGGCCGGACAGGTCGACGGTCACCTGGGCGAGGGACTCGTCGAGCGGCACGGTGCAGTTGCCGAACCGGTAGATGCCGACCTTGTCGCCGAGGGCCTGCTTGAAGGCGGCGCCGAGCGCGAGCGCGCTGTCCTCGATGGTGTGGTGGCTGTCGATGTGCAGGTCGCCCTCGGTCTTGACCGTGAGGTCGAAGAGGCCGTGGCGGCCGAGCTGGTCGAGCATGTGGTCGTAGAAGCCCACGCCCGTCGAGACGTCGACCTTGCCGGTGCCGTCGAGGTTTATCTCGACGAGGACCGAGGTCTCCTTCGTGGTCCGTTCGACCCGTCCGATGCGGCTCATGCGTGCTGCTCCTTCTTCAGTGCGCGAACCGCTTCCAGGAACGCGTCGTTCTCGGCCGGGGTGCCCGCGGTGACCCGCAGCCATCCCGGTACGCCGTTGTCCCGGACCAGGACGCCCTGGTCGAGGATCTTCTGCCAGGCGGTGTGGGAGTTTTCGAACCGGCCGAACTGTACGAAGTTCGAGTCGGAGTCGGTGACCTCGAAGCCGATCCCCCGCAGCTCGGTGACCAGGCGGTCCCGCTCGGCCTTGAGCTGCTCGACGTAGCCGAGCAGGGTGTCGGTGAACTCCAGGGCGGCCAGCGCGGTCGCCTGGGTGACGGCCGACAGGTGGTACGGCAGGCGTACGAGCTGTACGGCGTCGACCACGGCCGGGTGCGCGGCGAGGTAGCCGAGGCGCAGTCCGGCGGCGCCGAAGGCCTTGGACATGGTCCGGGAGACCACCAGGTTCGGGCGGCCCTCGATCAGCGGCAGCAGCGAGTCCCGGTGGCTGAACTCCACGTAGGCCTCGTCCACGATGACGAGGGACGGCTTCGCCGCCTGCGCGGCCTCGTAGAGGGCCAGGACGGTCTCGGCCCCTACCGCGGTGCCCGTGGGGTTGTTGGGCGAGGTGATGAAGACGACGTCCGGGGCGTGCTCGGCGATGGCCTGTTCGGCCGCCTCCACGTCGACGGTGAAGTCCTCGTTGCGCGGGCCGGAGATCCAGTCGGTCCCGGTGCCGCGCGCGATCAGTGCGTGCATCGAGTACGAGGGCTCGAAGCCGATCGCGGTGCGGCCGGGCCCGCCGAAGGTCTGGAGCAGCTGCTGGAGGACCTCGTTGGAGCCGTTGGCGGCCCATACGTTCTCCCGCGCGACCGGGTGCTTGCCGGTACGGGTGAGGTAGGCGGCCAGCTCGGTGCGCAGCTCGACCGCGTCCCGGTCGGGGTACCGGTTGAGGGTGCGGGCGGCCTCGGCGACCCGCTCGGCGATCCGCGCGACGAGCGGCTCGGGCAGACCGTACGGGTTCTCGTTGGTGTTGAGCTGGACGGGCACGTCCAGCTGCGGGGCGCCGTACGGGGTCTTGCCGCGGAGCTCGTCCCGGATGGGGAGGTCGTCGATGCCGATGACGGCCTCGGCGCCGGTGCCGTCGGTGCTGTCAGTGGTGCCGGTCATGCCTGCGGAACCTTCCACCCGAATCGTGCCTTCAGAGCCGCGCCGTGCGCGGGCAGGTCCTCGGCCTCGGCGAGGGTCACCACGTGGTGGGTGACCTCGGCGAGGGCGTCGCGCGTGTAGTCGACGATGTGGATGCCGCGCAGGAAGGACTGCACGGACAGGCCCGAGGAGTGGCAGGCGCAGCCGCCGGTGGGCAGCACGTGGTTGGAGCCGGCGCAGTAGTCGCCGAGCGAGACCGGGGACCACGGGCCGACGAAGATCGCGCCGGCGTTGCGCACGCGGGCGGCCCAGGCGGCCGCGTCGGCGGTCTGGATCTCCAGGTGCTCGGCGCCGTACGCGTCGACGACCTTGAGGCCGTCCTCCAGGCTGTCGACCAGCACGATCGCGGACTGGCGGCCGGCCAGCGCGGGCTTGATCCGGTCCTCGATGTGCTTCGTGGCCGCGACCTGCGGCTCCAGCTCCTTCTCGACGGCGGCCGCGAGCTCCTCGGAGTCCGTCACCAGGACGGCGGCGGCCAGCGGGTCGTGCTCGGCCTGGCTGATCAGGTCGGCGGCGACGTGCACCGGGTCGGCCGTGGAGTCCGCGAGGACCGCGATCTCGGTCGGGCCGGCCTCGGTGTCGATGCCGATCTTGCCGGTGAAGTAGCGCTTGGCGGCGGCGACCCAGATGTTGCCGGGGCCGGTCACCATGTTGGCGGGCGGGCAGTCTTCCGTGCCGTACGCGAACATCGCGACGGCCTGGGCGCCACCCGCGGCGTACACCTCGTCCACGCCGAGCAGCGCGCAGGCGGCGAGGATCGTCGGGTGCGGCAAGCCGCCGAACTCCTTCTGCGGCGGGGACGCGAGCGCGATGGACTCGACGCCCGCCTCCTGGGCCGGGACGACGTTCATGACGACGGAGGACGGGTACACCGAGCGGCCGCCCGGGGCGTACAGCCCCACGCGCTCGACCGGAACCCACTTCTCGGTCACCGTTCCGCCGGGGACCACCTGGGTGGTGTGCTCGGTGCGGCGCTGGTTGCGGTGCACGATCCGGGCGCGCCGGATCGACTCCTCCAGGGCGGCGCGGACGGCCGGGTCGAGCTCGTCCAGAGCGGTCTTGAGCGCCTCGGCGGGCACCCTGACCTGCTCGAGCTCGACCCCGTCGAACTTCTGCGCGTACTCGATCAGCGCCGCCGTCCCACGATGGTGGACGTCCTCGCAGATGGGCCGCACCTTCTCCAGGGCGGCTTCTACGTCGAACTCGGCACGGGGCAGCAGATCGCGCAGGGCGCCACCCTCGGGGAGGGTGTCGCCGCGCAGGTCGATACGAGAGATCACCTGCCAATTCTCTCAGACCGCCTCGCGGCACCGTTCGTCCGTATCACTGGCTGATACAGGCCACGGACGTTTCCCGATGTCACAGCGGCCCCCTAGCGTGCGGGTAGGTGCGGTGCGGTCCGCGCCGACGAGCGGAGGGGGGCCGCCATGGCCGAAGTACGCCCGGACGGGGAACCGGACGATCTCACCGGCCCCGAACGGCTCATGTGGGACGCGTTCCGGACCGGGAGCGTCTGCGATCTCAGCACCCGCACGGCCGAGCGGGACGATCCGCACGCCGACCGGGTCTGGGGCCCCGAGCGCAGCGTGCGCGCCGCGGTGGTGGCCCTGCTGCTGCTCCACGGGCCCGACCCGGTGCGGGGCCGGGTGGCCTCCCTGAAGCTGCGCGGCGTGCGGATCACCGGACGCCTCGACCTGTCCGGGGGCACGGTCACCCCGTACGTGGAGCTCCAGTCCTGCCGCTTCGACGGCGAGGTACAGCTCTCGGAGACCCGCTTCGGCACGCTGCGCCTGGTCAACTGCGCGATACCCCGGCTGGACGCGGCCCGACTGCAGACGGAGGGCGACCTGCACCTGCCGCGCTGCCGGGTGGCGCGCGGGATCCGGCTGACCGACGCGCAGATCGGCACCGACCTGCTGATCAGCGAGGCGGTGGTGCAGCGCGACACCAAGGGGCGGGCGCTGGCCGCCGACGGGATGTCGGTCGCGCAGGACTTCCAGGGCGAGCTGCTGCGGACCTACGGGGAGCTGAGCCTGCGCGGCGCCAAGATCGGCGTGTCGATGAGCCTGCGCGGGGCCCGCCTGAGCAATCCGGCCGGGAAGCGGGCGCTGAACGCCCCGCAGCTCACCGTCGAGCGCACCCTCTACCTGACCTCCATCGCCCTGGACTCCACCGCGGGCGACTCCGGTTTCTCCACTCCCCCCTACGGGCAGGGCTACACCCCGCTGCGGGGCGAGCCCGCGCAGCACTTCGAGTGCCGGGGCGGCCTGCGGCTGGACGACGGCCGCTTCGGGGACGCCGTGGACTTCTACGGGGCCCGGTTCACCCTCACGGAGGACCAGGAGATCTCGCTGCGCCGCATCCACACCCCGGAGCTGCGGTTCGTGGGCGAGCGCCCGGAGCGGGGCCGGGTGGTGCTGTCGGGCTCGCAGGTGGTCAAGCTCGTGGACACCGCCACGAGCTGGCCGGCCCGCCCGGGCCGGCTGTCCATCGAGGGCTTCGGCTACGAGAACCTCGCGCCCCGGGGCCTTTTCCCGCCGTCCCTGCGGCTGGAGTGGGTCGAGGCGGCCACCCCCGAGTACTCCCCGGAACCGTACGAGCGGCTCGCCGCGGTCCTGCGGGCCTCCGGGGAGGACGCGGACGCCCGCGGGGTGCTGCTCGCCAAACAGCGGCGCCGGCGGTCGACGCTGCCGCCGGCGCTGCGCGCGTGGGGGTACCTCCAGGACTGGACGGTGGTCTACGGCTACCGGCCGGGGCGGGCGGCGCTGTGGATGGCCGTGCTGTGGGCGGCCGGGGCGGTGCTCTTCGCGGTGCACGGCGAGCCGCCGCCGATCAAGGCGGACGAGCACCCCGACTGGGACGCATCGCTGTTCGCCCTGGACCTGCTGCTGCCGGTGATCGACCTCGGCCTTCAGGACCAGTGGATCCTGGAGGGCGGCTGGCAGTGGGGCGGGGCCGCGCTGATCATCCTGGGCTGGATCCTGGCCACGACCGTGGCGGCGGGCGCCTCCCGGGTCCTGAGGCGGGGGTGACGGTAGGGGGTGTCCCGGGGGGGGGGGAGGGGAGTGGGGGGCGGGGATTCATGAGCCGCACCCAAACCACCCTCCCCACGCTAAACAACCCCCCCACCCCATCCCCCTC
>NZ_JBHUBS010000029.1:0-67587 GCF_042788835.1 Streptomyces sp. NPDC056883 | reverse complement strand
TGTGGGCGTTGTGAGCATATTGTTCCACCCCGATAATCCCTACTTCCCCCCAGTCCCCCCCCCCCCCCCCCCCCGGGCCCACCCCCTACGGCCGGGGCCACTACCCTGTGCCTCGTGACCACCGTTCGCCTGCCCCTCTTCCCGCTGAACTCGGTGCTGTTCCCGGGACTCGTGCTCCCGCTGAACATCTTCGAGGAGCGTTATCGCGCCATGATGCGCGAGCTGCTGAAGGCGGGAGAGGAAGAGCCCCGCCGTTTTGCGGTCGTCGCGATCCGCGACGGCCGGGAGGTCGCGCCGACCGCGCCCGGCCTGCCCGACCAGACCGCCGTGCCCGAGCGCGGCCCCGCCGCCGGTTTCGGCGCGGACCCGATCCAGGCCTTCCACCGGGTGGGCTGCATCGCGGACGCGGCCTCGATCCGGGAGCGGGAGGACGGCAGCTTCGAGGTCATGGCCACCGGCACGGTCCGGGTCCGGCTGCTCTCGGTCGATGCGTCCGGCCCGTTCCTGGTGGCGGAGCTGGAAGAGCTCCCCGAGGACGCGGGCGACGGCGCGGGCGCGCTGGCGGAGGGCGTGCTGCGGGCGTTCCGCACGTATCAGAAGCGGCTCGCGGGGGCCCGCGAACGGTCCCTGACCGGCATGGACCTCCCCGACGAGCCCTCGGTGGTCTCGTACCTGGTCGCGGCGGCCGCGGTGCTGGACATCCCGGCGAAGCAGCGGCTGCTCCAGGCCCCGGACACGGCGACCCGCCTCGCGGAGGAGCTGAAGCTGCTGCGCACCGAGACGGCCGTCATCCGCCACCTCCCCTCGCTCCCGGCCGTGGACCTCACCCGCGCCCCGACGAGCCCCAACTGACGAAGGACCCATGGCGAAGAAGAAGCCGGCGGGCACTCCGGCGATCGTGGCCCTGACGGCGGCCGGCGCCGATTTCACCGTGCACGCCTACGAGCACGACCCGGCCCACCCCTCCTACGGCGAGGAGGCCGCGCAGGCCCTCGGGGTCTCCCCCGCGCAGGTCTTCAAGACGCTGCTGGCCGACGTGGACGGCTCGCTGGTGGTCGCGGTGGTCCCGGTCTCGGGCAGCCTCGACCTGAAGGCCCTGGCCTCCGCGGTGGGCGGCAAGCGTGCGGCGATGGCCGATCCGGCCCTGGCCGAGCGCACCACGGGCTACGTCCTCGGCGGCATCTCCCCGCTGGGCCAGCGCAAGCGGCTCCCCACGGTCCTGGACGCCTCTGCCTCCGGCTTCCCCACGATCTGCGTCTCGGCGGGCCGCCGCGGCCTGGAGGTCGAACTGGCCCCGGCCACCCTCACCACCCTGACGGCAGCCACCCTGTCCCCGATCGCCCGGGCGTAGGCTCCGCCCCGGACCCCGCGCCTCAAACGCCAGCGGGGCTGGATACATCCAGCCCCGCCGGCGTTTGAGGCGATCTTTTCAGGTCCGGGCAGCGCCCGGGGAACGGTGGAAGGGCGGGTAGGGGACTTCGCCCCGCAGGGCCCACCACCCGCACCGGGGCTACGGGCGCGGAGGCTCCGTACCGGACGGGTCCGGGGAGACGGCGGGGTCGGCCGGGGCCTGGTAGTACCCGGAGGGCCACACCGGGAGGTCCGGCGCCGGATCCCGCGTACCCCACAGCGCCGTGAGCCCCAGGTGCACGATGACCGCAGCCATCGGCCAGCCGAGCAGCGCCCCGTGCGCGAGCAGTTCGAGCGGGGCGTCGAAGGGAACTCCCCTCCCCGCCTTCCGGGCGACCGCCACCAGGTCCGAGGACGGGCCCAGCCACAGACCCACGCGCCAGCCGACCAGCGCGGCGAAGACCGATCCGACCGCGAGCCCGACCACCTGCGCCGCACCCCCGCCGCGGCGCCACAGGAAGACCGCCAGCGCGCTCAGCACGCCGAATCCGACGGACAGCAGGAGGAAGGTCCCGTCGGCCCCGATGCGCGCCTCGCTCTCGGTGTCGCGCAGGAACACCGCCTCGCCGTTGGAGACGTACTGCACGCGCGGCGCGAGCCAGACCCACAGCAGCCCGAGGAGCACGCCGGCCACGCCGATCACGAGGGCGATGGCGGCCCCGTCGCGGATGTCGGACGGGGAGAACGCGGGCTCCGGCGCGGGCGCGGCCTCAGCCGCTGCCGCGGCCGAGGGCGACTCCGACGGCGGCTGGTCGGGCTTGTCATAGGGGGTCACGGCTTCGGTCACCCCCACATCGTGCCAGGAAGTGTTTGATTTAACGATCGGCGCCGCCACGCCCCCCGGCGGGCGTCAGCGGACCGCGGCCCGCCGGTAGGCCCAGGTCGCGACGGCGAGGGACAGCACGCCCACCCCCGCGCACACGCCGAGGTCGAGGAGGACCGCCGCCCAGTCGGGATGCGGCTCGAAGGTCCGGGCGAACGCCTCCACGCCGTACGTGGACGGCAGCAGGTCCCGCGCCCAGACGATGACGTCCGGCATCCGCTCGGGCGGCAGTACGCCCAGCAGCAGGGCCGCGGACATGCCGAGCTGCCCGGCGAGGGTGGCCAGCTCCTGGCGCGGGGCGAGCAGGCCCAGCGCCGCGCCGAGTCCGGCGAGGGCGGCGCCGGCCAGCGGCACCACGGCGGCCAGGATCCACAGTCCGCCCATCGGCAGCCCGAAGAGCACGCTCCCGAAGACCGCCGTCACCAGGGTGCCGGGCAGCGTGAAGGAGGCGTACGCGGCGGCGGAGCCCAGCACCACCGACGCGGGCGGCACCGGCAGGGTGGCGTAGTGGTCGAGCCCGCCGCTGGCCCGGAGCTGGCCGAAGTACTGCGCGAGCAGGTTCAGCGCGACGAAGGCGACGACCAGCACGGAGGAACCGGCGACGACGGCCCGCGCCTCGGAGCCCCCGTCGACCACGCCCCGCATCAGGATCATGATCCCGACGGACTGGAAGGTGGCCACGAACAGCAGCGGGATCCGCGAGACCCGCGCGCGGGACAGCTGGGCCCGGTAGACGGCGGCCAGCGCCGGGAAGAACCGGGCGCGGGGTGCCAGTACGGCCGCGGCGGTGACGGGTGCGGCCGTGTCCGTGGTGGCGGCGGTGGCGGCGGCGGTGGCGGCGGTGGTGGCGCTCACGCCTTCACCAGTCCCTTCGAGGTGCGTCCGCCCAGGGCGAGGTACACGTCCTCCAGGCTCGGCGTGGCCAGCGTGAAATCGTCGAGGGCGGCGAAGGCCGGGCCGCCGGTCACGGCGGCCACCGCCGCCCGCGCCTCGTCGGGGCCGAGCCGCAGCACCCAGCGCCGCCCGGATTCGGTGGCCGCCGCGGCGAGCGCGGCGACCTCCGGGAGCTCCAGCGGCGGCGCGGTGCGCCAGACCAGTTCGAGGCGGACCTCGCCGGACACCCGGGCCTTGAGCCCGGCCGGGGTGTCGCAGGCGATGACCCGGCCCTGGTCGATGACGGCGACCCGGTCGAGGACGGTCTCGGCCTCGATGACGTTGTGGGTGACCAGCAGCACGGTGGCCCCGGTCTGGGCGCGGCGGCGGTCGACGGCGGCCCAGACGGCCCGCCGGGCCACCGGGTCCATGCCGGTCGTGGGCTCGTCGAGCACCAGGACGGGCCGCTCCCCCACCAGTGCGGCGGCGAAGCAGGCGAGGCGCCGCTGCCCGCCGGACAGCTTCTTCAGGGGGCGTCCGGCGATCCCGGTCAGGCCGAGCTCCTCCAGTACGGAGTCCCGGGCGGCCCGTGCCTCTCGCAGGCCGAGGCCCCGCAGCCGGCCGGTCGTCTCGGCGGCCAGCGACACCGTGAGCTCGTCGAGGGCGGTGGATTCCTGCCCCAGGTAGGACAGCAGCCGGGCCGACCGGTCGGGGTGGCGTACGAGGTCGTGGCCGAGCAGGGTCACGGAGCCGGAGTCGGGCCGCAGCAGGCCGGTGAGCTGGCGGACCAGGGTCGATTTGCCGGCGCCGTTGGGGCCGAGCAGCCCGAAGATCTCGCCGCGCCGCACGTCCAGGGAGATGCCGTCGGTGGCACGGGTCTCGGGCAGGGCCGGGGCCCCGCGCCGTCCTCGTACCGCGGGATAGGTCTTGACCAGGTCACGTACCGCGCAGACCAGGTCGGGAGCCGGTCCCGCGGCCCCTGCCGTGCTGCTACCGCGCGGCGGTCCTGCCTGTGCTGTACCCGTACTCACGAGGGAGCAGCCTACGGGGTTGCGGCCCCTACTCGGCTGCCGGGGCCGCCTGGGCCACCGTGACGGGGGCCGCACCAAGGGCACCGGAAGCCCCCGGGGCGGCGGCCGGCGCGGCCGGGGATCCGGTACCGGCCACGTGTTCGGCGGCCGCCCGTACGTCGATCTCGCGCCAGAAACCGGCCCGGATGGCGTACCGGTCGTGCTCGTCGATCTGGTCGTCCTTGTGCGCGAGGAGTCCGAAGCGGGCGGCGTAGCGCAGCAGCTCCCCGTCGATCCGGTGCGGGATCCGCGGGTACATGGTGGCGAGCTTCTGCAGGTGCACGGTTTCCGGGAGCCGCTCCATCCAGCGCCGGGCGAACACCTGACCGACCTCGAAGGGGTCGCCGCCGACGGTGGTGATGTCCTCCTCGCGGTCCGCCCAGCGCTGTTCGGCGGAGGTGAGCTGGGCGAGGGTGGGCAGCGAGGCGGTCTCGGCGGGTTCGCCGAGCGGCCCGGCGCGGTCGACCCATCCCTTGTCGGAGGACCACCGCAGGGCGCTGCCCGCCGGGGCCGCGCCGAGGGCCTGGCCGGGCCCGGGGGCGGAGGCGGAGGCTCCGGGGGCGCGCAGGGCGCCCGCGAGGTCCTTCGGGGTCGGGACGGTCCTGCCGTTGGCGGTGCCGGCCGCCGCGGTGGCGGCCACGCCGCCCTCCTCGGGCTCCACGGGAGGCGCGGGCCGGGTTCCGTTGCCGTTGCCGCGGGCGGCTTCGGCGAGGGCGGCCTCGGGCAGCGGCGCGGAGAGGATGGCGGCGATCTCGGGGCGCGGGGCCGGCGCCGGGGCGCAGAGTCCGGTGAGGTCGCGGGCGCGGACGGCGCGGGTGATCCAGGTGCGGTCCAGGACGCGGCGTTCGTCTGCTTCGGCGACGAGGTCCTCGGACTGGTTGTAGTCCCCGTCGGCGGCCTGGACGGCCCACAGGTGGACGGCGACCCCGTGTTCCTTGGCGGACATCAGGCCGGGCAGCAGGTCGCCGTCGCCGGTGACGAGCACGACGTCCGAGCAGGCCCGGTTGCGGGCGAGCTCGGTGAGCTCGGCGTGCATGGCCGCGTCGACGCCCTTCTGGGCCCAGCGGCCGTCGCTGCGGGTCAGGGCGCCGAGGCGGACGGTGACCCGGGGCATGACGCGCAGCCGCCGGTGCTCGGGCTGCGGCACCCGGTCGGGTGCACCGTCGAACCAGTAGATCCGCAGGAGGGGCTGCTCGGTGTCGGCCTCGGCGCGCTCGCGCAGGCCCTGGATGAGGGCCGCATGGTCGACGGTGATCCGGGAGCGGGACGGCTCTCCTGCGAGGAGGCTCGCGGCGGCGCCCAGCAGATAGCCGGCGTCCACCAGGACGACGCAGCGGTCCACGCGTACCACCCTCTTCCCTGGGGGTCCTCTGTGTCTTTCGCGGTTTCCCCGAGTCTGCCCGACGGCAACGGCCTTGACGGCCGGAACTCGATCATCGGCGTGGCGTATCTCTCGGAGTCCCCCGGCAGGAACCCCGACTACGCGCGGTAATGATCCAAAATGCGCCGTTTACGGCCCTGTGTGAGTGTGAAGGCGGCCCTGGCCCCTAAACCCCCACGGAGGCATTCCATGGCCAAGAACAAGAACCGCCAGCAGCCCGCCAAGTCACAGGACCGCTCGGCTTCGCAGGATCCGGCGAAGACCTCGATGGAGTCCTCGCCCGCGCCCTCGACCTCGGCGGCACCCAGCCCGCTGCAGATGGCCGGCAAGAAGAGGGAAAAGAAGTTCGGCCACAACTGACGCCTCCCCCCGCATACGGGAAGGCCCGCCCCCGTCGACGGGGGCGGGCCTTCCCGCGTACGGGGGCAGTGGCAGGGGCAGTGGCGCCTAGCCGGCCAGGCAGGACGGCCCGAGCAGCACCTTGAGGTCGCCGAAGAGCGCCGGGTCGGGCTTGACCCGGTGCTTGTCGAGCCGGAGCACGGTGGTGGTGCGCGGCCCCTGGAGCTTGATCCGCACCTCGCTGTTGCCCTGGTGATGGCGCAGGATCTCGCCGAGCCGGGTCACCATCGGCGGGGTGACCTTGACGGTCGGGATGGTGAGGATCACGGGGGCGTTGGTGCCGGCGTTGGACAGGTCGGGGACCATCATCTCCATCGCGACCAGCCGGGGGACGTCCTCGCGCTTGTCCAGGCGGCCCTTGACGAAGACGACGGTGTCCTCGACCAGCTGGGTGGAGACGAGCTGGTAGGTCGCGGGGAAGAACATGCATTCGATGGAGCCGGCCAGGTCCTCGACGGTGGCGATGGCCCAGGCGTTGCCCTGCTTGGTCATCTTGCGCTGGAGGCCCGAGATGATGCCGCCGATGGTGACGACGGCGCCGTCGGAGTGCTCGCCGCCGGTGAGCTGGGAGATGCCCGCGTCGGTCTTGTCGGAGAGCACGTGCTCCAGGCCGAAGAGCGGGTGGTCGGAGACGTAGAGACCGAGCATCTCGCGCTCCTGGGCGAGCAGGTAGGACTTCTCCCACTCGACGTCGGAGAACTCCACGTCGAGACCGAAGCCGGGCTCGTCGCTCGCGCCCTCGTCACCCATTCCGCCGAAGAGGTCGAACTGTCCCTCGGCCTCCTTGCGCTTGACGGCGACCACGTTGTCGATCATCGGCTCGTGGTGGGCGACCAGGCCCTTGCGGGTGTGGCCCATCTCGTCGAAGGCGCCGGCCTTGATCAGGGACTCGACCGTGCGCTTGTTGCAGACGACGGCTTCGACCTTGTCCAGGAAGTCGGGGAAGGTGGAGTACTTCCCCTTGGCCTTCCTGCTCTTGATGATCGACTCGACGACGTTCTGGCCGACGTTGCGCACGGCGGTGAGGCCGAAGAGGATCACGTCGTCGCCCTGGGCGGCGAAGTTCGCCTCCGACTCGTTCACGTTCGGCGGGAGCACCTTGATGCCCATCCGGCGGCACTCGTTCAGGTAGATCGCGGACTTGTCCTTGTCGTCCTTGACCGAGGTGAGCAGGCCCGCCATGTACTCGGCCGGGAAATTGGCCTTGAGGTAGGCGGTCCAGTAGGAGACCAGGCCGTACGCGGCCGAGTGGGCCTTGTTGAAGGCGTAGCCGGCGAAGGGGACCAGCACGTCCCACAGCGCCTTGATCGCCTGGTCGCTGAAGCCCTTCTCCTTGGCGCCCGCCTCGAAGATGACGAAGTTCTTCGCCAGTTCCTCGGGCTTCTTCTTGCCCATCACGCGGCGCAGGATGTCGGCCTCGCCGAGGGAGTACCCGGCGATGATCTGGGCGGCCTTCTGCACCTGCTCCTGGTACACGATCAGGCCGTAGGTGACGCCGAGGATCTCCCTGAGCGGCTCCTCCAGCTCCGGGTGGATCGGGGTGATCTCCTGCTGCTTGTTCTTGCGCAGGGCGTAGTTCGTGTGCGAGTTCATGCCCATCGGGCCCGGCCGGTACAGGGCCGAGACGGCGGAGATGTCCTCGAAGTTGTCGGGCTTCATCAGGCGCAGCAGGGAGCGCATGGGCCCGCCGTCGAACTGGAAGACGCCGAGCGTGTCGCCGCGGCCGAGCAGTTCGAAGGTCTTGGGGTCGTCGAGCGGCAGGCCGAGGAGATCGAGGTCGATCCCCTTGTTGGCCTTCACCATCTTGACGGCGTCGTCCATGATCGTGAGGTTGCGCAGGCCCAGGAAGTCCATCTTGATCAGGCCGAGCGACTCGCACTGGGGGTAGTCCCACTGCGTGATGGTGACGCCGTCGGTGTGCCGCACCCAGATCGGGGCGTGGTCGACGATCGGCTCGCTGGACATGATCACGCCGGCGGCGTGCACGCCCATCTGGCGGACCAGGCCCTCGACGCCGCGGGCGGTGTCGATGACCTTCTTGACGTCCGGCTCGTTCTCGTACATCCCGCGGATCTCGCCGGCCTCGCCGTAGCGCGGGTGCGAGGGGTCGGTGATGCCGTTGAGGTCGATGCCCTTGCCGAGGACGTCGGCGGGCATGGCCTTGGTGAGCCGGTCGCCCATGGCGTACGGGTAGCCGAGGACGCGGGCCGAGTCCTTGATGGCGTTCTTCGCCTTGATCTTTCCGTACGTGCCGATCATGGCGACCTTGTCGTCGCCGTACTTGTCGGTCACGTACCGGATCACTTCGACGCGCCTGCGCTCGTCGAAGTCGATGTCGACATCGGGCATGGAGACGCGCTCGGGGTTGAGGAACCGCTCGAAGATCAGGCCGTGGGTGATCGGGTCGAGGTCGGTGATGCCCATGGCGTACGCGACGATCGAACCGGCGGCGGAGCCTCGGCCGGGGCCCACCGCGATGCCCTGGTTCTTGGCCCACATGATGAAGTCGGCGACGACGAGGAAGTAGCCGGGGAACCCCATCTGGATGATGACGTCCAGCTCGTACTCGGCCTGCCGCTGGCGGTCCTCGGGGACGCCCCCGGGGTAGCGGCGGGCCATGCCGCGCCGCACTTCCTCGCGGAACCAGGTGATCTCGGTGTAGCCGTCTTCGGGGATCTCGAACTTCGGCATGAGGTTCTTGGCCTCGAACATGCCGGCGGTGTCGATCTGCTGGGCCACCAGGAGGGTGTTGGCACAGCCCTCCTGCCAGGCGTCCGAGGAGTCGACCGCGTACATCTCGTCCGTGGACTTCAGGTAGTAGCCGGTGCCGTCGAAGCGGAAGCGGTCCGGGTCCGAGAGGTTCTTGCCGGTCTGGATGCAGAGCAGGGCGTCGTGGGCACCGGCCTCGTGCGCGTACGTGTAGTGCGAGTCGTTCGTCACCAGCGGCGGGATGCCGACCTTCTTGCCGATCTCCAGCAGCCCGTCGCGGACCCGACGCTCGATCTCGATGCCGTGGTCCATCAGCTCCAGGAAGTAGCGCCCCTCGCCGAAGATGTCCTTGTAGTCGGAGGCGGCCTGCACGGCCTCGTCGAACTGGCCGAGCCGCAGCCTGGTCTGCACCTCGCCGGAGGGGCAGCCCGTGGAGGCGATCAGCCCTTCCGACCACTGGGAGATGGTCTCCTTGTCCATGCGCGGCCACTTGGTCAGCCAGCCCTCGGCGTACGCGTCGGAGGACAGCCGGAAGAGGTTGTGCAGCCCGGTGGAGTTCGCCGCCCAGATCGTCTTGTGGGTGTAACCGCCCGAACCGGACACGTCGTCGCGCTTCTGGTGGGGCTGGCCCCACTGGATGCGCCGCTTGTTGCGCCGGGACTCCGGGGCGACGTACGCCTCGATGCCGATGATCGGCGTCACACCGGCCTTCTTCGCGGTGTGGAAGAAGTCATACGCCCCGTGCAGGTTGCCGTGGTCGGACATCGCGATGTGCGTCATGCCCATCTCGTTGCACGCGTTGAACATGTCCTTCAGCCGCGCGGCACCGTCCAGCAGGGAGTACTGGGTGTGGACGTGCAGGTGCGTGAACGGCGTCTTGGTCACGGTGGGGGCCTCCGGGCGGGAGAGAGGGGGCGGCAGCAATGAATCCTACGGGGCGCCGGTGACAGACCGGGTGACGGAACACGGGCACCGACGGGTACCTTCGTCCGTTGCAGACCCAAGGACAACTGTCCGAAATGCGATCCACCCCGCGCCACCAGGAGGCACCCGCCATGGCGGTTCCCGAGACGACCGACGAGCAGCGCGCCGAGCAGATACTCGACGTGTTCGACATCGCCTTCGGCGAGCTGATCACCGCCGACCCCGCGGCCTTCCGGGTCAAGTTCCGCAAGATGGCGGCCTCGGCCTTCGCCTTCTACCGGGGCACAGCCTGCCTCTTCTACGCCGACCTGGAGCACGAGCGGCACGGCGGCCCGTACCTGGACGAGCGCACCGGCCGGGTGTGGATCCACGGCGATCTGCACGCCGAGAACTTCGGCACCTACATGAACGCCCAGGGCCGGCTGGTCTTCAACGTCAACGACTTCGACGAGGCCTACGTCGGCCCCTTCACCTGGGACCTGAAGCGGTTCTCCGCCTCCGTCGCCCTGCTCGGCTACACCAAGGCGCTCAGCGACGACCAGATCAGCGAGCTGGTACGGATCTACGCGGCCGCCTACCGGGAGCGCATCCACGCGCTGGCCACCGGGGCCAAGAACGACGAGGTGCCCGCCTTCACCCTGGACACCGCCGACGGCCCGCTGCTGGAGGCCCTGCGCGCCGCCCGCCGCCGCACCCGCTTCTCGCTCCTCGACTCGATGACCGAGATCCGCGAGTTCGAGCGCCGCTTCTCCCCCGGCCCGGGGACCATCGAGCTGGACGCCGCCACCCGGTACAAGGTGCTCGCCGCCTTCGACGGGTACCTGGAGACGCTGCCGGACGAGTCCCTGGTCCGCCCGGACTCCTACCGGGTCAAGGACGTGGTGGGCCGCCGGGGCGTCGGGATCGGCTCGGCGGGCCTTCCCTCGTACAACATCCTGCTGGAGGGGCACAGCGACGCCCTGGAGAACGACGTCGTGATCTACCTCAAGCAGGCGCAGACGCCGGCCGTGTCCCGGCACGTCACCGACCGGTCGGTGCGCGAGTACTTCCTGCACGAGGGGCACCGCACCGTGATCTCCCAGCGGGCCCTGCAGGCGCACGCCGACCCGTGGCTCGGCTGGACCGAGCTGGACGGGGCCGGACAGCTCGTGGCGGAGGTCTCCCCGTACGCGGTGGACCTGGACTGGTCGGACCTGGACGACCCGGAGGAGATCGCGGCCGTGGTCGCCGACCTGGGCCGGGCCACGGCGACCATGCACGGCGCCGCGGACGAGCAGGAGAGCGGCCAGACGCTGGTCCCGTTCTCCACCGAGCGGGCCATCGACGCGGCCATCGCCGCCGACGAGGAGGGCTTCGCGGACCTGCTGGTGGACTTCGCCCACGCCTACGGCGCCCGGGCCCGCGCCGACCACCAGATCTTCGTGGACCTCTTCCGCAACGGCCGGATCCTGCCCTAGACAGGGACCTAGGGCCCGTCCTCACAGGGACTCGTGGCACACTCGCGACGATGGACATATCCGGGGTGGGTCTCCGAGGGCTGCGAGCCGCGCTGTTCAGCGCGGTCGTCGTGCTGCTCTCGACCGGCTCGCACGTCCTGCTGTCCCGGGTGCCGCTGCCTCCCGCCCTGGTGGGAGGGGCCTTCGCCGCCGTGTTCGCGATCGCCTTCGCGCTGGCCGGACGCGAACGGGGCCTCGGTCACATCGCCGGGCTGCTCGTCCCGCTGGAGCTGGCCGCCGACACCGTCCTGACCTCCGGCCAGCACCTCTGCTACGGCCCCGCGGGCGGTCCCGTCTCGGGTCCGCTGCGCGCCATCGGGCTCGCCGACTTCTGCGGCGGCAGCCCGGTGGGCGGGGCACTGGCCGAGGTGGGCGGACCCGCCGACCCGGCCGCGCTGCTGGCCGCACCCGGACCGTGGGCCCCCTGGCTGCTGCTGGGCGCGCACGTATCGGTCGGACTGCTCGCCTCCCTGTGGCTGCACCGCGGGGAGCGGGCGCTCGGCCGGCTGCTGGGCGCGGCGTCCGCGTTCGCCTTCCGGCCGCTGCGGATGGCCTCGGCCCGCGCGGCGCGGGCCCTCGCTCCGGTGCGCCGCTCCCCGCTCGCGGTGCTGCGGAGCACGGTGGCCCGTACCCGCTTCCCCGTGCACTCCGTGGGACGGCGGGGACCTCCTCGCGCACGCGGCGCGTTCGCTCGCGCCTGACGTACGAGGACAGTCCCCCCTTCCAGCCGGCTCCACCGCGGAGCCACACCCCACGGAGAGAACGATGAGCGCACGCAACAGCCAGGCGAACAAGGCGGCGGCCCGCGAGAAGCTGCGCATCGAGCGCGAGCAGCAGGCCAAGAAGGCCAAGGTCCGCCGGCAGGTGTTCGTGGCGGGCGGCGTCGTGGCCGCCCTCGCCCTGGCCGGGGGCGTCGGTTACGCCGTCGTCCAGTCCAACCAGCCGAGCGCCTGGGAGAAGGCCGCCGACGCGCCCCTGGTCGCGCCGAAGAACACCTCGGGCGAGAACGGCACGACGGTGGTCATCGGAAAGGCCGACGCCAAGAAGACCCTGGAACTGTACGAGGACGCACGCTGCCCGGTCTGCGCCAGCTTCGAGCAGGCGGTCGGCCCGCAGCTCAAGGCGGACCTCGACGCCGGCAAGTACAAGATCCAGTACGTCGGCGCCACCTTCCTGGACAACGGCTTCCCCGGCAGCGGTTCGAAGAACGCCCTGAGCGCGCTGGGCGCGGCCCTCAACGTCAGCCCCGAGGCGTTCCTGGAGTACAAGACGGCCCTCTACTCCGCGGCGAACCACCCGGAGGAGAAGGACGACAAGTTCGCCAAGGACGCCTACCTGCTGACGGTCGCGGACCAGGTTCCGACGCTCAAGGGCAACGCCGAGTTCAAGAAGGCGGTCGAGGACGGCACCTACGACCGGTGGGCGCTGGAGATGTCCAAGACCTTCGACAAGAGCGGCGTGAAGGGCACTCCGACGCTGAAGATGAACGGCAACAAGATCGACCCGCTGCCGCAGACGCCCGAGGCGTTCACCGCGGCGATCGACAAGGCCATCGCCGGCTGACCCTCCCCCTCTCGCAGCACCCCGACGGACGGGCGAACTCCCAGAGTTCGCCCGTCCGTTGCTTTCACGGGTCTGGTCCGGAGCCAATACCCGTCGGTAATATGATCATCCGTGACCAGTCAACTCTCCCCTTCCGCCCCGGAATCGGCGACCGTGCCGACTCCCCGCCGCCGTACGGTCGTCCTGGCCGCGGCGGCCACGGCGGCACTCGTCCCGATCGCCGCGCTGGGCGCCGAAGCAGCCCACGCCGCCACCGGCGAAGACGTCCCCTCCTTCCTGCACGGCGTCGCCTCGGGCGACCCGCTCCCCGACGGGGTCCTGCTGTGGACCCGCGTCACCCCGACCGCCGATGCCCTGCCGGGCTCCGGCGCGGGCCCCGCCGTCGCGGTGGGCTGGGAGGTCGCCGAGGACAAGGCCTTCTCCCGGATCGTCGCGAGCGGCACCGTCACCGCGAGCGCCGCCTCCGACCACACCGTCAAGGCCGATGTACGGGGCCTGCGGCCGCAGACGGCCTACTGGTACCGGTTCACGGCCGGCGCCACCGTCTCCCCGGCCGGGCGCACCCGCACCACCCCGGCCGCCACCACCGCGCCCGCCGGGGTCCGCTTCGGCGTGGTCTCCTGCGCCAACTGGGAGTCCGGCTACTTCTCCGCGTACCGCCACCTGGCCGCGCGGGCCGATCTGGACGCCGTACTGCACCTGGGCGACTACATCTACGAGTACAAGAGCGGCGGCTACCCCGAGGCGAAGTACGTCGTACGGCAGCACGAGCCGCTGCACGAGATCCTCACCCTGGCCGACTACCGCACCCGGCACGGGAAGTACAAGACCGACCCCGACCTGCAGGCCCTGCACCAGGCCCACCCGGTCATCGCGATCTGGGACGACCACGAGATCGCCAACGACACCTGGTCCGGAGGTGCCGAGAACCACGACCCCGCCACCGAGGGCTCCTTCGCGGCCCGCGCGGCCGCCGCCCGGCAGGCGTACTTCGAGTGGATGCCGGTCCGCACCTCCACCGAGGGCACCGTCTACCGCCGGCTGCAGTTCGGCACCCTCGCCGACCTGCACCTGCTGGACCTGCGGACCTTCCGTTCGCAGCAGGCGGGCATCGGCAGCGGGGCAGTGGACGATCCGGCGCGCACCATCACCGGGCGCGGCCAGCTGGACTGGCTGAAGGCCGGACTGGCCGGCTCGCAGGCCACCTGGAAGCTGGTGGGCACCTCGGTGATGATCTCGCCGGTGGCCTTCGGCTCACTGCCGGCGCACCTGCTGGGGCCCCTCACCGAGCTGCTCGGCCTGCCCGCGGGCGGCCTCGCGATCAACGTGGACCAGTGGGACGGGTACACGGACGACCGCCGGGAGCTGCTGGGTCACCTGACGGACCGTTCCGTCCGCAACACCGTCTTCCTGACCGGTGACATCCACATGGCCTGGGCGAACGACGTCCCGGTGACGGCGGCCACCTACCCGTGGTCGCGGTCCGCGGGCGTGGAGTTCGTGGTGACGTCGGTGACCTCCGACAACATCGACGACCTGCTGCACGTGCCGGCCGACACGGTCTCGCTGATCGCGGAAACAGCCATCAAGGCCGCCAACCGACACGTGAAGTGGCTGGACATGGACGCCCACGGCTACGGCGTGCTGGACGTGACGGCCGAGCGTTCCCAGATGGACTACTACGTGGTCTCGGACAAGCGGCGCCAGGACGCCACGGCCGCCTGGGCGCGCTCGTACCGCACGCTGAACGGGACGCAGAAGGTCGAGCGGGCGGACCAGCCGGTGCGCTGACACTCCGCCAGATTTTCCCGTCCGGAGGGGCGCTTGGCGTAGACCAGGCGCCCCTTCGTCATCAGAAGCAACAAATCTTTTACGTAGACCACTTGACCTGTTTATGACATGCGCACGTAAGATTCCCGCCAGCTGAGGAGATCCCTCCCGCTCAACCCCCCACTCGCGAGGAGCACACGTGCGCGCTCTTGCCCGCATATCCCCCCTTCTTCGCCGCCGCCTGATGGGTGCCGCCGTACTCACGGGCACCCTGGCCTTCACCCCGCTCGCCGCCCCCACCACGGTCGCGGCCGCCAAGACCGGCGCCGAGGTGTGCGCCGAGGACGCGTCCGGCGCTGCGGCCAACGCCCGTGTGGCGCGCCCGAAGGACCAGCACGCGGCCGAGCCGAACGAGGTCACCGAGGCGCAGTCCAAGTCCATGGACTCCGACCTCAAGGCGAAGCTGGACAAGATCTCGAAGGAGCCGCGCAGCCTGCGCGTCGCCGAGGCAGTCACGAGCATCCCCGTGTACTTCCACGTCATCCACTCCGGCACCACCGGAAAGCTGACGTCCACCGACATCAGCAAGCAGCTGGCGGTCCTCAACGCGGCCTACGCCGGCCAGGGCACCGGAAACGTCGACACCACCTACCAGTTCACCCTGGCGGGCACCGACTACACGGACAACGCGAGCTGGTACAACCTGGCTTCCGGCTCCACGGCCGAGAAGACCATGAAGAACACCCTGCGCAAGGGGGGTGCGAACGCCCTCAACTTCTACACCGCCAACCTCTCCGGCGGGCTGCTGGGCTGGGCCACCTTCCCCAGCTCCTACGCCTCCCAGCCGAAGATGGACGGCGTGGTCGTCCTCGACACCTCGCTGCCGGGCGGCTCCGCCGCCAACTACAACGAGGGCGACACCGCGACCCACGAGGTCGGCCACTGGATGGGCCTGTACCACACCTTCCAGGGCGGCTGTAACGGCTCGGGCGACTCCGTTTCGGACACCCCGGCCGAGAAGAGCGCGGCCTTCGAGTGCCCGACCGGTCGTGACACCTGCACCAGCAAGGCGGGCGTCGACCCGATCCACAACTTCATGGACTACACGTACGACTCGTGCATGTACCAGTTCACCGCGGGCCAGGTGACCCGCATGAAGAGCATGTGGACGGCGTACCGCGCCTGACGCCTGCCGGCGTCCTGACGCACGCATGACGAAGGGGCCCCGCGAGCGGGGCCCCTTCTTCGCGCTCTACTCGCCCTGCCTGCTCGCCCTACCTACTCGCTCTGCAGACCGTCGAGGAAGGCGAGGGCGACCGCCCAGGCCTGCTCCGCGGCCTCGGCGTCGTAGTCGTCCAGCCCCGGGTCGGTGAACAGGTGCCCGGCCCCCGGATAGCCGTGGACCTCCACGTCCGCCCCGGCCTTGCGCATCCGCAGGTACCAGGCCGTCAGCCAGTCGTGCGGCTCGAAGGGGTCCGGATCGGCGATGTGCAGCTGCACCGGCAGCTCGTCGACGTAGGCACCCTCCTCCAGGTCGGCCGTCCCGTGCAGGAGCAGCAGCCCGCGCGCCTTCTCGTCGGCGAGCGCCAGGTGCTGTGCGATCGAGCCGCCGAAGGAGAAGCCGGCGTAGACCAGGCCCTGGTCGGAGTAGGGAGCCGAGGCCAGTACCGCCCGCTTGAGCAGCTCGTCACGGCCGATCTCGTCCCGGTGGGCCATGCCCTCCTCGACGGTCTCGAAGGTGCGTCCTTCGAAGAGGTCCGGCACCTGGACCTGGTGCCCGGCCGCGCGCAGCCGGTCGGCCGCCTCCCGCACGGCGGGCCGCAGCCCGTAGGTCGAATGGAAAAGCATGATGTTCATGCCCCCATCGTGCCAGTTTCGAGCGACCCCCTCCGGTTACGTTGACCTGCATGGACACGGACTCCCTCCTGCGCCCGATCGCGGCCGTCGCCGGCACCCTGGCCGTCACCCTGCTCGCGGGCTGGCTGCTGGACCGGCTGCTCCGCCGCGCCGACGCCCGGCACAGCGAAACCCCGCTGTGGGGACTGCTGCGCCGCTGCCGCCCGCCCTTCCTGGTGGTCCTGGCCGCCTCCCTGCTGCAGGCGGTGCGCCGGCGCGCGGACGGCCCCGGGCACGTGCTGACCCTGATCCTGATCGCCGCGGCCGCGTGGCTGCTGATCCGCATCACGACGGCGATCGTGGACTCCACGTACGCCCGCTACGCGGCCGACGCCTCCGACCAGGCCAGGGTCCGCCGGGTCCGCACCCAGGTCACGCTGATCCAGCGGGTGGTCACGGCGGTGGTGATCGTGGTGGCCCTCGGCGCGATGCTCCTCACCTTCCCCGAGATGCGGACGGTCGGCACCTCGATGCTGGCCTCGGCGGGCGTACTCGGCATCGTGGCGGGCATCGCGGCGCAGGCCGCCCTCGGCAACCTCTTCGCCGGACTCCAGATCGCCTTCGGCGACACCGTCCGGATCGGCGACACGGTGGTGGTGGACAAGGAGTGGGGCACGGTCGAGGAGATCACCCTCACCTACCTCACCGTCCGCACCTGGGACGAGCGCCGGATCACGATGCCGGTCGCGTACTTCACGAGCAAGCCCTACGAGAACTGGTCGCGCGGTGGCGCGCAGATGACGGGCACCGTGTTCTGGCACCTGGACCACAGCGCCCCGGTGGACCTGATGCGCGAACAGCTCCAGCAGATCCTGAAAACCATCCCGGAATGGGACGGCCGCACCGGCTCCCTGGCCGTCACGGACACCACCCCGCACACCATCCTGGTCCGCGCGGTGGTCACGGCGAAGGACGGCGACGCCGTCTGGACCGTCCGCTGCGCGGTCCGCGAACGCCTGATCACCTGGCTACGCACCCACCACCCGTACGCCCTCCCCCACATCGCCACGACCGAGGCGCCCCTCCCACCGGCACCACGACCCAGCCCGTCCGGCGTTTGAGGACCGGGGTCTGGGGCGGAGCCCCAGGGGGGTCCGGGCGCAGCCCGGGGAACGGTGGAAGGGCGGGTAGGGGACTCCGCCCCGCAGGGCAGCGCCCCGCAGGGCAGCGCCCCGCAGGGCAGCCCCCACCCACTCAGCCCCGGGCTGCGAAGGTCAGCCGGAACAGCGCACCCCCGCCCGGGGCGGCTTCGGCCACCAGCTCCGCCTCGTGCGCCCGCGCAATCTGCCGAGCCATCGCCAGCCCCAGCCCAGACCCCGGCAGGGCCCGCGCCGCCCCCGCCCGGTAGAACCGGTCGAAGACGTACGGCAGATCCCCCTCCGCGATC
This sequence comes from Streptomyces sp. NPDC056883, assembly GCF_042788835.1. Lineage (NCBI taxonomy): Bacteria > Bacillati > Actinomycetota > Actinomycetes > Kitasatosporales > Streptomycetaceae > Streptomyces > Streptomyces sp. NPDC056883. The sequence continues at coordinate 49,886 of NZ_JBHUBS010000029.1, read as the reverse complement.
CCCGGCCCGTGATCCCGTACGGTCACCTCCGCCCCACCGTCACCGTCCCCCCGCACCACCAGGCCGACCTCCACCTCCGCCCCCGCCGGGCTGAACTTCGCCGCGTTGTCCAGCAGGTTCCCCAGCAGCCGGCTGAGCCGCGCCGGCACCCCCGCCACCACCACGGCCTCCTCCGGCGACGGCCCCCGCACCCGGAACGCCACCCCGGGCCAGTGCGCCCGCGCGGCCCCGACGCAGTACTCCACCAGCGGAGCCAGCCGCACCTGTTCCACCAGCAGCTGCGGTTCCTCGTCGCGGGCCAGCTCGATCAGGTCGTTGACCAGCCCGGTCACCTCCCGCAGCTGCCGCCCGAGCGCCAGCGAGGCCCGTTCCCGCTGCTCCGCCGTCAGCCGGTCCCCGCGCGCGAGCAGCTCCGCGTTGGTCCGCAGCGCCGTCAGCGGGGTCCGCAGCTCGTGCGAGGCGTCCGCGACGAGCCTGCGCTGGGCGGTGACGGACTGTTCCAGCTCTCCCAGCATGGTGTTGAAGCTCCCCGCCAGCCGGGTGACCTCGTCCTCGCGGCCGCGCCCCGGGGGCGGCAGTTCGATCCGGTGCCTCGGGTCCCTGGTGGCGGCGATCCGTTCGGCGGTGGCGGTGAGCCGGGTGACGGGCGCCAGCCCGGTCCGCGCCACCCAGTAGCCGAGCAGCGCGGCCGTCAGCACGCCCACCGCCGCGGTCAGCGCCAGCCACCACGCGGCCTGCGCGATGCCGTCCTGCACGGTGTCCGCCCGCAGCGCGACCTGAAGGGCCCGGCCCTTGCCGTAGTCGGTGGTCAGCATCCGCGCCGGATGCCCGGCGTGCACGATGGCGGTGTAGTACGGGGCCCGCGTGCCGGCGGCCACCTCCCGCGCGGCCGGGTCCACCGGCAGCAGGTACGGCGCACGGGGGTCGCGCCCCGGATCCGCCGGCACCACCTCGGCGCAGGCGGGCGCCGCCCGGAACCGGCACTCCCCGGACAGGGTCCCGGGCCCGGAGTCCGGGTTGCGCTGGGCGGCGAGGCGGGCGGACTGGGTCAGGCTGAGGTCGAGCTGCCGGTACAGCGCCCCGCGCACGACGAGGAAGGCCGCCGCGCACACGCCGAGCGCGACGAGGGCCACCGCCGCCGTGACGGCGAGCGCCAGCCGGGTCCGCAGCGGCCGCCTGCGCCTCCACCGTGCTCCGAGCCGCCGCCCGCTCACGCGGCGTCCAGCCGGTAGCCGACCCCGTGCACGGTGTGCACGAGCCGGGGCTCGCCGCCGGCCTCCAGCTTGCGGCGCAGGTAGCCGACGTAGACGGCCAGGGAGTTGGAGTCCGGCCCGAAGTCCCGGCCCCACACCAGTTCCAGGACGAGCTCGCGCGGCAGCACCTGCCCGGGGTGGCGCAGGAGCAGTTCGAGCAGCGCCGACTCGGTGCGGCTGAACTCCAGCGGCCGCTCCCCGCGCCGCCCGGTGCGGGTGGCGGGGTCGAGCACGAGGTCCCCGTACCCGAGGAGCGCCCGTCCCCCGGCCGGATCGTCGGGGGCGGCCCGCCGCAGGAGGGCCCGTACCCGGGCCACTAGCTCGTCGAGCGCGAACGGTTTGACCAGGTAGTCGTCGGCGCCCGCCTCCAGCCCGTCGACGCGGTCGCTCACCGCGTCCAGGGCCGTGAGGACGAGCACGGGCGTACGGTCGCCCACCGCGCGCAGTTGCCGGCACACGGCGAGCCCGTCCATCACCGGCATCATCACGTCGAGGACCACCGCGTCCGGCTGCCAGAGGGCCACCTCGGACAGCGCGGCCAGCCCGTCGGCCGCACCGCGCACCTCGTACCCCTCGACGGCGAGCCCGTCCTCGACGGCGGCCCGCACCTCGGGCTCGTCGTCCACCACCAGAATCCGCTGCATACGGCAAAGCCTCCCAAATGCTCCGGGAGTACCTCTTAGAACCTTCTTAAGTCGGAGACAAGAGCCGCCTCAGGAACCGGCGCCGCGCACCCCGCGCATCCCAAGGGTTCTGGCTCCCCACCGTCCATGACAGTCCAGGCAGATCCGGGTTGTGCTGCCTGGGGTGGCTCCCTGATTGGCTCCCCAGGGCCGCCCCTTGCCCTCAGGCGTCGGGGCGCTTCCAGACTTCGGGGCCGCCGCCCTGCCAGGTGATCGGCCCGTCCTCGCTCAGGTCCACGTCCTCTAGGCCGGCGCGGCGCAGAAACTCGGCAACGTCCTTCGGCGTCTGCGCACGACCGAGGTCCACGTCCACGCCGAGCGCATGAACGGTGACCTTCCGGCCCCCCTTCGGGGACACCGGATGCACGATGATTTCCGTCTGGTCCGACACGCCCCTAGCGTGCCGTGTCAGCGCCAGTGCGGCACGCCGAGCGCACGGTCCGGCCGACGGCGCGTCCGGGGATCCACACCCAGAGGCGGCCGGTGCGGGCGACTGTGGCCGCTGGTGGAGCAGGCAATCCACCCACGGCTCCGGAGGCCCCGTGCATCTCTTACTTTTTCGCAGGCCAAGTACCAAAAGCCGACTTGCCGTGTCCCACAGTCCACAGATGGGCCGTGAGCGCTGCAGCCTGGCCTGCAGGTGGTGACATCTACTCCGTAGGCTCCGGCAGCATCCTCTGCCGACAGTCACAACGTCGTCGCAGGTTCGCTGGTCGCTGTTCTCCGGTCTTGCCCATTTCGTTGCCGCCCAGCGGCGTAATGTCAGCAGTCGCCTTTTGCCTTCCTCCGAGAAGCGCACAGACCGTTGAAGGGCCACCCGCCTGCGGGTCGCAACTACCCCCATTCAGCCCAATTAGATTGGACCAGACGCAAGGTTTCGTGCGTCCCTGGGGGCATGGAGAATGCCGGAAGCCAGAGAGATAATGATGGGCGGTCGGTTTGGGAAATCATCGGCCCCATCATCGGCGGGATTGCCGCATCTGGGATCGGTCTATTTTCGGCAGTGATCCCACTTCAGCATGACATCGAAGAATTGAGCGAGACCCGCAGCAAGAACATTGCCGACAGAATGAATGACGCGGTGGACCACCTTGGCTCTGACGCCCAGGATGTGCGCCTCGGGGGCATCCATGCGTTGCGGCAAATCGCAGAGGAGGCACCGGAAGAACAGCCGGACATTGTGAACCTTCTCGTCGCTTTCATTCGAGTGCACGCGCCGATCCCAAAGACTCCTCGCAACCCGCTAAATCCGCCCGATCCCGATGTTTCTGGCGCACTCTCGGTTATTGCCGGTCGCAATGTCGCCGCAGACGATGGAAAAGTAGTGGAGATTGAACTATCTCAGACGGATCTCATGAATTTGACCCTATTCAAGGGAACCGACTTGAGAAAGGCGAAGTTTGATAATTCGAACCTTTCTCACATGTATCTCTGGGCAAACCTGTCGGGTGTTCGCTTCAGAGGTGCGAATCTACATTACGCCGACATGAAGAAAAGCGAGAATCTCACTGTGGAGCAGATCGTCGAGGCGTGTCCGACCAGCCAGACCCTCCTCCCGCCGAACCTGGCCGAGAGTGAAGAGATTCAGGAACGAGTTCGAGCTGTGAAAGAAAATAGAATTACTGAATGCGCTAAATGGCAAGCCTCTCGACCCGTCAGCTAGGCGTGGGGTCTTCCTCCAGCCCGCCATTCACTGCTGCACCTAGAACGCACCCGCGGCAACGGCACCCACGGCGCCGGCCGCATCGTCTGACGATGTCCTTCTGTAACGTAGCTCTAGCCAGACCGGTCAGCGACGGTCATACCGGCCGCTTCAAGGCCTCGCCGAGTCGTTGACGATCAGGTGTGGTTGCTGTGGTTGCGGTACGCCGCTGCTGTACTGCACGAGGGGGCACGAGCCACCAGGGGCGCCCCACCCGGCTAGGAGCCCCTACTGAACTCCCTCTATTTCTCGCGAATCTTGAATTCTGCGTCAGCGAATTCCTCGGACACCTTACGTCGCAGAGTGTCAAGTGATTTCACCGTAACGAGATCAACGAGGTCCGAATCACCAAATCCCTGAATGACCAACGAAGCAGTTACCTGATATAGAGAATTGATCGCCATAGAAGCCGGCTCGGCGAAACCCGCGTCGGTTTTCCCAATACGCAGGATGCGCACACCTCTAAATTCATGCACATTCAGGTCAATACCCCTGGCCCCCGAATGCACCTCGTTGCTCGCCCACTGATAATAACCCCTCATGTGGGCCATTCCCGCCCTATCCTCAAGGGCGCGGAAATTATCATTAGGGCAATACTTCTTAGCCCACCCATAATCGCGACTGAAGTCGGCACCATGCTTGATGAGCATCTCGCGATAACGCTGCTCAAGGCGATCCAGAAGGCCGTCCTCTAGGGGGATTACCTTGAGGGCGACATAGTCTTCTTGGTACTGCTTGGCATTTCGCAGCTGGGCGACGATCCCGTGATCCAAGAACCTCAGGCCCAAATCTCCATGGATAGGGTCGCCCGCACACGAGCCGATCACGCTAGCGGTCACAGCAAACTCGTGAAGCGTCCGACAGCGCGCCAAGGCTCCTTCAGGGAAGCCGCTGGCGAGTAGAGCGAGCACCTCGCCTGTCACGCGGCAAGCCTTGGCGTGAATCTCGACCAAGGCCTGAAGGCTGGCTCGCCGATTCTCATCCAAAGCACCTGTCGGCTTCTTCAGGACCTTCTCGCCCGCTTCTTTGCAACACGCCTGCGTCATGATAAATAGACTGAACGCCTTACCCCAATGACGCTTCAGCTTTCTATCGAAACCTGCACTCATCCTACGGTTGACACTGAACGCCCGCCTGTTACGGATAACCCGCTCCGCGACCTTCACTCCGAAGGTGTCGGCGAATGACTCAACGGCACCTTTGGCGAATTCGGCAACCCGCTCCTCACTGACGTCGGGATTGCCCTCCGTCTCTAGCGCGTTGATTACATACTCGGAGAAAAGATTCTCCATGCTCGAACTTCTCCGGAATGAACGAAGCAGCATCCAACCCTCCAGGACTTGCACCCATCCCAAGGTACGCGAGGCTGAAGATTCTCGGCCACCAAATAATCGAAACTGATGCCACGCGAGCGAATTCTTCCTCAGGCCGTTGCTAGAGCCACCAGCAAGTCACCCCCCAACCTCAACCCTCCACGGGCCGGCACCCGCCCATGGCGCCCCCGCATCCCGGAGCCGGAGGCCCCCGCCGGAGGCATGTCGGTGAGTAATGGCACCGCGGGCCCGTATGGGGACTGCCTCATGCCTTTGGGCCTATCCCGTCTTGCAGGGGCGGGCGTCGGCTCAGCGGGGGCGGAGCGGGCCGAAGGCAGGAGCGTCGCCCCGAGCGGAGCCGGGAAGCCCGCCCGGCGGAGCGGAGCGCAGCCGGGTGCTTGATGCAGCGGGGAAACTCTTAATCAACGCCAACCGCGAAGGCCTTCAAGACTGATCGCTTGGCGAAACTCACCTCCTCCCTCACCTGGGGCCTTTGGCTCCGTCGCCTACCCTCGGGGCTCCTGCTGGCCAGAGGTTGGCCACGACCACGATCATTTCGCATGTCCGTCACCCGCCCTGGGCACTCTCGGAGGTGCCGACCTTGCGATGCCCTCACGTCAGATCAGGAGAGAGATGAGCATGGCTGAGCCCTCCGCGATTCCCCCCGACTACGCTGGTCGTCACCAGCCGACGAATGGGGAGAGTGCTCTGAGGATGGGACCGAAGTCGACGAGGGTCTACCAGACGATCCGGTCTTGGATCGAGTCGGGCAAGTACAGCCCCGGCGAGAAACTTCCCTCCGAGCGGACCATGAGCGCTGAGCTAGAGATCGGCCGTACCGCCCTCCGCCAGGTACTCGCGCGACTGGCGAGCGAGCGGCTCATCAGGGCGTACGACCGCAGTTCGTACCGAGTCGTGGGTGGTGAAACCGTCACCACGCCGGCAGAGCTGGAGCCATGGACGATCCATGGCAGCAGGACGGTCTACGAGAACCAGTGGGTGAACCTCGACCTCGTCGACGTCGAGCCGCCCGGGGTCGAGCGGTTCGAGCACCACGTGGTGCGCCTCCACCATGTGGCGATCACGGCTGTGATCGACGAGCAGCAGCGCGTACTGATGCTGTGGCGCTATCGCTTCGTCCCGCAGCAGTGGGGCTGGGAACTTCCCGGCGGGATCGTGGACGACGGCGAAGACGCGGCGGCCACAGCGGCTCGGGAGACCGAGGAAGAGACCGGCTGGCGCCCGACGAACGTCGAGCACGTCGTGACGTACCAACCAATGATCGGCATGGTCGACTCACCGCACGAGATCTTCGTGGCACGGGGTGCGGTGAAGGTGGGCGAACCCACAGACATCGAGGAGGCCGGGACGATCGCCTGGGTACCCCTGGCGGACATCCCCACCCTCATGGCCGAAGGGAAGCTCATGGGGTCAGGAACCCTTGTCGCCCTCCTTCACGTCCTCGCGTCGCGGGCTACAGCCGCCCCGTAAGCAGCTCCACACGCCGGCGATGCCGCACGGACCCCGTGCGGTTCGCCAGCAGGCGCGCCTGCTGAAGGTTCGAGCGGGCCTCGTCGAACTCGCCGCGGGCAAGGTGCGCCTGCGTCAGGTCGCTGTGCAGACCTGCCTTGGCACGGACGAACGTAGGGTCCGTTGTCTGGAGCGATACGTAGAGGTCGTCCATGGCCGAGCTGTCGCCCAAGAGTGCCAGTACGTTTCCCCGCCAGCGCGCCAGGTGGTCAGCGTTCAGGAAGATGCTCAGCATGTCCGGGTCGCGGGCATCCGCACCTTCCGGCAGTGAGGCCGCCGCCCGGTCGAGCGCGTCCCTGGAACCGTCGTGCATGCCGGCAGCGGCGCACAGTTCAGCTTCAGCCGCGCTCAGCCATGCCCGAAGGCGTGGTGACTGCCGCTCCGCATGCGTACGCTGCGCGTCGCGAATCAGCTCCACCGCCATCTCGGGTCGGCCAGCATCACCCAGGACGTATGCCTGCTCGCCCATGGCGTGAGCCAAGTACTGGGGCGCGTCCGCATCCTGCGCGGCCCGTTTCGCCAGTTCGTAGTGCCGCCAGGCGCGCTCCACGGAACCGGCGTCCAGCGCCTGCCAAGCCGCCAATGTCGCTGCCCCGGCCAATGCCGTCGCGATGGGGCGACGCGTTCCCGGCAGGACGGCGAAGGTGAGCGCCTCCTCCATCCTCGCCAGATGTCCGCCCATCTGGTCCACCAGGCCGGATGCACCCATCTGCCGGTCCATGGTCCGCAGTAGCTCGGTCTGGTCCATGAAGGTGCTCACCATGGAGTCGCTGACGCTCCGCGCCGAGTCGATCCGACTCAACAGGTCCTCGTAGCCGTCAGCTTGCTGGGGGGCCGCGTGTGCACGCTCCCCGCCCAACTCGGCGTCCGTGACCCCGAGCAGCGGCCGGAGGATCACGGCGTATCGCTCCGTGATGGCCCGCCGGCCGTTCTCCCACTCCGACACGTAGGTCTTCAGACTCGCACTGGAGGCGACGTTCACCATGTGCTGCCGCGCGTAGCGCTCGATCTCGAAGATCAGCCGCTCCTGCGACCATCCCCGCGCCGTACGAACGTCTCGTAATCCCTTGCCCACGTGCATCGCCTCCGATGGCCGTGCCACCTGCGAGGGCTTAAGCGAATCACCGCAGATGGGAGCGGGTTAACACCCTTGAGGTTAACCCCTGTTGGCTACCGAGACCCCCCGCCTAGGCCGTTTCCTGAAGTCACACCGGAACAACACGGCAAGCCCCGAACGAACCAAGGGCTTGCATCTGGTGCGCACCAGATGCCATTCTTTTGGTGCGCACCAGATGACCCGCAAGGGTTCCAGTGCGCACCTGCCTGGACCGCCTTACACGGCGCTCAGGCGCATGTATGGCCAGGGGCCCCGCGTTGGACGGGGGGAGGGATGCCGGACAGTCGTCCGCCGAGAGGCGGCCGATCCCTTGTCAGTCCGGACGGCAGGTCTCTGCCTACCACGGGGATTGCGAGCTGTTCCTAACCGGCAGTCCGCCCCCGAAAGAGACATCGAACGATCTACCGCCGCGGCCTTGCGCTGCGGCCGGTTGCCTCCTCCGCCCGTCTACCGCTCCGGCGTTGAACGGACGGGGTCGCAGGGAGCCGACTACGTCCGCTCCACCCGCAACGCAGTGCAGCCCCCGGCGTGTCCGCGCCGGGGGCTGCTGAGTCCCGTTCCTCTGTAGAAGGAGCAAGACCCATGAAGTCCATCGCTGCACTTCAGAACCGCGTTACCCCGTGGTCGGACGGCCTGGAGCCGACCGACGCGGAACTGACGGCCGTCGAGGCTGAGATGCCCGTGATCCTGGCCGAGGTCGAGTTGCTGGATGCGCTGATCGTCCTGCTGTACCGGCCGGCGTCGGAGTTCGACGGCCGCCGGATCCGCCGGGCCCACAACCGGGTGCTGACCGCCCGTCGGGACGCGGCCAACCGCGCCGCCGGTACGCAGGTCTCGGGGGACGCGGCATGAACGAGCGCACCGAATCGACCCACGTCGACCTGCTGGACGCGATCGTGGATGCACTGGACCTGCCGCTGCCCTCGATCGCGCAGGCGGACGAGCGGCTCTACTACAGGCTGCTGGAGCGCCGGGCGCTCGCCGTGCGGATCACCCTCAGGGCGAATCGGACCGTCAGCCGGGACCCGCAGCTGGCCGCGGACGCGATCCGCATCCGGACCGCCGAAGAACCCGTCACCTACGCCCTGTACAAGGACGTGAAGGACGGGGGAGACCGGTGACCGGCCGCCCGCTGACGGGAGCCCAGAAGTTCGTCCTCGCCATCGCGTTCGCCCCGATGCTCGCCACGGGCGCGGCCGGCGGCTACGGCACCTACTCCAACATCAAGGGCGCCTACAACTCCGGCACCGCCCTCGGCGCGGTCGCCGCGGGCGAAGGTGCGACCGCTGTCCTGGCGCTCGTGTTGCTGGGGCTGACGATGCTGGGGCAGTCCTCCCCCGCGGTGGTCCGCGCCGGGCTGTGGGCGCTGCCGGCCGCCGCGTCGGTCATGTCCGCCGTCGCCGCCCCGGACGGGCCCCGCACGATCATCTACGCGATCACCCCGCTGGGCATGTCGGTCTCGGCGGAGGGGATGGCCTTCCTGGCCCGCCGGATCGTGGTTCACGTCGACGGCCGTGACGCTGAGGCGGAAGCCCGGGCGGCGACCGTGGTCCAGGCCCTGGCCTACCACCGCGCCCGCGCCGCCAACCACCCCGACGCGAAGATCCGGGAGCGGTCGGACCGGACGTCGTGGCGCCTGGCCCGAAAGGTCGGCACCACAGACGTCACGCTCGGAGCGCGGCTGCTGGACGTCCAGCGGGAGCGGATCGCCACCGGCGCGGACGTCGCCCTCGGCGACATGTTCGCGATCACCGTCACGCCCCCCGCCGGATCCGTCACGGGTGGCCGTGACGCCGTTACGGCGGCCGTGACTCCCGCCCTCCCCCCGGCACCCGAACCCGGCCTCGGGGAGGTGGCCGTCACGGGTGGGCGTGACGGGGAAGACACGCAGGTCAACGCCCCACTGACCGGTCTGGGCGGGGAGGGCGTCACGCCTGCCGTCACGCCCGTGACGCTCGACGAGGTCGCCGCCATCGCCGGAGTCTCCACCCCGCTGATCGGGGAGGCCCTGACCGACGAGCAGATCGTGGTCGTCCTGCGGTTCCTGCGCTACTCCGCCGACCCGCCGCTGTCCTACCGGCAGACCGTCACCGCGTTCCGCGAGTCCGGATTCACCGGCGGCGAAGCACGCATCCGCGGCGCCTGGGCCACCCTCATGGCCCAGGAAGAGAGCCCCCGATGACCGCCCTCCCCGTCTACACCTGGCGCCTGGCCCCCGACGGCCTGGCCACGCGAAGGCAGTTGCGGGCCGCGGGCCTTCGCCCGGGCGGACAGGACGTCGTTGCCCAGGTGGAGCGGCCCCGCTACCGGCGCGGGCCGCTCGTTGCCTTCCTCTACCGGATAGAGCTGGCCCGCCCGGTCCGGCCGATGACGCCGGCCAAGGCCGCGGCTCTGGCGAAGGCGAACGCGGCCCGCCGGACCTGCCCCACCTGCCGGGCCGATGCCGGGTACGTCATCCCGGCCTCGCTCGGCATGTGCGTCCCCTGCGCCTACTCCGATGACACGCCGCCTGAACCGCCCCCGGCTTACCGGGGACGGGCTTCACCGACCGCACCCACACAGCACTGGAAGGAGGAACCCCGCCATGCCCGGAATCGACTGGGACGAGGAGTTCACCCGCATGAACCCCGAGACCGCTGAGAAGCCCAGCACGTCGTCCAAGTTCTCCGTCAAGCTCGGCGGGGTCCGCCGCAACACCGCCGCTCTCGCCGTGTGCGGCACGATCGCCGTCCTCGCCGTGTGCGGAACGGTCGTGGCCGTCACCAGCATGCAGAGCGACCAGGCCGCCCAGGACCGTGCGCGGGCCCAGGAGAACGCCGCGAACGCCCTGGTCGAGGTCGAGGCCGACAAGCAGCGGGCCCAGACCGAAGAAGCCGCGGCCAAGACCCTCTACGAGCGGGAGATGGCCGTCTACCTGGAGTGCATGAAGGTCCGGGCGGCGGCCGTGGCCAAGGCCTCCTCCTACGACGTCTCCAGGATCGCCTCCTGCACGGCCCCGACCCTCGGCGGTGCGGCCCCCAAGAAGCAGGAGACCACCACCGAGGCCGGCGACTCCATCACCGCCAGCCCCTGGCTGTGGGTGGCGCTCGTCGGCGGCGGCGGCCTCTTCGCCTACAAGAAGCTCTCCACGCCCGCCAGTTCCTCCGGTTCCAGCGCTGCCGTCTCCGCGAACAACAAGGGATTCACCTTCGAGAAGGGTGCATGAAATGACGCTCCAGTTCTTCGCTCTCGCGCTGTTCTGCTGGGCTCTGTTCTTCACCTTCAAGAAGACCAAGGGAAAGCAGATGGCGATCTGCATCATGCTGATCGTCTCCGGGATCTTCCTGCCCTACACGCCATTCAGCGACGAGATCCGAGGCACCCTCGAATCGGTCTTCAACACGGCCAACACCACCGTCAGCAACGTCGGCACGTCACGCTAGGCGACCAGCCGCACGGTTACCGGTTACCGGTTACAGGCCCCAGACACCGCCCTCGCCCCCACCCAGGGGCCCCGAAGCGGCGTCCGCAGGGGCTGTAACCGGTAACCGGTAACCGCTCACAACTACACAGTGTCACTGAGGGAGGCTCATGGAACTCCTCATACTCCTCGCCATCACCTACCTCGTGGGCGTCGACAACACGCACGACAAATACGAGAAGGCGGGAATCAAGAAACCCTCGCCGAAGTCGAAATCCAAATGGGAGCCGACCAAGGCGCCGGACACCTTCCGAAACGCCTCCTATAACGCAGCCGCGAAAACACATTACGGACTCCTCGCGGGCGCCCACTGGGCAGGTGGCCTGCGCGACGGGTGGCGCTCCGCCTACCTGAATAAACCGAAACCTGCGCCCTCCGGTTCTTCTTCAGGCCCGGCGCCTTCGGGATCCCCCGAACCCCTGTCGGGGGCCACGATTCCGCCGAAGCCCACCACGCCCCCGACGGCTTCAGCGCCGCCGCCGAAGCCGACCTCGGCCACCGCGCCACCGCCGGAGGCGACCGCACCCCCGGCACCGCCGCCGCCGGCCACTCCTCCCACGTCCGCGCCGGGGCCGACGACCCCGCCGCCCGGCACCGTCCCCCCGCCTCCGACCGTCACGCTCCCCGACCACATCCGGAAGGACCCCGCGATGCAGCCCAACCCGCCTGTCCCGCACACCGCGACCGTCGACGACAAGGGCGTCCACGTCACCACGGCCGCCGGGAAGTCCCGCACTTACAGCAGCGGCGAGGTCATCAACCTCACCCAGGTCATCGACCTCGCCGAAGGCGCGGCCACCCTGTGCCAGTCCAGCGCGGAGGCCGCCCTGGAGCTCGTGGACGAGTCCACGGAGCTCGCGGCGGACTGCGACGTGCTGATCGCCGAGATCACGGAGAAGGGCGTCGGCGCCAACCTCATCGGCAAGTGCGAGCACCTCAAGGACCAGCTCGACCTGCAGGCCGCCGCTGCCAAGAAGTTCCACGACCAGATCCAGGGCGGCGAGGAGGCGTGCCGGACCGCGTCGCAGAACGCCGAGGTCCGCCACGGCGGCATCTTCCGCGCGGTGGCTGACTCCCCGCTGACCCAGCCCGCCGAGCGCGACTTCTACAACGCCCGATAGGAGACCGCATGTCTGTCACCGAATCCCTCAAGGATGCCGCGAACTACGCGGTGCTGCGTACCAAGCTCGCCTGGCTCACCCACCAGGTCCACGTCCACGGCGAGACCGTCACCAAGCTCGCCGCCGATGTCGACGAGACCGCGGAACAGATGCAGGACGCCTCCGAAACGATGAAGGCGCTCGCCGTCGACGATGCGACCACCGCCGAGTTCGCGGAGGCCGCCCTGACCATGACCGGCGCCAAGGAAGCGGCGGGCGAGTACAACTCCGCGGCGGACAGCGCGGCCGCGGCTGCCGACGACGCGAAGACCACCGTCGAGTCCGACCACGGAGGCATCGCCGACGCCGTGGACACCTCCTCCGTCGAGATGGCCGAAGCCGCCTTCTACGCCCAGCAGTAACTACCTGTCCGAGGAGTGTTCGAGATGACGTACTTCGAGACGACCTACACCGGTCAGATCGTCCAGGACGGTCGGGCGGCCACCTGCCCGCGTTGCCGCCACACCACGGGGCTGACGATCTGTGGCCGGGCCGGAGGCGTGGGATCGCTGCGCTGCCGGTGCGGTCGCACCTTCGCCTTCCCGGCCGGGTTCGACGCCCGCCAGCGCCTGGCCCAGGCCATCGGCGACTCCCGCCGCACCCACTGACCACCAGTCACCGGCACGCACCAAGGAGGAAGGGACCATGGGGCCGACCCGCACGCAGTTCGTCCAGTACGCGCCCGCCGCTCTCGCGGTGGCGTCCGCCACGGCCGGCCCCTGGTCCGCGCTCGCCGCCGCAGCGGCCGGGGCGGGGGCGTGGGCGGTCAGCGCCTCCGCTCCTGCTCTGCGTTCCCTGATCGCCTGCGGGTTCACCGCCACGGGCTGCGGCATCGCCGCCCACGAGATCCTGGCGTCCGGCATGAACCCGCTGTTCGCCCTTGGGTTCGCCGTCCCGGCCGGGGCGGCCGCGCTGGCCCACCACCGCAACACCGCCGGCCAGCTCCCCGTGCTCCCCGCCACGACGACCGCGACGGGGCCAAGCTCGCAGGCGCAGATCATCACCGCCTACTGGAAGGAGTTCATCTCCGGCCCCACCCAGACCGAGGGCCGCAAACTCATCCAGCCCGGCGCCGAGCTCGCGCACCTCAGCCTCGATGTCGGCGACGACCACGTCGCCTTCACCGGGATCATCACACTGCCCCAGGGCCAGCAGGTCCGGGTGAAGGCCGCCGACATCGCCTCCGTCTACCAGATCCCCGCCTCCCAGGTGGAGATGGGCGACCCCAAGCACTACGCACCCAACGCGCTGCCCGTCACCGTCCACCTCAAGAAGGCGGCCTCCGCACCGGAGATCGTGGCCGGCGTCCCGACGACTCCCGAGCAGCTGTGGGCCGCGCACGTGGCAATCCCGGAGGGGGCGATGCCCGGCACCACGCTGACCCTCACCCGGTACGACGGGCCGCTGGACTGGGAGGGGATCGCCACCCGCGACCGGCGGGCGATCGGGATGGTCAACATCCAGGACCTCGCCGGGAACCTCGATCTGGAGACGATCCAGGTCGCTCTGGCTCCGACCGACAAGCCTTCGCAGATGGGGGTGCGCGTGATGAAAGAGCACGCGCTGATGCACGGCACGATGCTCTCCTCGGTCGTGGACGAGCTGGCCATGGACTCGCGCGGATACGTTCGCCTGGGCACCTACATCGACGCCAACGCCGCCCTCGTCCCGCTCGCGCAGCCCGGATCCGGCGCCCGCCACCTCTACCTCGTCGGCGGCTCCCGCTCCGGAAAGTCCGGACTCCTGGAACAGACCCTGCTCTCCGCCCACAAGTCCCGCATCGCGGTGATCCTGGCCTCCCCGCAGGCAGGGACCATCGCCGGAGCCTCGCTGGCCGCGTACTGCGGCGACGGCCTGGACGAAGCGATGGGCGCCCTGCGGCTGGCCTACGCGATAATGCTCGACCGCGAAGCCCGCTACCGCTCCCCCGCGTTCCCCTTCACCGACCCGCTGATCCTGTTCGTCGTCGACGAAGCGCACATGCTGCTGTCGGTCTCCTCGCCGTACCACGCGGAGGCCAAAGCGATCGTCGAGCAGCTCACCCGCCGCTCCCTCAAGCGGGGCATCGGCGTAGTCCTGGCCACCCAGACCCCGCTCGCAGAAGACCTCGGCAACTCCACCGTCATCCGCTCCCAGCTCCTCATCGGCGGCGGCGCCGTGTTCCTCCGCTGCGCGAAGGGCCAGGGCTCCCTGGTCGGCGCGAACGCGGTCGAGGGCGCCGAGGGCATCGACCTGTCGAGGATCCCCTCCTCATGGCCCGGCCAGTACCAGAAGGTCGCCGACCGGGACATGACCGGACTTGCCACCGCGGCCGCCGCCGGCCCCGAGGACGGCACGTTCGGCCTCGGCTACCTCCTCACCCCCGGATCCCAGGCCGTCCAGTTCCGCTCCCTGCACCTGGACGTGGCACCCGTATCCCTCTCCGGAGACCCGACCCCTGTCGCCGTCGAGAACTGCGAAGCCTGGCGTCGCCGGGACGCGATCGCGCAGACCCCGATGGTCGACCAGCGCGGCAAGAACCTCTTCGGCAGCCTCGCCGACCTCCTCGGCGGAGCACCGCAGGGACCGCCCGCACCACAGCAGCAGGCCATCGCCGCGGGCCCCGCCGGCCCCGCGGCCTCCTCCGACGGACAGGAGCTGATCAAGCCGCGCATCCTCGAACTCCTGCGAGAGCAGTCCATCCCCATGACCGCCGAGACCATCGCCCGAAAGCTGGGCACCTCCGCGAAGCACGTCAAGCCCCGGCTGTCCGAGCTGAAGAAGCGGGACGAGATCACTAACGAGAACGGATTGTGGAGGGCAGCATGAACACGCGCACCGAGACCGCCTTCACCCACATCGACGCCGACCTGTACGCGAAGGCGTTCCAACTCCTCGACCCCGCGCCGGAACCCGCCGACCCGGCGGCCCCCGCCGTACCGGCCCCGGTCTCCCTCATCCTGGCCGCCCCGCCGGTACGCGTGACCGGCGCCGTCGAGCAGACCCTCACCGACGCCCTGGCCTTCCTCGACGACCACGGCTGGGCCAAGGGCAGGCTCATCCACCCCGAGGGCGCCCGCTGCTCCATCGGAGCCCTGCGAGCAGCGGCCGGCGCCCGCAACGACGCCTACCGGGATGCGGGGAACCTCCTCCTGGACGAAGCCCGCCAGCAGCACGGCAAGGGGTGGGAGTCGATCCCGGTCTGGAACGACTCCCACAGCGGAGCGCAGGTGCGCGGCGTGTGGGAGGCCGCCATCCAGCGCGCCCACCACATGAACATCTGAACCGGCGGCGCGCAGCAGGCCCGCCGCCACGCATCTCAGCTCAGCCCCGCGCCCCGCTCGGAACCCCTTCCGGGCGGGGCGCCGCACGTCCTGCCCCGCCTCAACTCCAACCACTGGGAGACCAACCGCCTTGCGCCGCTACCGGTACCGCTGCTCCGTCTGCCTGACCACGTCCCCGACGGCCTTCCACCTCGACGACCTCACCGCCGAGGCCGAGGGCCACCGCCAGGCCCTGCACGGCGGTCACTTCCCCGACGGGGAGCACGCCGGCGAGATAGACCGCCTCGGCCGCTGGTACACCGCCCTGGGCCCGCTCGCCACCCTGCACGCCCGCCTCAGCGACACCCTCGCCGACCTCCGCCACCCCACGGACATGGGCCGCCCCCTGTGGGCCTCCGCCACCGCTGCCCTGGTCATCGGCGGCGCCGCCGCCCTGGTCGTCACCGTCATCTCCGCGGCTCTCTGACCCGACAGGAACATCCCGTGTCGTTCTCCTTCACCAACCCCAGACCGGACCGCGAGCCCTCCTTCTCATTCACCGGCCGGGAGGAGATCGAGGAGCAGCTCCAGGCCATCACCGACCTGGCTCACGAAATCCTCCGCCTCGTCGCCGAGGTCCGCGCGCAGCTCAGCTCCTAGACACCCCACCCATCAGACCCGACCACGCCCGCCACTGAGGAGTACCCCATGACGGCCTGGAGTCCCAGCAACCCTGACTGCAACCCCGACTACGACTGCGAGCTGTGCACGCCCCTCGACGGCGGCGACCCGTACCCCTACGCGCACTGCTGCGACTGCGGAGCCGACATCAGCAGCGAACGCCCCGACTGCAACTGCCAGTAGACGCACCGAAGGCGGCCCGCTCTCGCCAAAGTCCGGGCCGCCCTCTTCCAGAACCCATCAGAACTGGAGACCCCAAGCATGACCCAACCTGCCCCCATCCGGCGAGACGGCCGGGTACAGCTGCTGGCCGAAGCCCTTAGCCTCGCCGCCCGTGGCTGGCCCGTCTTCCCGCTCCGCCCCGGATCGAAGATCCCCGCTCTCCACAAGCAGGACCTCTGCCCCCGCACCGACGCCTGCTCTGACGGACACCTGAAGTGGGAGCAGCGCGCGACCACTGACGGGGCCACGATCGTCCGCTGCTGGACGCACAAGCCGTACAACATCGGCCTGGCCACCGGCCCCGCCGGACTCATCGTCATCGACCTCGACACGCCCAAGACCAAGACCAAGAGCAGTCAGGACGCACCTGGCGGCGCGGAGACCTTCACGGCGCTCTGCGAGCGCGCCGGGCAAGCCGTCCCCACCACCTACCGCACCCGGACCCCCTCCGGCGGGGCCCACCTGTACTTCACCGCCCCGGCCGGGATCCGGCTGGGGAACACCGCGGGCAAGCTGGCTCCGTTCATCGACACCCGCGCCCACGGCGGATACGTCGTGGCCCCCGGCAGCACCACCGCGGCCGGAACCTACGAGGCCACCGACCCGTCTCCGGTCGCTGAACTACCTGCCTGGCTCCTTTCGCTGCTACAGCCTCCGGCACCGCGCCCGGCGCCTCTGCGGATGCCGGGAGCGGTTCGTGGCGGCAGTGCGGCACGCGCGGCGCTGCATGCCGAGTGCGAGGCCGTCCGTCAGGCGCCCGCGCAGCAGGCGAACAACACGCTCAACCGCAGCGCCTTCAAGGTGGGGCGCTTCGTCGCGTGGGGCGACATCCCCCGCGAGGAGGTCGAGGAGGCCTTCCAAGCGGCGGGGGAGGAGCGCGGACTGACCGTGGCCGAGTGCCGCTCCACGATCCGCTCCGCCCTCGACAGCTCCGCCCGCACGGTCCGCACCCGGCAGACGGCATGAGCGACCAACTCCCGCTCCCCTTGGAAGGCCTGCCCCCGGCCCCGACCGGGACCAGCCCCGCCAAACCGGCCCCGGCCCGGGACGGCCGTAGCGCGCTGAAGGTCGTCGCCGAAGGCGTCCCTTCATCTGTTCGCCCTGACCCGCACGCCGACGACGTACGCCGGCCGGTGGCCTGGCTCCACATCGTCGCCCCGCCCTCCTACGGCGCCAGCCCCAGCGTCCGCTCATGGTGTGAGTGCGGCCGGGACATCTTCACCGCAGGCCGCGCACGCGCCCTCGCGCTCATCGCCGATCACGAACAGCACCGCACCACCTGCCCCCGTCTCACCCAGCGAAGGGACGCCGCCGCATGACCACGCACGACCCCGAGCTGTGGCCCGAGTTCGACGAGATGACCCCGGAGGACATCGCCGGACCCGGATGGGACGAACCCGTACCCCTCAACCCACGCGGCCCGCTCCCCGCCTTCCCCGTGGACGCTCTGCCCGACTGGCTCGCGGCCATGACGGCCGGCGTCGCCGAGGAGACGCAGACGCCGGTTGACCTCGCCGGGTGCCTCGCGCTGGCAGTCATCGGCACCGCCGCCGGCGGACGCGTCACCGTGACCGTGCGCGGCCAGTGGAGCGAACCCGTCAACCTCTACACCGCCGTCGCCCTGCCGCCCGGCAACCGCAAGAGCGCCGTATTCGGCCTCATGACCAAACCCCTCCTCGCCGCCGAGCAGGCCCTCATCGACCTCACCGCACCCCAGCGGGCTGAAGCTGCAGCATCCGCCCGGATCGCGAAGGCCGCGGCCGAGAGGGCCGAGAAAATGGCCGCCAACGCCGATCCGGAGAAGCTGGCCGGCCTCACCGCCCAGGCCATCTCGCTGGCCGAGGCCGCCGAGCGGGCCGTCGTCCCGGTCGAGCCCCAGCTCGTCGCCGACGACATCACCGCCGAAAGCCTGACCAGCCTCCTCGCCCAGCAGAGCGGACGGATCTCCATCCTGTCCCCCGAAGGCGAGATCTTCGAGATCATCGCCGGACGCTACTCCGGTGTCCCCAACATGGGGATCTTCCTCAAGGGCCACGCCGGCGACATGGCCCGCGTCAACCGCCAGGCCCGGGACCCCCAGTACATCGAGAACCCCGCCATCACCATGGGCCTAGCCGTTCAGCCCGATGTCCTGGACTCCATCGGACAGATCAAGGGCGCCGACGGCCGCGGCCTGCTCGCCCGCTTCCTCTACTCCAAGCCCGAATCCCTCGTCGGCTACCGCAACCTCACCCCCGCACTCCTGAGCCCCGACACCGCCGGCACCTACGCCACAACCCTCGGGGGTCTGGCACTGACCCTCGCGGCCTGGACGGAAACCGCCACGCTCACCCTCACCCCGGAGGCCGACGCCGTCCTCCTGGCCTACCAGCGCGTTACCGAAGCCCGTCTCCGCAAGGACGGGCCCCTGGCTCCGATCGTGAACTGGGCCAGCAAGCGCGACGGCGCCGTCGCCCGCATCGCCGGCCTCCTCCACCTCGCCACCCACCCCGCAGACGCCTGGACGCGGCCCATCGCCGTCGAGACCATGGCCGCCGCCACCCGCCTCGGGGACTACTTCACCGCCCACGCCCTCGACGTCTTCAACGCCATGAAGGCCGACCCCGCCCAGGAGGCCGCCCACACCGTCCTGACCCACCTGACCGAGACCCGAACCGGGGCCTTCACCAAACGCGACCTCTTCCGCGCAATGCCCCGCAGTGACTTCCCCGCCATGGGCGACCTCGATCCCGCCCTCGACCTCCTGGAGGAACACGGCTGGATCCGCCAGCAGCCCCCGCCACCCCGCACCACACGCGGCGGCCGGCCCCCTTCCCCCCGCTACGAGACCCACCCCCGCACCACCACCACCGCCTGAAAACCCCTGAAACCTCTGACAGAACTGACAGAACCTCCCGACCATCCCCCTGACCTGCGGAAACGAGCACTTTCGGAGCTCTGACAAAACCTCCGAGAACTCTGACAGAACTCCAAAAACCTCGCCGCAAGCGAGCCGTCCGGTCTGACAGAACCTAGGTTTTCGAGGTTCTGTCAGAGTTTTCGGAGGTTTTGTCACGCGGGGAAAACCTGCCAAATCCGCAGGTCAGGGGCCATACGGCGAGGTTCTGTCAGTTCTGTCAGCGATCCAGCCCTCCGGCAGGGCTGGATTCGCCCGACTGACAACTCATGGACCGGAAGGAACGTCATCACGTGGCACTGATGGTCGTACCCGAGAGGCGGCTGCACAGCGTGGAAGAAGCCGCAGAACTCCTCAACTTCGGCCGCTCCACAGCGTTCGAGGAGATCAGACTCGGTCGCCTGCGGACGGTCCGAGTCGGCAGGCGACGGCTCGTACCCACCGAGTACGTCGACGAGTACGTCGAACTCCTCAAGCACGAGGCGCAGGCCGCCGCGTAGCAGCAACCAAGCCCATCACGGGGCCGCATCGATGCCGGTGCGGCCCCGTTCTCATGCTTGAAAGGTGCCTGATGGACAACGAGAGCACGCCGGGCCGGAAGGCGGCCAACGGCGAGGACTCGATCTACTGGGACAAGTCCAAGGGGCGCTTCATCGGGGCTGTTTCCCTGGGCTACACCCCTGCGGGGAAGCGCCACCGGCCCAAGGTGTCCGGCAAGACGAAGACCGAGGTACGGCGGAAGCTACGGGATCTCCGCAAAGAGCTGGAGCAGGGAGCCAAAGCACCCGCCCACCACACCGTGAAGCAGGCCGTGGAGACCTGGCTGGCCCAAGGGCTCAAGGGCAGGGCTCCCAAGAGCCTGGAGACCTACCGCTACCTGGCCGCGACGCACATCTACCCGTCCCTCGGCGCGGCCAAGGTGCGCTTGCTCGAGGCGGACATGCTGGACGAATGGCTTGACGAGAAGGCTGAGGTACTGGCCACCAGTTCATTGCGGCTGCTGCTTTCAGTCCTGCGGCGGTCCATTGCGCATGCGCAGAGGCGTGGCCGGGCAACGCGCAACGTGGCCGCGCTGGTCGCGGTGCCGGAGGGGCGGCCCGGTCGGCCCAGCAAGTCCCTGAACCTGGAGCAGGCAACCGCGTTGCTCAACGCCCAGGAAGGGAAGTGGATCCACGTGTACGTGGTCTTGTCGCTCCTGGTGGGGACGCGGCCGGAGGAGACGCGTCCCTTAACCTGGTCCCACGTCCACACCGCGCCGGACGACGGCAGCAAGCCGCACATCGACGTGTGGCGGTCCGTGAGAAGGACCGGGGACACGAAGACGCGGAAGAGCCGGCGGTCCCTGGCCATGCCGAAGCAGGCGGTGGAGGTGCTGGAGGGGCATCGGGATCGGCAGCAGGCCAAGTTGAAGGCCGCCGGCAAGACCTGGACTGAGCAGGACCTCGTCTTTCCGTCGAGGGTGGGCCGTGTGATGGACGCCAGCAGCGTGCGCTTCAATTTGCGTTCACTGCTGAAGGAAGCTGGATTCAGCAATCCGGGAGAATGGACGACCCGGGAGCTGAGGACGAGCTTCGTCTCCCTGCTCTCAGACCACGGGGTGCCCATCGAAGCGATCTCCCGGCTGGTTGGGCACAACGGGAGCAACACGACGGAACGCGTGTACCGCAAGCAGATCCGGCCCGTTATCACCGAAGGCGCCGAGGCGATGGACGAGATCTTCTCCCGCGGCCACGATGGCGACGCTGAAGCGCCTTAAGACCGTCCAAATATGGCTCGTGGCTCCCGGATTGGCTCCCTCGGAGCGGCACGGATGCTGTCGGGAGGCCCTGAGCTGCGGCTATCCGCTGGGGGCGCCGGATCTGCTCTTAGAACCTTCTTAGGGCGCACCGGAAGTCTGCG
The DNA here is from genome assembly GCF_042788835.1 of Streptomyces sp. NPDC056883. NCBI lineage: Bacteria > Bacillati > Actinomycetota > Actinomycetes > Kitasatosporales > Streptomycetaceae > Streptomyces > Streptomyces sp. NPDC056883. Next base: position 28,728 of record NZ_JBHUBS010000029.1, on the reverse strand, counting down.
TCCATGACCTCCTCACCCCCTCACTCCTCCTCACGCCGGTCCTCGCTCGCGCCGCTCTCCGTCGTGATCGGCGCGGGCGGCACCGGCGGCCACATCTATCCCGGCCTCGCCCTGGCGGAGGCGCTGCGCGCCGCCGTCCCGGACGCCGTGGTCTCGTTCATCGGCACCGAACGCGGTCTGGAGACCGAGCTGATCCCGGCCGCCGGCTACCGCCTGCACACCGTGGACATGATCCCCTTCGACCCGGCGCTGGGAGCCAAGCGCTACCTCCTGCCCGCGGCGCTGCTGCGCTCGGCCGGGCAGGCGCGGGCCGTGATCCGGGCGCAGGGTGCGCACGTGGCGGTCGGCATGGGCGGCTATCCGAGCGCGCCCGCCGTGCTCGGGGCCCGGCTGGCGGGACTGCCGGCGGTCATCCACGAGTCCAACGCGGTACCGGGCCGGGCCAACCAGTTCGCGGCCCGCCTCACCCCGCACATCGCGGTGGCCTTCGACCGCAGCCGGGAGCACCTCGCGGGCGGGGCGCGGGCGCTGACCACCGGAATGCCCGTCTCCGCCGCGCTGTCGGGCCTCGCCGAACTGTCCCGCCCCGAGCGGGCGGCCCTGCGCGCGCAGGCCCGGCGGGAGCTCGGGGTGCCGGACGGGCGGCGGCTGGTGGTGTTCAACGGCGGCAGCCTGGGCGCCGTACGCCTGACCTCGGCCGCGGCCGGGCTGGCGGCCGCCTGGCAGGCGCGGGAGGACGTACAGCTGCTGATCAAGACGGGGCCGGCGGCGCTCGCGGACACGGTGGCCGGGCTGTCCGCCTCGGGCGGGCGGCGGATCGCACGGGCCGTGCCGTACCTGGACCGGATGGACCTGGTCTACGCGGCCGCCGACCTGGTGGTGTGCCGGGCGGGCTCGGCGACGGTGGCGGAGCTCGCCGCGACCGGGGTCCCCGCGGTGCTGGTCCCCTACCCGCACGCCCCGGGCGACCACCAGACCCACAACGCCCGGGTGCTGTCCGACGCGGGCGCCGGCCTGCTGCTGGCGGACGCCGAGGCCACGGCCGACCGCCTCGCGGAACTGCTCGCCCCGCTGCTGGCCGACCCGGCGCGGCTGGCGGCGATGGCCGGCGCGGCCGACCCGGGCCCGCACGCGCGGGCCGCCGAACTGCTGGCCTCGCACGTCCTGCGGGTCGCCGGCTTCCCCTCCCACTCCCCCTCTCCCTCTCCCTCTCCCCTGGAGCTCGTATGACCACGCCCACGCCCACCTCCGCGCCCACCCCCACGCTCGCCCTCACCCCGGCGCGCACCCCGGCCGACTGGAGCGGCCGCACGGTCCTGGTCACGGGCGCCGAGGGGTTCATCGGCTCCACGCTCGTCGACCTGCTGGTCGCGCGGGGCGCGAAGGTGCGCGCCTTCGTGCACTACAAGCCGTACGCGGAGAAGGGCCACCTGGCCCGGTACCTGGCCGACCCGGGCGGCCCGGTGGAGATGTGGGCCGGGGACGTCCGCGACGCGGGCCGGGTCAGCGACGCGGTGGCCGGCTGCGACACGGTCTTCCACCTGGCGGCGCTGATCGGAATCCCGTACAGCTACGCCTCGCCGGGCGCGTACGTCCAGACCAACGTCACCGGTACCGAGAACATGGCCGAGGCCTGCCGCCGCCACGGCGTGCGCCGCCTCGTCCACACCTCCACCAGCGAGGTCTACGGGACGGCCCTGACGGCCCCGATCTCCGAGAGCCACCCGCTCCAGCCGCAGTCCCCGTACTCCGCTTCGAAGATCGGCGCCGACATGATGGCGCTCTCCTTCCACCACGCGTTCGAACTGCCGGTGACGGTGGTCCGGCCGTTCAACACCTACGGCCCCCGTCAGTCGGCCCGCGCGGTCATCCCCACCATCCTCGCCCAGCTCCACTCGGGCGCCCGGGAGGTCCGCCTGGGGTCCCTGACCCCCACCCGGGACTTCACCTACGTGACCGACACCGCGGCCGGCTTCCTCGCCGTCGCGGAATGCGACCGGGCCCTGGGCGAGGTGGTCAACCTCGGCAGCGGGGAGGAGATCTCCATCGGCGACCTGGCCCGGGCCCTGATCACGGCCTCGGGCCGGGACGCGGAGGTGGTCGTCGACCCGGCCCGGCTGCGTCCCGCGGGCAGCGAGGTCCAGCGCCTGCTGTCGGACAACACCCGGGCCCGCGACTGGGCCGGCTGGAAGCCCGAGGTCTCCCTCCAGGAGGGCCTGACCCGCACCTCGGAGTGGATCGCCGCCCACCTCCACCTCTTCGCCCCGGACCGCTACCAGGTGTAGTCCGCACCGCTCCGGGTCAGGCCCGGTCCGGAAGACCGTTCCGGACCCGGTCCGCGGCCCGGGCCCGGTCCCGGAACCAGACGACCGCTCCCACCAGCACCGCGATCCCCACCCCGTACAGGGGCAGCCACAGGGTCGTCGTGGCCGCCAGGCACTCGGCGACCGCCGTACGGGCGTGGGTCTCCTGCGCGAACGCCAGGGCGGCACCGTCGCTGCCCGCAAGGGTCCCGAGCGCCGCCTCCGTCTGGAGGGCCTCGTACCTGCCCAGCAGTGCGCACTCGCTGCGGGTCCCCGGCATCGGGAACAGCCAGGCCCGGCGCTGGAGCAGGGGGGCGAGCGCGATCGCCACGCACAGGCCGACGATCAGCGCGTAGGCGACCAGGCCGCGCAGGTACGGTGAGCGGAGGTCCGGGCTCCACTGCGCCCGCCGCTGGAAGGCGAGCAGCACGGCGAGCAGCGTCACCCCGATGAAGGTGGCGAACCACTGCCACGACCCCTGGGCGAGCGCGAAGGTCAGCACGGCGGCGAGTCCGATGCCGATGACCCCGGGAGCCGGAAGGTCACCGCCCGCGGCCGCCGACTCGGGCCTGCTCGGGGTCGCTCGGGGGCCGGGATCACTCACGGGATTCACGGGATTCACGGGACTCACCGGACTCTCCTGTGGGTTGAGCCCTCAGCATCCGCCCGGGCCCTCCGCCGCCACGGGCACCATGCCGTACGGCCCCCGCGTCCCGCCCGGATGGCCCGCGCCCCGCCCCGCCCCGAGCGGCCCCTACGGGCTGCGCAGACTGCGCACGTCCAAGTGCCGCAGCACCCGGTCGACGATCTCCGGATCGGCGCCGGGTTCGCTGCGCGCGGCCAGCACCTCGTGCCGGGCGGCGGACATCATCTCCCGCTGGATGCGCTGCACGTCGCGGATCCGCTCCACCCGCTTCGCGTACGCCTCCCGCCGCTCCTCGTCCACCATGTCCGGGCTGATCCTGGCGCCCACGTCGTACGCCCGGCGGTAGAGCACCTCCACCAGGTCCTCGGGCAGGTCCTCCACCTCCTCGATCTCCTTCAGCCGCCGCTTCGCGGCCTTCGCGGCGCGGATCGCCAGCGCGCGGGCGAACTCCGCCTCCGCGTCCGAGTCGGCCTCCACGCCGAGCCGGCGGACCAGCCAGGGCAGGGTCAGCCCCTGCACCACCAGAGTGGTCATGATCACGGCGAAGGCGATGAAGACGATCTCCTGCCGGGCCGGGAAGGGATCCCCGCCGTCCGTCTCGAACGGAATGGCCAGCGCGAGCGCCACCGAGGCCACGCCCCGCATGCCCGCCCACCACATCACCACGGACTCCCGCCAGCTCAGCGGGATCTCCTCCTCGTAGTCGCGCCGCGAGTGGAGCCGTTTCGCGAGCCAGCCGGCCGGCAGCAGCCACACCAGCCGTACGCCGACCACCACGGCGACCACCACCGCCGCCCACCCGACCATCTCCCCGACCCGGCCGCTGGCCGCCCCGAACACGTTGTGCAGCTCCAGCCCGATGAGCCCGAAGGCGACACCGGTGACCAGCATGTCGACGACCTCCCAGAACGTGTGCCCGGCGAGCCGCCCCAGCACGTCGTCGGCGTCGGTCGCGTACTCGGCGAGGAACAGCGCGGTCGTCAGCACGGCCAGCACGCCGGAGCCGTAGAACTCCTCGGCCAGCACGTACGCCACGAACGGCACGAGCAGGGTCAGCCCGATCTGGAGCGTGGCATCGCCGAGCCGCCCCATGAGCCGGTTCGCGGCCCAGCCGAGCCCGAGCCCCACCGCGACGGCCACGACGGCCGACAGCACGAACTCCCCGAGCGCCCCGGGCCACGAGAAGGTGCCGCTGACGGCTGCGGCGATGGCCACGTGGTAGAGCACGATGGCGGTGACGTCGTTGAAGAGCCCCTCGCCCTCCAGGATCGACACCATGCGCCGGGGCAGCCCGAGCGACCCCGCCACGGCGGTGGCGGCGACGGGGTCGGGCGGGGCGACGAGCGCGCCGAGCGCGACGGCCGCGGCGATCGAGAGCCCCGGCACGAGGGCGTGCGCGGTGTAGGCGACGGCCACGGTGGTCACGAAGACGAGGGCGACGGCCAGCAGCAGGATGGGCCGTACGTTGGCGGCGAACTGCCGCCAGGAGGTCCGCTGCACGGATGCGTACAGCAGCGGGGGCAGCACGAGCGGCAGGATGTACTCGGGCGGGATGTCGACGTTGGGCACCACGGGCACCAGCGCGAGCACCACCCCGCCGAGCGTCATCAGCACCGGCGAGGGCAACCCCAACCGGTCCCCGAGCGGCACCGTCACCACGGCCCCGAGCAACAGCACGAACAACAGCAGGAGCTGATCCACTCCCACACCCTGCCAGCCCACCGCGCCCGCCGAGGCGGACCGAACTGCGTGTCGGGCGCAGCCAATCCAGCCGTCCGGCGTTTGAGGACCGGGGTCCGGGGCGGAGCCCCAGGGGGTCCGGGCGCAGCCCGGGGAACGGTGGAAGGGCGGGTAGGGGACGGCCCCGCAGGGCTGCATGCACCCCCGGCCGGGCTACGGCAGAGCGCGCCGCATCGCCCGGTGGGGAATCCCCGCGTCCTGGAACTCCGGCCCGTAGGCCTCGTACCCGAGCCGCTCGTAGAACCCCATCGCATGGGTCTGCGCACCGAGGTCGACGGCCGAAAGGCCCAGCCGAACCGCCTCCGCCTCGATCGCCCGCACCAGCGCAACCCCCACCCCGAGCCCGCGCGCGGACCGGGTGACGGCCAGCCGTCCGAGCGAGCCGACCTCCGCGGAGCCCGTCTTGCCCAGGGCCCGCGGCCCGTACAGCAGCCGGCCGGTGCCCAGCGGCACCCCGTCCGGCCCCTCGGCCAGCACGTGCACCGCGATCTCGTCGTACGCGTCGTACTCGATCGACTCGGGCACCGACTGCTCGACCACGAAGACCTCGGTCCGCACGGCGAAGCAGGCCTTCAGGTCCTCGTCCGTGACGACGACCCTTACGGCTACGGTGTCGGCGCCGGCCCCACCCGCGGTCACTCGCTCTCCTTGCGGATCACGTCCAGCGCGTTCTGCAGGTCCGCCGGGTAGGTGCTCGAGAACTCGACCCACTGCCCGTCCGACGGGTGCTCGAACCCGAGCCGCACCGCGTGCAGCCACTGCCGGGTGAGCCCGAGGCGCTTCGCGACGGTCGGGTCGGCGCCGTAGGTCAGGTCGCCGACGCAGGGGTGCTTGTGCGCGGCCATGTGCACGCGGATCTGGTGCGTCCGCCCGGTCTCCAGCTTGATGTCCAGCAGCGAGGCGGCGCGGAAGGCCTCGATCAGGTCGTAGTGCGTGACGGAGGGCTTGCCCTCCTGGGTCACGGCCCACTTGTAGTCGGCGCTGGGGTGCCGCCCGATCGGCGCGTCGATCGTGCCGCTCATCGGGTCGGGGTGGCCCTGCACCAGCGCGTGGTAGCGCTTGTCGACGATCCGCTCGCGGAACTGGTTCTTCAGCGAGGTGTACGCCCGCTCCGACTTCGCGACGGCCATCAGGCCGGAGGTGCCGACGTCGAGCCGGTGCACGATGCCCTGACGCTCGGAGGCACCGGAGGTGGAGATGCGGTAGCCGGCGGCGGCGAGGCCGCCGATGACGGTGGTGCCGGTCCAGCCGGGGCTGGGGTGGGCGGCGACGCCGACCGGCTTCATGATGACGACGATGTCGTCGTCGTCATGGACGATCTCCATGCCGGGGACCGGCTCGGCGACGAGCTCGACCTTCCGCGGCGGTTCGGGCATCTCGACTTCGAGCCAGGCGCCACCGTGCACACGCTCGGACTTCCCGACGACACTGCCGTCGACCAGCACCTTTCCCGCGGCCGCAAGTTCGGCCGCCTTCGTCCGGGAAAAACCGAACATACGGGCGATGGCGGCATCGACGCGCTCGCCCTCGAGGCCATCGGGAACGGGCAGGGTGCGGATCTCGGGAATCGTACTCACCTGTCGAGTATGCAGGACTCGACAGAAGACCATTCCCGCGTCAGTCCTTCGTCAGTCCTTGTGGACGGTGCCGTCCGGATCCAGACCCTTGAACGACAGCAGGACGATCAGGATCCCGCCGCACACGATCGCCGAGTCCGCGAGGTTGAAGACCGCGAAGTGGGCGGGCGCGATGAAGTCGACGACCGCTCCGCGGAAGACGCCCGGCGAGCGGAAGATCCGGTCGGTCAGATTGCCCAGCGCCCCGCCCAGCAGCAGGCCCAGCGCGATGGCCCAGGGCAGGCTGTAGAGCTTCCGCGCCAGCCGCACGATCACCACGATGACGGTGGCGGCGATGCAGGTGAAGATGATCGTGAAGGCCTCGCCGAAGCCGAAGGCGGCGCCGGGGTTGCGGATCGCGTCGAACTTCAGCAGGTCGCCGATGACCTGGATCGACGGCTGGTGCTCCAGCTTCGCGACCACCAGCATCTTGCTGCCCAGGTCGACGAGGTAGGCGAGAAGCGCCACGACGAGCAGCGCGACGATCCGCCGCCGCCCCTTGGGCGCCGCGGATTCGGCCTGGGTGCCGTCGTCCCCGACCTCCGGCGTACCGATGATGCGCTCCGCCTCTGCCACGTGAGTCCCTCGAACTAGCTCGAACCAGGTTGTCGAACGGTACTGCGCCGACCGACCCGCCGGGTACCCGGACCCTGACGAGACACGAGGGTACGTCAGGGCACCCTTCGGCCGCCGCCCCGGCCGGAGCGCTGCCGGAGCCGGGCCGCCGCCCGCCCGGGGCCCTCCGGGCCCGCCAGGGGCTGTACGGGGCCACCCGGGGCCCGTCCCGGCCCGCGCTCAGCCTCCGCTCAGTGCCGCCGCTCCTGCTTCTGCTTGCAGTCCACGCACAGCGTGGCCCGCGGGAAGGCCTGCATGCGCGCCTTGCCGATGGGCTGTCCGCAGTTCTCGCAGAGGCCGTACGTGCCCGCCTCCAGCCGCTCCAGTGCGCGCTCGGTCTGCTCCAGCATCGAGTTGGCGTTCGCGGCCAGGGCGAGCTCGGACTCCCGGGTGATGTTCTTGGTCCCGGTGTCGGCCTGGTCGTCGCCCGCGCCGTCGCCGGAGTCCCTCATCAGCCCGGAAATGGCCGCGTCGGAGGCCTGGAGCTCGGCCCGCAGCCGCAGCACCTCGCTCTCCAGCTCGGCCCGCGCCTCGGCGACCTCCTCGGGGGTCCAGGGGTCCTCGCCGGGCCGTACGGCGAGCTCGCCGGGCGCCAGGCCCGCCGCGCCCCGCGCCTTGGGCAGCCCGCTGGTCGCGGCTGCGGCCGTCTTCCTGGCCGTGCCGGTGCTCTTCTTGGCAACCACTTTCCGGGCTCCCGTCTCGTGCGCGGCCTGCGCCGCCCCCTCGGCCCCGGCCGTCTTGGCCGTGACCTTCTTCGCGGCCGTCTTCTTGACGGCGGCCGTCTTCTTGACGGCCGTCTTCTTCGCGGCCGCCTTCTTCCCGGCGGCAGCCCCTTCCACCGGTCCGGCCTCCGGATCGTGGGCCGCCACCTCCGTCACCGGCTCCTTCGCCGGCTTCTCCGCAGCCTTCCCGACAGCCTTCTTGGCAGTACTCCCGGCGGTCTTCTTCGCCACCATGGCCGCGGCCCCTTCACATACTGTGATCATTGCTCGCGAATCGTGCCGGAACGATAAATCGACTCCGGCCCCGCGGCAACGGGGCACGCGTCCATCGAGGTCAACCTGCATCCGTTGTGCCCAGCAGGGAGCCCGGTAATCCGCCCCACCCGCCCCCTCCGCACCCCGGAGCGGCCCGTCAGCCCATTCGGGTCATCCCGGACCCCGTCCACGCCCCGCCGGGGGCCCCGCGCCACGCCCCGTAAACCGGTCTGCCGAGCGGCCCCCCGGCCCGTACACTGGGCCCAGCGAGAGGCATGGATGGGGACGAGTAGCGTCGGACGCAGCCAGGAGCGACCCGGGGACGGTGAGAGCCCGGGGGCGAGCGCGATGCGAAGGATCACCCCGGAGCCGCCGGAAGAAAGCCCACCGGGATTCCCGTAGGGCGAGTAGAACCGGCTTCGCACCCCAATGAGGGGGCCGACGGACCACAGGTCCGCAGGCCAAGGAGGGTGGTACCGCGGGAGCAGCTTGTCCCTTGTTCAGGGGAGGGCGGCCCTCGTCCCTCCGGACGGAAGTGACACCCCGCCGGAGGAAGAGTTCAGCCTCATGACCACATCGCCGCAGTACCGCCCGGTACCCGCCCAGGTCGACCTGCCTGCCCTCGAGCACGCGGTCCTCGATTTCTGGCGCGAGAGCAAGACCTTCGCCAAGACCCTGGAGCAGTCCGAGGGACGCCCCGAGTGGGTCTTCTACGAGGGCCCGCCCACCGCGAACGGCATGCCCGGCGCGCACCACATCGAGGCCCGCGTCTTCAAGGACGTCTTCCCCCGCTTCCGCACCATGCGCGGCTACCACGTGGCCCGCAAGGCCGGCTGGGACTGCCACGGCCTGCCCGTCGAGCTCGCCGTCGAGAAGGAACTGGGCTTCAACGGCAAGAAGGACATCGAGGCGTACGGCATCGCCGAGTTCAACGCCAAGTGCCGCGAGTCGGTGACCCGCCACACCGACGCGTTCACCGAGCTCACGAACCGGATGGGCTACTGGGTCGACCTGGACGACGCCTACCGCACCATGGACCCCGAGTACGTCGAGTCCGTGTGGTGGTCGCTCAAGGAGATCTTCAACAAGGGCCTGCTCACCCAGGACCACCGCGTCGCCCCCTGGTGCCCCCGCTGCGGCACCGGCCTCTCGGACCACGAGCTGGCCCAGGGCTACGAGACGGTCGTCGACCCCTCGGTCTACGTCCGCTTCCCGCTGACCTCCGGCCCGCTCGCGGGCGAGGCGGCGCTGCTGGTCTGGACGACCACCCCCTGGACCCTGGTGTCCAACACCGCCGTGGCCGCGCACCCCGACGTCACGTACGTCGTCGCGACCAATGGGGAAGAGAAGCTGGTCGTCGCCCAGCCCCTCCTCGAAAAGTCCCTCGGCGAGGGCTGGGAGGCCACCGGCGAGTCCTTCACGGGCAAGGAGATGGAGCGCTGGACCTACCAGCGCCCCTTCGACCTGGTGGAGTTCCCGGCCGAGGCCCACTACGTCGTGAACGCCGAGTACGTCACGACCGAGGACGGCACCGGTCTGGTCCACCAGTCCCCCGCCTTCGGCGCCGACGACCTCGCGGTCTGCCGCGCGTACGGCCTGCCCGTCGTGAACCCGGTCCGCCCCGACGGCACCTTCGAGGAAGAGGTCCCGCTGGTCGGCGGGGTCTTCTTCAAGAAGGCCGACGAGAAGCTGACCGCCGACCTCGACGCGCGCGGCCTGCTCTTCAAGCACATCGCCTACGAGCACAGCTACCCGCACTGCTGGCGCTGCCACACCGCCCTGCTCTACTACGCACAGCCGTCCTGGTACGTCCGCACCACCGCCGTCAAGGACGCGATGCTGCGGGAGAACGAGAAGACCAACTGGTTCCCGGACTCCGTCAAGCAGGGCCGCTTCGGCGACTGGCTGAACAACAACATCGACTGGGCGCTGTCCCGCAACCGCTACTGGGGCACCCCGCTGCCCATCTGGCGCTGCGAGGAGAACCACCTGACCTGCGTGGGATCGCTCGCGGAGCTGAGCGACCTGACGGGCACGGACCAGTCGAACCTGGACCCGCACCGCCCGTACATCGACGAGGTCACCTTCCCCTGCACGGCGGAGGGCTGCACGCTCACCTCGGTCCGCGTGCCGGAGGTCATCGACGCCTGGTACGACTCGGGCTCGATGCCGTTCGCGCAGTGGGGCTACCCGCACAAGAACAAGGAGATCTTCGAGAAGCGCTACCCGGCGCAGTTCATCTCGGAGGCCATCGACCAGACGCGCGGGTGGTTCTACACGCTGATGGCGGTCGGCACCCTCGTCTTCGACAAGTCCTCCTACGAGAACGTGGTCTGCCTGGGCCACATCCTCGCCGAGGACGGCCGCAAGATGTCCAAGCACCTGGGCAACACCCTCGAGCCGATCCAGCTGATGGACACGCACGGCGCGGACGCCGTCCGCTGGTTCATGGCGGCCGGCGGCTCCCCGTGGGCGGCGCGCCGCGTCGGCCACGGAACGATCCAGGAGGTCGTCCGCAAGACGCTCCTCACGTACTGGAACACGGTCGCCTTCCAGGCCCTGTACGCCCGCACGTCGAACTGGGCCCCGTCGGCCTCCGACCCGGCGCCCGCGGACCGCACGGTCCTGGACCGCTGGCTGCTCTCGGAGCTCCACACCCTCACGACCGAGGTCACCGAGGCGATGGAGGCGTACGACACCCAGCGCGCCGGCAAGCTCCTCTCCTCCTTCGTGGACGACCTCTCGAACTGGTACGTCCGCCGCTCCCGCCGCCGCTTCTGGCAGGGCGACGCGGCCGCGCTGCGCACCCTGCACGAGGTCGTGGAGACGGTCACCCGCCTCCTGGCCCCCCTCACCCCCTTCATCACGGAGCGGGTCTGGCAGGACATGGTCGTCCCGGTCACCCCGGACGCCCCGGAGTCGGTGCACCTGACCACCTGGCCGGTCCCGGACGCCTCGGCGATCGACCCGGAGCTGTCCCGGCAGATGCTGCTGGTACGCCGCCTCGTGGAGCTGGGCCGCGCCACGCGGGCCGAGTCGGGCGTGAAGACCCGCCAGCCGCTCTCCCGCGCGCTGGTCGCCGTATCGGGCTTCGAGACCCTCTCCCCCGAGCTGCACTCGCAGATCACGGAGGAGCTGAACGTCTCCTCGCTGGCCTCCCTCTCGGAGGTCGGCGGCTCCCTGGTCGACACCACGGCCAAGGCGAACTTCCGCGCGCTGGGCAAGCGCTTCGGCAAGGGCGTGCAGGACGTGGCGAAGGCGGTGGCCGCGGCCGACGCGGCGGCGCTGTCCCTGGCCCTGCGCTCCGGCGAAGCCTCGGTGGAGGTGAACGGCGAGACCGTCGCCCTCACCCCCGAGGAGGTCATCATCACGGAGACCCCGCGCGAGGGCTGGTCGGTGGCGTCCGACTCCGGCGCGACGGTGGCCCTGGACCTGGAGATCACTCCGGAGCTGCGGCTCGCGGGCCTGGCGCGTGATGCGATCCGCCTGATCCAGGAGGCCCGGAAGAACTCCGGCCTGGACGTCGCGGACCGGATCGCCCTGCGCTGGTCCTCGTCGGACCCGGAGCTGGTGGCGGCGCTCACGGACCACGCGTCCCTCATCGCCGACGAGGTCCTGGCGACGGACTACGCGTCCGGCGACGCGGACGCCACGTACGGCGACCCCTTCACGGACGAGCCCCTCGGCCTGACCTTCCGCCTCCGCAAGGCGTAGCCCCCTCCGGCCCGTGGCCCGGCCCCCCTCCTGGGGGGGGTGCCGGGCCACAGCTGTTTCTTCTCGCCGCCCCGCCCTTTCACCGTTTCCCGGGCTCTGCCCGGACCCCGTACGTGCGCTCCGCGCCCGTGCCCTCAAACGCCGGGCGGGCTGGATTGCCCGCAGGGCAATTCCAGCCTCGCCGGCGTTTGAGGCGCGGGGTCCGGGGCGGAGCCCCAGGGGGGTCCGGGCGCAGCCCGGGGAACGGGCGAAGGGCGGGTAGGGGACCTTGCCCGCGCAGCGGCGCCTGCCCCGGCCCGCGGGCCGACGTACCGCCCGGGGACGGAAACGGGCCGGGCCCGGTGCCCCCGAAGGGGAACCGGGCCCGGCCCGAACCGTCTGCCGACGGCTACCGCTTAGTTGTCGTCCTCGTCGATCAGGAAGCCCCGCATGGGAGACGGCGCCTGCTGCATCGGCTGCGGACCAGCCGGCCGCACCGGAGCCATCGGCTGCGTCATCGCCGGGGACATCTGCTGCTGGCCACCACCGTAGGAGGGGGACATCGGCGACGGACCGCCCATCGGCGACGGGCCACCCATCGACGGACCACCCATGGAGTGCATCGCACCGGCCGGAGCCATCGACGGGGTCGGCGACGGCGGCAGCGCGGGACCGGCGGGGTTCCGCGGCGGAGCCAGCGAGTCGTCGGCCTGCGTCTCCAGCTGGCGCAGCTGCGATTCCAGGTAGGACTTCAGACGGGTGCGGTACTCACGCTCGAAGCCCCGCAGGTCCTCGACCTTGCGCTCCAGCGTGGCGCGGGCGGACTCCAGGGAGCCCATCGCGACGCGGTGCTTCTCCTGCGCGTCCCGCTCCAGCGCGTCGGCCTTGGCGCGGGCGTCCCGCTCCAGGCCCTCGGCGCGCGACCGGGCCTCGCCGACGATCTTGTTGGCCTCGGAGCGGGCCTCCGCGATCGCCTGGTCGGCGGTCTGCTGCGCGAGCGACAGGACGCGGGCGGCGCTGTCGCCACCGGGACCCTGCTGCGGAAGCTGCTGGGGCTGCTGCTGCTGGTGCATCTGCTGACCCATGGGCTGCATCTGCTGGCCCATCGGCTGCATCTGCTGACCCATCGGCTGCATCTGCTGGCCGAGCTGGTTCTGGCCGCCCATGGACTGCTGCTGCTGCATGGGGTTGCCCATCGGGCCGGGACCCTGGCCCATGCCCTGCTGCATGCCCTGCTGACCCATCTGCTGCTGCCCACCCATGGTGTGCTGCTGCATGGGGCCGCCCATCGGGCCGGGGCCCTGCGGACCGTGCCCACCGGGGCCGGCCGGAAGCTGGGGCGGGCCGCCCTGGAGCTGCGGCGGACCCATCGGGGGCTGCTGCTGCGGGGGGCCGGATATGGCCGCGGGCACGGGGGCGCCGGGGCCACGCTGGTCCTGGGGCTCGGGCTTGCGCATGCCCTGCTGCTGCTGGTTCTGCGCAGCGGCACGCGTGGCGGCCGCCAGCTTGGCCCGCAGGTCCTCGTTCTCGCGCAGCAGGCGCGTCAGTTCGGACTCGACCTCGTCGAGGAAGGCGTCGACCTCGTCCTCGTCATAGCCTTCTCGCAGGCGGACGGTCGTGAACTGCTTGTTCCGCACGTCCTCGGGAGTCAGCGGCATGTCTTCTTCACCTCTACGTAGTCGTCGGCAGTCGGCAGGACCGTATCGGGACTGTCCCCGCGCCTGCGGGGAAGCTCATCGTTCACACGCTTCTCGCAGCGGTGCTCACGAAACTGATGAGGATGTAAACGATGATCATCAGAACGAAGAAGGACAGGTCGAGTGCCACGCCCCCGAGACGCAACGGCGGGATGAGCCGCCGAAGGAGCTTGAGCGGTGGATCGGTGACAGTGTAGGTGGCCTCCAGAACGACCACCATCGCCTTGCCGGGTGTCCATGAACGTGCGAACTGGAACACGTAGTCCATGACCAGTCGGAAGATCAGCACGATGAGGAAGCACATCAGCGCGATGTAAACCACTTGCAGTGCTACGCCCATCCCGCGCTTCCCTCTCCCCTGCTTCCGCCCTGTACCCGGTCCCGTATCTGACGGATCGGTCTAGCTTTGGTTGAAGAACCCGCCCTCCGCGATGCGGGCCTTGTCCTCCGCCGTGACATCGACGTTAGCAGGAGACAGCAGGAACACCTTCTGTGTCACGCGTTCAATGCTGCCGTGCAGACCGAAGACGAGACCGGCGGCGAAGTCGACCAGACGCTTCGCGTCCGTGTCGTCCATCTCCGTGAGATTCATGATCACCGGAGTGCCCTCACGGAAGTGTTCCCCGATGGTACGGGCCTCGTTGTAGGTCCGGGGGTGCAGCGTCGTGATGCGGTACGGCTCCCGCTCGGAGACGACCTTGGGCATGATCACGGGGGCGTTCTTCTCCAGATTCGAGCGTTCGGGTGTGATGGACGCCACGGGGGCGATTCGCGCAGGACGTCCGTTTTCAACCGGCATTGGGAGGGGTTCTCTTGGTGCCGGGGGCTGGGCAACTCGTACCGGTTCGTCCGATACGGGCGTTTGATGCGAAACGGGTTGCTGTCGACGACGCTCCCGTTCCGGCTCCGGCTCGGGTTCGAACTCGTCGTCGGGGTCGTACCCCGGGTTGTCGTACCGGTCGTCCTCCACGAGGCCGAGGTAGACCGCCATCTTGCGCATCGCGCCGGCCATTCTCTGAGTCCTCCGCTCTGTGGTGGATCGCCCTGTCGCAGGTGTCTCGCCGTGTCACGAATGTCACCAACTGCCCGCGATCCACGTGGCCTGTCCGCTCATCAGCGGAAATGACCATATTTTCTGCTGTGGTCCGACTTTCTTCGCGACGTTACCCGAGCCGGGGTCTCGCGCCGAGTACCGCAGTGCCGACGCGTACATGTGTCGCACCGGCCGCAACGGCCTGTTCCAGGTCTGCGCTCATCCCGGCCGACACCATCGTGGCAGCCGGATGGTCCGCGCGCAGGCGGGATGACAATTCCACCAGCCGCTCGAAGGCCGCCTGTTCGCGTCCCGCGTAGCGCCCGGCCAGCGGAGCGACCGTCATGAGACCGCCGATGCGCAGTCCGGGAGCCGCGGCCACGAGGTCCGCCAACTCGGCGAGCTGCTCGGGCGCCGCGCCGCCGCGGGCCCCCCGTTCGCCCGACTCGGCGTCGAGGGCGATCTGCACCAGGCAGCCCAGTTCCCGTCCGGCGCCTTCCGCGGCCGCCGAGAGGGCCGTGATGAGCTTGGGGCGGTCGACGGACTGCACGAGGTGCGCGTATCCCGCCACCGAACGGACTTTGTTCGTCTGCAACTGACCGACGAAGTGCCAGGTGAGGGGCAGATCCGCACAGGCCTCGGCCTTGGGGGCCGCGTCCTGGTCCCGGTTTTCCGCCACGTGACGGACCCCCAGGTCCGCCAGCAGTCGTACGTCGCTCGCCGGGTAGGTCTTGGTGACCACGATGAGGGTCACCTCTTCCCGCTTGCGCCCGGCGGCCGCGCAGGCGGCCCCGATCCGCTCCTCCACCTGCGCGAGGTTCGCGGCGAGCTCGGACTTACGATCCGTCATTCTTCAGTCCAACCAGACATATCCGGCAAGCCGCCCGGTCATCCGGTCGCGGCGGTACGAGAAGTGGTCCCGCGACTCCAGTGTGCAGACCGGGGACCGGCCGATGTCGGCCACCCCCGCCTCCGCGAGCTGGGCGTGCACTCCGGCCACCACGTCGACGGCCGGTGTTCCCCAGCTCGTCTCGGCGTACGCGGCCGGCACCACCTCGGCGACCGCCGCCCGCATCTCGGCGGGAACCTCGTAACACCGTCCGCACACCGCCGGTCCGGTACGGGCCACCATGCGTGCGGGGTCCGCTCCGAGCGAGACCATCGCCTCGACGGCGGCGCCCACGACTCCGGCGACCAGCCCGGGCCGCCCGGCGTGGGCGGCTCCCGCGACACCGGCCACGGGGTCGGCGAGCAGGACGGGCGTGCAGTCGGCGGTGAGGACCGCGAGGGCGAGCCCCCGACGGGCGGTCACCACCGCGTCCACCGCCGGGATCTCCTCCCGGTCCGGGCCCCAGGGGCCGTCGACCACCGCCACGTCCCGGCCGTGCACCTGGTTCATCCAGACCACCCGGTCCGGCGCGATGCCCAGCGCCTTCGCCGCGGCGGTCCGGTTCGCACGAACGGCGGCCGGGTCGTCTCCGACCGCGCCGCCGAGATTGAGCTCCTCGTACGGAACGGCGCTCACCCCGCCCCACCGGTCGGTGAAGGCGAAGTGGGCGCCGCTCTCGCTGTACTGCTCCAGGGTCACTTCAAGAAGTCCGGAACGTCCAGTTCCTCGGCCGGGCTGTCCTGGTACGGCCGGGCCGTCGGGACCTGCGGGGCCGGAGCCTCGGCGACCGGGACCGGCTCGCTGCGGACCGGCTCCTCGCGCGGGGTGACCGAGCCGAGTCCGCCGAAGGCCGGGCGGGCCGGCTCGGCGGCACGGACCGGAGCCGGGGCCGGCTCCTCGCGCTTGGTGGAGGCCGCGCCGATGACGTTGTCGCGGCGGGCCGGGGGCTGTCCGCCGTCGAACCCGGCCGCGATGACGGTGACCCGTACCTCGTCGCCGAGCGCGTCGTCGATGACGGCTCCGAAGATGATGTTCGCCTCGGGGTGCGCGGCCTCGCTCACCAGCTGCGCGGCCTCGTTGATCTCGAAGAGACCGAGGTCCGAGCCGCCGGAGATGGAGAGCAGCACGCCACGGGCACCGTCGATGGACGCTTCCAGCAGCGGCGAGGAGATCGCCATCTCGGCCGCGGCCACCGCGCGGTCGTCGCCGCGGGCCGAGCCGATGCCCATCAGGGCCGAGCCCGCCTCGGACATCACGGACTTGACGTCCGCGAAGTCGAGGTTGATCAGACCCGGAGTGGTGATGAGGTCGGTGATGCCCTGGACGCCGGACAGCAGGACCTGGTCCGCCGACTTGAAGGCGTCGAGGACGCTGACCTGGCGGTCCGAGATGGACAGCAGGCGGTCGTTGGGGATGACGATGAGGGTGTCGACCTGCTCGCGGAGCTGGGCGATGCCGTCCTCGGCCTGGTTCGCGCGGCGCCGGCCCTCGAAGGTGAACGGCCGGGTGACCACACCGATCGTCAGGGCGCCCAGCGAGCGCGCGATGTTGGCGACGACGGGTGCGCCGCCCGTTCCGGTGCCGCCGCCTTCGCCGGCGGTGACGAAGACCATGTCGGCCCCCTTGAGGACCTCCTCGATCTCCTCGCGGTGGTCCTCTGCCGCCTTGCGGCCGACATCGGGGTTGGCGCCGGCGCCGAGACCCCGGGTGAGTTCCCGGCCGACGTCGAGCTTGACGTCGGCGTCGCTCATCAACAGCGCCTGGGCGTCTGTGTTGATGGCGATGAACTCGACGCCCTTGAGACCGACCTCGATCATTCGGTTGATGGCATTGACACCACCGCCGCCGACACCGATGACCTTGATGACTGCGAGGTAGTTCTGCGGTGCTGCCACGTCGAAGGCCTCTCGCCTCGAGTTACGTGTCGTTCGCCTCGCGGGCCTGCGGTGCGACGACTGATGCCGAAATTGGGACGGTCCGTACACGCCGACCCGAACCCTAACCCTGAAGTTTAGGGTTATGAGTGTGTCTGTTCCTTGGACTCTTCCGAACAGGACACTAAGTCGACAAGTAGCGCGTGTTCAACGAACACGCCGAACCTCCCGTTTTTCTTTTCACCCTATGTGATCACCCGTATCGGTGGCCAACCAGGGTGCGACGCTGTTCGACCGGACGTCAACTACCGGACACCGCGGGGGCGGTGGGGACGCTCACGTCGAATCGGTCAGCCTTGGGCGAGGCCTTCAGGAGCGCTGTCAGTGCGCGGCCCTTCGCCTCGCCCTGTTCACCGCTCCCCCAGACCACCGACCGGCCGCCGGTCAACTCCAGTACCACCGAGTCGTAGGACCGGACCTTGACCTGCACGGTCTCCTTGCGGACGGATTCCGGGAGGACGCCGGCGATCTCGACGGCCTCGCGCAGCAGCCGTTCCTCGTCGAAACGGCGGCCGCTCGGAGACTGCTGGGAGCTCAGCTCGAGGAGCGGAACGCCCGCCGGTGCTTGTCCGACCGTGTCGAATCGCACACCGGAAGCGTCCACTTCCACGAACTGCGCTTCCTTCTTGATGAGCAGAACGGGCTTGCGTTCCGTCACCTTCAACCCGATTCCGTGCGGCCAGGCCCGCACCACATCGACCGAATCGATACGGGGCAGGCGACCGCGGAGCCGGGCTTCGATCTCGTCGGTGTCCACGGACACCAGGGGCGCCCCGACCGGAACGCCCGCCGCCGCCAGCACCTGGTCCCGGGTCAGGACCTCGGTGCCGGTGGCGGTGACCTTCTCGACCCGGAGCCAGGAGGACCCGTAGAGCACCCAGGTGCAGCCGGCGGCCAGGAGCAGCGCGAGGACCACGCCGGCGACCACGAGGGGCCCCCGCCGCAGCCCTCCCGGGAGCCGCCCGCCGGGGCGCGGCCCGCGGGGTCCCCCGGGGCCGGATCCCTTGGGCGGCTTCGGCGATTTGGGGGCCTTCGGGGTCCCCAGCCGCTTGAGGGGGCCGGAGCCCTTCCCGGCGGCTCCCGGACCGCCACGCTGCGCGGTGCTCGCTCCGGCCACTCCTGTGCCTCCTGCGTCGGTGCTTCCCGCGTCAGCGGGCTCTGTTGGCTGCGATCGCCTCGTACACCATGCCGACGAGCAGCTCGTCCGCGTCCCGGCGGCCGAACTCGGCGGCGGCGCGGGACATCTCGTACAGCCGGTGCGGGTCGGCGAGCACCGGGAGGACCTGGCTCTGCACCCACTGGGGCGTCAGTTCCGCGTCGTCCACGAGCAGGCCGCCGCCGGCCTTGACCACCGGCTGGGCGTTGAGCCGCTGTTCGCCGTTGCCGATGGGCAGCGGGACGTAGGCGGCGGGCAGCCCGACGGCGGACAGTTCGGCGACGGTCATCGCGCCCGCGCGGCACAGCATCATGTCGGCGGCGGCGTACGCGAGATCCATCCGGTCCACGTACGGTACCGGCACATACGGCGGCATCCCGGGCATGTTGTCGACACGCGGCAGTTCGTTCTTCGGGCCGACCGCGTGCAGGATCTGGACCCCGGAGCGCTGGAGGGTCGGCGCGACCTGCTCGATCACCTCGTTGAGGCGGCGGGCGCCCTGCGAGCCGCCGGAGACCAGCAGCGTCGGCAGGTTGGGGTCCAGGCCGAAGGCGGCGCGCGCCTCCGGGCGGACCAGTGCCCGGTCGAGGGTGGAGATGGAGCGGCGCAGCGGGATGCCCACGTAGCGGGCGCCGCGTAGTTTGCTGTCGGGGGTGGAGACCGCGACGGCGAACGCGTACCGGGAGCCGATCTTGTTGGCCAGTCCCGGCCGGGCATTGGCCTCGTGGACGATGATCGGCACTCCGAGGCGCTTGGCCGCGAGGTAGCCGGGCAGCGCCACGTAGCCGCCGAATCCGACGACGCAGTCGGCCTTGGTGCGGATCAGGATCTCCTCCGCGGCCTTGATGGTGCCGCGCAGCCGTCCTGGGACGGTGATCAGCTCGGGCGTGGGCCTACGGGGCAACGGGACGGCCGGGATCAGTCCCAGCTCGTAGCCGCGCTCGGGCACCAGGCGGGTTTCGAGTCCGCGTTCGGTGCCGAGGGCGGTGATGCCCACGGAAGGGTCCTGCCTGCGCAGGGCGTCCGCGAGGGCCAGCGCCGGCTCGATGTGGCCGGCGGTCCCCCCACCGGCGAGTACGACATGCACCGAAATTCACCGCTCTCCGGACGGACGCTTCTTGACGCGCCGTCTCATCGACTTCCATCTCTGCCCGGTCCGCGGCCGGCCGTTCTTGGGCCTCCGCATCGCGAGCGCCGCCCGTGCCGCCGGCTCCTCCCGCGCGAAGGCGATGAGAAGTCCGACCGCGAACATGGTCGGCAGCAGGGCCGACCCGCCGTAGGAGAACAGCGGGAGCGGGACCCCGGCGATCGGCAGCAGACCGAGTACCGCACCGATGTTGATCACGGCTTGCGCCGTGATCCAGGTGGTCACGCCTCCCGCGGCAAACCGTACGAAGGGGTCCTCCGTGCGTCCGGCCACGCGGATACCCGCATAGCCTAGGGCCGCGAACAGGGCGAGCACCGACAGCGTCCCCGCCAGACCCAGTTCCTCACCGGTGATGGCGAAGATGAAGTCGGTGTGGGCCTCTGGCAGTTGCCCCCATTTTTCCACACTGGCACCCAGTCCGGAACCGAACCATCCGCCCGATGCGAGGGCGTAGATTCCGTGGACGGCCTGCCAGCACAGGCCGTTCTCGGGCAGTTCGGTCACCCCGATGCACTGGAGCCGGTCCATGCGGTGCGGGCTGGTCTTGATGAGCAGCGCGACGAGCACGCCCCCGCAGGCCAGGACCGCCGCGAACATCCGCGTCGGGGCTCCGGCCAGCCACAACAGGCCGAACAGGATGGCGCCGAGGATCATCGCGGTGCCCATGTCCCCGCCCAGCATGATGAGCCCGAGCAGCAGGAAGGTGACCGGGACCAGCGGCACCAGCAGGTGTTTCCACTGGCTCAGCAGGTCCTTGTCGCCCTTGCGCGCCAACAGGTCGGCGCCCCAGAGGATGAGGGCCAGTTTGCCGAACTCACTGGGCTGGAGCATGAACGGACCACCAAGGGAGATCCAATTCTGGTTGCCGTTGATCGACACCCCTATCCCGGGCACCTGGACCAGGACCATCAGGAAGAGCGTGCCGGTGAGCACCGGATAGGACAGGGCCCGGTGGAGCTTGACGGGCATCCGGGAGGCGATCAGCAGCAGTCCGGTGCCGATCGCGGCCGCCAGGAACTGCTTCTTGAAGAAGTACGCGTCGCCCAGGCCGAGCTGGAGCGCCTTGATCATGGAGGCCGAGTAGACCATCACCAGGCCGAGCACGGTGATGAGCAACGAGCTGCCGAAGATCAGGTAATACGCCGTGAGGGGCCGGTCCCAGGCCCGGCGCAGCTGCCGTTGCGTGCGCCGCAGCCGGGTCAGCGGCCCGCCCCCGGCGGGCCGCCCGGGACGCGCCGCGGGGCGTCCGCGGCCCAGCACTCCCCTGCCGGCCCTGGGAGCGCCGGGTTTGGCACCCTTGCCCTCTTTGGCGGACTGGGCAGCCTTGGCGGTCTTGTCGGCGGACGGCCGCCGCCCCGGCAGCACTTGCTTGGCCGGCATCTGTGATCTTCCCCTCCAACTCGTACGAGGCGAGCAGCCGGTCGGCCGGAGGGAACCTGCCCTGGATCGAGCCGGACCTAGGCCTGCTCGGCGGCCAGTTCGCGCACCGCGTCGGCGAACGCGTCCCCACGCTTGCTGTAGTTCGCGAACATGTCCATCGAGGCACAGGCAGGTGCCAGCAGAACCGTGTCCCCGGGCTCCGCGAGCCGGGCCGCTTCCCGGACCGCCGCGAGCATCGCCCCAGTGTCGGTCCGTGCGAGGTCCACGACCGGGACCTCCGGGGCGTGTCGCGCCAGTGCCTCGGCGATCAGGGCCCGGTCGGCGCCGATGAGCACGACGCCCCGCAGCCGCTTCGCGGCCTTCTGGACGAGCTCGTCGAAGGTCGCGCCCTTGGCGAGGCCGCCGGCGATCCAGACCACCGACTCGAAGGCCGCCAGGGAGGCTTCCGCGGCGTGGGTGTTGGTGGCCTTGGAGTCGTCCACGTACGTGACTCCGCCCACCTCGTCCACGTGGCTGACCCGGTGGGCGTCCGGGCGGAAGTCGCGCAGTCCGTCGCGGACGGCGCGCGGCTCCACGCCGAAGGCGCGGGCCAGGGCCGCGGCGGCGAGGGCGTTGGCGATGTTGTGCGGGGCCGGCGGGTTGACGTCCGCGACCTCGGCGAGTTCCTGGGCGTTCTTCTGCCGGTTCTCCACGAAGGCCCGGTCGACGAGGATGCCGTCGACGACGCCGAACATGGAGGGGCCAGGGGCGCCGAGGGTGAAGCCGATGGCCCGGCAGCCCTCTTCCACGTCCGCCTCGACGACCAGGTCCTCGGTGGCCTTGTCCGCCGCGTTGTAGACGCAGGCCACGGTGTTGCCCTCGTAGATCCGGCCCTTGTCGGCGGCGTACGCCTCCATCGAGCCGTGCCAGTCGAGGTGGTCCGGGGCCAGGTTCAGGACGGCCGCGGAGTGCGGGCGCACCGAGGGCGCCCAGTGCAGCTGGTAGCTGGAGAGCTCGACGGCGAGTACGTCGTACTGCTCCTCGCCGAGCACCACGTCGATGATCGGGGTGCCGATGTTGCCGACGGCCGCCGTACGGAGCCCGGCCGCCCGGAGGATCGAGGCGAGCATCTGGGTGGTGGTGGTCTTGCCGTTGGTTCCGGTGATCGCCAGCCAGGGGGCGGCGTCCGGACCGCGCAGCAGCCACGCGATCTCCACGTCGCCCACGACGTCCACGCCCGCCGCGGCCGCGGCCGCGAACAGGGGGCTGTCGGGCTTCCAGCCCGGCGAGGTGACGACCAGTTCGGTGCCCTCGGGCAGGGTCTGCGCGTCGCCCAGGCGTACGGAGATGCCCGCCGCCTCCAGCTCCGCGGCCCGTGCGCGGTGGCCCTCGCTGTCGCCGCCGTCCACGACGGTGACGACCGCGCCGAGGCCGGCCAGGGCGCGGGCGGCACTGATGCCGCTCACGCCGAGGCCGGCGACGGTGATGTTCTTGCCGTGCCAGGCGGTCACTTGTCGGCTGCCCATCCCGCGTAGAAGACGCCGAGGCCCACGATCACGCACATGCCCTGGATGATCCAGAACCGCACGACGACCAGGACTTCGGACCATCCCTTGAGTTCGAAGTGGTGCTGCAGCGGTGCCATCCGGAAGACGCGCTTGCCGGTCAGCTTGAAGGAGCCGACCTGGATGACGACCGACATGGTGATCAGGACGAACAGGCCGCCGAGGAGCGCCATCAGGAACTCCGTGCGGGAGCAGATCGCGAGGCCGGCGAGCGCGCCGCCGAGGGCCAGCGATCCGGTGTCGCCCATGAAGATCTTGGCGGGCGAGGTGTTCCACCACAGGAAGCCGAAGCAGGCGCCCATCAGGGCGGCGGCGACGACCGCGAGGTCCAGTGGGTCGCGCACCTCGAAGCAGGCGGCCGGGTTGGTCAGGGTCTGCGCGTTGGCGCACGACTCCTGGTACTGCCAGACGCCGATGAAGGTGTAGGCGCCGAAGACCATCACGGCGGCGCCGGTGGCCAGGCCGTCGAGACCGTCGGTCAGGTTCACGCCGTTGGACATCGCCAGGATCATGAACAGCGCCCAGACCACGAACAGCACCGGGCCGATCGACCAGCCGAAGTCCGTGACGAACGACAGCTTGGTGGAGGCGGGGGCGAGTCCGCGCGCGTCCTTGAACTGCAGTGCGAGCACCGCGAAGGCGATGCCGACGATCAGCTGGCCGGCCATCTTGGCCTTGGCCCGCAGACCGAGCGAACGCTGCTTGACGATCTTGATGTAGTCGTCGAGGAAGCCGACCACGCCCATGCCCGCCATCAGGAAGAGGACGAGGAGGCCGGAGAAGGTCGGCTGGCTGCCGGTGATCACCTTGGTGAGGGCGTACGCGATCAGCGTGGCCAGGATGAAGGAGATACCACCCATGGTGGGCGTGCCCTTCTTCCCGGCGTGACCGCGCGGCCCGTCGTCCCGGATGAACTGGCCGTAGCCCTTGCGGGCCAGACCCTTGATCAGCAGCGGGGTGCCGATGAGCGTGAGGAAGAGTCCGATGACTCCGGAGAACAGGATCTGCCTCATCGGCCGGCGACCTCGCCGTCGAGCAGGGCCTGGGCCACCCGCTCCAGGCCGGCTGACCTGGAAGCCTTCACCAGCACGACGTCTCCCGGGCGCAGTTCACTGCGCAACAGGTCGACCGCCGCCTGCGCGTCGGACACGAGCACCGACTCCTCACCCCACGAACCCTCGTTATATGCGCCCAGTTGCAGCCAGGAGGCTTCCCTGCCCCCGACCGCGACCAGCTTGCTCACGTTGAGCCGGACGACAAGCCGTCCGACCGCGTCGTGCTCGGCGAGCGCGTCGTCCCCGAGCTCGGCCATCGGGCCGAGCACCGCCCACGTGCGCCCCCCGTTCGCCTTGCCGGCACCGCCCATCGCGGCGAGTGCGCGCAGTGCGGCCCGCATGGACTCGGGGTTTGCGTTGTAGGCGTCGTTGACGATCGTCACGCCGTCCGCCCGCTCGGTGACCTCCATCCGCCACCGGGACAGGCTGCCCGCCCCGGAGAGCGCGGTGGCGATCTCCTCGACGGACATGCCCAGTACGTGGGCGACGGCGGCCGCGGCGAGCGCGTTCGACACGTGGTGCTCACCGTACAGCCGCAAGGTCACGTCGCTGCACCCGGTCGGTGTTCGCAATGTGAAGGAAGGCTGTCCTCTGTCCGTCATCCGGACTTCGGTGGCCCTGATGTCGGCGTCCTCGGCCTCGCCGAAGAACACCGTACGGGCCTTCGTGCGCCCGGCCATGGCACGTACCAGCAGGTCATCGGCGTTGAGGACGGCGATGCCGCCTTCCGCCTCGGACGGCAGGGCCTCGACGAGCTCGCCCTTGGCCTGCGCGATCTGCTCCCGGCCGCCGAACTCCCCGATGTGCGCGGTGCCGACGTTGAGGACCAGGCCGATGCGCGGGGGCGTCAGTCCGGTGAGGTAGGCGATGTGGCCGATGCCGCGGGCACCCATCTCCAGGACCAGGTGCTGCGTGTCCTCGGTGACCCGCAGCGTCGTGATCGGCAGGCCGATCTCGTTGTTGAGGTTCCCCGGGGTCCACACGGTCGGCGCGTGGTGCTGCAGGACCTGGGCGATCAGGTCCTTGGTGGAGGTCTTGCCTGCGGAGCCGGTGAGGGCCACGACGTCGGTGCCCAGCCGTTCGACGACGGAACGGGCGAGCGCGCCGAGGGCGGCCACCACGTCGGGGACGACGATGGCCGGGACGCCGACGGGCCGGGTCGCGAGGACGGCCACCGCGCCGGAGGCCAGGGCGCGTTCGGCGTAGTCGTGGCCGTCCACCCGCTCCCCGACGAAGGCGGCGAACAGGCTGCCTGCCTGGACCTCGCGGGAGTCGTAGACCACGGGACCGGTGACCGTGACGGACGGATCCGGTATGTCGTGGGGTTGCCCGCCGGTGATGTCGGCGATCTCGGCGAGGGAAAGGGCGATCACTGGTTCACCTCGGCCTGTCGGGAACGCTGGCGTGCTTGGGTCTCGATGGCCGCGCGCAGGACCGCCCGGTCGTCGAAGGGGCGTACGACGCCCGCGGTGTCCTGGCCCTGCTCGTGGCCCTTGCCGGCCACCAGCACGGTGTCTCCCGCCTCGGCGCGCGCGACGGCGGTGGCGATGGCCGCCGCCCGGTCGGCGTCGACGAGGACGGCGCCCCGCTCGGCGGGCGGTACGGACACGGCGCCCCGGAACATCGCGGCGAGGATCGCGAGGGGGTCCTCGGAGCGCGGGTTGTCGGAGGTCAGTACGGCGGTGTCGGCGAACCGGGCGGCCGCGGCGCCCATCGGGGCCCGCTTGGTGGTGTCGCGGTCGCCGCCGCAGCCGATGACCACGTGCAGCTTGCCGGTGGTGACCTCGCGCAGGGCCCGCAGGACCGATTCGACGGCGTCCGTCTTGTGCGCGTAGTCCACGACGGCCAGGTACGGCTGTCCCGCGTCGACCCGCTCCAGCCGGCCGGGCACCCCGGGGACCGCGGCGACGCCGTCGGCGGCGGTCTGCGGGTCGAGGCCGGCGGCGGCGAGCGTGACGATGGCGGCGACGGTGTTGGCCACGTTGAACGGGCCGGGCAGCGGGGCGGTGGCCGTGACCCGCTCGCCCGCGGGACCCACCAGGGTCAGGGTCGAGTCCATGTGGCGCGAGACCACGTCCTCGGCGCGCCAGTCGGCCGCCGGGTCGCCCGCGGCGGAGAACGTGACGACCGGGATCGGCGCCTCCTTGGCCAGGCGGCGGCCGTACTCGTCGTCGATGTTGACCACACCGAGGCGGGCGCGGCGCTCGGTGAAGAGCTGCGCCTTGGCCTGGAAGTAGTCCTCCATGTCGGAGTGGAACTCCATGTGCTCCGGGCTCAGGTTGTTGAAGACGGCCACGTCGAAGACGCAGCCGTCGACCCGGCCGAGCACCAGGGCGTGGCTGGAGACCTCCATGGCGACGGCCTCGACGCCGCGTTCGCGCATGACCGCGAACAGCGCCTGCAGGTCGGTGGCCTCGGGGGTGGTGCGCTCGGACTTGATGCGCTCGTCGCCGACGCGCATCTCGACGGTGCCGATGAGCCCCGTCGTGCGTCCGCCGCCGCGCAGGCCGCCCTCGACGAGGTACGCCGTGGTGGTCTTGCCGGAGGTGCCGGTGATGCCGATCTGGAGCAGGGCCTCGCCCGGCCGTCCGTAGACCGCGGCGGCCAGTTCTCCCATCCGGCCGCGCGGGTCGGCGACGGCGAGGACCGGGAGGCCGGTGGCCGCGGCGCGCTCCGCGCCGGCCGGGTCGGTCAGCACGGCGGCGGCGCCGAGGGCGGCCGCCTGGGCGGCGAAGTCCGCGCCGTGCAGCTTGGCGCCCGGCAGGGCCGCGTACAGGTCTCCGGGGCGCACGGCACGCGAATCGTGCGTGATGCCGGTGATCCGCGTCAGCGCGCCTGGGGCGCCCGGGGCGCCGGGGGCTTCGACTCCCAGCAGCTCCGCCAGCTCGCCGAGGGGGGTCGGGCGGACGGACAGGGGGCGTGGCGCTCCCGGCGGCGCTGCCGGTGCGTCATTCTGGGTGGTTCTGGGCTGATCAGCGTGGGGCACGGCGGTGAGCGTACCGGGCCCGGCGGGCCGCTCGCGAAGCGAGGGCCCGGCCTCGGGGGCGGCGGACGCGTGGTTCCCGGATTCGGGGGTGATCGTTGTCACTGATGGTGCCTCACGCTTTTCTGGGGCGGGCCGGCCGGGGCGGCGGTCACTGACCGGGCTGCGGGCTCGGCTGGGGGCCGGGCTGCGCGCCGGGTTCGTAGGTGACCGGGAGTCCGGCGGGGGCGGTTCCGGTGGGAGCGATCTGGAGGGTTTTGAGGGCGAACTCCATGACCTTCTTGTAGATGGGCCCGCAGATCTGGCCACCGAAGTAACTGCCCTTGGTGGGGTTCTGGATGGCGCAGTAGACGGTGATGCGGGGGTTGTCCGCGGGTGCGAAGCCCGCGAAGGAAGCGGTGTAGCCCTTGTAGCGGCCGGTGGCCGGATCCACCCGGTTGGAGGTGCCCGTCTTGCCGCCGACCCGGTAGCCGGGGATCCGCGCCTTGGTGCCGGTGCCCTCCTGGTCGTCGACCACCGACTCCAGCATGGCCGCGAGGGTCTTGGCGGTCTCCTTGCTGACCACCTGGTTCTTCGCGGGCGCCGGGGCCGGGGTGAAGCGGCCGTCGGGGCCCTTGGTGCCGCGGACCAGGGTCGGGGCGATGCGGACCCCGCCGTTGGCGATGGTCGAGTACACGGAGGCCGCCTGCATGGCGTTGAGGGACAGGCCCTGGCCGAAGGGGATCGTGTACTGCTGTGAAGTGGACCAGTCCCCGGGCTTGGCGAGGATGCCCCGGGACTCGCCGGGGTAGTTCAGGCCGGTGGGCCGGCCGATGCCGAACTTGTCCAGGTACGAGTGCAGGACCTTGTTGGACTCGGGCTGCGTCGGGCCGAGCTGGCCGGTGGCCAGGATGGTGCCGATGTTGGAGGACTTGGCCAGGACCCCGTTGAGGGTCAGGTACCAGGTCGGGTGGTCGATGTCGTCCTTGAAGAGCCGGTCGCCGCGGTGCAGCCGGTTGGGGACCTCGACGTGGGTGTCGGGGCCGGCCTTCTTCTCCTCCAGGACGGCCGCCATCGACATCACCTTGGCGGTGGAGCCGGGCTCGTACACGTCCTGCAGTGCGGCGTTGCCCATGGCGGCGGAGCTGGCCTTGGAGAGGTCGTTGGGGTCGAAGCCCGGGGCGTTGGCCATGGCGAGGACCTCACCGGTGGTCGTGTCCTGGACGATGACGTACCCGCGGTCGGCCTCCGACTTGGCGACCTGCTCGGTGATGGCGCTCTGCGCGGCCCACTGGATGTCGCGGTCGATGGTCAGCTCGATGTCCTCGCCGGGCACGGCGGGCTTCTCGCTGGACCCGGCGGTCGGCACGCGGCGGCCGCCCGACTGGGCGTACGTGAGCTCGCCGTCCTTGCCGGACAGCTTCTTGTCGAGGGAGGACTCCAGGCCGCCGCCGCCCTTGCCCTCGGCGTTGACGTAACCCAGTATCCCGGCGGCGAGGTCGCCGTTCGGGTACACGCGCTTGCTGCTGTTCTCGTTGAACACGCCGGCCAGGACGTTGGCACCGGGGCCGTTGTTCTTCTTGTCGGCGGTCGCCTTCTCGGCGAAGACCTTCTTGAGGTCCTTGATCTGGTTCCAGACCTGGGGGGTCTGGCGGCGGGCGAGGACGACGTAGCGGGTGTTCTTCGTCTTCAGGCGCGCGGTGAGCTCCTTGGCGTCCTTGCCGAGGATCGGCGCGAGGAGCGCGGCCGCCTGCTCGGGGGCGTCGGGGGCCTTGCTCTCCTGCACGGTGAACATGTGCGGGTCCGCGGTGATGTCGTACGCGTCCACGCTGGTGGCGAGCGCGACGCCCTTGCGGTCGGTGATCTCTCCGCGCTCGGCGGCCAGGGTGTAGCTGGCGAAGCGGTTCTCGGAGGCCTTGGCGGAGTACGCGGACGCGTCGACGGCCTGCACCTGGAGCAGCCGTACGACGAACACCAGCATCACCATCGTCAACCCGACGCTGACCAGCCGCAGCCGGGGCTTGGGGGCGCCGAGCCGGATCGTGTGCGGTTTCCTCGCGGGGGCGGGGCGGCGGGTGGCGGGCCTGGCGGCCGGCCGGGCCCCGGCCCGCGCCCGGTCCCCGGCGGACCGGGGCCGCCCGGGCCCGGGCACCCGCCGGCGCGGCGGCTCCTGCGGGCTCACGCGGCGACCCCCTGAACGTGTGCGGAACCCGGCTGCGCCTGGACCCCCGGGGCTCCGCCCCGGACCCCGAGCACGGTGCCACACGTGGACAGGGTCTGGGCGGAGCCTGGGGAACGGTGGACGGGAGGGTAGGGGGTAGGCCCCGCAGGGGTACGATTC